>JAXMHJ010000047.1:0-41798 GCA_046346795.1 Kiritimatiellia bacterium
GCGGTCGAGCGTGAACTGGTAGTGGGTCCAGAGGTGGGTGGCGAGCCAGGCGCCGCAGGTGGGGCCGGCGGTGGCGGGCAGGTAGCTGGGGGCGGCCTCGAACCAGGGATTCTGGGTGTGGTAGGCGGTCCAGCCGGGGGCGTTGTAGTAGGCCTTGGCGGCGCGGGCGCCCTCGGCGGCGACCCCCTCGATGAAGCGCAGCAGCGGCAGGTGGCAGTCGCCCAGGCCGGTGACCTCGGCGGGCCAGTAGTTCATCTGCAGGTTGATGTTGCTGTGGAAATCGCCGCGCCACGGGGTCGAATATTCCTCGGCCCAGATGCCCTGCAGGTTGTTGGGCAGGGGCGAGTCGGGGCGGGAGCCGCAGACCATCAGGTAGCGGCCGAACTGGAAGTAGAGCGCGGCGAGGGAGGGATCGGGCGCGGCCTCGTTCTTCGCCACCCGTTCGGGCGTGGGCAGCGCGGCGTTGGGGCCGGCGGGCAGGGTGAGTTCGCAGCGGCCCATGAGCGAGCGGTGATCGGCGATGGCGGCGTCGCGGAGGGTGGTGAACGGCTGGGCCAGCGCGGCGTCGAGGCGCTGGCGCGCGCGGGCGGCGAAGCCCGGATCGAGCAGGCTGGTCCCGGCGGAAACGATGAAGGTGACCTCGTCGGCCCCCTCGACGGAGACCCCCTTGTCGGTGGCGGCGAGTTTGCCGCCTTTGGCGGTCGCGCCCAGCAGGACCAGGTAGCGCGTGCCCTCGCCGCCGCCGCCGGGCTTGTTGAACGGGAGCTGCCCTTCGAGCACCTGCACGACGCCGTCGGCGCGGGTGGCGGCGTTCTGCTTGCGCGAGAGCGCGGCGGTGAAGGTGAGGGCGCCGGGTTTCGAGGCGGAGACGCGCAGGGCGAGGACTTCGCCGGGCTTCGAGGCCACGAGTTCGCGCGTGATCGTCGCCCCGCCGGCGCTGTAGCGGGTGACGGCGAGGCCGGTCATGAGGTCGAGTTCGCGGCGGTAGTCGGCGGGCGCCGCTGCTTCCGGGCGGGCGTTGACGCCGGCGAGGGCGATTTCGCCGATCTGGAAATAGTTGTCGTGCGTGGTGTTGAAGGTGAGCCGGTAGAAGCGGTGTTCCGCGGGGGCGGCGACGGGGAAGGTCCGGGACTCGAAGCGTTTTTCGAACGGGCCGGCCAGCTTCTGGCGGTCGAGCGCGGTCCAGGCGGCGCCGTCGTCCGATCCCTCCAGCACCCATTCGCGCGGATCGCGGGCGGGCGTGTCGTCGGCGCTGGTGAGCGTGTAACCGGTGACGCGGGCGGGTTTGGGCAGCTCGATCTGCCAGCTCACCGAGGGGCCGGCGTTCTGCACGCACCACTTGGTCTTCGCCTCGCCGTCGAAGCTGCCGAGGACGGAGTGGTCGTCCACGGCGACGCCGGGGTCGGGGGCGAGGCCGTCGTAGCGGGTCTCGTTGGCCCGGGCGAGGATGTCGCCGGAGGCGTGGCCGCTGGGCGAGGTGACGAGGAGGGAATCGCCCTTCGCCGGGGTGCGCAGGGTGAGGTCGCAGAGGATCTGGTAGCAGCCGAACTGGTTTTCGTCCCACCAGCCGCGCACGCCCTCGGGGTAGGAGAAGTTCTTCTTCAGCAGGGCCTCGGCCCCGGCGATGTCGCCGGCGAAGAGTTTGGCGCGCGCCTCCGGGAGGCATTCATGGGCGTCGGCACGGTTGGCGTCGTACGGGCCGCCGGACCACATCGTCGACTCGTTCAGCACGATGCGGTCGACGGCGGTTCCGCCGAAGTCCATCGCGCCCAGGCGTCCGTTGCCGACGAGGGAGGACTGGTGGAAGGACGGGGCCGGGCGGTCGAACCAGACGGTGGTCTGCGCGGACGCCCCGCAAAGGGCTGCCGTCAAGCAGGCGGCGGACACGGCGAAGGGGAGACGTTTCATGGGGGCCTTGGGGTTGGTCGTTTTCGACGGTGAATCAGGGATTTTAATCACCCGGAGTCCCGGTTTCGCGCCGCGCATCCGGACGGTTCGAGCGCCTCCCGGAGGCCGGAGGTCGGTTTCCGGCGCACCGGAGGGAGGAGGGAGATCATCGGAATTGTATTGTCTTGCCTTATCCTTATGGCAAACGGCCCTTTCACTTCCCGCAGGCAGGTCCATGTCAGAACCAGAATCGAACCCCATGTCCCCCGAGTCCATCCCCGCGCAAACGGAGCCGCGGCCCGCCGCGGCCGGCATTCCGGAGGAACCCGCGGCCCCCGCGTCGGACAACTCGCTCGCGGGCGGACTGGACGACCTGATGTCAAGCTTCCAGCTCGCACCCAGTTGGGCGCGCGACGGCGGCGACTCCCCGGACAAGTGGCAGACGTTCGAAGGCCGCGACTATCGCGACGACCGTCGCAGCCGCGGCGGCGGCGACCGGGGCGGCCCCCGTCGTGACTCCGGCCGCGGCCCCGGCGGGGGTGGCGGTCCCCGCCGCGACGGTCCGCCGCGACGTGACGGCCCGGGTGGCGGTCCCCGCCGCGACGGTCCGGGCGGCCCCCCGCGGCGCGACGCCCCCGCGGGCGCCCCCCGTTTCAGCGGCCCTCCCTCCGGCGGACCCGTGCGCGAAGACCGCGGGCCTCCCCGTGAGTTTCGCGGCGGCCGGGGCGAATTCCGCGGCGGCCACCGCCCGCCCCCGCGCCTGCCGGTGCGCATCGACTTCCTGCCCGAGCGCACGACCCTCAACAAGATCGTCAACATCATCCGCAAGTCGTGCCAGGCGGTGACGCTGGACGACATCGCGCTGCGCTTTCTCGCGCACCCCGACGCGCTGCAGGTGAAGATCCACCCGCGCGAAGGGACGCCGCCGGAGCAGGCGGTCGTGTTCCACCAGGTCAAGGGCGGCGCCGCTTTTTATCTCGACCGCGCGGAGGCCGAGGCCGGCATCCTGCGCACCGGCCTGTCCGAGTATTACGAGACGGCCGAGGTGGAGATTCCCGCGCCGACCGGCAAGTTCACCTGCGTCGCCAAGTGCGGCATCACCGGCGAGCTGCTCGGCCCCCCGAACCACCACTCGTACGCCGAGGCGGTGGAGCGCATCCGCGCGGAACGCTGTCCCGAGATCCCGCTGGAGGACTACAAGCGCCGCGTGATCATGATGCACGAGCCGGAGTCGGTCGAGGCCTGGAAGCAGTCGCAGACCAAGGTGGTGAAGTACGGCGAGAAGGGCGCGGAGGAAAAGACGCTGACCCGCCGCGAGGCCGAGCACGCCTTCCGCACGAAGCACCTGCCCGGGCTGGTCACCGAGGCCCGCCGCATCATCGCGCCCATGCGCGCGGCGATGGCGGTGACGGATCCCATCCTCTCCCGCCAGCTCCGCGAGTGCCTGGAGCGCGAACAGGCGCGTCCGTTCTCGATCCTGCTCGCCCTGCGCCCCGCCCTCAAGCACATGGGACTGCACTTCTTCAAGGCCCGCGGCGGCCGGCAGCACGTCGCGGCCGCGGCGCCCGCGCCGCTCGACGCCGCGCAGGTCACCGGGCCGATCAAGGCGGTGCTGGAGTTCCTCGCCGCCAACCCCGGCAGCAAGCGCGACGCCATCCTGGAGGGCCTGCACCCCGGGGCGGCCAAGGATTCGCCGGAATCGGGCAGTCTGGCCACGCACCTGCGCTGGCTGCTGGAGAAGGGCCACGTCCTCGAGTTCGCCGACGCCAGCTACGAACTCCCCCGCCCCCGTCCGGCCCAGGGACCGGGCAAGGCCTCCGCCGAATCATCCGAAGAGTCCCAGGATGAGTCCGCCGGGGACGCCGGCTCCGCGGACCCCGCCGCGGAAGAGACGGCCGTGGCTCCCGGAGTGGCGGAAACCGCGCCGACCGCGGACGCCCCGCCGGAAAGTCCCGCCGCGGCCCCGGTGGAGCCCCCCGCCCCCGACCCGGGCTCGAACGGCTGATTTGCCGCGCGTCCCGCCGGAACATGAGCGCCGACCCCAAGGTCCAGATCACCAGCGCCAAGACGGCCTGGGAGCGCCACGAGGCCAAGTATGTCATCCATCCCGCGCAGTTGCCGGCGATCCGGGAATTCCTGAAACCCTGGTGCGTGGCCGACCCCAACGGCTCCGGGGAGTTCCCGGAATACATCGTCACCACCCTCCAGCTCGACACACCCGACCTCTCCTTCTACCACGCCAAGGAGGAGGAAAGCGTCAACCGGGTCAAGCTGCGCATCCGCACCTACGGGACCGAGCGCAACCACCACAAGGTCTACCTCGAGATCAAGCGCAAGTTCCGCGGCGTCATCGTCAAGACCCGCACCACCCTCCCGGTCGAACTGTACGGCGGGCACCTCTTCGACCTGCGCGGCGACTCCGTCCTGCCCTTCAAGTCCGAGGGCGAGCGCGCCAATTACTACGAGTTCCTGCGCGTCCTGCGCGAGTTGAACTGCGAACCCAAGGTGCTGATCCGCTACCACCGCGAATCGTATTTCGGCGCCAACGACCACTACGCGCGCATCACCTTCGACCGGCGGATCACCTACCGGCCCACCCGCGACTACGACCTCTGGCCGCAGGGGGGCGCCTGGTGGTCCATCGATTCCGCCACCGTGCTCAACCGCCCCTTTTCGGGCATCGTCATGGAGATCAAATCCTACGACGAAGTGCCGGCCTGGATCGAGGATTTGATCCAGACCTTCAGCTTGACGAGGGCGGGTTACTGCAAGTATCACAACGCGATACGCATGGAACTGCTCTTCACGGGAATGGCTTACACCGAATCCTCGGAGACCGCCTTCGGGTGATCCCCGGGCAAACATCATGAGCGACTTCATCAAAGCCCTTTCCCTCGGCGCCCCCCTCGAGTTCTCGCAGGCCCTGTCCGCCCTGCTGCTCTCCTTTGTTCTGTCCAGTGTCATTGCCTGGGTCTACCGCCGCACCTTCGCCGGCTTCAGCTACTCCCGCTCCTTCGTCCACACCCTCGTCCTGGGCTCCCTGGTCACCTGCCTCATCCTGCTGGCCGTGGGCAACAACGCCGCCCGCGGACTGGGCATGCTCGGCACGCTGGCCATGGTGCGCTTCCGCACCCCGGTGCGGGACCCGCGCGACATCATCTTCCTGTTCGCCACCCTGGCCATCGGCATCTCCTGCGGGGCGATGGTCTTCGAGATCGCCACCGTGGGCACCGGGGTGTTCTGCCTCGCCGCCGTCTACCTGAACGCCTCGCCCTTCGCCTCCCGCCGCCAGTACGAGGGACTGCTCCGCTACACCCTCCCCACCGGCTCCCCCGAGGCCCGCGAGGTGGAGAAGATCCTGGCCCAGTTCTGCGCCTCCAGCCACCTGGTGGCCATGCGCGAGTCCGCCCAGGGCGGGATTGTCGAGTACGCGTACCAAGTCCGCCTGCGCGACCCGTCCTACCGGCCCGACCTGCTCGACGCGCTGCACTCCGTCGAGGACATCTCCGAGGTCACCCTGCTGATGCAGCGCTCCACGGTGGAGATTTGACATGGCGGGCGCCGCCCCCACTCCCGCCCCCGCGCCGCCCCGCTCCGCCGGCAATCCGCGCCGCCACCCGCGCGTGCTCTGGAGCCGGCTGAAGTCGCTCTGGACCTTTGCGGTCTGGCTGCTCGCGCTGGCGGCCTTCTGGCTGGTGCACGAGGACGCCGGCGGCATCACCGCCTTCCCCGGCGTGGTGGAAACCGCCTCCGCCGACATCGCCGCGGTGGAGGACGGCCTCATCCGCGAGATCCCCGTCACCCCCGGCGCGACGGTGCGCTCCGGGGACGTGGTCGTGCGCATGGACGCGTCGGTGGTCCGGGCCGAGGCCGCGCTGGCCGCGCGCGAGGGGCGGAGTCCGCCGCCCGGCTGACCCGCCAGTACCAGCAGTCCGCCTACGAGGCCGGCGCGCGCATCCGCGAGCTGGAGGCCCAGGCCGAAAGCGCCCGTGCCGAACTGGCGGTGCTCCTGGCCGAGGTGGCCCGGCTGGAACCGCTGGTCGAGAAGCGCCTCGCCGATCCGCAGCTCCTCGCCACCACCCGCGCCCGCAGCGAGGCCCTCAAGGTCACCGTCGAGCGCACCCCCGCGGCCATCTCCGCCTACCAGACCCTGCTGGACTGGGCCGCCAAATCGCTCCAGGAGACGCACGACTCCTCCGCCGAGATCAAGGCCGCCGCCGACAGCCGCGCCGCCCTGGCCAGCCTGGCCGCGCCGATGGACGGAACCGTGATCGAGATCTTCCGCCACGCCGGGACCGCGGTGCCCGCGGGCGAACCCATCCTGCGCATCTCGGACAACGCCAATTCCCGGGTCCGCGGATTCCTGCCCGAACACTCCGCCGCGGTCCTCTCCACGGGGGACGCCGTGCTCGTCGAACCCGTCGGCCCCGGGCCCAAGGTCATCCCCGCGAAGGTCTCCTCCCTCGCCCCCCAGATCATCGAGATGTCCGAGCCCAACATCCTGATGCCCTCGCGCGTCGTGCGCGGCCGGATGGTCTGGATCGACCTGCCCGCCGGAACAGGCCTCCTGCCCGGCCAGGCCGTGAACGTGCGCACCCGCCCCTCGCTGCTGGACCGGCTGATGAAACAGGCCGGCCAAGGCGGCTGACCGGAGTTCCGGTCACCGGAAACCTTTTCCACGCCGGGTTCCGGTCGCCGGAACCCGCGGATGCGGAGACCCGCGACCATGGCCCGACCAATCAACAAACGATGGGATGAGGGCTCTTTCCACCCGCATGGGATCGTCTTCCGGTACACCTGGCGGCAGTTTCTGCTCCTGATGGCGGCGGGCCTGCTCGGAGCCTGGCTCCACACCTCCTGCGAAGACCCGCGCCGCCGGCACCCCGTCTGGGGCGTGGACGTCTCGCACCACCAGGGCGAAATCGACTGGACCCGCGTGCGCGCGGCCGGGGCGGCGTTCGCGTACGTCAAGGTCAGCGAGGGCCGCGACCACGTGGACACGCGCTTCCGCGCCAACCTCGAACAGGCCCGCGCCGCCGGGTTGAAGATCGGCGCCTACCACTATTTCACCCTGTGCGCCCCGGGGCGCGAACAGGCCGAACACTTCGTGCGCACCCTCGGCGGGCTCGCGCCCGACCTGCCGCCGGTCGCCGACCTCGAGTACGCCGGCAACTGCGCCCGGCGTCCGGGGAGGGAGGAGCTGTCGCGCGAAATCGACGACTTCATCGCGGTGGTGGAGCAGCGGCTCGGTCGCCGCCCCATGCTCTACAGCACCAAATCGTTTGCGTCCGACCACCGCCTGTGGGACCGGCCGGATCTTCATCAATGGATCCGCGCCATCCACACCCGCCCCGGTTTTCTCGGGACGCGCGACTGGACCTTCTGGCAGTACCGCGTCGGCCGCGTGGACGGCGTCGCCGGCCCCGTCGACCTGAATGTGTTCCGCGGCACGGCGGCGGAGCTGGACGGCCTGCGCTGAAGCCAGGCCCCGCAATGAGGTCCGCGCGTCCCCTGCGCGGCAAGCGAAGTCGGGTACCCACGGCTTCGGGGTGCCGGTCCGGCGCTTTCATACTACATACAGGGCCGACTTCGATCTTCCCGGGAGAACAGCGGCGATCACTGTCACCCCATGTCGGCTTGGGAATCGCGTACGGTGTCAATTCGGTCGGTTACACCCTGAGTGCGGCAGCTTGTTGCCGCCCGATTTCGCGCGGCTCGCCGCGCCTCATTTCCGCCCGCCCCGCCAAACACATGGAACTGGGTTCAGAAAGCAACGCTGCAACTATGTGCGGACCCCTGATCCCCTTTCAGTCCGCCGCGGCGGCGACAAAGCGAAGTCGCCCGGGCGTTACCACCCGGTCGGATGACCGGGCGGTCGAGTTCCACGACTTCGGGGCGCCGGTCCCGCGCTTACATACTACATACAGAGCAGACCTCGATCATCCGCGAAAGCACTGGCTCTAACGCCTTGTCAGGCTTTTTCATCTTTCAGACCCATGACGGGCGATCAGCTTCAGCGCCAAACCACCCCCAATCTCGAAGAGCTTCTAGAAAAATGTCGCGATCATAAATGCGATAAACGTCTGCGCTGATCTGAGAATGGAAATACCCTTTAATCTTTGCGACGGAAAGAGGGCGATCAACGTCTTCTCGAAACGTTTCGCACACTAAGAAGACCGCTCCTTTCGGACTACCAAAGTCCCGCACGTGGCCGTGAAACTGAACCGACTCGCTGCCGTCTTCGATCTCGAATGGCGCGACGAACGCAAAGCCGAGCTCATTAGCTGCGGTTCGCCACGCGCTTTGCACTTCTCGGATCGCACTCATTCTTGTGAACGACCGCTGTCAGGCGGGTCGAGCCAACCGCGTTCTGCACGCCGCAAGACGCCAGCCCCGCCTTTGCCTGAACCTCGTTTGTCAGGTGCCGTGCTCATCTCCCTTCCCGTTGAGTGCGACTAGGAACGGCCGGACGAAAAATCTCCAGATGTACCAAGCAGCGAAAGCGCCCAAGCAGGCAAAGACGAAAACTCGGGTACCGAGTGGCCAGTGGTCCGTAGCGTAGCTCCAGATGGCCATGCACCCGATCATGTAAATGGCTCGGTCTGAAATCTCTATGGCTCGATCAAGTATTTGTTTCATAGGAATGTCGCATCAAAATGTTTTATTGAACAACCGGTCGGTCTTGGGGGCACAAGCGATGCGTCGCTTGTGTCGGGAGAAACAACTCTCCACTTTAAAGCCTCGCCATCGCCCTTTGTTGCCGGAAACGTAACTCTGGTGGCGGGTGGCGCGCAAGTCCAATCCGGCGGACTGGCGGGAGCGGAGGTGGACCGGCGGGGAGGGGGCGCTCCGGCAAGGCAATCGGGCCCCGCGGCCGTGAGGGAAGGCAAAAAGGCGGCTGTTCCGCAATAGTTCATGTCTGGATGTTCCTCACCCTCACCTTTTCTCCCGCAGGCGCCGGGGCGCAGAGAAGGTTTTGGATTAGCCAGAGAACAAGCCATTACAAAGCCACTGGAATTTGGAGTGGAGGTTGGACATCCAGACCCCTTCTCCGCGCCTCTGCGCCTCTGCGCGAAAAAAATTAAACGATTGGGTGGCTTGCAGGCATGAACTTTCCCGAAGAACCGAATTTTGACCGCAGCCGCAACCTGGGAGCTCCGGCGATTCCCTGATCGCGAATCCCGGCCACCAAGCGGTGGCGATCCGAATGGACCCCGTCCTCCGTTCCCCGTTACCCGAACCACCGCACCCCGGCATCGTCTCGACAGGGCCGCGCCGGACGACTACGCTGCGGCCATGAACCACCTTCCCTCGCCCTCGCGCCGCCGCTTCCTCGCCCTGTCCGGAGCGGCGTCGATCTGCATCCCGCTCCGCCTGCCCGCGCAGCCGCAGCCGGGCGGCAAAATCCGGTTCGGGATCATCACCGACATCCACCAGGATGTGATGCATGACGGCGTCGAGCGCGTCACCGCGTTTGTCGACGCCATGCGCGCGGAGAAGGTGGACTTCATCGCGCAGCTCGGCGACTTCTGCGTGCCGCACGACCGCAACCGGGCCTTCCTGGAGGCGTGGAACCGGTTCGAGGGGCCGCGCCATCACGTGCTCGGCAACCACGACACCGACGGCGGCTTCAAGCCGGAGCAGACCCTGGCCTTCTGGGGCATGCCGGCGCGGCACTACGGGTTCGACGCGGGCGGGGTGCGCTTCGTGGTGCTGGACGGCAACGATCCCGGCGGGAAGGCGAAGGGCTACAAGCGGTTCGTTGCGCAGCCGCAGCTCGACTGGCTGGCCGGGGAACTTGCGGCCGCGACCAGGCCGGTGGTGATCCTGATCCACCAGCCGCTGGAAAGCGCGGGCGGGGTCGAGAACCAGGAGGCGGTGCGCGCGGTGCTGGAGACGCCGCGCGCGGACGGAAAGCCCGGCGTGGCGGCCTGCCTGACCGGCCACCTGCACCAGGACTATGTGCGCGCGATCAATGGCATCGCGCACGTGCAGTTCAACAGCGCGTCGTACGTGTGGCTGTCCGGCAAGGCCGAGCGCGAGGTGTACGCCCCCGAGCTGCACAAGGCGCATCCGTACCTCAAGTGCGTGGCCCCGTACCGCGATCCGTTGTGGGCGGTGGTGACGATCGATCCGGCCGCGGCCACGATGACCATCCGGGGCCGGCGCAGCGAATGGGTCGGCCCGGACCCGTGGGCGCGCGGCGCGGACGAGAAGGATTATCCGCGCGACATCCAGCGCCCCGCCATCAGCGACTGGTCCGGCCGGATCTGACGCTTCGGATCCGCAGGGATGTCCATGCCGCCGCCTGGAATTCGGATTTCACGCCCGCTTCGCTCAAGACGCCAGGACGGATTTTATGAGGAATGCTGGAAGGCTGGAAAACTTGAGACAGGATGAACAGGATCAAACAGGATGGGCCTCCGGCGGCCTGTAGTTCTTTGCTGCCTTTGCCGTCTTCTGTTAAGAATTGAAACAGCAGGAAGCAAAGGCAGCAAAGGTTCCCGTACTTCGCGTGATCTTCAGTTTAAATTTTCGCGCAGCCGCAACCTCGAAGGCCTGATTCCTCCTCCTGTCCCATCCTGTTCATCCGGTCTAAATTCCTCCTGGCGTCTTCGCGTCTTGAGGCCGCACCCGCGGCCGGGCGTGAACAACCCCCTCTTCCAGAAGGCGAAACAATCCACTCATACTTTCATTCCATCTGAACCTGCAGCCCCCCGGGTTGGTCACTCCGATTCCGACCCGTCGATCTCCTCCGCCAGTTCGGGTGCGCAGAGTTCGAAGAACTTGCAGCGGGCGCAGGTGCGGCGGTCCGTGGTCAGCTCCCACTCCTCGCGGGGGAGGGGCCGGTTTTTGTGGATGTCGGCGTCGACCAGGTATTCGGCCATGTCCAGGACGGACTCGCGGATGTGCTGGCGGATGACGTCCACGCGCTCCGCCGTCATGTCGGCGGCGACGGTTTCGCCACTGCCGAGGTATTCGATCAGGACGCGGATCTTCTCCGGGGGCACGCCGTGTTTTTCCACCGCCCAGAGGGCGTAGATGGCGAGCTGGTCGTGGTGCTCGTCGCGGGCGCGGCCGGACTTCCAGTCGTGGATGTGCCAGACGCCGTCCTTCACATGCACGTAGTCGGGGATGGCGTAGATCTTGACGCCCTCGAAGGTGAAGCTCTCGGGGTCGCCGCCGGAGCCGATGACGGCGACGGGGATCTCGTCCTCGGGGCGGATGCCGGCGAAGCGGGGGAGGAAGATCTCGGCGAAGTTTTTCAGGCAGGTCTTCACGGTCCCGGCGACGGCGACGATGCGTTCCTTGTCGGTGCCCTGGGTGAACTGCGGGTAGTAGTGCTCGTGCAGACAGCATTTCTTGGGGTCGGTCTTCCATTCCTGGTGGAGCGACTGGTCCCAGTGCTGGCGCAGCCAGGGTTTGGCGACCTTCTCCCAGGCCTCGTCGGGGTCGGGCGGTTCGCCGCGCTGGGCGCGCCGGAGCATCCACATGGCGGCCTGCTCGGCGGCCTGGCCCTGCAGGTTGAAGCGGGTGTCCATCTTGCCCAACCGGTAGGCGTCCTTCTGGAGCTGCGTGGCGGTGCGCGACCAGCCGCCCCACTTGGCGTACTTGTCCCAGTACCGCATGCGGCGGCAGGTTTCGAAGTCCTTGGACGCGCTGTGCGACCAGGAGAAGACGTTCTGCAATTCGCTCATGGGACAGCGCTACCACGGCGGCCCGCGCGCCGCAACCCCGCACGCGGCTTTCGCAGTCGCGGCGGCGGCCCGGAAGGTCCGCCCTCCACACCGTCCGGCTCGCGCCCCTGCTCGAGGGCGGCGCTTTGTCGCCGCCGGGCCAGTGGGTCAGGCCGAGGCCGGCGGAGGGATCCGGTGTTTCAAGTCCGGCGCTTGCGGCCCAGCGCGGCGGCCAGTCCCAGCGCGAGCAGGCCGGCGGAGGCGGGTTCGGGGACCACGGTGACCGACTGCATGTCGGCCCAGGTGGTGCCGAAGCGGACCTCGTCGAATTCCCAGGCGTTGGTCCCCTGGATGTTGCCGGCGCGGTAGGAGACCTGGTTGAAGGCCATATCCGCGGTTCCGGAGAAACGGCGGATGGCGCCGGCCTGGCTGTCGAGGTCGTCGGGATTGGGGTCGAGCCAGATCGTGTAATCGTCGGCCGCCCCGGCGTTGAAGGTGATCCGGGCGACCATCCAGTGCACGTTGGTGTCGTAGTTCAGCCAGGTTGTTCCGCCGGTTCCCTGCACCAGGTCGTGATCCCCGGTGTTCCCGAATATGCTGTAGGCCCAGGCGTTCCAGTGGTTGCCCATGCCGATGGCCGCGGAGGCTCCGCTGCCCGATCCTTTCCCCAGTTGGAAGGCGGCGTACGCCCCGCTCCCCTCGGTGGTGGAATTCGCCGGGTTCTGGGCCCGCAGGAGAAAACTGGTATAGAGCGAGCCGGAAACATTCCCGCCGCCGATGGTTCCGGTGCCGGCGTCGAGCAGGCCGGCGGAGTCCCAGTTGTCCCCCGTGGAGAGGGGAAGGCTGAAGTAATCGTTCTGGTTTACGCCGTCGCCGCCGCCGTTCACCACCCGGCGCCCGCCCGAGACCGCCAGGGCGGAGGAATTGGCCATGGTATAGGTCATCCCGGAGGCGTTGTAGGAGGTGTTCACGTACGCGGAATCGGCCTGCTGCGCATCATAGTAGATCAGGCCCGCCTGCAGGGGCAGGGCGGCGGCGAAAAGAGGAAGGATGAGTTTCATGGGTGCCGGCTCCAGCTTGCGATGTGGGAGAATACTCCGCCCGCTCCGCGGGAAAAACAAGCGGATTCTCGCGCCGCCGGCGTGACGGGGCGACCGCTGTTTTCCGCGCGGTCAGCCCTTGCGGCGGCCAAGCGCGCGCAGGAGCAGCGCGCCGGCGACCAGCAGTCCGGCCGAGGCGGGTTCGGGCACGGAGGCCCCGAGGCGGTAGTGGAAGAGGATGTTTCCGGTATCGGTCTCGTATTCCAGGTAGTAGGTGTTCCGGGGGATGTCGGTCAGGGGGTTCAGGGTGGAGGTGCCCAGCACCCCGACCACGCTGCCGCTGCCGGGGGCCGCGGCGAAGCCCTGGCTGTCGGAGACGATGCCGGTGATGGCGGAGAAGGTGCCGGTGAAGCTGTTGGCGTCCACCAGGATGAGCGTGCCCGCGGCGTCGGCCCCGAAGCTGCTCGGCCGGAAGAACAGCGGGTTGAACTCGAAGTTCAAGACGTCGGAGGCGGCCGAGATGTCGAGCGACCCCGCGATCTTGATCTGGTCGTACCGCATGCCCAGGCTGCCATAGGTGGGCCCGAGGTCGAGGGTCGATCCGGTCGGAACGGTGATGGCGGCGGCGGCGCCGGCGATGTTGATGATGCGGCCCTCGTACACCGGCTGGGCGCTGGCGGAGCTGCCCGGGGTGCGGCGGTCGGTGGACCCGGAGCTGCCGGAGGATTCCGTCTGCATGGTCAGGGTGCCCGCGCTCCAGTTGAAGGCGGTGCCGCTGGCCATGGTGATCCCGTTGGTGCGCAGGGTGCCGGCGTTGAGGTTCACGGTGCCGGACACCAGGTTGATGGTGGACGCGCGCACCACGGTGGAGGAGTCGACGTTGAGGGTCGAGCCACCGGTCAGTTCGATGACCCCGGAGTTGAGGATGCTGCCGGAGGAGGTGACGTTGTAGGTGCCGCCGGCGATGAAGGTGTCGCCGCTCCAGTCGCCGGTGCCGGACTGGTTGAAGGTTCCGGCCCCGCGCTTGGTGAAGTTGGCGGCGGTACCGGTGATGGAGCCGCTCAGGGTGAGGGTGCCCGCCGTGACGTCGATCTGGCCGCCGTTGGTGGTCGAAAGGGCGAGGGCGCGGTCGGTGGACCCGCTGGCGCCGGTGAAGCGCAGGATGGAACCCTGCTGGAGGGAGAGGGGCGACGCCCCCGTTCCCAGCGGCTGGGCCACCCCGGTGGCGGCGACCGCGGGAACGCTCAGGACGCCGCCGTCGAGGACGGTGACCGTTCCGCCAAAGGTGTTGGAGCCCTCCAGGACCTGGGTGCCGGACCCGCGCTTGGTCAGATTGATGGTCCCCGCGCCGCTGCTGATCGTTCCGCTGAAGGTGTAGGTGTCGGCCCCCACGGAGCTTTCGCCCAGCACCAGCGAGCTGGTGCCGCCGCCGGCGTTGACCACCGTGCCGGCCGCGCCGGTCAGGCCGCGGAAGCCCTCGTTGCGGGCGTTGAGGTCGAAAGTGCCCCCGGTCATGGCCACGTTGGACTCGGTGTAGATCTGGTCGTTCCCGGTGCCGCCAAGCTGCGCCGTGCCGCCGTTGATGAAGAGCCCGGTGATGTTGCCGGTGCCGACCGCGTGAACGGACCCGCTCGAGGTCTTGCCCAGAATCAGCGTGCCGGAGTCCACCCGCGCGCGCCCGCCGCTGTTGTCCTGCGTCCCGGCCAGGGTGAGCGTCCCGGCGCCGTTGTAGGCCACGATGGCGCCGTTGTTGGCGCCGCCGATGTCATTCGAGATCCGTCCCGTGTAGGTGGAACTGCCGGCGCCGTTGACGAAGAGGATGCCGCTGCTGCCGGAGATGTAACCACCGGTGCCGCCATCCCCGGCGATGTAGGACACGGTGTCGGTCAGGCCGTTCAGGTTCAGGACACCGTTGTTGCCCACCACCACCGTGGTGGCGTCGGGCAGGACGTTCGCCGCGCCGAGCTTGAGTTCCCCGTAGGCCAGCTTGGTCTGGCCGGTGTAGTTGTTGGAAGTGTTGGTGAGCAGCAGAACGCCGCCATCCTCCTTGCGCAGGTTGCCGCCGCCGGTGATTTGACCGTCGATCTGCATCGTCGTGGAACCCCAGACGTACATCGTGCCTTCCTTGCCGCTGTTCAGGGTGATGGTGCGTCCGCTGTTCAGGGTGAGGCTGGTTCCGTTGGTCACCTGCAGCGAGGCCTTGCCTTCGCCGTTGTTCAGGGTAGCGACGACGTCGCCGTTGAAGATGATGTCGTTCCCGGCGTTGCCCAGAGAGGCTTCGAGGGCCTGGATGCGCCCGCTGGTGATCGTGATGTTCCCGGCAAAATCATTGGCCGTGTTGCGCCAGGTCCAGTTGGCTTGGGAGTTCGACGAGTGGTTGTAGGTGATGTTACCGGTCCCGGTGATCTTGGCGTAGAAGTCGCCGCCGATGTTCGTCGGGGAGCCCCCGGGCATGGAGGTGCCGGTGACCGTGAGGTTCCCGCCGGAGCCGAGCTGCAGGGTGGCGGTGGTGTCGCCCGAGCTGCCGACATGCACCCCGGCGATGGTCTCGGTGTGGCCGTTGATGTTCAGGGTGGAGCCGCCATACATCAGCACGTTGGAGGTGTTCGGAATCACATTGTCCGCGTCGAGCCGGATCTGGCTGCTGTCGGTGATATGGGTGTAGCCGGCGTAGCTGTTCCCGGAGTTGGCCAGGATCAGGGTGCCGCCGTCGGTCTTGATCAGCCCGCCGGCCGAGGCCCCGGTGATCGGGCCGTTGACGGTGATGGAGCCGCCGCCCCAGACATGCAGCCGGATGAAGCTGCCGGCGGTGGCGGTCAGGGTGTGGCCGCTGCCAATGGTCAGCGCCGCCCCGCCGTACTGCTGGAAGGTGCCTCCGTTGAACACGATGGAGTTGGAGGCGTTGCCGAACTGCAGGTTGTCGTTGGTCTGCAGGGTGCCTTCGGCGATCGTGATGTTTCCGCTGAAATCGTTGGTGGTGTTGGTCAGGCGCACGGTCCCGGGGCCGGATTTTTCCAGCCCGCCGCTGCCGGTGACCTTGCCGGAGAGCACCAGCCCGCCGCCGCCCAGATCCGCGCCGGCGTCGTTGCGGATGTTGACCGGATTGGCGGAGGCGTTGAGGGTGATCTGGCCGGAGACGTCCTCGTTGCCGGCGACGCGCAGGGCGCCGTAGTAGGAGCCGCTTTCATTGGGACCCCGCCCGGTGAGGCTGAAGTTGTTGCCGAAGGTCCCGCCGCTCGCAACCAGGTAGGCCGCGCCGCCAGCGCCCACGGTGACCGCC
Organism: Kiritimatiellia bacterium; assembly: GCA_046346795.1. GTDB lineage: Bacteria > Verrucomicrobiota > Kiritimatiellia > SS1-B-03-39 > UBA6053 > JAXMHJ01. The sequence continues at coordinate 15,885 of JAXMHJ010000047.1, forward strand.
CCGGAGCCGAACGCGCCGGTGTTCTGCGCGCGGATGCGCCCGGCCAGCACGCTGGTGCCGCCGCTGTAGGAATTGGCGGTGGCCAGGATCCAATCCACGCCGGTGCCGGAAGACTGGTTGTACGTGATGCCGCCCGTCCCGCTGATGTTCCCGTGCCAGGTCGCGACCGAATAGCCGGAGGTCATGCCGGAGGGCAGGCTGTTGCTGGTCACCGTAAGGTTGCCGGAACCGAGGGTCACCGACGCGGCGGTGTCGCCGGAGGACCCGGTGGTCAGCGAGCCGATGGTCTCGGTCTGCCCGTTCACGTTGAAGGTGCCGCCGTACATGAGGACGGTGGAGGAGTTGGGAATGACGTTGCCGGCGTCGAGGCGGAGGGTGGAGCCCGAGAGGATGTGCGCCCAGCCGCTGAAGCTGTTGCCGGTGTTGGAGATCGCGGTCGTTCCCTTGACCGCCTCCAGGTTTCCGGTGAAGCCGAGGGCGCCGTTGAGGGTGAGGGTGCCGCCGTCGGTGTGGTGCACGTCGCCGGTGCCGGAGATGGAGCCGTCGATGGTCAGGGACTGGGATCCATAGACCCGGAAAATCTTGTCGCCGCCCCCGGACAGGGTGATGGCGCGGGAGGACGGCAGGCTGCGATTGGAGGTCGCCACCAATCCGCCGCCGCTGATGTTGATCACGTTGGAGGTGTTGCCGAACGCGCCGTCGCCGGAGAAGCTGACCACTCCGGAGGTGATGTTGACGGTGCCGGTGAAACTGTTGGAGGTGTTGTTGAGGTGCAGATTGCCGCCCACGCCGCCGCCGGTGTCGGAGGTGTCGCCGTTGGCGGCGAGGGTGAGACCGCCGCTGCCGGCGATGATCGAATCCACGTTGAAGTTGGCGGAAGTCCCGATGCCGGAGCTGTTGAAGGTCGAACCGCCGCTGATGGTGATGCCGCGGTTGGTGGCGATGGTGGTGCCGCCGGTGATCCGCAGCGTGCTGCCGCTGAGGCTCAACTGGTCGGCCACCGCGGACCCCGGCGCATTGCCCAGCTTGCCGTCGGCGGAGATGGAAATGGCGCCGCCGGTGACGGAAGTCTTGCCGGTGAAGGTGTTGTTGCCGGACAGGGTCAGCACGCCCGCCGCCTGCTTGGTCAGGGAACCGCTTCCGGAGATGTCGCCCGAATAGGTGTAGTCAGAGGACCGGTTGACGTACAACGATCAGTTGTTCGCGGTGTTGCCGACCCCAAGGGTGCCGGTCGTGCCGCCGGTGCCCACCCGCAGGGTGGTGCCGCTGTTGATGGTGGTTCCGCCATAATCGCTGTCGGCCGCCAGGATGACGGTGGCGGTCTGGTTCAGGATGAGCTGCCCGTTGCCCCCGCTGCCGTTGCCGTTGGACAACGCGCCGTTGAGGGTCAGGGTGCGGCTGTTGTTGCCGTCGTACACGTTCAGCGTCGCATTGCCGTCCAGCTCGACGGACGCGCTGCTTCCGAGGGTGAGATTGCCGCCCACCGGGTTCAGCTCAAACGATCCGTCACGGGAATAACTCGACCCGGTATTGACGGTAAGGTTGCGACCGGCGCCGCTGTCCACCTCGATCTTGCTGTACAATCCGAAGGCATTCCCGCTGATCGTGAAGTCGGCCCCCGCGCCGGTGTTCAGGCGCCATTCCCCGAAATTGTCGCCGACGGTATAATTGTTGTACGGCGTCGTCCGGGTCGAGCCGGTGAAGTTGAGGACCACGCCCGAACCGGTCGACGGCGCGCTGTCACCCACCCAGTTGGCTCCGGTTCCGAAATTATCGTCACCCCCGCCACCGTCCCAGGTTTGCGCTTGCATCGCGACGGGAAAAAGGGTGACGATCACTAACGAGGTTTTGATGAGGTTCATGACGTTCTCCATGATAAATGGCGTTCACAAAGTACCGTTTGGCGACAATGTGTGAAAGACAAAATGACCAAAAATATTTACGCGTTTAAAATACCTTGGTTTTGTTATGGCCGGGGCACCGTCCCCACCTCTTTGACATCCATCTCTGAAAAATTTCAGGCTGTACACATCCGGCCGTCCGGCGTACCTTTTGCCCGGATTGTCCGCCCATGAAACCATTCTGGAAAACCACCGTCATCGCCCTGCTGGCCGGCGTCGGGATCCTCGGATCCGTCGCCGCTTACCGGGTCTATCGCGGAGCAACCGTGGGAATGGCGATGGTCAGCAACCTGCGCTACCAGCTCGAAAACGGCGAAACCCTGGACACGATGCCGGCCGAGCAGGCCTTTTCGGCCAACTATCTCGAACTCATCTTCGGCGAAAACCCCGCGCTGATGAAGGAACTCCAGCGCGTGCTCCAGCAGGGGCTTCAGGATTCCTCCCGGTTGCAGTTGGACGAAGTTTCGGCCATGCTGGTCACCTACCGCCAGGGCGACGACCCCGGCCAGGTGCAGGACCTCTGCGCCCACATTTTCGGCAGCTACAAGGTCGCCCGCCGCCGCCCCGGCTTCCACCGCGACGGCTATTTCAGGCACCTGGTGGACCGCGGCCTCTGGGACCTGGGCAACACCGTGATCGGCTTCCTCGGACGGGACCTGCTCTTCTTCGCCGATCCCGCCGCGGAGGAGATGCAGCGCAAATTGATCGACTCGATGTTCACCGGCGACATCCAGCCCGTGGTGGCGGCCGTGGAAAAGCCCTACCATTACATCATGGCGATCCCCAACCCGCGCAAACTCCTGCCCCCGCAGCTCCGCCGGCAGATCCAGACCATGATCATCCGCGGCGACATGAGCCTCTACAAGGGCTCCACCGAGATGATCTTCCTCTGCAGCAGCGGCCGCGCCGCGGACTATACCTCCGCCGTCTTCGGCGACCTGAAAATCGGCGCCGAGGCCACCCTGAAGACCAAGTTCGGCGGGTATGTGAGCGAAAGGCCCTGGGGCCCCCAAGTGGAAACCTGGTGGGCGTATGAGATGGCCATGACCCTCGGCCGCAGCAAGTTCAAGCCCGACGACAACCTGGTCCGCATGAACATGAAGTACGGTCGCGTGATGAACAACGCCCTGCTCAAGAGCATCGAGCGCATGGGCCGCGATCTGTTCCAGATCACCGGGACCATGGAACTGAAGAAGGATCCGCGCGCCGTGGACGCGGAGTTGAAATCCAACAAGGGATCCCATTACTGGAGTTCGGAACACAAGTGGGGACCCAACTGGCCCATCGCCCCCCCGAAGGTCAAAGACCTGGACGCCACCAACAACGGGATCGTCCCCGCGGCGGATCCCCCGGCTGCGGCCGCACCACAACCCCGCCGCTCCCGCCGGCACCCCGCCCCGCCAATCCCTGACCGGCCCGCGCGACTCGCGGCGGCCATGAAAGTCCGCCCTCCAAACGGTCAGGCCAGAGCAAATGGGGCGGCGCTTGGTCGCCGCCGCACCAACCCGTCAGGCCCGCGTCAACTGCGGCGGCCATGAAAGTCCGCCCTCCAAACCGTCAGGCCCGGGCCAATGGAACGCATTTCTCCGCTCGCGGTCCTCCCGCGCGCTAGGTTGACCGCATGAGCCAGCCCCTTCCATCCCGCGCGACCGCAACGACGACTACACGGCGGAGCAGGCGGCCCGCCGCCGGGCCTTCCCTGACCGCGCAAACCGGCGCCACCCCTCCACCGCCTCGGCGGGGCCGCGGTCGACCCCGCCCTCACCCGCGGCAACATCGAAAACCTCACCGGCTTCGCCCGGGTCCCGCTCGGCTTCGCCGGGCCCCTGCATGTCCGCGGCGAACACGCCGACGGCCACTTCTACGTCCCCCTGGCCACCACCGAGGGCACGCTCGTCGCCTCCTACAACCGCGGCATGAAACTGCTCAACGCGTCGGGCGGGGTGCTCTGCACCGTCTCCGGCGATTCCATGCAGCGCGCCCCGGTGTTCGAGTTCGACAACGCCCGCCTGGCCGCGACTTCGCCGACTGGATCCCCGCCCAGATGGAGTCGCTCCGCCGCGAGGCCGAGGCCACCACCCGCCACGGCAAACTGGTCTCGGTGGAATGCTTCCCCACCAACAACACCTGCTTCGTGCGCTTCGCATTCTCCACCGGCGACGCCGCCGGCCAGAACATGGTCACCCGCGCCACGGAGGCCGCCTGCTGGATCCTCCATCGCCGCGACGTCTGCTGCTGCACCCTGTCCTGGAGGCCAACATGGCCACCGACAAGAAGGCGTCGATGATCAACACCCTGCGCGGCCGCGGCAAGCGCGTGACCGCCGAGGCGACCATCCCGCGCGCGCTCATGGTCGACCACGTCCGCGTCACCCCCGAGCAGATCGCCCACCACAACCGCGTCGGCAACCTGGGCACGCTGCTCTCCGGCGCGGTCAACAACGGCCGCTCCGCCAACGCCATCGCCGCCATCTTCATCGCCACCGGCCAGGACGCCGCCAACGTCGCGGAAAGCTCCACCGCCATGCTGCACTGCGAGATCACGAAGGAACACGACCTCTACCTCTCCATCACCATTCCCTCCCTCATCGTCGCCACCCACGGCGGCGGCACCGGCCTGCCCACGCAGCGCGAGTGCCTGGAGGTGCTCGGCTGCGCCGGCGCCGGCAAGGCCCGCAAGCTGGCCGAGATCGTCGCCGCCACCGTGCTCGCCGGCGAACTCTCCCTCGTCTGCGCCATCGGCTCCATGGACTGGGTCGACAGCCACGAGCAGATGGGCCGGAACCATTGAGGGCGGTCGAGGAGTGGCTGTTTAGGTTTTTTGGCCGTTTGGCGGGGGCGTCCGCGTCAATCCCCGTTGTCGGCAGAACCCAACGCAGGGCGTCGCACGACGCCCGCCGAAATCCCTTCGGCCGGACAACTGCGCGGGCGCCGGCAAGCAGCGCCCCTACGATCACCGGGACGCGGGGATTTTCGGGGCGGCGCCGAACGATTCACCACGGCTCGAGCTGCAGCAGGCGGTAGCCGTCGCGGCAGCCGGGGGCGACGACCTGCACGCAGGAGGGGCTGGGAACTGTCCTCGCGGCCGAGATGCAGGTGGCCGCAGACGACGGCGAGCAGGTTGGGCGCGGTGGCCATGGCGTCGACCAGCAGGGCGGTGGACTCGTCGTCACCCAGCTCCCGGTCGGCCGCGGGCGCCAGTTCGGGATCGTTCATCAGGTCCACCTCGCCCAGCTTGAGCCGCGCCGGTTCGCGGAGGGTCGGCAGCGAGACCGGAATGTGCATCATCAGCACCGCGGCCCGCCGTCCGCCAGCAGCTTCGACGCCAGCCGCCTGCTCGCGCGTCACCCGCCGGGAGGAGTTGTCGATGGCCGCAAGGTGACCCGGCCAGGTGGTGCGTGGCGAGGCGGGGGTTTTTCCGGTGACCGGAACAGGCACCTTGGAAAACTTCCGGCGACCGGAACCGCGCTCGTCACCTTGGAAAGCACCAGTCGTGGTTTCCCGGCGTGGCGCCAGCACGGGCATGACGGCGTCCTTGAACGCATTGCCGGCGGCCTCGGCGTTGAGCCGGCTGGGAAAGTGCAGGAGGTCGCCGGCGGCGAGGACCAGGTCCGCCTTGCACTCCTCGGCGCGGGCGAGGTGGCGGGTCAGGTGCAGGTCGGTGGTGCAAGGAACCCCGGCTCCGGGGCGTCGAACCTCCATGACCTCGTCCGCGTCGCGCTCGTCGTGCATCGCCAGATGGGTGTCGGCGAGGGCGTAGACCGTGGCCGGGCAGTCGATGCCCTCGGCGCGCAGGACGATGGCGGTGTCGGTGACGCGGATAGCGGAGCATGGTCCCCACCTAGCGGAATCCGACGCCCGCCCACCTCAAAAACAGGGGCGCCGGAGGGTGAAACGGGATGGGACAGGATTTCGAGGCTGCGGCTGCACGAAGAATTTAAACAGAAGATCACGAAGGTCGCGAAGCACGGGAACCTTCGCTGCCTTTGCTTCCTTCCGTTTCCGATTCACAACAGAAAGCAAAGGCGGCAACGCCAGGCCGCGGAGACATATCCTGTTCATCCTGTCTCAAATTCTTTCCAGCCTTCCTCATCCAAAATTCTCTGGCGTCTTTGCGTCTTGAGCGAAGCGGGCGTGAAATCCGCTCCTTCTTGAAGAACGAAATCTCTCACGGAGGCACGGAGATCACGGAGGGAAAGAGGGATGAATTTCTCCGTGCCTCCGTGGCTCCGTGAGAACTTTTCCCGTCGGCGGGAAACGGGGCAGGTTCACGCCCAGCCGCAGTAGCGGCAAGACCTTTGCTTTCTTCTGTTTCAATTCTTCAGGGGTTCCCGAGCTCGCCGGCCGGGATTTCCGCCGCATGCCCGTCGAAATACAGCGCGGTGCGGAGATCGCGGTAGATGGGGGTGGGCGGGGTGTTGGCCTTCCAGGAGGGCCGCCGACCCGCGGATGCTGCTGGTCGGCGTCGGACATGACGGGCGGTGGCGGGGACGGTGCTGTCGAGCAGGGGCTCGCCGCCGCCAGCGAAGAGAGCCGAAGGGGTTGATCACGGCGTCGCCGACGGACACGGCCATGTTCATGACGTGGGTCAGCGACTCGTCGAGAAAGGCCCGCCCCATTTTCCGCGCATAGGCGGGGGGGATGAACAGGGGCACCAGCTTCGGCGCGGCGGGCAGGTCGATGTCGAGGTAGGGGGCGAGGTCGCGGCAGAGGCGGCCGTCGCGCGCGGGGTCGAGCATCGGCATCTGTCCCGGCCAGAGCGGGCCCGGCAGCCGCCCGCCCCGGTCCGACGCATACGCCTTGATGCCGGCGCCGATCTGCCGGTACTGGCTCTTGCCGGCGGCGCGGTCGGCGGTCAGTCGCCCGGACTGCCAGACGGGAACGCCCACCGCGACGAGCAGGCCGATGACCACGATCACCACCAGCAGCTCGACGAGGGAGAAGGCGCGGCGGGTCATGGCCTCAGGGGCGCCGGCGCCACACGCTCGCCTGGGCCATGCTCCACTGGTGCTTGCGGGCGTGCTCGCGGATGAGGAAGGGCAGGTCGGCGGTTTCCACGAGTTCGAAATCCGCGCTCAGGCGGGCGCGCAACCCGTCCAGCGTGGAGACGGGGCGGCCGCCCTCCGCGATGCCGCCGATCCACTTCTCGCGCGGCGTGAACTCCTCCATCCACGAGCAGGGTGTGGTGATGACCAGCACGCCGCCCGGCTTCACGCGCGCGGGCGCGCCCCGCAAACACAGGCCGGGATCGTGCAGGCGGCAGATGAGGTTGGCCATCAGCACGGCGTCGTACGGCGGGCCGGCGGGGGCCGGGTCGCAGGCGTCGCCCTGATGGAACTCCACCCGGGTCCGGTCGATGTCCGGCGGCACGTGGACGAAGACGGGCGTGAGCACGTCGCCCTCGTCGACGCGGGTGACCTGCAGCCGCCCGGCGACGCGCATGGCGTTGGCGGCGTCGATGAGGGTCTTGGAATAGTCCACGCCGGTGACGGAGGCGAAGCCGCGGGCCAGCTCGAAAGAAGCGCGCCCGGTGGCGCAGCCGAGGTCGAGGGCGCGTTCGCGCCGATCCGCATTCGCGTGTTTGAGCACGAGCGCGGCGCAGCGCGCGGGGAACTCCAGCGCATCGACCGGGCCGTCCGGCCACGGCAACTGGTCCGCCGCCGACCCGTAGTGGAACAGCAGGTAGTCTGAGGCGACCCGGTGCGACTCGTAGTCCGGCGCGCCCATGGTCAGGTGGCCAGCAGGCCGAGCAGGTATTTGGCGGGCTTGTAGTTCTCGATGACGACGTGCACCTGGCCGTCGCGATGCAGGCGCACCTGCGGGAGGGCGATGGACGGCGTCTTCACCGGATGGAAGAGCAAGTCGTCGTGCGAGGCGTTCTTCGCCTCCTTGAAGAGGTCGGGCGTGAGGTGCCCGCCCAGGTGGTCGCTGCGGCCGGTGGCGACGTGCACGGTGCCGAGGACCTTCTCGTCCTGGATGTCGGCGTTGGCGAAGGGCAGCACCTGCGTGCCGAAGCCGAGTTCGCCGATGACGCCGGTGACGGGGTCGTTGACGACCTTGGCGCGGTGGTGTTCGGCGGTGGCGGGGGCGCCGGAATAAAATTCGGAGGCGACGATGCGGCCGCCCTTCACCTGGTTGATGGTGATGGTGCCGTCCTCGTGCTGGATCGGGAACGTGCCCTTCCGCGCCGGTCGGGACGAAGTACACCTCGCCGGCGGGCAGGTTGGCGATGTCGGGCCTGGTGCCGTGGCAGAGGCCGTGGCTCTTCTGCGCCTCCTGCCGGCCCAGTTCCAGGCGCAGGGTCATGGCGCGGCCGCCGAGCACGTAGTCGATCTCCGCCGCGTCGGCGCAGGTCATCGCCGAGGCAGCTTTTCGGCCTGGCGGCTGACCTCGTTGTAGTCGACCGAGAGGCCGCTGGCGATGATCACGTCGTTGACAGCGTGCATGGTCGAGCCGCGGAACCCGTGCTTCTTCGCGAGGGCGGTGAGCGGGGCGGTGGCGGAATAGTCGGAGATGCAGAGGATCAGGTTGTAAACCTGGCAGACCGCCTTCTCCAGGTTGAGCACGTTCCCGGCGGCGTCCACGCAGGTGGCGGGCAGGTCGAGGTTGCTGCCGCCGGTGGTCTGGTAGGCGAACATCTCCCCGCCGGAGGCCGAGCTGCTGCATCACCTCGTTGCGCAGACCCTGGTAAAAGACTTCGTGGGCCTTCTTCTGCACGGGGTGGCCGGGTTCTTCTTCAGGAACGCGAAGTCCTTCATGTCCGCCGGGATCGGCCAGGTCGATCAGGATGCACACCTTGCCACCCTCGATGGGCACGAAAACGGTGCGGAGGAAGCGGGCGAGGTCGAAGGGCGGGAAGATGGGGGTCATGGGGTTCCTGGGTTTGCGCTGGATTTAAAGCCGTCATTGTCCCGTGTTTGCCCGCAAATGCAAACGCGGTCCCGCCGGAACTTTGCGAAGTCCCATTAAAATTCCGTCGCGGCCGCAGCCTCCGCGGCCCGGGGGAATCAACCCGGCTCGTGCGGACGCATGTCGGGGCGGGGGCCGCGGCGGCGGCGGCGGCGGCGCTGGCGGCCGGGGTGCAGGCGCTCGTCCTCGGGCGGGATCTCGGGGGCGCGGCGGAGGAAGTCGGTCCACCAGGCGACGTTCTCGGCGGGGGCGCCGGTGAACGGGGCGGAGAACTTGTAGAAGATGACCGCGTCGCGGAAGTAGTATCGCTGGGCCAGCAGCGCCGCGCGGTTCTCGTCCAGGCGCTCGAAGCGCGACGGGGTGGAGACCAGGTGGCGCAGGTGGAGCATCATCTTCTGCGGGAGGGTGACGTTGCGGGTGATGGAGCGGTGGTGCCGGGTGACCGCCTCCATGATGGAGGCGACGGGGAGCAGGCCCTCCTCATGTTGGAGGCGGGCGGCCAGCGCCCGGTGGTAGGAGCCGAACAGGAGCCCGTAGATCAGCGCGGGGGAGGCGGCGTGGCCGTTCTTCTTGAAGCGGTCCATGGTGCGCAGCGCCGCGGCGATCCACTCCTTGTCCCGGTCGGTCGCGCTTTCGCGCCACCAGGCGGCCCAGTCGGCGAAGAGGAAGTCCAGCAGGCCGGTCTCCAGCAGCATGGGCAGGCAGGTTTCGGCCGACCCGCTGTGCAGGAACTTGAGCATCTCCTCGTGCAGGCGGGCGGGGGCGGCGTTGGCGAGCTGGTGCCGGTTGCGCAGGATGGCGTCGTAGGTTTCCTTCTCGAATTCCAGGCCGATCGACCCCGCGAAGCGCACCGCGCGGAGCATGCGCACCGGATCCTCGACGTAGCGTTGGTCGGGGTTGCCGATGCAGTGCAGGCGGCGGCGCCGGATGTCCTCCATGGCCCCGGCGAAGTCGATGAGGGAGAAGGTGTCGATGTCGTAGAAGAGCGCGTTGACGGTGAAGTCGCGGCGCAGGGCGTCCTCCTCCGGCGACCCGTACTCGTTGTCGCGCACCACCAGCCCGTCCTCGACCTGCGCGTGGCGGGTCTCGCCCGACGGGTTGGAGCGGAAGGTCGCCACCTCGATCACCTTCGGGCCGAACACCACGTGCGCCAGGCGGAAGCGCCGGCCGATGATCCGGCAGTGCCCGAAGGCGCGGCGGACCTCCTCGGGGCGGGCGTTGGTGGCCACGTCAAAGTCCTTGGGGGTGCGGCCGAGCAGCAGGTCGCGCACGCAACCGCCCGCCAGATAGGCCGTGTAACCCGCCTCGCGGAGCCGGTAGAGCACCTTGAGCGCCTCCGGGCTGATGTCTTTGCGGCTGACGGTATGCTGTTCTCGGGGGATGATAACGGGTTGCATGAGCCTTCCGTCCTTATGCATTTGACCGCGGGAATCCAGCGCGAAAACGTCCCGAAGGTCCCCGGAAACGACGGCGGGGCCCCCGCCCAAATCCCCGCATCCCGGGGTTTACCTTGGCGAAACTTCGGGTACCTTGGCGGACACATGACACGATTCACGCTCCCCTTCCTGTTCGCCCTTTCCGCCGCCGCCGCCCCCCGGGCCGACTGGTGGCAGCCGGAGGCGCGGACCGCCGCCACCCCGGCGGGCGACTGGATCGATCCCGCCCACGGCCTGCGCATCCGCATCCAGCCGGATCAACTGGCCGCGGTGCTTGCGGCCGCGCCGGTCGAAGGGGCCAAGGCCAGGACGCGCGCGCCCACCCTGCTTGAACTGCCCCTGCCCGACGGCTCGGTCCTGCCCTTCCGCATCGAGGAATCCCCCGTCATGGAACCCGGCCTGGCCGCGCAGCTCCCCGATGTGCGCACGTTTTCCGGCGTGTGCGTCGACGACCCGACCGTAACCGCGCGGATCGACCAGACGCCCGGGGGCTTCCACGCCATCATCCTGACACCGGACGACATGATCTACATCGATCCCGCCGCGCGCGGCGACCGCAGCCGCCACACCGTGTACTCGCGGAAGACGTACCGCGCCCTCGCCCCCGCGGCGGCCCGGGGCGCCGGTTGCCGCGGCGCAAACCGCCGGGACGAGCCGGCCTCCCCCGTGGCCAAACGCATCGCCGACGCCGGAAGCGTCGAAGCCGCGGCCACCCCGTCCGCCGGCATCGCCGCCGCCTCTCCCGTCACCCTGCGCACCTACCGGCTGGCCATGATGGCCGATTCGGACTTCACGGCCTACCACGGCGGCACGTCCCAGGCCCTCGCCGCCATCGTCACCGGGGTCAACCGCCTCAACGCCGTCTACGAGCGGGAACTGGCGGTGCGCTTCACGCTGGTCGCCAACAACAACCTGCTGGTCTTCACCAGCGCCAACGACCCGACCGACGGCGCGACGGCCTTCACCCCCCTCATCGACGCGCGGATCGGCAGCGCCGCCTACGACATCGGCCACCTGCTCATGGGCACGGATTTCGGCGGCCTGGCGCAGTTGGAGGTGGTCTGCCACGCCCCGGACAAGGCCGAGGCCCAGACCGGCAGCAGCACGCCCAACAACGACCCGTTCTGGGTCGACCTGGTCTCGCACGAGATCGGCCACCAGTTCGGCGCGGACCACACCTTCAACGCCACCACCGCCTCCTGCGGCGGCGGCAACCGCAACGCGACCACCGCCTACGAGCCGGGCAGCGGATCCACCATCATGGCCTACGCCGGCATCTGCGCTCCGAACGACGTGCAGAACTTTTCCGACGACTATTTCCACGCCGTCTCTCTCCAGCAGATGACGGCCTACATTCTCAGCGGCGGGACCTGCGCCGCGACGAGCGCGCCCGGCAACCAGACCCCCGAGGTCAGCGCCGGCCCCGATTACGCTATCCCCGTGCAGACGCCCTTCACCCTGACGGCGACCGCCTCCGACTCCAACGGCGACGCGCTGACCTACTGCTGGGAGCAGTGGGATCTGGGCGCCGCAAACGCGCTGACATCCGCCGACACCGGCGTCGGCCCGCTGTTCCGGTCGCTCCCGCCGTCCACCAGCCCGTCGCGCACCCTGCCGAAGCTGTCCAACCTGCTGTCCAACACCGCCTCCAACCTGGAAAAGCTCCCGGCGGTCAGCCGCACCATGCACTTCCGCTGCACCGTGCGCGACAACCGGGCCGGCGGCGGCGGGACGGCCTATGACGACGTCGCCCTCAATGTGGTGGGAACCGCGGGCCCCTTCCGCGTCACCGCGCCCAACACGGCCGGGACGCGCTCCGGGAACACCACCGTCACCTGGGACGTCGCCGGCACCACCGCGGCCCCCATCCTCTGCTCCTCGGTGAACATCCTGCTCTCCACCGACGGCGGCAACACCTGGCCCACCACCCTGCGCCTGGGCACGCCCAACGACGGCAGCGAGACCGTCACCCTGCCCAACCTCAACAGCTCCACGGCGCGCATCCGCGTGGAGGCCGCGGGCAACATCTTCTTCGATGTTTCCGACGTCAACTTCACCCTCGTGCCCGGCGGCGGGGCCGGCGCGCCCGTCTTCGGCAATCCGGGCGGAGCGTGTGCTCGCGGACACGCTCGGCAACGGGAATGGCAACGGCCGGGCCGACCCCGGCGAAACCGCCCTGGAACTCACCCTGCCCGTCCGCAACATCGGATCGGCCACCGCCACCGGCGTGTCCGCCACCCTCGCCGCGGTCACCGCCGGCATCACCCTCCCGCAGAACACCGCCGTGTATCCGGATCTCCCGGTCAACACCACCGGCGTCAACGCCGCGACCTACGTCGTGGGCGTGCCCGCCAGCCACGCCTGCGGCGCCCCTTCACGGTGCGGCTGACCGTCCGTTCGCTCCAGGCCACCAATGTCGTGGACTACACCTTCACGACGGGCGCGCCCGCCACCGAGCAGGTGTTCAGCTTCGCCGGGGCGTCGGCCATCCCGGACGGCACCGGGGCGACGCTCAACATCGCCCTGCCGGTCTCCGGGGTGGTGGGCACCATCACCGACGTCAACTTCGCGTTCAACGGCACCAATTGCGGGGTCGCCACCGGCACCGGGTTGCAGCATCCGTATGTCAGCGACCTGACCGTCGTGCTGCGCAGCCCCACCGGAACCGAGGTGACCCTGATGCAGGAGATCGGCCTGACCGCGCTGGCCCGGGGGCCGAATTTCTGCGGAACCGTCCTGGACGACAGCGGAACCGACGGCTCGATCCAGGACGTGGGCGATGATGCCGGACCGTACACCGGCACCTTCACGCCCTTCCAGTCCCTCTCCGCCTTCAACAACCTGAATGCCAACGGCACCTGGACCCTCAAGGTCACCGACAATTATGCCGGTGACAGCGGAACCGTGCGCGGCTTCTCGGTGCGCATCACCGGCACCACCACCTGCACCGCGCCCGACTCCACCCCCGCGTCCGCCAACCTCGCCCTTGCCGCCGTCACCACCCCCGCCACGGTTTCCACCTCCAGCGTCACGCGCACCGTCCTGACCGTCAACAACCTCGGCCCCGATCCGTGCCAGGCCGCCGTGCTCACCGTGCCGATGCCGGCCGGGGTGCAGTCGGTGTCGTTCACGCCGGCCGGCACGCAGCAGGGTTCGAACCTCGTCTTCGGGCTCGGCAACATCGCCAGCGGCGCGAACAAGGTGGTGACGATCGACTGGAATCTCGGCCTCGCCACCCCCGGCCCGCAGACCCGCACCGCCAGCGTCACCGCGACCACCGCCGACCCCTCCGCCCCCAACAACAGCGCCGCGGTCAACCTCACCGTCGCCGATCTCGACGGCGACACGCTCCCGGACTTCAACGACCCGGACATGGACGGCGACGCGCTGCCCAACGACTGGGAACTGGCCTTCTTCGGCGGCGTGACCAACGCGCTGCCCTCCGCCCACGGCGACACGGACTCCTTCACCAACCTCCAGGAATACATCGCCGCCACCGATCCCACCGATCCGGACGACTACTTCCTGATCCAGCAGGCTCATCCGGAGGCCGGGACCTTCGTGCTCCAGGTCCCTTCCGATCCCTCCCGCGTGTACCGGCTGCGCGCCACGCCCTCGCTGGCCCCCGCCGCCTGGACCGACGTCCTGACCGACATTCCCGGCGGCGCCGGGGTCCTGCAACTCACCGACCCCGCGCCGGGGCCGGCCTTCCGCGCCTACCAGGTCGACGTGCGCATCCCCGCGCCATGAGCGGCCCGGACCACCCGCATCTGAGGCGGCCCTGGCTGGTCACCGTGCTCGCCTGCGCCCTCGCCCTCGCTGTCGTCTCCATCGCGCTCAATCACCCGATGTTCGTCGACGACCCGTACCAGATCGCCTACTCCGGCGGCTTCACCTCCTGGCGGAGCTGGTGGGGGCCGGATGTGTTCGGATACTTCCGCCCGGTGAAGAACATGCTCTTCCACGGCATCGCCTGGAATCCGCAGCCGGTGGTCGCGCACACGGTCAACCTGCTGCTGTTTCTCGCGGCCGCGGCGGGGATGTCCGCCGTCGCCCGCCGCGCGCTGGGCGACGGTCCCGCGCCGGCCGCCGCCGCGCTGGCCTGGGTCGGTTCGCCGCTGCTGGTCTCCTCGGCGGTCTGGTTCAGCTCCGCCAACATCATGGCCATGGCGGCGCTGCTCTTCGGCGCGCTACTGCTGCACGACCGCGCCCGCCTGTTCGCGGATGCGGGCCGCCCGGGCCCGTCCCTCGCCGCCCGGGGCGGGGCCGCCGGGCTCTTCGCCCTGGCCCTGCTCTCCTACGAACACGCCATCGCCTGGCCCGCCCTGGTCCTGCTGTGGGACGTCCGGCGCGGCGGCCCCTGGCGCAAATGGGTCCCCGGCGCGCTGATCCACGGCGCGGTCGCGGTGCTCTATCTCTTCGCGCGCTGGAAGGCGGTTCCCGATTTCCAGGCCGACCCCCGGCTCATCTCGGCCATGTCCGACGCCCGCATCTGCACCCTCTCCGCCTACTTCTTCCTGTACCACCTCGTCTGGTGGCTCGTCCCCTTCGGCCGGCAGCAGCTCCTGGTCACCTTCCTCTGGGGCGAATCCGCGCCGGTCTGGATGGTTGCGGCCGCGTGGCCGGTGTTCCTCGGCTACCTCGCCCTCACCGCGTGGGCCTGGCGCCGGCATCCGTGGATCGGATTCGGGCTCGCGTGGTACCTGGTCGCCAGCATCCCCACCAACAACTTCCTGCCGCTGCGCAACGGCCCGCTGGCCGACTACTACCTGGTGCTGCCGTCCATCGGACTGGCGATCGCCTTCGGCGCGTGGATGGGCGGCCTGTTGCAGCCGGGCGGGGCCCGGGCGGCCAGGGGCGCGGCCCTCGCCGGCGGACTCTGGCTGCTGGCCTGCGCGGCCACCGCGCTGCTGTGGTCCGACCGCTGGAACCGCCCCGTCGACTTCTTCGAGACCTCAATCCGCTCGCACCCGGCCGCCTTCGCCTCGCGCGTCGCGCTCGCCGAGATGCTGCTGGACGCCGGGGACAAGGACCGGGCGCTGGCGACGGCCTCCGCCGCCGTGGTGGACGCGCCGTGGAGCCCCAACGCGCACTCCACGCTGGCCAGCGTCCACCTCAAGCGCGGCGAATACGCGGACACCCTCCGGGAGGCCGACGCCTGCCTGGCGCTCGACTCCAACCACATCATCGCCCTTGGCGCGCGCGGCGTCGCGCTGGAGGAGCTCGACCGCCTCGACGAGGCGCAGGACGCCTACCGCGCGCTGCTGCGGAAGCCCTGGGGTCTCAATTCCGAGGCCATCGCCTGCCGGTGGACGATGCTCCTGCTCAAGCACGACCTGCCCGACGAGGCCCTCAAGATCCTCAAGTTCGCCCTCGAACGCAGCCCCTCCTCGCACAAGCTCCACTGGTACTTCGCCGCCGTCCACCGCGCCCGCGGCGACGAACCCGCCGTCATCGCCTCCTACCGGACCTGGGAAGAGCTGGTCGCCCGGCGGTTCCCCGGATTCAAGCCCACCGGCCGCCCTCCCGCCACCTTCACCGATCCCGACGCGGAAGCCGGAACCATCCCTGTCCCCGGCGAGGAGGGCATCCACCGCCCCGTCCCGGCGGACAAGCCGAAGCCGTGAGAGCCCTTCCCCGGCCGCCTCCGGTAAATATCCCGCCCCGCCACCACGTCAAACGACCCCTTCACATCCACCCGGGCGCCACATGACCAAAGCCATCCTTCCGACCCTATTCGCGCACACCTTGCGCGCCACGACCGCCGCCCTGATTGTTGTCCTCGGCCTCGCTGCGCCCGCGCTCGCGTCCTCGTCGAAAGGCGGCAAGGGACGCGAGGGGGGCAGGCCGGAGGCCGAGGCCCCCGTGGTGCGCGCGGAAATCCTCGACTGGATGCTGGCGAACAATCCGGGCCTGGGGCGCGATTTCCTCAAGACCGAGCCCCCGGACAAGGTGGTCAAAATCCCGGACGGTCGCGAGGTGCCGGTGTACCGGCTCGACCAGTTCCTCGCCGTCAATTTCCGGCTGCATCTCTTCGCCCGCAAGCAGGAGAAGGGCTCCGACATGGTGCCGGACATCGAAAAACGCATGCGCAAGCTCATGGCCCGCCCGGAATTTCGCGAGCGCGTGCTGAACCACAAGCCCCAGTACCTGATCGCCGGCAAGGGCCGCGTGTCGGCACAGGAGGCGTACGACCATTTCCGCCGCATCCACCGCCGGCTAGGCGTCGCGGTCGATCCGAAGATCAAGGCCCCGGTGGGCGGGGGAAGCGGAATCGCGGCCCCGTCCTGGGCGGTGTGGAAGCAGATGAACCTGGTCTTCCACGAGGCCTGCCATTGCATCGGCATCGGCCACAACTCCGGCGGCCTCTCCGGCCCCATCGCCGGCACCATGCGCCAGTGGGACCGCAAGAAGCTGTGGAACTACGAGACCATCGACCTCAACGCGGTGAAGATCCCGTCGCCCGCCGCCACCCCGTAGGAAACCGGTTCGCCCGCTTCGCGAATGCGCCGGATTTTCACTTGCCCCCTCCGCCCCGTCCGCGTTGAATGCCCATCAGGCCGCCCGTTCCATTCCGGACGGGCGGACTTCCGGGGGAAGACGACCATGAAGACTCAGCAGCGCGATGAACTTCTCAAAACCCTGCAGGCCCGCTTCGAGCAGAATCCGGGCCGGCACAAGGCGTTTCCTGGGCCGATGTGCGGGAGCGTCTGGAGGCGTGGCCCGACAAACTGCGCTCCCTCGGCGAAATGGAGTCCACCGGCGGCGAGCCCGACGTGGTGAGTCGCGATAAAAAGACGGGCGAGGTGGTCTTCATGGACTGCGCCCCCGAAAGTCCCGCCGGGCGTCGGAGCGTGTGTTTCGACCGCGCCGCCCTGGACAGCCGGAAGGAAAACAAGCCGCGCGACAGCGCCGCCGGCATGGCCGCCGCGATGGGCGTCGAACTCCTGACCGAGGAGCAGTACCGCGACCTTCAGAAGCTCGGCGCCTTCGACAGCAAGACCTCGAGCTGGGTGCAGACCCCGGCCGACATCCGGAAACTCGGCGGCGCCCTCTTCTGCGACCGCCGCTACGGCCAGGTGTTCGTCTATCACAACGGCGCCGAGTCCTACTACGCCGCCCGGGGATTCCGCGCGGCGCTGCGGGTTTGATTCGCCGGGCGCGACGGCGCAATCCCGGCCGGCTACGGCCGGGTCGCTTTCAGGCGCACATACAGGCGGTTGGTCGCCATCTGCGGCAGCGGGAAGCTGACCAGGATCGCATCCGGGGCGTCCCTGTTCTCGGACACGTCGATCCAGACGTGCGAACCGCCGCTCCCGCCCGTCGCCCCGACGGGCGCATCGGTCCAGGTCAGCAGATTCCGGCTCCACTGCGCAACCAGCGTCGTGGTGGATTCGCTGGCGTCGTTCCGGTGGAAGCCGACGTGGAAATTGTCCGGATCCGCCGTCACCTCCAGCATGGCACCGGCATCTCCGGCGGTCGGATCCCCCCACCATCCACTCGAGCCCGTTTGGCAGGCCGTCTCCCTCGGGATCCGCCTCGAACGCCGCGTCCGCACCCCCCAGCGCATATTTCGCGGCGAAGGTGGCATAGGGCGGCTGCGCCGCGCCGTTGGTCACGTTGAGCACCCCGGCGCCCGTGATCAGCCACGTCCTGTAGGTGGCGGAACTCGCCAGGCTTCCCCAGGAGCCCGGGCTCTGCACGACATCATCGATGACAAGGTGGCCGATCATGTCGGAGCCGGTGAACGCCAGGTTCAGGGTCGCACCGGAGACGAGCCGGACATCCGCCGCATCCGCGAGCCCGGCCCGGGTCAACACCAGCACGCCGGCCCCCGCCGTCGTGTCGCCGGTGTAGGTGTTCACGCCGGAGAGCGTCCACGAGCCGGCGCCGGTCTTCGCCACCGAGGTCTTGCCGCCGCTGCTGTCCGGGATCGCGCCGCTGATCTCGTTCGCCCCCGTGCTGCTCCCGCCCAGCGTGAGCGTCTTGTCGCCCGGCACGGTCGCGGTCAGGGCGCCGCTCAGCACGAGCTTGTGGTTCGCCGGGCCCGAACTGTCGATCCTGACGCCGCCCGTGGTGCCGGCCATGTTGATCACCCGGTTGCTCAGCGCGTCCGCGACTCCGGTGTACACCAGGATGCCCTCGTTGCCGTCGCTTCCGATGTCGATCGTCCCGTTCGCAACCGTGGTCGGCGCGCCCAGGGAGCTGGCGCCCCCGCCCACATTCTTCAGCATCCGGATCTCCAGCCGCCCCGCCGGAAGGATCGTCCTGCCCGTGTAGGTGTTCGCCGTGCCGGAGAGCGTCCACCCGCCCGCGCCCGACTTGGTGAGGGTTGCGGCGCCGATGGAGATCACCCCGGCCACCGAACCGTTCCCGTCGCCGCCCAGGGTGAGGCCATACGTTCCGGTGATCCCGGCCCCCAGGCTGAGCGAGCCGCGGTCGACGGTGATGGTCGACGCGGCGTGCAGCGTGATCGCCCCGCCGTAGCTGTTGTCGCCTTCGACATTCTCGAGCGCACCCGTCGCTCCGCCGGCGCCGGCCCCGCTCAGGCTCATCGCCTCCGCCCCGACGGCAAGGGGGCCCTGCAACTGAAGCGTCGCGCCGTTGCTGATCGTCACCCCGCCGGCCGCGGTGCCCAGGGCCGTCGACGTCCGGATGTTCAGGATGCCTTCACTGATCGTCGTGCTCCCCGTGTAGGTGTTCGCCCCGGTGAGCGTCCAGGTCCCGAGGCCCGTCTTGGTCAGCGTCCCCGCCCCGGTCCCGATGATGCTGGCCAGCACGCCGTGCTGGCCCCAGTCGCTGGTGGTCAGGGTGAGGCCGTAACCGCTGCCCAGGATCGTTCCCGGGTTCGTGATGTTGAACACCACGTTGTCATGGTCGGTCCAGCCGGACATGATCGTGGCGGCGCCGGACAGCCGGATCAATCCGGCGTAGGTGGTCTCGTAGCCCACAAGCGCGCCACCCCAGCCGGCCCCCGTGCCCGCGATGGTCACCGGTTCGGCGCAGGGCCCCGTCTTGTAAAGCCGCAGGGACCCCCCGCTCCCGACCATGGTGCCTCCAACCGTGTTTCCCAGTGTCCCCGCATCGATCAGGGTGATCGTCGCGCCGCTGCCGACGGTGGTGACGCCGCTGTACGTGTTTGCGCCGTGCAAATAGAGGTCGCCCGAGCCGGCATGGGTGAACGCCACCGTCCCGCCGCCGCCGTTGTCGTTGTCGAGGATCACGCCCTGGTAATGGCAGTTGAGATCCGGCTCGCTCACGGTGAGCAGCGATTCCCCCGTCCCGTTGTTCAGGATCGTCCCGCCGCTGCCGAGGAACCGGGCCACCGTCTGATCCGTGCCACCGAGATCCAGGATGCCGCCGTTCACATGGAGAAAGCTGTAGACTGTTCCGAGCTTGCCCCCCGTCGAAAGCCTCAGGGTGCCGGAGGTGAGCGTGGTGCCGTGATTGTTCGAATAGGTCAGGCTGCTGCCATACGTGTTCGCCCCGCCGAGGATCAGCGTGCCCGGTCCCGCCTTTTCGATTCCCCCCATGAGGCTGGAACTCACATTGCTGATCACCCCGCCAAGCGTGAGTTCCGCCGCGGCGTTCCCGATGTCGAACCGGTTGTCGCTCCCGTTCACCATGAACTTCTTGGTGCTCGTCGCGGTCGCCCCCGTGTAGTTCAGGGTCGATCCGCCGCGCAGCGTCACCGCCAGCGCGCTGTTGCCGAGCGGCCCCGGCGTACCCTGGCTGTTCACCGCGGGCACCGAAAGGGTCCCTGCGGAAACGGTCAGTGTTCCGGTGAAGGTGTTCGCGCCGCTGAGGGTCAACATTCCCGACTCCGACTTGTTCACGGCAATCACGCCGCCGCCGCCGCCGATCGCGCCGCTGATGACGGTTGATCCGGCCCCCGCGATGTCGAGCGACTTCGCGCCGGTCCCGGTTCCGCCCCCGATGAGATGGCCGGCCAGGGTCAACGTGGATCCGGAGTGCGAACTGCGGAGGGCGTAACTGGCGGCATTCCCGTTTGTGCCCAGGACGACGGCGGCTGGAAAGGTGGCGCCCTCCTGCGGGGTGACGTCGGCGACCTCGATCGAGCCTCCGTGGTTGAGGGTGAGCGTCTCGCCCGCGGACGCGCCGATCACGTACCCGCCGGTGTTGTCGTCAAACGCGATGCTGGCGACCGTGACGCCCGTTCCCAGCGAGATGGTGGTGTGCCCGCCGTTTGTGGATCCGAACCGCGCGGTGTCCCCCGTCCCCGGCACCGGGGTTGCGCTCCAGTTCCCTGTGTTTGCCCAGGCGGAATCGACCGCCCCCGTCCACGTCGCACCCGCCGCCCTGGCGCCGGCCGGATCGCCCAGCAGAACCGTTGCGGCCGCGAGACCAGACGCGGCCCGCACAATCGCTCTTCCGGACCTTTTCTCCACCCAATCCCGGCCCATCAGGAGGGTCTTCGCTTCAAACCGTAAAGGGTCCATCCGGAACTCCCTTCTGTTCGCTCCCCTCCCGACTTACATGCTATTCCCAAGTGGCGGGACGGTAAAGCCCTATTCCCGCCGACCCTTCGCGGGGTGACTTCATCCATGGCGGCTGGACCTGCCTTTTGCGAAGCGCGGCCACCGGGGCGGTGACCAGGGTCATCCGACCGGGTGGTAACGCTCCGTGTGAGCGATCAGGCCAGAATTTCCTTCACGACGCGGGGCTTATTCTCGGGGGGGCGATGAAACGGACGCAGGGAACTGCTTTCCTCTTGACGATCCACCAATCCGGCTACAAAATTGTGCTACCATGAAAACCGCTACCGTCAGAGATCTGCGGAATCGATATACGAGCGTGCTGCGCTGGGTCAGCGCCGGCGAGGAGGTCCTCATCACCCGGCGCGGGGTGGTCGTGGCCCGCCTCAGCCCGGAAACCGCGCGGACGGCCGGCAAGGTGGACTGGGCGAACAGCCCCGAAGTCCTGCGGGACCGGACGGGCGAGCCGGTTTTGACCGCCGGGCAATCCGCGCAAATCCTCGCCGAGGCCGCGGGAAAATGGTGATCGTCTGCGACACCAGCTTCCTGTTCTCCCTCTACGGAAACGACGCGCACAGTCCCCGGGCGGTGGCCTGGGTCGCCCGAAACAAGCGGGCGCTCCACCTCAACAGTCTGACGCACTATGAGTTTGGCAACGCCCTTCGCTTCGCCGAATCCCGCAACGTCATCCCGCCCGGCGCCGCCGGCCGGTACTGGGCCGGTTTTGAGGCGGCCATCGCCCAAGGCCGCCTGATCGTCGCGACGTCCAACCTGGCCGATGTCGTCGATGAGGCCAGACGGATCTCGGCCGTCCGCACGTTGACGGGCGGTCATCGCGCCTTTGACATCCTGCACGTGGCCGGCGCGCTGAAGTTGAAGGCCGCGCAATTCCTGACCTTTGACGACAACCAGAAGCGGCTCGCCGAGGCGGAAGGGCTGCTCGTGCCGGTCTGACGGTTGCAGGAGGTTGCGGGGCCGTCCACTCCTCATCTGAATTCACCTTCCGGGCGCGACGGGGCTTCCTGCCGGGAGAGAATTCAGATACTGAACGATGTTCTGTCGTTTAAATTCCACGGCCAACTCCGAAGGCGTCTTGCGATCCTTGCTTCGTTGTGATCGATCCGCACCTGACTCGACCAGAATTTTCACTGCTTCGAGGCTCCCGCCAAGGGCGGCTGCATGCAGAGGACTCATTCCGGTCTTCTCGACATGATTGATGCTCGCATCGTGCTGCAGCAGCCAGAGCATCACCGGGATATTGCCGCAGAATGCAGCCTGGAATAGCGCCGTTTCGCCGTTGGCGTTTTCTGGCTCATCGGCTAATCTCATGGGTTGACGCCTCGGGAGGATGTGGAAGAGGGAGGAATGAACCACGACGCCCTCACCCAGCACTACAACCTGCTTCTGGGGCTTCCCAGCCCTTGGCACGTCCAGTCCGTTCTCCTTCGCCTCGAAGCGATGGAGGTGTGCATACGAGTGGAGCGAAGCCCCGAAGTTCCACTGCAATGTCCGGAATGCGGGAAAGAATGCCCGGGCTATGACCGCAGCCCACCACGGCGCTGGCGGCACTTGGATTCGATGCAGTTCTTCACCTACTTGGAGGCGGAGGCCCCCCGGTGCCATTGCCCGGAACACGGGGTGAAGACCGTCGAAGTGCCCTGGGCGAAGGACCGGGATCGCTACACCCTGCTCTTTGAAGCGTTCGCCATCCAGGTCCTGCTGGCCTGCCGCAGTGTCAAGAAAGCGGCGACATTGCTGCGATTGGACTGGAAGGCGGTGCATCGGATCATGAAAAGCGCGGTGGAACAGGGACTGGCGCGGCGGGACCTGACGGACCTGCGACAGGTCGGCATGGACGAGAAAATGGTTCGCTGCGGAGTCGGCTTTGCGAGCCTTCTGAGCGACCTGGAAAAGGGAACGGTGGTGGACATCGCCCCCGGACGCAAGCAGGCGGACGCGGAAGCCTGCTGGAAAGACGTGCCGGCGGAGGTGGCTGCTAAGGTGGAGTGTGCCGCCGTGGACATGTCGGCTGCGTTCAAAGCGGCCATCCGGGTGGTGGCCCCCAACGCGGAGATCCTCATCGACAAATTTCATGTCAGCCAACTGGTCAGCAAGGCGGTGGATGAAACGCGGCGCGCGGAGCAGGCCGAGCAGGTGGCGGCGGGGGACACCGCTTTGAAGAAGAGCCGGTATCTCTGGCTGTTCAACTCCGAGAACATGACGGACTTGCAGTGGAACCGGTTTGAACAAGTCTTTGCGGTGGCCAAGGAAACGGCAAAGGCCTGGACCTTAAAGGAAGCACTGGTAGACTTTTGGCAATGCCGGACGACGGCGGAGGCACGGAGATATTTCAAGGCATGGTCTCGCAAGGCGATGGACAGCGGCCTGGCAGCCATGGTGAGGGTGGCCAAATCCTTGGGAAAGCATTTGGAAGAGATCATCGCCTATTTCAAGTACCGGGTCACCAACGCCGGAGCGGAGGCCTTAAACAGTCTGATCCAATCCCTTCAAGGCTCCGCCCGCGGGTATCGGAACTTCTCGAACCTGCGAGTCGCGATTCTCTTCTTCCAAGGCGGACTGACGTTGATAAGCGTGCCACACCCATGAGATTAGCCGATGAGCCCGTTTTCTTCGTCCACGCTGAGCCCGAAGGCCATAAGAAGGTCCATGGTTTCCTCTGTTCCACGACAAGCCGCGGCGTGAAGAAGGCTCTTCCCCGCAGGCGGCTTGGGCGCCGCGCCTGCTTCCAACAGGGCCTTGCAGACGTCGAGGTGCCCGAGGGACAAGGCCAGGGAGAGCGCCGTTTCCTTGGTGACGCACAGTTCCTCGTTAGGGTCCGCCCCATGGCTCACGAGTAGTCGCACCATTCTCGCATGCCCGAACATCACCGCAACCCGGAGAGGCGTTACGTTTAATAACCCAGGGGCTTTAGCATCCGCTCCGGTCTGCAATAGCCATTCCGCCGCCGCAAGGTTGCCTTCGGCGGCGGCCGAATGCAGGGGGGTGTAGCCAAAACAATCCTGTTGCCTGAAGGACAGGCCCTGCTTCGAAAGATAGTTCAGGGAGTCCACCGCGTCACCAGCCGCCGCGAAATGCATCAACGAGTGCCGATTATTGTCCTCCACGTCCAGTTTCGCGCCGACGGACACCAGGTACTTCATAACGGCGATCTGGTTGCACTGGGCCGCCACCTGCAGCGCGGTCACGCCCACCTCATTCGTGGCGTTGATCGGAATTCCTTGCGACAGAAACCAGGAGACATCATCCGTGGAGCCGGCGCTCGCCGCATGGTGGATGCAGCAGCTTCGCTCGCTTTGATGTTTAGCCGAGCCTGTCTCGGCAGGTGCGCGCGGGACGGAATCCGGACTGCCAACATCTTCCCTGACTCCTTTCGGAAAGGTTTCGTTCGGCCCGGCGGCACCTTCAAAGATCCATCTGCGAACCTCGGGGGCGAATTCCTCGGGGAAATGCACTTTGTCCTCGATGATCAGCGCATGCGACGTCGCCCTTGCCACCCGGCCGGAGACGACGCTACCATTGCTCGTCTCAATTCGGAAACAACGTCCCTCCAACGGGCGGTGCATCGGCGCATTCGAGGCCTTCCCCGAAAGCCCGCTGCTTTGAGCGCGAGAATTGATTCCGCCGATAACAACGGCGGACAACACGCTAAGGAGCCATAAACGCATAGGAATCGAGGCGGGCACGGATGGAGTTGCGTTGAATGTTGAAATGGAATTCACCCGCAGAACGCCCGGATCGACAGGCGCCTTGAAGGCGAAGGTCTCTCAAGCTCGACCATGCAGACACGCGGAGGCCGGAATGGCAAGTGGAATGTGCACTGCCAAAGGGCTGCGGGCGCACGCCCCGTCCGCACCTGGGTCCTGCCATCTTCGCACACGGCGGGCGGCGTGGAGCGGCAAGCTGAAATGGCCCTGGCATGGGGATCGGGCTGTACCAACCACCCTGGATTTCCGCCTTTGACCGGACCGGCGGGCTGTTGGATAGTGACTCCATGTTCTCCGAAGTACCTGACGAATGGATGGAATGGTACCGCCTGACGCCGCTGCAACGCTGGCAGGCGAGCGAGCGTCTTATGGTCCAGGACCTCGCCCAAGGAGGCGTGCATGATCCCGAACCCGATTCGCAAAGTCCTTTCAACTTTCCAGAACTGCGAGGCGCGCGCCCTGTTGATGGGAGAACAGGCCTGCGTGTTCTACGGCGGGGCGGAATTTAGCCGGGACACCGATTTCGCCGTTCCCGCCGATGCGGAAAACCTCGCCCGGATCACCCGCGCGGCGGAACTCCTCGAGGCGGAGGTCATCACCGTGCCCCCCTTTGAACTCGACTACCTGTTGCGGGGGCACGCGGTTCACTTCCGCTGCCACCATCCCGAGGCCGCCCGCATGCGGGTGGACGTGATGGCCCGCATGCGCGGTGTCGCGCCGTTCCAGGAGTTGTGGGAGCGCCGCACCACGCTGGAAGGGGAGGACGGAACGCGCTACGAACTGCTCTCCCTGCCGGATCTGGTCGCCGCCAAGAAGACGCAACGGGACAAGGACTGGCCGATGATCCGCCGCCTGATCGAGGCGGATGTGGCCTCCGCCCTGCGCGCGGACGCACCGCCTTCTCCCGCCCGGATCCGATTCTGGCTGTCCGAGACGCGTTCCCCGGATGTACTGCGGGATCTGTGCCGCGCATACCCGGCGGAGCGCGACCAGATCGTCCCTTCCCGACCGCTTCTGGCGCTGATCGATCAAGAAGAGGCCCTGACCGCCGCCCTTCAGGCGGAGGAATCGACCGGGCGCGCCCTCGACCGGGCCTATTGGGCCCCCCTGCGGCGCGAGTTGGAAGATTTTCGGCGATCAAGCTGACGGAAAAGGGATTCACCTTTGTGCAGAACGGCCACGACGTGAACACACGCCCGGTGCTGGCGCGGCTTCGCCACTTCCTCGGCCGTGGATGGGTGGTGGGCTGCCTGATCTGCGCGGGGTGTTCATCGACGCCCCCGCCGGTCGAGATCACGGACTCCGTGCCGCAGGACGGAGATAGACCTGCGCCGAATGACCCGAATCAAATTTTGACGACGCGATCAAGCCGGCCGGACAGGACGGCTGGCTCCTCGAACAGGGGGGAATCCCTTTGGGAAGACCGGGCGGCGGGCATCCGCCCCTTT
>JAXMHJ010000048.1:0-41340 GCA_046346795.1 Kiritimatiellia bacterium
GCGTTTTACATGCCGAGCACGGGCGACCGGGTGCCGACGGTGTTGATCCGCAACCACCGGGTCGAGAATCTCGATCCCGCCGACCCGATCAAGGTCGGCTACAAGCATGCGTTTCCGAACGAGGTCACCGGCCGCGACAACATGGAGCTGGCGACCGTGCTCAAGGCGCTCAAGGGCCATGGCCACGCCGACGCGATCACGATGGGCGTCAGCCGCATCGGGTACATGACCGGCGGCCAGGCGGCCTTGTGGAAGGACGAGAACCTGTCCGACACGCTGTGCGACGAGGCCTGCAAGTTCATCGAGACCAACAAAGACAAACCGTTCGCGCTCTATTTTGCCACGCATGGCATTCACGAACCGCGCGTGCCGGCGAAACGCTTTCAAGGCGCGAGCGGCGCGGGCGTGTACGGCGACCAGACGCAGGAATTGGACGCGGGCGTCGGGCGCGTGTTGGAGACGCTGGACCGGTTGAACCTGGGCGGGAATACGCTGGTGATCTTCAGCTCCGACAACGGCGCGACCGATTGGGTCGGCTACGACTACGGCGATGGACTGGAGCGCGCGAAGTTGAACGGCCACAGGATCAACGGCGTCTTGTGCGGAGAGAAAGGAACGGTCTGGGAAGGCGGAACGCGCGTGCCGTTCATCGTGCGCTGGCCGGGCCGCGTCCCCGCCGGGCGGGAGTCGGCCGCCCTGGTCAGCCAGGTGGATTTCACGGCGTCGTTTGCGAAGCTGACCGGAGGGGCGTTGCCGGCCGGCGCGTCGCCGGACAGCGTGGACGTGCTGGACGCGTTGCTCGGAAAATCCGAGGTCGGACGGCACGAGTTGGTGGAGCACAAGTACGGCCCTGCGTGCGCCCTGCGCGTGGACAACTGGAAGCTCATCGACGGCGAGCTGTTCGACCTCTCCAACGACCTCCCCGAGTCCAGGAACCTCGCCCGCGAGCACCCGGACCGGGCCGCCGCCATGGCGTCCCGGCTCCAATCGCTGCGGTTCGCCGATCATCAGCAGCCGCACGGCGTGGACAGTCCGCTGGCCGGCGGGGCGGCCGGCGGACGCCGGGGTCGTTGGCGGCGGTCGTCGAGTGGTGAAGCCGTGACCGGCATCCGGGTGTTCGTTCTTCTCTGGCCTTGACGGCGGGCGTCTGCGCGGCGGAGCGGCCCAACATCCTCATCCTGCTCGCCGACGACTTGGGCTACGGCGAGTTGAGCTGCCAGGGAAACCCGCAAATTCCCACGCCGAACATTGATTCCATCGGCAGGAACGGCATCCGCTTCACCAGCGGCTACGTTTCCGCGCCGATCTGCTGTCCGTCCCGCGCTGGGTTGCTCACGGGACGGAGCCAGACGAGGTTCGGCTTCGAATTCAACCTCGGTTCAGCCGGTGGCGGGTTGCCGCCCAAGGAAAGAACCATTGCCAATTACCTCAAGGAGGCCGGCTACGCGACCGGCATGTTCGGCAAGTGGCACCTGGGCTACACCCGGGACTCCCACCCGCAGCACTTCGGCTTCGATTGGTTCTTCGGCTTCCTGCCGGCCTGCCGCCCGTACGCGATCCCGCCCAAAGGACTGGGCAAATCGCTTTTGGAAAACGGCGGCGGGATGACCTACACCACCGACGCCTTCGCCGCCGAAGCCGCGGCCTTCATCGAGGCGCACAAGGACCGGCCCTGGTTCGTCTATCTGCCATTCAATGCCGTCCACGCGTCCCCGACCGGCGGACGCAAACTCGTCCGGCAGGATGCCGGCAGGTATTACGACCTGTTTCCCAACATCAAAGACGAGCAACGCCGCATCTATGCGGGCATGGAAGCCGCGCTCGACCAAGGCGTCGGCACCGTGCTGGCGAAGCTGCGCGAGTTGAAGCTCGAAGAAAACACCCTCATCTTCTTCCTCAGCGACAACGGCGGCCCGACCTGGCAGACGACGTCGCGCAACGATCCGCTGAGCGGTCACAAGGGCGACCTGCTCGAGGGCGGCATCCGGGAGCCGTTCATGATCCAGTGGAAGGGCCGCATCCCCGCCGGCCGGGTGGATGACCGCCCGATCATCTCGCGCGACATCCTGCCGACCGCGATCGCCGTCGCCGGGGTCGCGGGCGATGATAAACCGGAGGGCGTGAACCTGTTGCCGTACCTGACCGGCGAGAAGGCCGGCAACCCGCATGAGATGCTGTTCTGGCGTTATGGCGAGAAGCGCGCCGTGCGCGCCGGCGACTGGAAGCTAACCGATCAAGGCGATGGGGCGAAGCTTTACAACATCACCAGGGACATCGGCGAGACAACCGACCTTGCCGGCAAGGAACCCGGCAAGCTCAAGGAACTCGAGGCCGCCTACGCGAAGTGGAACGAGAAAAACATCCGTCCGATGTGGCAACCGCCCGGGGGGCGCAAGAAACAGAAATCCGGCGCCGCCGTCACCCCGCAAGCGCGGGTCGCGTTTCGGTTGGAGGATGATTCGTGATCCGCAGCCGGCAAGCAACCCGGCCATGAAATGCATGCTCCCGGCTCTGCCTTTCAAGGTTGGCCGAACAGGCCGCCGGGAAACCCAACATGGTTAGGATTCCTTCCCTGCGTTGAACTCCCCGAAGTTATTCGATCGCCTGGAGCCGAACGTTGGCGCCCCGGGCGGACGGGACGCCGGTTTGGCGCCGCAGCCGCAACCTCCGTGGCCCGGGCGGGTCCGCAGGCCCCGCTGTACCCTTGGTTGAGCGACGAAAATGTCGCGATCTTCCGTATACAGAACGGGTTATTTATGGGAACATTCAAATGTATGGCCTTGCACGGCCATGTTCCACGTTCAGCCCACAAGGACAGGTGCCTCCATGAATAGCAGAACCAATCCCTGGTCTTTCCTTCCGTCGGCCTCGCAAATCGGGCGCTTCGCCACCTGGATCCTCCCGGCCCTGCTGCCGGCGGCCTCCGCGCAGGCGGTCACGTATATCTGGGACGCCAACGGCGGGTCCGCGGGCACCGGCGGCACGGGCAACTGGGACACCACCACCGCCCTTTGGGACAACGCGGGACTGGTCGCCTGGCCGACCGCCGGCACCGACAACGACGCCCTGTTCGACGGCACCGCGGGAACGGTCACCCTCACCACCGGGATCAGCGTCAACGACCTCACCTTCAATCTCGACGGCTACTCGATCCTGGGCAACACCCTCACCCTCAACGGGACGACGCCCACGCTGACCGTCGGCGCGGGCCTGGGCGCGACCCTGGGATCGACCGTGGCCGGAAGCGCCGGGCTGACCAAGGCCGGGGCGGGCACGCTCACGCTGACCGCCCTGAACAATCCCTACACCGGTGCGACGACGGTGGGCGCGGGCACGCTGTCGCTCTCCGGCTCCACGCTTCGTTCCACGGTGAACGTGACGGCCGGGTCGACCCTGCGGGTGACCGGCGGACAGGGCCTGGTGGGGCAGTACAACGCCTGGACCGGCTCGGGCGGCGGCAACTTCAACTCGCTGTCGGCGCTCAACAACCGCTTCTCCTCTCTGACCCCGGCCCTGCAATACAACGGCAGCACGGACGCGTCGGGCAACTTCGACTTTGCGAGCAACGGATCGAAGTCCGCGCCGGCGCTTGCAGGCAGTCCACCTTCGAGGGACGCTGGATCGGCACCTACACGGCTCCGAGCGACGGCAGCTACACCTTCTTCACCTCCAGCGACGACGGCTCCATGCTGTGGATCGACGGGCAGCTCGTGGTGAACAACAACTTCGCACAGGGCGTCACCGAGCGCTCGGGCGTCATCACCCTCACCGCCGGCGTGCATGACATCGTCTACGCCTACTACAACAGCGGCGGCGGCTACGGGTTCTACAGCAACGTCACCACTCCGGGCAGGACAAGGCCCTGGTGAACAGCGCCTCCCTCGGCTCCGGCTCCGCCATCGGAACCCTGACCGGCGACGCGGGCAGCACGCTGAATCTGGCCGACACCACCAACCTGACCGTCAACCAGGCCGCCGACGGGACCTTCGCCGGGCTGGTCACCGGAACCGGCGGCCTGTTCAAGACCGGCACCGCTGATCCTGACGCTGTCCAACGACGCCAACAACTGCCGGCAAGGCCATCTTCGGCGGCGGGCTGGTCGGCGTGGCGAAGATGGCCGACGGCTTGGGGCGGTCAGCGGCATTGGCGCAGGCACGGCCATGTCGTTCTGGGGCGGCGGGCTGCGCTACACCGGCGCGGGCGACTCGAGCAATCGCGCGGCGGCCCTGACCGCCGGCAACGGCACCGTCGAAGTCACCAACGCCGCCGCGACCCTGACCCTGACCGGCGCGGCCTCCAGCCTCGATGCGAATTCGACGCTGCTCAAGACCGGCCCCGGCACGCTCACCCTCGGCGGCTCGGGCGACAATCCGGGGCTGCGCGCGTCGGCCAACGCCGGCACCCTGCTGCTGGACAAGGCCAGCGGCGCCGCGGTGCACGCCATCGGCGGCGCGCTCACCGTCGCGGGCGGCACCGCCCGGCTGGGCGGAACGGGGGGCGACCAGATCGTTGACACCATCGGGGTGACCGTGAACAGCGGGGTCCTCGACTTGAACAGCCGGTCCGAGACCGTCAAGTTTCTCGCGGGATCGGGCGGGTCCGCGGCCAACACGGGCGGGACGCAGTCGGTGCTCACCCTCGCGCTCGGCGCCTCCGGGACCCAGACCTATGCCGGCGCGGTCAACGACAACGTCCGGGTGGTCGTCACCTCCTCGACCGTGAAGAACACCGACGTGGAGGCCTTCACCGGAACCAACGGCTACACCGGCGGCACCCTGATCGACAACGGGCACCTGCGCGTCACCTCCGACGCCGCCCTCGGCGCGGTGCCGGGCTCGTTCGACGCCCAGAACATCACCCTCCAGAACGGCGGGGTGCTCCAGAACAACGACAGTTCCCCGACCCTGGACGCCAACCGCGGCATCTATCTGGGCACGGGCGGCGGGGTGATCTACTCGGGCTGGTCGGGCAACAACCGCATCTTCACGATCCCCGGCGCCATCAGCGGGCCGGGCACGCTCACGCGGCTGGACGGTGCAACCCTGGTGCTCTCCGGCGCGGCGGCGAACACCTTCGCCGGCAACCTGATCATCAGCAACGGCACCACCCTTCTGTCCAAGCCCGACGGGGTTTCCGCCATCGGCGCGGGAAACCTGGTCAGTGGCAGCGCGGGCAACAACTCCATGCTGCAGTGGACGGCCAACGAGCAAATCCCCGACGCATCCAGCATTGATTTCGGAACCAGCGGCCACCTGCACCTGGAATTGCTGGGCCACACCGAGACCGTCGCCGGCATCACCGCCACCTCCGGCCTGGGCGTCATCGAAAACCGCCAGGCCGAGATCAACGTCAACAACCACGGCACCTTCATCGTCAACGGCGCCGGCGCGTCCACCTTCAACGGCATCATGCGCGACAACTCCGGCGGCACCGGCGCGGGGCTGCTGCGGCTGGTCAAGGACGGCGCGGGCACCCTGACGCTTAACGGCACCAGCATCACCCACACCGGCGGCACGACCGTCAACAACGGCAAGCTGATCCTGGGTGCCGGCGGCGCAAACGGCACGATCCGCGGGACCCTCACGGTCAACGGTCCGGGTATCGTCGAGTATGCGGGCGCCAACGCATTCGGCTACACCGCCGGGGCGTCGGTCAACGTGCTCAACATCAACGGCGGGACCGTCGGCAACGCGGGCTTCAACAACCACTTCTGGAACAGCTTCCAGCTCAACATGACCGGCGGCACGTTGAACCTCGGCGGCACGCTGAACGAGTTCCACAATCCCACGGTGACCGTGAGCCCCTCCGCCACCACCGCGCAGATCATCGCGGTCGACGCCGCCGCGGTCCTGCGCCTGCGGGACGGCACTTCCGGCACCTTCAACGTGGCCGACGGCGCGGCGGCGGTGGACCTGGAGATCAACGCCCCCATCACCCAGAGCGGCGTCAGCGGCATCACCAAGACCGGCGCCGGCACGCTGCGGCTCTCCGGGGCCAACTCCTATTCCGGCATCACCGCGGTCAACGGCGGCACGCTGGCCCTGAACAACGTCAACGCGCTGCAGAGCAGCACCCTCGACACCGGCGCGGCCGGCGCCCAGCAGGTGACCTTCGCCCTGCCCGGGGCCAATACCTACAACATCGCCGCCTTGCAGGGTGCGGACGCCCTGGATCTGGGCGGCAACCTGGTCATGATCGGGTCCAACAACGCCTCCACCACCTTCTCGGGCGGTCTGTCCGGGGCGGGCGGGGCGCTCACCAAGGGCGGCACGGGCACCTTCAACCTCACGGGCGCCGCCACCTACACGGGGGCGACGACCGTCACCGCGGGCCGCCTCAATTTCGCTTCGACCCTTGGGGGCGACCTGGTTGCGGCCGCGGGCACCACCATCAGCGCCGGCACCGCCATCGGCGGCGCGGCCACCTTCAACGGCGTGACCTACCTCAATTCCAACGGTCCCCTGGCCGTCCCCGGCGCCCTCACCCTCACCGGCACCAACACCATCAACCTCAAGGCGCCCGCGCCCGGAACCTCGACCGTGACCCTGATGACCTACGGCGGGGCGCTGACCGGCGATTCGACCAACCTGGCCCTGGCGAACGCGGCCACCTACCGCGGGACGCCGGTCGTTTCCGCCGGAGCGGGCGTCGTGCAGATCACCGGCCTGGACGTGAAGAACCTGACCTGGACCGGGGCGGTCAACGGCAACTGGGACGTGCTCACCACCGCCAACTGGACCGACGGGGCCGGGCAGATGTTCGCCAGCGGCGATGCGGTCACCTTCAACGACAGCGCCGCGGTCAAGACGGCGGCCCTGCCGGCGACGCTGGTCGCGCCTTCTCTCATCACCTTCAACAACAGCGCGGGCAACGACTACGTGATCTCCGGCAACGCCGTCGGCAAGGGGTTCACCGGCGAGACCGGCATTGTCAAGAACGGCGCCGGCACGGTGGAAATCCAGGGCTACGGGCACAACTACACCGGCCCCGTCACCATCAACGCCGGCGTGCTGCGCGCCAATGGCAACAACGAGCTGCTGGGCAACACGTCGGGGGTCACCGTCAACGCCGGCGGCCAGCTCAACATGAACGGCGTGCAGCTCGGGGCCGGTCAGCGCTCCTACGCCTTCACCATCGCCGGCGACGGCCCCGACGGTCTCGGGGCGATCACCAACACCTCCGCAACCCATGTCTACCAGAACGCCGGCATCCGCTGGCTGACGCTGTCCGGCAACGCCGGCGTGGGCGGAAACGGCGGGCGGTTCGACATCGGCCTGGCCACCAATTTCGCCCAGGGCACCATCACCGGCAACGGATTCACCCTCACCAAGGTGGGCGGCAACGTCGTGTGCATGCGCGCGCCGGCCACCGGGATCACCTACGTGGTCAACGCCGGCACGCTCAAGTTCGAGGACTCCGACACCGCCACCGGCGCCAACGCGATCCAGGTCAACGCCGGGACCCTGCAGTCCTACGGAACGCGCACCTTCGCCAACGCGCTCAATTTCGCGGCCGGCACCACGCTGGACAATGACGGGGGCGGCAACCAGACCTGGACCGGACCCGTCAGCCTGGGCGGCACCGCCGCGGACCAGGTCACCGTCAACGCCCGCAGCGGTTCGCTCACCCTCTCCGGTGCGATCTCCGGCGCGGCGAAACTCGTCAGCGCGGGCGGCAACACGCTCACCCTCGCCGGCGCGAACACCTACACCGGGGCCACGGCGGTGAACGCGGGCACGCTGGTGCTGGGCGGGGCCAACGGATCGATCGCCGGCTCCTCCGGCGTCACCCTCGCCTTCGGCACGACGCTCAAGCTCGACAACCTCAACACCGCCAACAACGGCAACCGCCTGGGCGACGGCGCGGCGGTGACGATGAACGGGGCGACGCTCAACTTTTCGAACGACGGGATCGCGGCCAGCTACGCCGAGACCGCCGGGGCGCTGTCGATCAACGCGGCGGCCAACACCGTCCAGACCAGCCAGGCCGCCCCCGGCCAGACCTCGGATCTCACCTTCGCCTCGCTGTCCCGCACCGCCGGGGCCAAGGTCAACTTCTCCGGCACCGGCCTGGGCGTGGACACGCGCAACCGCATTCTCTTCACCAGCGCGCCCGTGCTCGACAACGGCATCATCGGACCCTGGGCGCTGGTCAACAACAACGGCTGGGCGACCTACGACGCCGCGCTGGGCGTCCGCGAGCTGGCGGCCTACGCCGATGTCACCCGCCTCACCGGCAACAAGGCGATCAGCGACGCCGCGGCGAGCAACGTGCGCATCATCGAGGGCACGGGCGCGGCCGCCAGCATCACCCTCGGCTCGGCGGTCACCACCGTGAACACCCTCCTGCAGAGCACCAGCGGCGGGGCCACCGCCGCGACCCTCGACCTGGCCGGCCGCACCCTGCGCCTCGGGGCCGCCGGCGGCATCCTGTCCGCGTCCGGGGCCGGCGCCCTCACCATCGGCACCGGCGCCACGCCCGGCGTGCTGACCGCCGGCGGCGCGGACAACACCGCCGGGCTCGTCACCCTCGTCAACAGAAGTGCGAACAACGTCACCGTCAACGCGGTGATCGCCGACAACGGCGCCGGCGCCGTCTCCGTTCGCAAGGAGGGCACGGGCAACCTCGTTTACGCCGGGACGACCGCCAACACCCACACGGGGGTGACGATCCTGGACGTCGGCAACCTCTACCTCAACAAGACCGGGGTCGCCGCCATTGCCGGACCCGTCCAGATGGGCGGGGGCAACACCAGCCAGCCCAACCTGCGCATGCAGCAGTCCAACCAGTTCGCCCCCGGCGTGGTCATGGGCTTCGCCAACGCCAGCGGCAACTGGGCCCGCTTCGACCTCGCCGGCACCAACCAGACCCTCGCCGGGCTGAATGCCGGCAATGTGACCACGCAGGCGGGGGCGGTCATCCAGAACAAGGGGGTGGACAACGTCTCCACCGG
Source organism: Kiritimatiellia bacterium (assembly GCA_046346795.1). Taxonomy (GTDB): domain Bacteria; phylum Verrucomicrobiota; class Kiritimatiellia; order SS1-B-03-39; family UBA6053; genus JAXMHJ01. The sequence goes on from JAXMHJ010000048.1 coordinate 8,954, forward strand.
CAACAGCGTGCTCACCCTGGACGGCGCGGGGGACTATTTCTACAACGGCTACCTGCGCGACCAGGACAGCGGCACCGGCGTCACGCTCGCGCTGGTGAAGGCGGGGACCGGAACCCAGACGCTCGCCGGCGCCCAGGTCCTCTATACCGGCGGCACCACCGTGAACGGCGGCACCCTTGTGTTCGCCACGGCGAACGTCGGGCGCGGCGCGATGACCGTCAACAACGGCGGCACCCTGCGCCTCACCGCCGGCAACGCCATCGACTCCCTCGGGGCCATCACCCTCAACGCCGGGGGCACGATGACCGACACCATCACGGCCCACAACATCGTCCAGCCCTTCACCCTCAACGGCGGCACGCTGTCCGCGACGGTCGCCGGCAACGGCAGCTATGGCAATTTCGTGCTGGGCAACAACGTGACCGTGGGCGGGACCGGCATGTCGGTCATCTCCGCCGACCTCCGCATGGGGGCGAATGCGACCCGCGACTTCAACGTCGCGGTCACCGGCGACCCCTCCGGCGTCGACCTCGACATCCGCGGCTATTTCAGCCACCTGCACAACGTCACCTGGGGCTACATGAGCAAGTCGGGCCTGGGTACCATGCGCTTCGCCTCCACCTCCGACGGCAACATCGGCAAAGTCACCGTCAACGCCGGCCGGGTGCTCTTCGAGGACGCGGTCAACACCATGGGCAACGGCGGCCTGCTCACCAACGCCGACGGGATTTCCGAGTTCAAGATGAACAACGGGGTGACCAGGACCTTCGGCGGCACCATCGGCGGCACCGGCCTGCTGCGCAAGACCGGCGAAGGCACGATGGTGTTCAGCGGCACCCTGATCGACCAGACCGGAACGACCGCGGTCCAGGCGGGAACGCTGCGTTTCCTCGATCTGGACGATCTGCACGCCGCGGCCCTTCCCATCTCCACCGGGGCCACCGCCGAATTCCAGACCACCGCCCGCAATTTCGCCCGCTTCACCAACACGAACATTTCCGGCGACGGCGTCTTCGTGAAATCCGGCGCGGGCATCCTGACCACGGGGAACAGCAACGGCTACGGCCTGAACATGACCGGAGGCACGATCACGCAGGGCGATGGTGAATTCCGCGGACTATCAGGACACGAACTCCATCGCTGGCCTGGGGAGCCAACAAGGCGTCCTCAACGTGGCCGCCGGCGCCACCGTCAGCCTGGTGGGCGGCAACCACATCAGCGTGGACGCCCTCTCCGGGGCCGGCACCGTGCAGAATATCAACAACTGGGGCACCGGCCTTCACCGTCGGCCAGAACAACGGCCAGCGGGTTCTCGGGTGTGCTGCGCGACAACGGCGGCCCCTGGCGCTGACCAAACCGATCCGGAACGCAGATCCCGTTCCAGCAACACCTACACCGGCGCCACCACCATCAACGGCGGTGTCCCGCAGATCGGCGACGGCGGATCCACCGCACCCTGGGCACAAGCCAACAACGCCTCCCTGGTCTTCAACCGCTCCGGAACCCACACCGTGACCGGCGGCATCAGCGGCACCGGAACCCTCACCCAGGCCGGACCTGACCACCATCTGGCCGGCCGGCAGCTACCGGCACCACCTGCGTCAACCAGGGCGCCCTCGTCGTCAGCGGCTCGCTCCCGTCCGCCGGACGGATCGACGTCTCCGCCCTGGCCACCTTCGAGGCGGCGGGGCTGCCGGAAGCGTCACCCTGCCGGACGTGCACGTTCGGAACCCGGGGACGAAACCGACAACTGGCTGGAACTCCAGGAGCCTGAGACCACCGTCCTGAAGTATGAACTGGAACCTGACCGGGGGACAGGAATACCGAGCGACCACGTCACCGTCGCCGGGGCCTTTGTCCTCGACGGCCTGCTCCAGATCGGCAACCGGGCCAGCCAGCCTGACCCGTACGACTTCACCACCGCCGTCGAAGGCGACAGCTGGCTGCTCATGACCTACGCCCCCGGCAGCCTGTCCGACAACGGGCTGATCGTCGACATCCCCAACTCCGCCCCCCTCGCGGACGGGCTGTCCTATTCGGTCGCCACCAACGCCATCGACGCCTCCACCAGCGGCGTCTACCTCACCGACGTGGTGCCCGAAGCCGGCACCGGCGCCCTCGCCGTCCTGGGCCTGGTGCTGCTGCTGCGCCGCCGGCTCCGTCGCTGAGCCCCGCCCTCCATCCGAATCCCTTTGTGTTTGGAGGCGCGGCGTGAGATCGTTCCCCCAACCAAGGAGTTTTCCATGAAAGCCTTCTCCTGCTCCTGTTCTGCCTCCTGTGCGCCGGCTGCGACTACAACGTCTCCCTCTGCCCCGAGCCCAAAACCGACGTGGGACGATCCCGCCCGGACCGGTCTCTGGGAAACGAAGACCGAGGGGGCGAAACGGTCCGCCTCCTCCCTGCTCCCGGGGAAGAGGAATTCATGATGTCCTATCCCGCCGGCAAGGACGACGCCATGTACGGCCATGCCTGCCGCACCGAGGCCGGCGGCACGGCGTTGATGCAGATCACCCGGTTCGGCACCGCCAAGGGCGCCGTCCCCGACGACGGCAAGGTGTACCAGTACGCCTCCGTCGATCTGAAGGACGGCAAGCTCACCGTCCGCATGATCAACAGCGAGACCGCGGGCGGGGACGCCAAGACCCCCGCGGAACTGACGGCCGCCATCACCGCCGCGAAGGACAATCCCAAGCTTTACCGCGAAGAGATGGTGTTCACCAAGGTCCCCGAGTGACCCGCTAAAACCAGCCCCGGCCCAGCAGGATCGCCGCCAGCAGCACGATCCCCGTCACCCACCACATCCACGAGATGCCGCGAGGCCGGACGGACCCGCCGAACTCCTTCTTCTTCCAGTCCTCGTAGTCGAATTCCTCGTCCGGCAGGTTGAGCGCGCCGTACTCGATCATGCGGAAATCCCAGCCCGTCTTCTCATCCGCCCCGCACCCCGGGCACGCGAGCGCCTTGCGGGGAATCTCTGTCCCGCACACCGGGTGCAATGGACGGGCGGTTTCGAAAGCAGATACACTCTGTCATGGCGTCATCCCGCCGCAGCCGGCCGGTCCGAAAGCATCGAAACCGGCCGCGGGTTTGCGGCTCCGCTTCGCGGAATGGGTGGGAGCGGGTGCGCAGCCCCCGCTGTACCGGTGGGGGTTATTTGCCGGGCTTGGGCGCGGCGCGGCCGGCGCGGGGCGCGCGGGGGGTGGAGACTTTCGGGGCGCAGGACGGCATTGAGTTCCCCTTCGGCGGTCATCCAGCCCTTCTCCAGCACCAGCTCCGACACCGCGCCGCTGCGCAGGCCTCGCGGGCGGTCCAGGTGGCGTTTTTCGTAGCCGTCGATGTGCGGATTGACGCCGTGGCGAGCCCGGCCGAGGTGCGCACCCGCTCCGCCAGGCAGCGCCCGGTTCGCGGTGATGCCGCGCACGCAGTTCAGGGCGAGGGTGCGGCAGCCGGCCGCGAGATGCTCGATGCTCTTGAACAGCGAATGCGCGATGATCGGCTCGAAGGCGTTGAGCTGGAGCTGCCCGCCCTCGGACGCCATGGTGATGGTCATGTCGTTGCCGATGACCTCGAACGCGATCTGGTTGACCACCTCGGGAATGATCGGGTTGACCTTGCCGGGCATGATGGAGGAGCCGGCCGCGCGCTCGGGCAGGTTGATCTCGCCGAAGCCGGCCTGCGGGCCGCTGGAGAGCAGGCGGAGGTCGTTGCAGATCTTCGAGAGCTTGCAGGCGATCCGCTTGAGCACGCCCGAGAGCTGCACGAACGACCCGGTGTCCTGCGTGGCCTCGACCAGGTTCAGGGCGGGGATCAGGTCGACGCCGGCCGCCTCGGAAAGGAACCGGACCGCCAGTCCCGCGTAGCGCTCGTCGGTGTTGATGCCGGTGCCGATGGCGGTCGCGCCGAGGTTCACCTCCCGCACCAGGGCGGTGGCCTCGCGCAGCCGCGCGATGTCCTCGTCGATCATGACCGCATAGGTGGAGAACTCCTGCCCGAGCGTCATGGGGACGGCGTCCTGGAGCTGGGTGCGGCCGATCTTGAGGATCTCCCGGAACTCCGCCGCCTTGTCCGCGAACGCCTGTTTCAGCGCGCCCATGGCCTCCTGCAGGTTGACCAGCAGGAACACCAGCGCCAGCTTGACCGCGGTGGGGTAGACGTCGTTGGTGCTCTGCGACATGTTGACGTGGTTGATGGGGTGGACGGCCTCGTAGTGGCCCTTGGGCCAGCCGAGCTTCTCGAGCGCGAGGTTGGCGATGACCTCGTTGGCGTTCATGTTGGTGGAGGTGCCCGCGCCGCCCTGGATCACGTCCACGGCAAACTGGTCGTGCAGGCGGCCGGCGGCGATCTCCCCGCAGGCCGCGACGATCGCGTCGTGCGTCGCCGGGTCGAGCTCGCCCAGTTCGCGGTTGGCGCGCGCGGCCGCCAGTTTCACCAGGGCGAGGGCGCGGATGAGGTGGGGGTAGCTGCCGATGGGCTTGCCCGAGATGGGGAAATTTTCCAGCGCCCTCAGCGTGTGGATGCCCCAGTAGGCTTCCGCGGGAACCTGTCGATTGCCGAGAAGGTCGTGCTCCGTCCGGAACGAGGTGGTCATGTGTTTCTCCAAAGGTTCCGGGCATTATAGGACAACCGCGCCTCCGGGGGCCAGCGGCAAATAGTTTTGGTTCTTCAGGAAATCGGCCGCCAGGTACAGCGGGGCCTGTGGACCCGCTGCGGGATCACTGGCCGGGGAGCTTGCGGCTGCGGCGGATCTCCGGGCCGGCTTTTGGACTGCGGTGGCAAGTGAAGCGCGACACCGCTTTGGTCTTGCGGACGACAACGAGCGCAGCGAGGCGGCATCCGCCGCAGCCGGGGGATTCCGGGCCGGGCGGGGCCGCGCTGCGCTTGTCCCCTTGGCGAAAAGCGGTGTCGCGCTGCGCTTGCCACCGCACTCCAGATGAGGGGCATGGTCATCGTCAACGTTGTTGGTTCCGCCCCACCCGATCCTCCCGAAGGGATGCCCGCCGACCGCAGTCGCGGCGGCCGGATTGGACTTGCACGGCGCCCGCGGCCGGGACTACCTTTCCGGACATGAAGGGCGACGGCGGAGATCCACGGCGGAGAGTCGCTTTCGACCCGCAAAACCGACCGGTCGTTCAACAAGACTGGCCACTTCGCAGGTCTTGAGCCATGAGTCACCGTAAACAGAAGATTGCTGCTGAGATTGGCGCGTTCATGCGCCAGTATCAACGCAAGGCGCACGCAGGCCAGGACCCGAACGACCGCTCGTATGACCGGAAGCTGGAGGCAAAGCTGAAGCGGATGCGCCCGGAGGATTTGGATGAGTTGTTGCACGGAGAGGACCCACAGCAGACACCGACGCCTCCCGTGACTGGCAAGCCGGAGGAAGAGACTTTATGATGATACCGCGGCCTATCACGCGCGGTGCCTGGTTGTTGCGCGTTTGCGCGGCGTCCCCCCGCGTTTTGGGTCGCGGCCGCAAGCTCCTTGGCCGCGGGTTCCCGTCCATTTGAACGGGGCGTGATGTTTTCTTTCCCGGGCGCGTCCAATCTGCCACACTGAGCGATTCAACCCACCGGAGACCCCGCATGAACCTCCCGCCGATTTCCCGCCGCCACTTCGTCAAGGCCGCCGCCGCCACGTCGGTCTTCAGCATCCTGCCCTCGCGCGCGGCGCCGGGGGATGCCGCCCCGAGCAAGAAGGTGAACATCGCGTTCATCGGCGTGGGGGGGCAGGGCGGCAGCATCGCGAAGACGCTGCACGGGACGGGACACGCGAACGTGGTCGCGCTGTGCGACGTGGACATGGGCGGCAAGGCGACGCTCGACCTGATGAAGAAGTTCCCCGACGTTCCGCACTTCAAGGATTTCCGCCAGATGTTCGACAAGATGGCGGACCGGATCGACGCGGTGACGGTCGGGGTGCCGGATCATTCGCACTTCCCGATCGCGATGCACGCGATGTCGCTCGGCAAGCACGTCTACGTCGAGAAGCCGCTGGCGCATACCTTCCAGGAGGTGGAGCTGATGATCGCGGCGGAGAAGAAGTACAAGGTGGTCGCGCAGATGGGCAACCAGGGCCACTCCGGCGGCAATTACTTCCAGTTCAAGGCCTGGAGCGAGGCGGGCATCATCAAGGACGTCACGCGCATCGACGCGTTCATGAACAGCAAGCGCCGCTGGCACGGCTGGACGATGGACAAGATGCCCTCGGGCCAGCCGGTCCCGCCGACCCTCGACTGGGACACCTGGATCGGCACCGCGCCGTACACCGACTACGACGAAAAGCTGCACCCGGGCAACTGGCGCAGCTTCTTCAACTACGGCAACGGGGCGTTCGGCGACTGGGGCCCGCACATTCTCGACACCGCCCACCAGTTCCTGGAGCTCGGGCTGCCGACGGAGATCGAGGCGGTGAAACGCGTCGGCCCCAACCCCTTCATCTTCCCGCAGGCCAGCACCATCCGCTTCCACTTCCCGAAGCGCGGCGACAAGCCGGAGATCGACGTGTTCTGGTACGACGGCGTGGACAACCGGCCGAAGCCGCCGGCCGAATACGGGGACCGGAAGGTCGCGGACAACGGGAAATTCATCTACTCGAAGGACCTGGTGTTTGTCGGCGGCACGCACAGCGACACGCTGCGCATCCTTCCCGAGGCCAGGATGAAGGAAATGGGCCCTAAGCTGCCCCGGCCCCCCGGCAAGAATTCCGACCACTACCTGAACTTCCTGCTCTCCTGCAAGGGCGAGGAGGCCACCCGCTCGCCCTTCCACATCTCCGGTCCGCTCACGCAGGTATTCCTGCTCGGCGTGATCGCCCAGCGCCTCGGCGGCACGTTGAAATTCGACCCCGCGACCCGGCAGATCACCAACAATGCCGAGGCCAACCTGTTGCTCGCCGGCCCGGCCCCGCGCAAGGGTTGGGAGTCGTATTACAAGATGTGACTGGGACCGCCGGCTTCCCGCCGGCATGAATTTTGACGTGCGGGGCCGGGCTGGTGCCCGGCGCGCCCAGGGATCGCCGGGCACCAGCCCGGCTCACGCCCACTGCTGCGAAAGCAGGCCAGAGTGCGGCCCTGGATTCGCCGCAGCCGCAGCCTCCGGGGCCGGCGGGAGGAACGCCGTCACCAAGAGGTGTTCTTCAACCGCCCGAACCACGGCTGACCCGGTGCCGAGTCCGCGGGCAGTTCCACCTGGCGTTCCGCCCACAGCTCCGATTCGGCCGGGAGTGGGGATGCGTTCCAGGTGGTCAGATCGCCTCCGCTCTCCAGTTCCTGCGCCACGCCCATCAGCGAGGGGTAGGTCACGCGGGCCATGGGAGGAGTGCCGCCGACGGAGGTGACGCGGATGGCCGGCGGATAGAGGGTAAGGGCGAGGGGGGTGGCCTCGCGCGCCGGATCCAGGGCGAAGGAGAAGAAGGCCGGCAGGTGGAGCGACCAGGCGGACTCGTTGTGCGAGGCGCCCGCGCCGCCCTCGAAGAGAAGATCGCCCTGGACGGAATGCCCCTGCCGCACCCAGACGTCGTACGCCTGCAGGGCGCCGGCCCAGTACACCTGCGAACTGGATTCGCCGGTGCTCGACTCCGCGGTGCCCATGTACAGATAGCGCCGCAGCGGCAGCCGGGGGCTGGCGTCGCGCTGCGCGATCCACGCCGGCGCGGCCCAGTAGGCGGGCGAAAAAATCCCGGCGGCGCCAAAGCGGTCGCTGTGCCGGTGCGAGAGGTAGTCGGCGAACAGGCCGCCCATCGACGATCCGGCGGTGAGGGTGTCGGGGGCGCCGCCGAGGGTGCGGTAATGGACGTCGATCGTCGGCATCACGTTGTCCAGCAGGAAGCGTGCGTAGTCGGCCCCCGCGCCACTGTAGGACGTTCCGGAGTACACGAGCGTGTCGCCCGTGGGCAGGTATTCGCTGAGGCGGTTGGAGCCGTAGTCGTTGCCGTTGGGGATGGCGGCGAGGATCGTCTCGCGCATGCGGCCCTGGGCGGTCTCGTAGCCGGCGATCCGGTCCGCGTCCCAGGTGCCGAAGGGTCCGCCGGGGAAAAACATGTTCTGACCGTCGTGCAGGAGGACGACCGGGTAGCGCTTGGCGGTGTTCTGGTCGTACCCGCGCGGCAGCAGGAGGGTGACGGGGCGGCCGGGAATGCCGGGCACGGTCGAGGCGACGGTGCGGACCTCCACCCGCGGGGCCGACACGGCGGCGGGCGGGAGGTAGTTGAAGACCTGCCCGTCCTGCACCAGCAGCACGTCCAGGGGGTGCGATAGTTGTACGGCCCGGACAGCCCCTGGTAGGGCGCGGGGACCGCCGGCGTGGCCCCCTGCGCGGTGCCGGCGGGCGGGGCGGGGGCGTTGTCGTAGTGACCGGCCCCGTCATGGAAGACAAACTCCAGCAAAGCCCCGCTGGAGGCCAGGCCGCGGGCCGAGAAGGTCTGCTCTCCGGGGATCCGGCCGGCGCCTTCGACCGCCATGGGCGCGTCGGTCCACGCCCCGTCGTGGGTGATGTCGCGATAGAGGAGATGCGGGGAGCTCCATGATGTGCGGTAGAGGAGGGTCTTGGCCTGCCAGGGAGGAGGGGAGTGGGCGGGTGAGGTCATGGTGAAGGCGGGGGCGAGGGGGGTGACATTGGCGGACGAGGGCCAGCTTCCGACCGCGAAGTTCCGGGAAACGTAGCGGCAGGAGAAGTCCGTTCCGGCCTCCAGGGCGATGGTTCCCCGCCAGACGTTGCCGGGGGTCCAGGACAGCTTGGGCGCGCGCAGCACGTCTCCGCCGCCCAGCAGGGGATGGCCGCCGGTCACGCAGACCTCGTTGCCGAAACCGACGTCGGCGGTGATCGAGAACTCGACCGGCTTGCGCACCGCGCTTTCCGCGGCGGCGAGCAGCGGGAGCAGGCAGAGCGGGAGCAGGTGGGAGGGGCGGCGCACAAGGCTCTTCATACCACCCGCGCGGAAAATCTTCAACCGGCGCGCGGCAACCCGGAATGGACTTCCGCGGCCAAACGTCTATGATGTCACTTTCACCCGGAGCGCCCCATGATTTCCCGAGCCCTGCTGCCCCTCGCCCTACTCCTCGCCGCCGCCCCGTCCTTCGCGGCCGAAACCCGCGACACCTGGAAGGGATACGCCCGCATCAACTTCGAGGTCGACGGCTGCAAGGCGTGGATCGTCGAACCCAAGCAACCGCTGCCCGGCAATCCCTGGACCTGGTGCATGGAGTTTCCCGACGCCTTCACCGAGCGCACCGGCGTGCCCGAACTGCTGGAGAAGGGCTTCCACCACGTGCACATCGTCGTGGGCAACACGCACGGCAGCCCCGGCGCGTTGAAGCACTTCGACGCCTTCTACAAGGCCCTGCAGCAGCACGGACTCGCCCGCAAGGGCGCGCTCATCGGGCTCAGCCGCGGCGGGCTCTACGCCTACAACTGGGCCGCGCTCAATCCGGACAAGGTGGCGTGCATCTACGGCGACGCGCCGGTGTGCGACTTCAAGAGCTGGCCGGGCGGGAAGGGGAAGGGCAAGGGCAGCGCGGGCGACTGGAGCGCGCTGATCAAGAACTACGGCTTCAAGGACGAGGCGGAGGCGCTGGCCTACAAGGGCAACCCCGTCGACTCGCTGGCGCCGCTCGCCAAGGCCGGCATCCCGCTGATCCATGTCGTGGGCGACGCCGACGACGTGGTGCCCGTCGCGGAGAACACCGCGCTCATCGAGGAGCGCTACAAGGCGCTGGGCGGCTCCATCACCGTGATCCACAAGCCCGGGGTGGGGCATCACCCCCACGGGGCCGACGACACCGCGCCGCTGGTCGCGTTCATCCTCAAGCACGCCGGCGACGCCGCGCGGGACCTCGGGAACATCATGCCCCTGGGCGACTCCATCACCCACGGCAGCGGCGGCAAGAGCGGATACCGCACCGTGCTCTGGCAGCAACTGGCCGCGGCCGGGTTCACCTGCAAGTTCACCGGCAGCCACGACGGGAACAGCACGCCGGAAAACCTCGCCGCCGGCCAGGCCCGGCACGAGGGCCATTCCGGCTTCATCATCGACGGGCGCAAGCTGTACGACAGCCCGCCCCCCCGCAACGGCCTCTACGAGCACATCGAGGAGTGGAAGCAGCCCGGCGGGGCCGACCGCATCCTGCTCATGATCGGCAGCAACGACGTGAACATCAAGTATCACCTCGCCGAGGCGCCCGCCCGGCTGGACGGACTGGTCAGCCACCTGGTCGACGCGGAGAAGGGCGTGTATCCCCGCGCCCGCCTGTATGTGGCGTCGCTGGTGCCGATGAACACCTCCCCGGACGCCGACGCCCGCGTGAAGGCCTACAACGACGCCATCCCCGGCATCGTCGAAGCCCACCGCGCGAAGGGCGAGGACGTGCACTTCGTCGACCTGCACAGCCCCCTCAACTTCTCCGACTTCCCCGACAACCTCCACCCCAACGCCGGCGGCTACAAGAAGATGGCCGACGCGTGGTTCAAGGCGTTGACCCACTGACCGCCCCCCGAACGGAGAACATCCGCCCATGAACCTACTCCCCCGTCGCTGGTGGCCCGTCCTGCTGGCCGGCTTTCTCGCGACCGGCTGCGCCTCCCAGCACATGAAGGGCACGCCGTTCTTCACCGGGGAATTCACCAAGGCGCAGGGACCGGTGGAGGACCGGGTCAATCTCTGGCCGCTGGCCTACTTCCGCGAGCCGGCGCTGTCGGTGCTGTGGCCGATCTTCGAGAAATCGGACACGCACTGGGCCGTGTTCCCGCTCGTTTCGGTCTACGGCATCGACCGGGAGCAGGGGCGCGAGGTGAACGTCCTGTGGCCGCTGTCGAGCTTTGACACGATCCGGCACGAGCACCGCTTCGCCCTCGTCTGGTGGAACGAGAACGGCTACGGCGTGTTCCCGCTCTGGTGGTCGTTCGACCACGGGGCGCGCAAGGTGTTCTTTCCGCTCTACTGGAAGTCGCCAAAGGTGCACACCCTGCTGCCCTTTTTCTGGAAGTCGCGGGAGCACTTCTGGCTGCTGGCGGGGTTGTACCACCGCCAGGATTCCGACGACGGCACGAAGGGCGGGCACCTCTTTCCGTTTTTCAGCCACTACCGCAACCGGGTGAAGGGCTCCGTCTCCACCACGGTGTTATGGCCTTTCTGGCATTCGTGGGAGGAGCGGGACCGCTCCGGCAACGCGCTGCTGCCGTTGTGGTGGAAGGAGGAGGGGAAGGGCCGGTCGCGCTTCTTCTCGCTGCCCTGGTGCGCCGGCCGCAAGGAAGGGAAGCTGACCTCCTGGTCGATCCCGCTGCTGCTGACCTTTGCCCGGCCGGACGAAGGCTCGCTCATCAGTCCGCTGGCCGGCTGGTCCGGCGGCCGGCACGGGTTCGGCTACGTCGTGCCGCTGGGTTTCCGCAAGTCGAATCCCGACGGCGGCCGCACCTGGGTGTCGTGGCTGGGCTATTTGAAGCGTGACGCCGCCGGGGGCATGAACGCGTGGGCGCTGTTTCCGCTGGCCTTCCGGAACGTGGCCGAGCGCAATCTCTTCACCCCGCTGTTCGGCTGGACCTCCGCGAAGAACGGCACGCCCGGCCTTTCCTACCTCTTTCCCCTCGGGCTCCGGCTCTCCGATGCGGACGGCACGCGCCTGCTGACGCCGCTGTGGCTCCAGAAGAACACCGGGAACTTGCTGAAGTGGTACGGCATGGTGCCGCTCTTCTTCCGCGACGTGGCGCGCGACCGGCTCTTCACGCCGCTGTTCGGCTACACCACCCGGCCCGACGGCAAGCTTGCCCACGCCTACGTGTTCCCGCTGGCGGCGCGGTTTCCCGAGGACGGCGGCGGCTCCCGCTGGGTCTCGCCGCTGTGGTTCCAGACCAATTCCGCCGACGGAAAGACGGTCAGCCAGACGGTGCTGCCGCTCTATCACCGCCGTCCCGCGGACGGGGCCTTCACTCCTCCTGTTCGGATGGAACCGGGAGGGCGGCGCCGGCCCCGGCCTCTTCTACGCGCTGCCGTTCTGCGCCCGGCTGCCCGACCGCGAGCAGGGCGGCCGCACCTGGATCGCCCCGTTCTACCTGCGGAACCTGGACGCGGCGGGAGAGGAGTGCTGGAGCCTGCTGCTGCCGCTGTACTACCGCGAGCCGCAGGTGCTGCTCACCCCGCTGTACGGGCGCAGGACCGACGCGCAGGGGAACGCGGTCTTCTCCTACCTGACTCCGCTGGTCCAGTGGTGGAAGGACGGGGACGACGGAGAGCGCGGCTTCCGCGTGTTTCCGCTGGTGGCCCACCGTGACTGGACCTCCCCCGGTCCCGGCGGGAAGGGCGTGGAGGAGTCGGCCACCCGATACCTTCTCCTGGGCAAGAGCTGGCACCGGGGGGAGGAGCACGGGTCCTGGTTCTTCCCGCTGTACCGGCACAAGAATTACGGCCCGTTGCAGGCGGTCTCCACCAATTCAAGCTATGTGACGCGCGGCGGTGAATTCCTGTGCCTGCCCTGGATCTACTTCGACAACACGGAAACCACCTCCGCTTCCACGCCGACGGCTCTGGACGGGGAGCGGCTGCAGGGTGCGTATTCCCGGCACGAGATCTCGAACGGCTTCTTCCCGCTCTGGAACAACGAGTGGATCCGCACCTCGACGGGCGGGGACGCGGTCGTGACCGAGGAGGAGCACGACCACATCGGCTGGTTCCTGTACGACCATGACCGGGAGTTTCACGCCAGCGCGGCCCATCCCGACCAGAACCGCGACTACACCCGCCACCGCATCCTCTGGCGCCTGTGGCATTACGAGCGCCTCGGCAAGGATGTGAGCGTCGACGTCTTCCCCGGGATCACCTACGACCGCAAGGAGGACGGATCCCGGACGGTTTCGTTTCTCTGGCGGTTTTACCGCAGCAAGACCCGGGCCGACGGCGGCCGCGAGCTGGACATCCTGTTTATTCCCGTGAAGAGGTCTGCTCCAATGGAGGGCGGCGCTTCGTCGGCGCCGCGGTGTTGCTCGGCGGGTTTCCTCCAGAGGCGGACGGGCTGCCTCGCCCTGCCAAGGGGTTGGGTAGGGCGAAGCCACCGGCTGAGCCTCGAACCACTTCGGCGGCCTGAAAGTCCGCCCTCCATCCCGTTTGGCCGAGCCAATGGAGGGCGGCGCTTTGTCGCCGCCGCTCGCTCCTTGCTTCCCCGGGCAAGGCATGGTAGCGGGGCTGCCTTCAACGAACAGGGGGAAGCCAGAATGAACCGAATTTTTGTCCCGTGCGAGACCCGGGCGGGGGAAACGCGCATCGCGATGCTGCCGGCGCTCGCCGCGAAGCTCGTGAAACTCGGCGCCACGGTGGAGATCGAATCCGGCCTGGGCCGGGTGCTCCACATCGAGGATTCCGCCTACACGGCGGTCGGCGCCGGCGTGGCGTCCGGCCGCGCCTGGGGGCTGGCGCAGGCCGACCTCGTGCTGAAGCTGCACAAGCCCGACCTGGCCGAGATCGCGGGCATGCGCAAGGGCTCGCTGCTGGTGTCCTACCTGGATCCGTTCACCGACCCCGAGACGATCAGGGCCCTGGCCGCGGCGGGAATCGATTCGGTGAGCATGGAACTCATTCCCCGCACCACGATCGCCCAGAAGATGGACGCCCTCAGCTCGCAGGCCAGCCTGGCCGGCTACGCGGCGGTGATCCTGGCGGCGGGCCGGCTCAACCGCATCATCCCCATGATGATGACCCCCGCCGGCACGCTGTCGCCGGTGAAGTTCTTCATCATCGGCGCCGGGGTGGCGGGCCTGCAGGCCATCGCCACCGCCAAGCGCCTCGGTGCGCGCGTGGACGCCTTCGACACCCGTCCGGTGGTCGAGGAGCAGGTGAAGTCGCTGGGGGCGAAGTTCATCAAGGTGGACCTGGGCGAAACCGGCCAGACGGCCGGGGGCTACGCGAAGGAGCTGACCCCCGAGCAGCTCGAGAAGCAGCGCGAAGCGATGGCGCAGGCCTGCGCGCAGGCGGACGTGGTCATCACCACCGCGCAGGTGTTCGGCCGCAAGGCTCCGCGCATCCTCACCGCCGCGATGGTCGCGGGGATGAAGCCGGGCAGCCTGATCGTCGACATGGCGGTCGAGACCGGCGGCAACGTCGAGGGATCGGTCGCCGGCCGGGAAGTGGTGGTCAGCGGGGTGACGATCCTCGGGCAGACCAACCTGGCGGGCACGGTGCCGCTGCACGCCTCGCAGATGTACGCGAGCAACCTGGTCAACTTCGTCGAGCACTTCTGGAACAAGGAGCGGAAGGCCTTCGTGCCCCGCATGGACGACGAGATCCTGAAGGGCGCGCTGGTCACGCACGACGGCGCGATCGTGCATTCACTCGTCAAGGAAAGGATCGGCTGACCATGGACAACCTCGGACTTCTCATCTTCGTGTTCACGCTGGCGGTGTTCCTCGGCGTGGAACTCATCAACCGGGTGCCCTCGCAGTTGCACACGCCGCTGATGTCCGGCTCCAACGCGGTGTCCGGCATCACCATCGTGGGGGCCATCCTGGCCTTCCAGCATCTGGGGAAACTGGAAAACCACCACCTGCTGGTGACGGTGCTCGGCACCCTGGCGGTGGTGATGGCGATGATCAACGTGGTGGGCGGCTACGCCGTGACCGACCGCATGCTCGGCATGTTCAAGAAGAAGGACGGGGGGAAGAAATGATCAACCTGGCGTACATTGTCGCTTCCATCCTGTTCATCATCGGCCTGAAGATGATGAGCAAGGCCGACTCCGCCCGCAAGGGCAACGGCATCTCCGGCGTCGGCATGCTGCTGGCCATCGTGGCCACGCTGCTGCAGGCGGGCCTCTCCTACACCTGGATCACGGTCGGGATTGTCGCGGGCTCGGCCCTCGGCGCGGTGATGGCCTACCGGGTGAAGATGACCGGCATGCCGGAGATGGTCGGCCTCTTCAACGGCCTCGGCGGCCTGGCCAGCCTCTTCGTCGGCTGGGCCAGCTACATCAATCCGGGCGAGGCCAAGCTGACCCTGGGCTTCATGATCCCGACCGTGCTGGCGGTGGTCATCGGCGGGGTGACCTTCACCGGGTCGATGGTGGCGTACCTGAAGCTGGCCGAGAAGATCGACGGCAAGGCGAAGATCTATCCGGGGCAGAAGTTCATCAGCTTCGCGCTGATCGGCGCCGCGCTGGTGGCGTCGTGGTGGATCTGCACCCATCCCGACAGCAGCAAGGCGTGGGACCCCTCGATGATGGTGCTCATCGCCGTGTCGTTCGTGATGGGCGTGCTGGCGGTGATGCCGATCGGCGGTGCGGACATGCCGGTGGTCATCTCGCTGCTCAACAGCTACTCCGGCATGGCCGCCTGCGCCGCCGGCTTCATCATCCAGAACACCGTGCTGATCGTCTCCGGCGCGCTGGTCGGCGCGAGCGGGATCATCCTCACCTCCATCATGTGCAAGGCCATGAACCGTTCCCTGCCCAACGTGCTCTTCAGCGGTTTCCAGTCCGCCGGGGCGAAGTCGGCGGTGACCGAGTTCAAGGGCGAGGCGCGGCCGATCTCGGTGGCGGACACCTACATGCTCCTCGAGAGCGCGTCCTCCGTCGTGTTCGTGCCCGGCTACGGCATGGCGGTGGCGCAGGCGCAGCACGCGGTGGAGGAGCTGGGCGAGCTGCTGGAGGCCAACGGCTGCGAGGTGCGCTACTGCATCCACCCGGTCGCCGGGCGCATGCCAGGCCACATGAACGTGCTGCTGGCGGAGGCCGACGTGGCCTACGAGCAGCTCGTCGAGCCGGGGGACGTCAACCCCACGATGGCGAACGTCGACGTGGCCGTCGTCATCGGCGCCAACGACGTGGTCAATCCCGCCGCCCGCACCGAGAAGGCGAGTCCGCTCTATGGCATGCCGATCATCGACGTGGACCAGGCCAAGACCTGCATCGTGCTCAAGCGCAGCCTCAAGGCCGGCTATGCGGGGGTCGACAACCCGTTGTTCTTCGCCGCCAACACGCGCATGCTGCTGGGTGACGCGAAACAGACGGTCCAGGGGCTGGTGGCGGAATTCAAGGCAAAATGAACATTTTGGACATTTGTTGTTGACGATCCATTCGCAGTCCTTTTCTTGGGCTCCAGTTCACAAAAACATCCAACTACAGGAAAAACCATGGGCGTTCTCAAGGAATTCCGCGATTTTGCGGTCAAGGGCAATGTCATGGACATGGCCGTCGGGGTCATCATCGGCGCCGCGTTCGGCAAGATCGTCGGCTCGATGGTCAACGACATCATGATGCCGGTGCTGGGCCAGCTCACCAGCGGCATCGATTTCAAGGACAAGTTCATCCAGCTCGCGCACCGGGACACCCCGGTGGCCACCCTGGCCGCGGCCAAGGAGAAGGGCATCGCCGTGCTGAGCTACGGCGCCTTCATCAACGAGGTCATCACCTTCACGATCGTCGCCTTTGCGGTGTTCATGCTGGTGAAGGGCCTCAACAAGATGAAGAAGCAGGAGGCGGCGACGCCCTCCGCCCCCCCGGTTCCCACGCCGTCCGAGCTGCTGCTCGCGGATATCCGCGACGAGCTGCGCAAGCGCTGAACCCGCCCGGTGCGGCGCAAAAAGCCGGAGCCTTCGGGTTCCGGCTTTTTCGTTAGAAATTGATTATCCCCCCGATTGCGGTTGCCGCGGGGGAGGGGGAGGGGTGAACATGGGCCGATTCACCAGGAGAACCCCATGGCCAAGGAAAACATCCTCATCATCGAAGACGAAATCGAGATCCGCGAGCTTCTCCGCTACAATCTGCGCAAGGCCGGCTACACCACCCTCGAGGCCGGCAGCGGGGAGGAGGGGCTGCGCATCGCGAGGGCGGAGCGGCCCGCCGTCATCCTGCTCGACATCATGCTGCCCGGCATGGACGGGATGGACGCCTGCCGGGCCATCAAGGCCGACGCCAATCTCCAGAAGATCCCCGTCATCATGCTCACCGCCAAGGGCGAGGAGGCGGACGTGGTCTCGGGCCTCGAGGTAGGCGCGGACGACTACATCACCAAGCCCTTCAGCCCGCGCGTGGTGATGGCGCGCGTCAAGGCGGTGCTCCGCCGCGGCAGCACCGCCGGTCCGGCCGGCGGGGACGCCGCGGAGGTCCGGCACGGCGCCATCCACATGGATCCGGCCCGTCATTCCTGCCTGGCGGGCGGCCGCCCGCTGGACCTGACCGCGACGGAATACAAGCTGCTGTACTTCCTGTGCCGCCGCCCCGGCCGGGTCTTCACCCGCCAGCAGATCGTGGACGCCTGCCGCGGGGAGGACTACGCGGTGACGGAAAGATCGGTCGATGTGCAGGTCGTCGGGCTGCGAAAGAAGCTTGCGGACCATGCGGACATGGTGGAGACAGTCCGTGGTGTCGGATACCGCGCAAAAGAACTTGAATGAGGCCCCCCCCGGAAAACCGGCCGGGTGGATTTTCCGTCATTTCACCCGCGGGTTCGGGTGGGTGTTTCTGGCCGCCCTGGTGCTGGCGGGGCTGGGCTACGTGTCCGCCCTGGAACACCTCCGCCTCCGGACCCTCGAGGAGCTGAACAGCCAGGCGCGGATGGCGGCGGGCGTGCTCGACGCCTGCGACCCGGCGTCGCGGCCCCGCCAGATGCGCGTTCTGGGCGAGGCGGCGGGGCGGGATGAGCCTCCAGATCCTGGGTCCGGACGGAAAGCTGCTCGCCGGAAAGCGCGCTCCCCGGCGGCCGCGGGCCGCGTGTTCGGCGAGGCGCCCGCGACCCGTCCCCCGGGGTTTCCGGCTGTCGCCGCCCGACGACCGCTACGACCTCGCCCGGACCTCGCTCCGGAACCGCTTTCTCGGGGTTACCGCCGCCGGCTTCGCCATCATGGCCCTGCTGCTGGCGCGGGTCTCGTCCTCCTGGTCCTCCACGCTGGGGGAAATGGAGGAGACCGCCCGCCGGCTGGGCCGCGGCGACATCCGCCGCCACATGCCCCTGCCGGAGAATCCCGTCTTCCATCCCCTGCGAGAGCGGGTTGACCACGGCATAGGCGATCGACAGCGGGATGGTCCGCAGCGCCAGCGGCCACACCAGCGCGTGCACCCCCAGGCAGGCCAGCACCGCGAGATACCACGGATTCCCGGCCAGTCCGGTGACGCTCATGTCCACGTTGGCCAGCGCCGCTTTCTTGCCCAGCCACGCCGAGGCGATGAGCAGGGTGATCGACACGACCAGGCAGGCGCGGGAGAGCAGTTTGGAGGGGGCGGGCGCGACCATGACTCCCGTTTAGTCGTTCCCGCCCACCCGGTCACGGGAAAACCGGTTGAATCAATCGCTGATGGTCCCGCACCCGATGCGGAGGAGTTCCAGCCCGCTGGTCGCCTCGGGGGCGATGACCGCGGTGACCGACATGTGCGGCATCAACCGGGTGTCGGCCTTGGGAACCCATTCGCGGGATCCGTCGGAGCAACGCACCAGGATGCACCCGGAAGGAAGTCCCAGGGTGCGCAGCTCGCGTCCGGCGAAGGGGGCGTTCTCCCGGATGATGAAGTCGATGACGACCGGGACCTTGAGGAAGGTCGCCCCGCCACCCCGGCGGAGGTCGCGCTGCAACAGGGCCTCGTAGATGGGCATCTCCTTCAACATTTCGGCGGTGGCGTACGCGCAGAAACAACTCACCAGCAGCGGCAGCATCTGGGAGTAGTTGCCGGTCATTTCCAGGATCAGCATGATGCCGGTGAGCGGAGCGCGCACGATGGCGGTGAAGTAGGCGGCCATCCCGACGACGGCAAATACGGCCGGAACCGGGACCACGCCCGGCGCCAGGTGGTGCGCCGCATGTCCGACGGCCAGACCGATCAAGGCCCCGAGGACAAGCAGGGGGGCGAAGATTCCGCCCGGCGCGCCGGTGCCGTAACTGGCCGTGGTCAGCAGGAAGCGCGAGGCGAAGATCAGCGGAATGGCCGCCATGAGGACTTCACCCTTGAGGGTGGATTCCGCCAGCGAGTGCCCGCTCCCGATCAGGTCGGGGGCAAACCAGCCCGCCAGGCCGACGATCCCGCCGGTGAGGGCCGCCGCCGGAACGGCGAAACGGGCGGGAATGCGCGCATACCCGCGGATGGCGGCCATCAGGCTCCGGTTGAACAGCACTCCCAGGAGGCCGGCGGCGACGCCCAGAAGGGCGAAGACCGGCAGGGCGGTCAGCGGCGGCACCGGATAGCTCGGAACGGAGAAAATGGGAAACTGGCCCGATCCGATGCGGGCGACAATGTCCGCCACCGCGGCCGCCAGAAAGGCCGCCCCGAAGACGATGGGTTGAAAGTCGCGCCGGACCTCCTCCAGCACAAAGACCAGTCCGGACAGGGGGGCGTTGAACGCGGCCGCGAGACCGGCTCCGGCCCCGGCGGAAATGAGGGTCAGACGCTCCCGCTCCGAGGTCTTGAGCAGGCGCGCGACGGCTCCACCCACGGCCCCGCCCATCTGGACCGTGGGGCCCTCCCGCCCCAGCGCCAGCCCGCTCCCGATGGCCAGGATGCCGCCGAGGAATTTGACCGGCAGGAGACGCTGCCAGTGCAGGTTGCGGATCCGGTGCAGCACCGCTTCCAGGTGGGGAATCCCGCTGCCGCCGGCCTCGGGCGCGTAGCGCCGGGTGATCGCCACGGAAACCGCCGCGCCCAGGGTGGTCAGGAGCACCGGGAAAATCCACCCCCCCGCCGGCAGGCCATGGGCCCGGACCGACATTCGCGCGCGCAGGAAATCCGCCCCGGCCAGGGAGGCGCGGAAGGCCAGGGCGACCAGTCCCGCGCAGAGGCCCACCAGCGCGGCCTGGGGGAAAATCAGGCGTCGTTGCCGGCTGATGTCGAGGAACTCCTGCAGCTCGGAGCGGGCGGCCTCGTCTTTTTCACCGGGGGCGGGAACGGATTCGGTGGTTTTGCTCATGACGCTTTCCGGTGGGCGGGGCAACCCGTCAAACCACTCCGAGCAGGAGGGGAACCAGCGGCGTGAGCAGCGTGGCATCGACGATGGCGCGCGCCAGGCGGCGGCCCAGCCGGTCCTGGCACCGGTCCAGCAGGCCCAGCAGCGCGGCGGAAACGCTGACGCAGGCCGCCACCACCACCGGCCCGCCCGCGCGGGCGAGCCCGGCGGCCGCCGCCGCGACGGCAACGACCCAGGGCGTGGCGCCGAGGCGGCGGTCCAGCGCCGGGTGGGCGAGGGCGATGGAGAATTGCGCGTGGGCGACGTCGACCGTCGTCTCCCATCGCGCGATCAGCACCAGATTCGACAGGCAGAGCAGGGCGAACCAGAGCAGCGGAAAGGCCAGCCGGGAGGCCTGCGGCCCGGCCTGGACCAGCGGAAAGCAACCCGTGCCGGCGGCAAACAGCACGGCGATGCACAGCTCCTTCGGAATCCGCCAGGCCTCGATCCGGCGCAGCATGGGACCCGCCACCAGGTAGAGGCCCACCGGCGCCGCCAGCACCAGGCCCGCCTCCCACTCCGCGCGGGTGAGCCGGGCCAGGGCCAGCCCGGATACCGCAAGGGTCAGGCACACGCCCAGGACCGCCACGGGCAGCCGGAATTGCTGGTAAAACCGGTGCCGCTGGGTGCAGACCAGCGCGGGGTCGATCTCCAGCCCCTCCATCCAGCGGTCCGCCGCGTACACCACCCAGGTCACAACCCCGAGGATCACATGATGGTGGGGCTGCAAATGCACTCCGAGCAGACGGGCAAAAAACGCCTGCCAGACCAGCGCCACGGCGGGCGCATCCAGCGACAGCACGGTGGCCCACTGCCACCAGGCGGTGCGCGGCGGCGGAGCCCGGGACCCGGCGACCCGCTCCATGGACTCTGGAAACCGAACGGACATGGTGGAATCCCTTACCGCCGGAGGCTCCCGCGCCGCAAGCGCCATTCGGGGAAGTGCGGTAAAATCCTTCCGGGTGAATGCGCCGGCCGGGACCCTCCCGGGCGGATCGTCCGAGGGGTGAACCCGTTTTCACCGGGGTTCAGCCGCGTCGGCATGCGCCGTGCCGGCCAAACCGGCCGCAGCCGCAACCTCCCCGGCCCCGTCCCCCTCAGGCAAATCCCGACCCGGTTTCAGGGTTGCAGCCCCCCCTTTAGCCGCTAGAGTGGACGGGTTTTCAACCCATGAGGTCTCGTCGTGACATGTAACTGCAAACTGTGGTCCTCGGTCGGCCGGAAGCTGCTGACGGGGATAACCGGCATCGTGCTGGTGGTCTTCCTGATCGGCCACCTGGTCGGCAATCTGACCCTCTTCGCCGGGCCGGATGTCTTCAATGCCTACGCCCACTTCCTCGCCACCGCGATGCACGGCGCCTTCATCTACCTGGCCGAGGCCGGCCTGCTGGTGTTCTTCACCACCCACATCGTCTCGGCGGTGAAGGTGCAGACCGGCAGCCGCAAGGCCCGCACGCAGAAATACGTGGTGACCGGTAACGCCGGCGGTGCCAGCCGCAAGACGCTCAGCTCGCTCAACATGATCTGGTCCGGGCTGGTGGTCCTCGCCTTCGTGGTGATGCACATCTGCCACTTCAAGTACGGCAAGATGGCCGAATACACGCTGCACGGCGAAAAACTGAAGGACGTGTACTACCTGGTCGTCACCGAGTTCAAGCACCTGCCGCAGGTCGCCATCTACGTCGCGGCGATGTGGGTCCTGGGCACGCATCTCAAGCACGGGGTCTGGAGCATGTTCCAGTCGCTCGGCGCCAGCCGCCCCAACACGGTCAAGGGCCTGCAATGCGCCGGGACCGCCTTCGGGATGGCCCTGGCGCTGGGCTTCCTGGTCCTGCCGATCCTGGTTTACCTCTTCTTCACCGTTCCCACCCCCGTGACCGGAGGCCACCCGTGAGCACCGATTCCACCCCCAAGACATCCGGCGTGCTGAACGACCGCATCCCCCCCGGCCCGCTGGCCGAAAAGTGGCAGTCCTACAAGGACCACGCCCGGCTGGTGAACCCCGCCAACAAGCGCAAGTACACCGTGCTGGTGGTCGGCACCGGCCTGGCCGGCGCGTCGGCCGCCTCCGCCCTCGGCGAACTCGGCTACAACGTCAAGGCCTTCACCATCCACGACTCCCCCCGCCGCGCCCACTCGGTCGCCGCGCAGGGCGGCATCAACGCCGCGAAGAACTACCGCAACGACGGCGACTCCGTCCACCGCCTCTTCTACGACACCGTGAAGGGCGGCGACTTCCGCGCCCGCGAGGCCAACGTGCACCGCCTGGCCGAGGTGAGCTGCGACATCATCGACCACTGCGTCGCCCTCGGCGTGCCCTTCGCCCGCGAGTACGGCGGCCTGCTCGACACCCGCTCCTTCGGCGGCGCGCAACTCCAGCGCACCTTCTACGCCCGCGGCCAGACCGGCCAGCAGCTCCTGCTCGGGGCGTACAGCTCCCTCATGCGCCAGGTCGACGCCGCCACGGTGAACATCCTCGCCCAGCGCGAGATGCTCGACCTCGCCGTCGTGGACGGCGTGGCGAAGGGCATCCTGTGCCGCAACCTGGTCACCGGCGAGATCGAGAAGCACGCCGGCGACGCCGTGCTGCTCTGCACCGGCGGCTACTCCACGGTGTTCTACCTCTCCACCAACGCCGTGAACTGCAACGTCACCGCCGCGTGGCGCTGCCACAAGCGCGGGGCCTTCTTCGCCAACCCCTGCTTCACCCAGATCCACCCCACCTGCCTCCCGCGCCTGGGCGACACGCAGTCCAAGCTGACGCTGATGAGCGAGTCGCTGCGCAACGACGGCCGCGTGTGGGTGCCCAAGGCCAAGGCCGACAAGCGCAAGCCCAAGGACATCCCCGAGGCCGAGCGCGACTACTTCCTGGAGCGCCGCTACCCGGCGTTCGGCAACCTGGTCCCGCGCGACATCGCCTCCCGTGCCGCCAAGGAGCGCTGCGACGAGGGCTACGGCGTCGGGCCGACCGGCGTGGCCGTGTACCTCGACTTCGCCGACTCCATCAAGCGCCTCGGCAAGAACGTCATCAAGGAACGCTACGGCAACCTGTTCCAGATGTACCACGAGATCACCGACGACGATCCCTACGAGACGCCGATGATGATCTATCCCGCCCCGCACTACACCATGGGCGGGCTGTGGGTGGACTACCACCTGATGACCACCGTGCCGGGGCTCTTCGCCCTGGGCGAGGCCAACTTCTCCGACCACGGGGCCAACCGCCTCGGCGCCAGCGCGCTGATGCAGGGCCTGGCCGACGGCTACTTCGTCATTCCCTACACCCTGAGCGATTACCTCGCCGGCGTGAAGCCGGGCGCGGTCAAGGAGGACCACCCGGTCTTCGCGCAGCTCGTCAAGGAAACCGAGGACCAGGTCGCCAGGCTCCTGTCCATCAACGGCCAGCGCCCCTCCGGCGAGATCCACCGCGAACTGGGCAAAACCATGTGGGACAACGTGGGCATGGCCCGCAACGCCGAAAGCCTGGGCAAGGCGCTTCAGGACATCCCCGCCCTGCGGCAGGAGTTCTGGAAGAACGTCAAGGTGCCCGGCCAGGGCCGCGACCTCAACAAGGCGCTGGAAATGGCCGGCCGCGTGGCCGACTTCCTCGAGCTGGGCGAGCTGATGGCGATGGACGCGCTGGAGCGCAAGGAGTCCTGCGGCGGCCACTTCCGCACCGAGTATCAGACCCCCGAGGGCGAGGCGGACCGCCAGGACGACACCCAGACCCACGTTTCCGCGTGGGAATACAAGGGCCCGGGCCAGAAGCCGGTCCTCCACAAGGTTCCGCTGGCCTTCGAGGTCGCGAAGCCCTCCCAGCGCAGCTACAAATAACCTTCCAGGAGATTCCAGCGATGAGCGAACAGTTGAACTTCAAACTCCGCATCTGGCGGCAGGCCTCCCCGAACGCCGAAGGGCGGATCGAGGAATATTCCGTCGACGGCGTCCGCCCCGAGCAGTCCATCCTCGAGGTGCTCGACACCCTCAACGAAAAGCTCACCCGCGAGGGGCGTGAGCCGGTGGCCTTCGACAGCGACTGCCGCGAGGGCATCTGCGGCACCTGCGGGCTGGTGATCGAGGGGGTGCCGCACGGCATGAAGCACTGCTGCACCACCTGCGAGCTGCGCATGCGCAGTTTCAAGAACGGGCAGACCATCACGATCGAGCCCTTCCGGGCCAACGCCTTCCCGATCCTCAAGGACCTGGTGGTCGACCGCTCCGCGTTCGACCGCATCATGGCGGCGGGCGGGTACATCTCGACCAACACCGGTTCCGCGCCGGACGCCAACAACATCATCGTGCCGCGCCACAAGGCCGAGTGCGCGATGGACGCGGCGACCTGCATCGGCTGCGGCGCCTGCGTGGCCGCCTGCCCGAACGCCTCCGCCAGCCTCTTCACCAGCGCCAAGATCTCCCAGTTCGCCCACCTGCCCCAGGGCGCGCCCGAGGCCCTGCGCCGGGTCGAACGCATGGTGAAGCAGATGGACGCCGAGGGATTCGGCGACTGCTCCAACCACGCCGAATGCGAAGCCGCCTGCCCCAAGGGCATCTCCATCACGCACATCGCGGTCATGCGCCGCGAGTACATGAAGGCGATCGCGGCGGGGTGACCGCCGCCTTTGGCGGCATCGCCAATCTCCAATTGCCGATTGCCAATCCAATAAAAAAGCCCCGCGTCACCGCGGGGCTTTTCATTTTCCGAAACGGCCGGATCACTCGATGGTGATCGTGGCCTTCTCGATGAGCAGGGGCTCCTTGGTGCGGCCGTTCTGGGAACCGAACTTTTCCAGTTCGGCCAGGGTCTGGGCGCCGGCGACGACCTGGCCGAACACGGTGTGCTTGCCGTCGAGCCAGGCGGTTTCCACGAAGGTCAGGAAGAACTGGCTGCCGTCGGTGCCCGGGCCGGCGTTGGCGGTGGACAGGATGCCGGGGCGGTCGTGCCTGGGGCCGCCGGCGGGGAACTCGCCGTCGAAGCGGTAGCCGGGCGAGCCGGTGCCGGCGCCGAGCGGGCAGCCGCCCTGGGCCATGAAGCCGGGGATCACGCGGTGGAACACGCCGTTGTCGTAGAAGCCGACCTCGGTCAGGTAGATCACGTTGGCGACGTGCTTCGGGGCGGTCTTGTTGAAGAGCTCGACCTTCACGTCGCCCTTGTTGGTCTTGATGTTCCAGAAATACTTCTTCGCGGGGTCGAAGGTGACGGAGGGGAACATCGGCAACTGGGTCTTCCAGTTGCGGATTTGTCGATGGCCTTGGCGTCGATCTTGGCCTGGATGAAGTCGCGGATTTCCTTCACGGGGTCCTTTCCGGCGGGCGCGGCCGCCTGTTCTGTGGTGTTGGTTTGAGCGTGGACGGAGGCGGCCAGGAAGAACCCGGCAACTCCCGAGATCAGGGAACGGGCGATGAGGGATGATTTCATGATTGCGGCTCCGGGGGTGGAAGGCGCCTCTTGTAGCCGCGCCTGGCCGGATGCGCAAGCGCGAAGGCGGGGCATGTTTCCTCCCCACGGCTTTTTCATTTGAGCCATGAAACCCGCATGATGTTTCGTAGGAGTGGCCTTGGGGAACGCTGATTGAGCTCGATCCAGGCGGGCAGATATTTCATGCGTTTGGCCTCCTCGTCGCTGCGGGAGCCGAAGAAGAAGAGGACGACGTTGCGGAGTTGAATGAGATTGGCGAGGATCCGGGGGTTGCGCACGCGGGTGTCATCCTCGCGCAAGGTGGCGTCCTTGGGATAGTGGGTGCGGTTCTCGATGCCCCAGTGCTGTCGGATCACGCCGGCCCATTGGGGCAGGGAAAAGTGGTCGGGCGAATGACTGCCGAGCTCGTAGCGATCCTCCCACGTCCGGCCCCCGTCCTGGCTGGAGCGCAGGTGCAGGATCGTCCCCGCGCCCGGGAAGTCGCAGGCCATCGGGTTGGATTCGGCTATGCGGAGCCGGCGCTCCAGCACGCGTCCGTGGCCGGGGTCCGGGGGGAGGAGAAAAAGGGGGCGCCTTGGGTGGAGCGCCGGGCATAATCGAGCAGGGTGGGCTGGTTGCCTTTGATTTGCAGAAGGTAGTCGCCGCCCTGGTTGAGGATCTGCCGGGCGGTTTTGGCCTCGGCGTGGAGCGCATCGCCGCTGACGGTCTTGCCGCTCAAGTCCCCGGCCTGGGCCAGGGCCACGCGGGCGCAGGTCAGCTCGCCGTCGGGGCCTTCCTCCTTGTGGCGCATGGGGGCCATGGCGACGGGGACGCCGGTTTCGGGGTCGACCACGCTGACCACTCCGCAGATCGTCCCGATCATTTTGCCGTCCACGGCGAGTTGCCCGGGCAGCCTGTCCGCGTGGGAGGAGAACCACGCGGAGAGCACGCGGCCCAGGGCGTCGGGCTCGATTTGCTTCAACAAATTGCGCAGCGCGCTGTAGGAGGGAACCTTGCGCAGGACGCCGCCCTTTTTGCGCGGCATGCCGATTTCCCTGCGTTGGGCCTGGGTGAGGCTTTGCCCGAAGCGCTGGATGCTGGAGAGGTCCTTTCGCCCGCACATCATGGCCATGACGACGATGCTGAGCAGGCCGGGCTGGCAGAAGTGTTTGTTGCAGGTGCGCGGGTCGGGGACCTTGCTCAACGCGCGGAAGAGCGACTCGCGCAGAGGCTTGCCCAGCGGCATCACGCCGTGGGCGTTGCCCTGGTTTCCGGCGGCGCACTCCGGCGGCAGGGTGTCCGCGCGCAGCAGGTCCAGGGCGTCGGGGCGCAGCGCTTTGAACCAGAACTTCTTGGGGCGTCCGTTGGGGATGAAGAAGTCGGCCTTGTGGCGGGAGTAGCCCTTGCTCCGTCCGATTGCTTCCCAGCCGGAGGCCTTGTAGCAGGTGCCCTCGAAGGCTTCGATGTCCGAGAAGGTTTCCGCGGCCAGCGGTTCGTAGCCGAAGCGTTCCCGCCATTGTTTGGGCAGGGCGCGCACGGCGGCGGCGAGAACCTGGGAGGCGAGATTCGGGGCTTCCCCGCGTTCGGTGAGCAGCAGGAAGCGGCGGTTTTGCACGACCAGCTTGAGCCGCTGGGCGCGCGTGCGCGCGTTCCAGCCGATGTGCCGGTCGCGATCCGTGAAGGCGTACACGCAGGGTCCCCAAACCAGCAAGGCCACCGGCTGACCGTCGAGGTAGGCCCGCTGCCGCAGCGTCTCGCCGACGGGCGGGCTGGCGCCGATGTAGTGTTTTTCTTCCATCAGAAGATCGAACTCTTTTTGCTGGGTGGGGTCGTCCACGGGATGGACGACGACGCGGGAAACCGCGGCGCCCGGAGGGGCGGCGTCAGGCCGGGGGGGGAGCGTTTGCGTTTTCATCCATGGTCTGGATGGCAAAAAACGGGTCCGGGGTCAAGCGCGAAAGGAATGCTTTGCGCGGATTGAGGCAAACGGGCTGAAATGAAAAGGCCGTGGTTTCCCTCCCCCCGCCGGAGGATTCCTGCTTGTCGATCCCGCGCGGGCATGAGATGTTCGGCCCGTTCCGCGCATCCCCTGGAGACAATGAACATGGAGCAGGCCAAATCCGCACGACAAGTCATGATCAAGTTCCACTGCTGGAACTGCTCGTCCGACTGCGAATTGAACCTCGCCGACGTGCAGAAGGAGCGGGTGGCCAATAATTTTTCCGCGGTCAAGCCCGCGACCGACGGCGCCCCCAAGAAGTATTTCGTCCGCTGCACGTCGTGCTCCAAGTGGAACACCATCCGGATCTGACCCCGCCCCCTCCCGCGGCGGATTATCCCGGCGAGGCGTATCAACGCGCGCTTTCCCGCGTCCCCCGGCTGCGGCTGGCCGGGGCCTTCGCCCTGTCGGCCGCGGCCACCCCGGTCGCCCTCGTGGGCGCGCTCATGATGCTCCGCAGCCGCGCCCCCAGCGCCCTGCACATGGTGACGCTGGCCGCCGGGCTGGCCGGCCTGACCTGGGCCGCCTGGCAAATGCACGTCGCGCGCCTGCCCCACCCGCAGTGGCGGAACAGCACCCTGCACGCGGTCATCCTGGGCGCCCTCTCCGCCTATTTCATCCCGTTCTACGAATGGTGGATCCACTTCCCGGGGTCGGTGTATCTGGCCGCCAACATCCTGATCATGGCCGTCTCGGTGTTCCTGCTGCTGGGGCGGCTCAACAAGACGGCCTGGATGCTGGGCGAGGCGCTGGAGGACGAGACGCTCCGCCTGGAGGGCCTCGCCGGAATCTGGATCTCCCTGCTCACGGGCAGCATCTTCATTCTGTGGACGCTGGTGTCGGTTTCGATGTACTATGCCCAGTACGGCTACGATGTGTTTCCCTTCTTCCTCCTGCGCGAGTGGGGGGTGGCGATGCTGCTGCCCTTCGCGCTGACCTCGGCGGTGATGATCAAGGCTGCCCGCCGGGCCTGGCAGAAGATCGGAAAGCCCCTCCCCCAAGACCCGCCATGACCCCCGTCACCCGTTCCACCTCCCTGCGCATCCTCGCCCTCCCGCTGCTCCTGGCGGTGGCGGCGGCCGGACTCGCGTCCTGCGGGAAACCCCCGACCGCGCCCCCCGCCGAACCCTCCGCCGCGCAGACCAACGGCACCTCCTTCACCGACATGCTGGACCGCTCCCGGAGCAAGATGAGGGAAAAGGAGCCCGGCGACGCCGTGGTCCTGGCCATCCGGCGGTTTCTCCGGGACAACCGGCGCTATCCCACCAACCTGCACGAGCTTGTCTTCAACCGCTACATCGACTCCATCCCCACGCCCAAGGAGGGCTATGAATACGTCTTCCAGGCGGACCGGGGTTCCCTCATGATCCAGCCCAAGGGCGGCGTGAAATTCATGAATGCCCGGCAGGAGACCTACGAGGAGGAGGAAATCGGCGCACCCACGCTGATCGACGGCCTGGACGTCGTAAATCCCTGATATTCTGGCAGGATTCCTGCTTGCTTCTCGCGCGGAGGCGCGCGCGACAAGATGACGGGATGGGTTGCAAACTGTTGGCATAACGCGACATGGGCGGGATTTCTGCTCGTGGCGCTCCCCCTGTTTGCGGCGGTGGAATACACCGATGACGGCGATCCGGGCGCGCGAAACGAGGAAATCCGCTGGCTGCTCAACCGGGCGCGCCATGCCCCGGAGCGCGAGGCCGACCGGTACAATCTCGTCAACAGCGCCGATCGCGCCTATGACGTTTGCGAGGACGCCGACGGCGCGAACGATTTCGGCACCACCCCCGCCGAGTGGGCGGTCTGGGCCGCCCGCAAACCGCCGCTGGCGCCTCACCGGCTGATCAACGAAGCCTGCGACAAGCACTCCCGCGACATGGCGGAAACCCTGCTGGTGCAGCACAACAGCCCGTCGGCCAACTATTTTCCCCTCAACAGCGCCCCCATGCAGCGCCAGACCGTGCAGGGTTACGCCAACGGGGTGTCCGGATTCATCGAGAACATCGTCTCGGGCGGGTCCGGCAGCACCGGCGGATATCCCGCCGAGGCCGTGGCCCCCGCGCGGGCGCACGACCTGCTGGTGGTCGACACCGGGGTGGCCAGCCGGGGGCACCGCAAGATGATCCTCAACGGCAACGCCCGCGAGATCGGCCTGGGCTACTACCAGCGCCGCCTGCTGCAGGTCATCGGCGGCACCTCGTACCTCGTCACGCGCGATTACTACACCCAGGATGTCGGTCTGCGCGCCGCCTGGTCGTTTTTCACGGACACCGTATTCCATGACGCCAACCAGAACGGGAAGTACGACCAGGGCGAGGGGGTGGGTGGCATCGAGGTGCGCCTCGCGGTCAACGGGGTGGCCGGCGCCTGGTTTGACCGCTCCAATCCCAGCGGCAGCTTCGCCGTCCCCTTTCAGGACCTCGCCGCGGGTTCCACGGTCGTGCTCACGCTGGTGAACGCCTCCGGCGCGCCCCGGACCATCACCCTGCCGCAGGGCTTCGCCACCCTGGGCGACGTCCGGCTCGCCGCGGGGGAGGCGCTGGAGGTGGGCCGGTTCACGCGGCCGGCCGCCCTGGCCAACGCCGGGTTCCGGGACGTGATGATCCACCTCCGGGTGGACGTCTCCGCCAGCCCGTCCGGGCTGCAGCTCGCCTTCGACGCCAACCCGGGCATTTCCTACGCCATCGAGTGCGCGGACCTGTCTTCCCCCGGGGCCTGGCAGCCGGTGACCTCCCTGGTGGCCGACGAATTCCGCGAGACCGTCATCCTCCCGCTCGGCGGCGGCGTGCCCGGGTGCCTGGCCTACCGGGTGTCGTATCTGCAGGACTAGCCGGCCCGTCACCGGCCCTTCACCGGGGGAGCCCCGACCCACCATTCGGGTTTTACAAAACCCGGCCCGAGGATATGCTCCCGGCCTTCACCCCGAGGACCCGCCATGCCCCAGAACATTCTCTACACCTCCTTCGAACTCGGCCCCCTCCACCTGCCCAACCGCATGGTGGTCGCCCCCATGAGCCGGCGTCGCGCGGATGCGGACGGCGTCCCCAACGATCTCATGGCCACCTATTACACCCAGCGCGCCGGGGCGGGTCTCATCGTTTCCGAGGCCGCCTCGGTCTCGCGCCAGGGACACGACTGGACCGGATCGCCCGGCATGTACACCGACGCCCAGGAGGCGGGTTGGAAACGCCTGGTGTCGGCCGTCCACTCCTACGGCGGCCGCATCTTCCTCCAGATCTGGCACATCGGCCGCCTGTCCCATCCCGACTTCCACCAGGGCCGGCCCCCCGTCGCCCCGTCCGCCATCGCCGCGAAGGCCAAGGCGGAGACGCACACGGGCAAGGTCGACGCCGTGACCCCGCGCCCGTTGGAGATCGAGGAGATCCACGCCATCACCGCCGACTTCGCCGCCGCCGCGGCCCGCGCTCGCCGGGCCGGGTTCGACGGCGTCGAGATCCACGCCGCCAACGGCTACCTGCTCGACCAGTTCCTGCGCGACGGGACCAACCAGCGCACCGACCTCTATGGAGGCAGTCCGGCCAACCGCGCCCGCTTCCTGCTCGAGGTCACCCGGGCCGTCTGCGCCGCCTGGGAGCCCGCGCGCGTCGGCGTCCGCTTTTCCCCGACCTGCCGCTACAACGACATGCACGACAGCGACCCGGTCGCCACCTTCACCCATGTCGCCCGCGAGCTCGACCGGCTCGGGCTGGCCTACCTGCACGTGCAGGAGGCCCTCCCCGGCCACTTCCTGGCCAACCCGGTCGCCCCCAAGGTCACCCCGCACCTGCGCAAGGCCTTCCACGGCCCCCTCATGGTCAACGGCGGATACGACGCCCACAGCGCCCGCGAGGTGCTGGACCGCCACGAGGCCAGCCTCGTCTCCTTCGGCATGCCCTTCCTGGCCAACCCCGACCTCGTCCGCCGCTACCAGCTCGGCGCCGCCCTCAATCCGCCCGACCTCGCCACGCTCAATGTCGGCGGCCCCAAGGGGTATTCCGACTATCCGGCGCTCCCGTGAGTTCTTCCGGCGCCGTCCGGCTCGTCCTGATGGGCGTGATCGGCAACACCCTGCTGGCGGCGGTCAAGCTGATCGCCGGGATCGTGGGCACCTCCTACGCCCTCATCGCCGACGCGGTGGAGTCGATGGTGGACGTGGTGGGGTCGGTGGTGGTCCTCGGCGGGCTCCGCCTGGCCAGCCGCGAGGCCGACGAGGTCTTCCCCTACGGCTACGGCAAGGCCGAGGCCCTGTCCGCGTTCGTCGTCGGGCTCATCATCCTGTTCGCCGCCGTCGGCATCGTCCTCCAGGCCGTGCGCGAAATCCTCACCCCGCACCACGCGCCCGCGCCCTTCACGCTGATCGTCCTGGTCGGGGTGGTGCTGGTCAAGGAAACCCTCAGCCGCCTGGTCTCCCGCGCCAACCGAGGCGACATGAGCGTGGCGCTCTCGGCCGACTCCTTCCACCACCGCGCCGACGCCATCACCTCGGGCGCCGCCGCCATGGGCATCGCCATCGCCCTGTGGGGCGGCGCCGGATGGGAGTCCGCCGACGACTGGGCCGCGCTCGTGGCCAGCGCGATCATCTTCTACAACGGCATGGCCATCATCCGCCGGGCGACCACCCAGCTCCTTGACCGCCGGCCCTCCGAGCAGGTGCTGGAGCAGGTGAAGTCGGCCGCCCTCGCCGTGGCCGGCGTGCTCGACGTGGAGAAGCTGTGGGTCCGGCAATCCGGCACCGTCTACTTCGTCGACATCCACGTCCACGCCGACCCCGCCATGTCGCTGCTCGTCTCGCACGACGTCAGCCACGCCGTGAAGTCCGCGATCAGCGAGCGGGTGTCCGGCGTGAAAAACGTGCTCGTGCACATGGAGCCGGCCCGGACATGACGCCCGCCCCCGAACGCGGCGAGGGGAGGCGCGGCTGACCGTGCACATCCTCCTGCTCACCCCCGGCGACGGCGGCCCGCAGGGCGGCGTATGCCGCCGCGACCACACCCTGGCCCGCGCCCTGCGCCGCCTCGGCCACACCCCGCGCATGGTGCCCCTGCACCTGCCGCGGGCCGGCGGCGCGCCGGAAACCTACGCCCCCCTCTTC
>JAXMHJ010000049.1:0-41271 GCA_046346795.1 Kiritimatiellia bacterium
CGCGAGGTTTGGCGGGATGAAGAGCGTCGCCTTCGCGCCGGGGGCGAGCAACTGGATGCCCTCCGTCCAGCCGGGAATGACGCCGTTGAGCGGGAAGGTCACGGGCTCGCCGCGCTCCACCGAGCTGTCGAATACTTTTCCACTGAGCAACTTGCCCGTGTAGTGCACCTTCACCTTGTCGGTGGCGGCGGGCTTCTCGCCCTTGCCTTCCTGGGTCACCGTGTACTGCAGGCCGCTCGGGAGGGAGGTCACCCCCTCCTTCTTGCCGTTTTCGGCGAGGAACTTCTTGGCGGCTTCCAGGTTCTCGGCGCCCGCGGCGGCCATGCCCTTCTGACGCTCTTCCATCACCTTGCGCTGGAGGGCGGTCAGCTCCTGGCCGATCTGCTCCTCGGTCATCTGCAGCTTGCCGTCCTGGAAGTCCTTGAACCCCTGGGCGAACATCGCCGCGTCCGGCTTGATGTTGTTCATCGACATGTTGCGGGCCACGTCGGCGCCAAGGGCGTACGCGGTCTTTTGGGCGGGATCGGTCGGGGCAGTCTGCGCGAAAGCGGCGGCGGAGGCCAGGGCGGCGGCGGCAAGGATGCTTTTCTTCATGGGTTCCTTTTGGGGTTTGAGACGCAGGACGGTAGCCGCGATTTGCAGGGGGACAACCCAAATGTGCGTCTTTTTCGGGGCGCATTTGCCGTTTCCCGCCGTTGCGGGTATGGATGATGCTCCCATGTCCGCCATGCCGCGCAACCTGATCCTCCTGCTGCTTCCCTTGACCGCCGCGGCGGCCATCCCCGGGTCCTTCCGCCAGATCGACGGTGACGGCGGCGGCTGGTTCTCCGGCTTCGCCGGCCACCCGGGCGGACGCGTGTACGGCCGCACCGATGTCGGAGGACTCTACCGCACCGACGACCACGGGGAGTCCTGGCGGTTCCTCTCCGGCGACATGACCAGTCCCGCCGGCTGGTACGTCCAGGGGGTGGCGGTGGATCCCGGCGACTCCAACGTCGTCTACCAGTGCTGCGGCACCTCCTACGCGTCGGGCGACCCCGCGCGCGGGATCTGGAAGAGTTCGGACGGCGGCGCCACCTGGGCGCAGGTGAAACCCGGACTCAACTTCTCCGGCAACGACGAGCCCCGCTTCGGAGGCGAATGCATCGCCCTCCACCCGGCGGACGCGCGGGAAATCTGGGCCGGATCGCGCGCCAACGGCCTCTGGAAATCCACCGACGCCGGCGCCACCTGGACCCAGGTCGCGGCCGCGACCTTCGGCACCGTCGTCTTCACCTCCCTCTGCATCCACCCGGACTTCCCCGACCAGATCTGGGCCGGCGGCGAGGGCGGCGCCTGGGTCTCCGTCAACCGCGGCGTCACCTGGACCCGCGTGCTCACGCAGGAGCGCGTCTGGCGCATCGTGCGCAAGGGCGACGGCACCACCTTCATCAACGGCGGCAAACAAGTCCCCGGCGCGCTCACCGACATCAAGCTGCTGCGCTTCACCGCCACCGACTGGGCCAACCCCGCGACCTACACGCAAACCGACGTCTGGCCAGACTGGCTCAACGCCTTCCAGTCCGCCAAGGGCTGGAAGCCGCTGGAAATCAACCCGCAACTCGCCGTCCTGGCCGACGGGTCGATCACCGCCGGCTCGGTGTACCAGTGGGATGGACGCAGCACCAGCAACGGCGCCACCTGGACGATGCTCCCCATGACCCTCACCGGCACCCCCGCCGCCTGGCAGCCGGTCCCGGCGCCCGGCTCGCTCAACGGGGGCCGCAACCACCTGTATCAGGACCCCTCCAACCCCGCGCGCTGGTACCTCTCCGGCGGATACGGTCCCTGGCGCTCCGACAATTCCGGCTCCACCTGGAAGTCCGTCGTCCGGGGCGTCGGCGAAATCGTCGCCTGGCAGGTCCGCTTTCATCCCTCCGACCCCGACCGCGTCTACCTCCCCTTCGCCGACCACGGCATGGCCGTCGTCACCGATGGCGGCGAGTCCGGACGCTGCGAGGGCTTCCTCGGCCGCCGCTTTCCCTGGCCTGACGACAACGTCATGTTCAGCCACCGCCCGCTCGTTTCCGGCAACCGCATCCTCGCCCCCGGCGGCGAGCAGGGCGGGGGAACCCCGCGCCTGTACGTCAGCACCGACAACGGAACCAACTGGGCCAAACGCGCCTTCACCGGCCTGCCCGCCGGCGGCGGCATCCTGCTCGACGCCGTCGCCTCGCCCGACAACCCCGATGACATCCTGGTCGTTGCCGGCGGCGCGGGCGGCACCGGCGCAGGCGGCGTCTACCGGTCCACCAACGGCGGATCCACCTTCACGCAGGCCGCGGGACTGCCCGCCGGCTTCGACTACGGCGACACCTTCTGGTGGCATCCGCGCATCGAGGCCGACGCCGTGGACGCCAGCCGCCGCTACCTCTTCCTGCGCGGCAACGGCTTCTGGCAGTCCTCCGACCGCGGCGCAACCTGGACCAGGCCCGCCACCCAGCCCCGCGGCAACTACGGCCGCTTCAGCGCGGACCCGCGGATCGGCGGCCGGCTCTGGGCCGCCTTCAACTGGGGGCTCGACACCAGCCCCGACGGCGGCGTCACCTGGACCCCCGTGGCCGGCTTCGACAGCACCGATGAAATCGACGCCTGCGACGGCCGCGTCGCCGTGCTGGGCCGGCGCACCGGCGACACCTTCACCAGGATCTACTACTCGGCCGACCAGGGCGCGACCTGGGGCGAGATCACCCGGCCCGGCTGGCGCTTCGCCAGCGCGCAGGCCGTCGCCGTGGATCCCTGGCGTCCCGGCACCGTGTGGGTCAGCACCAACGGCCGCAGCGTCGCGCGCTTCACCCCGTGGACCCCGCTGCAGATCTGGCGCAACGACCATTTCGGCTCTCCCGACGCCGCCGGCATCGCCGCCGACGATTTTGACGCCGACCTCGACGGCGTGGCCAATCTGATCGAATACGCCGCCGGCACGCTTCCCCGCTCCGCAACACCGGGGGCGGGGCGGGTTGCGGCCGCGCCGCAATTTTTCGCCGGGGCCTGGCATCCCGTCGTCTCCTTCCCCCGCACCGCCCGCCGCACGGACGTTCTGCACCGGTTCGAAGCCGGCACCGACCTTTCCCATTGGCAGTCCGTCACCCCCGAAATCCTGGTCGACAGCGAAACCCTCCTCCAGGTCCGCCTCCCCGCCGAATGGTCCGCCGCACCCCTCCTCTACGTGCGGCTGGTGGTGACGCACTGAGAAGGCCGCCGGGACCCGTGGCATCCTGCCGGCCCACCTTGCCACCCCGCGGCGGCTCGGCGCGGTTCCGCCAGAGGAGGACAGGCTGCCTCGCCCTACCAGTCGAAAGGGGGCGAAGGAAGCCACCGGATGAGCCTCAATCCACCGCAGCAGCTCGGAGGTCCGGCGCGGCAGGGCGCGTGCCCGCCAAATTTCGCCGCGGTCTCCCCGGCCTTGGAGCGGGTCCGCAGGCCCCGCTGTACCACCTGGAGCGGGTCCGCAGGCCCCGCTGTACCACCTGAAGCGGGTCCGCAGGCCCCGCTGTACCAGGAAATGTGTTTGTCGGCCTGGCCCGGCGTGGATACACCAGCAGTCCGCCACCATGAAACCACTGCATATCCTTGTCGCTCTGACCGCACTCGGGCTGGCTCCCGCCTTCGCCGCGGAGCCCGTCACCACCGTCACCGTCCACCCCGGCGACGTCCGCCAGGAATTCCAGGGCATGGGCTGCGGGGTGATCTTCTACGAGGCGCACGTCACCAGCCTCGGCGCCAACGGCCATCCGGTCGAACAGGAAAAACTCTACGACGACATGTTCACGCAGGTCCGTACCGATTTCCTGCAGGTGATGATCCGCCACGACCACGAGCCGAGGAACGACAACGACGATCCCTGGCGGCCCGCCTTCAACCCCGCCGACTTCGCCTACTGCGATCATCCGCTGAAGATCGCCGCCGCGGCCCGCAAGCGCCTGCCGAACCTCAAGCTCTACGCGGTGCTCTACACGCCCCCGCCGTGGATGAAGACCAACAACGAGGCGTCCGCCGGCGGCAAGGCGCGCGGCACGCTCAAGCCCGGACTGGAACTGGAACTCGGCGAATACATCTGGGCCTTCCTCGACCACATGAACCGCGGGGGCCAGCCCGTCTCCTACCTCAGCATCTGCAACGAGCCCGACTGGGAGCACGACCAGCCCGGTTACTTCCTCACCTGCGAACAGCACGCCCGCCTGTTCAAGATCGTCGCCGACTACCTCGACGAGATGGCCCGCCGCCACCCCGGGGTGCCCAACCCCAAGCTGGTCGCGCCCAACATGCTCAGCGCGGTCGACACCGCCGAGAAGTTCCTGCCCGCCACCCTCGCCGCGGCGGGCGGCCAGGTGGACATCGTCGGCAACCACGACTACGACCGCCGCGGCCACCGCTGGGCGAAGATGCGCGAGGTGGCCGGCGACCGCCCCGTCTGGGTCACCGAACAGTGCTATAACGGCGAGGACAAGTCCCCCGGGCTGATCCGCTCCGCCGGGGAATACTGGCTGGCCATGACCGAGGCCTTCAACGAGGGCGTCAACGCCTGGATGGCCTACGACTGGGTCTATCCGCCCCGGCAGGGGGGCGAGGCGCTCATCCACCTGAACTGGGCCCGCGACTACACCCTGACCAAGATCTACCACGGCTTCCGCCAGTGGAGCGCCCCGCTGAGCCCCGGCATGCGGGTGGTGAACAGCGAGGTCACGGGTGCGTTCGCCTCGGGGATCGCCAAAGCCGGCGTCAAGTCCTCCTCCTTCATCACCCGCGACGGCCGCACCCTGGTCATCCACATCGCCGCGGTGCAGGATCAGGATGCCGACCTCGAGATCGCCGTCGACGCCCCGTTCACCGACGCCCGCGCCCGGATCTGGCGCACCAGTCCCGCGGACGACGCGGCCGAGCTGCCCTCCCAATCGTTCTCGTCCGGCCGGCTTCCGGTGCGGCTCCCCGGCCGCGGGTTGCTCACGCTGCGCCTGGACCTGCCGCCGCGAGAGTAGGGCCCGCCACGGAGATTGCGGCTGCGGTCAAATTTCCGGCGACCGGAACCCGCCTTGAAAATGTTTTCCGGTGACCGGACACCACCGCCCTGCCACTTTCCCGCCGCCCTGCCGGGCGGCTTTCCCCGGCGTCATCGCCACAAATCCGGCCGCAGCCGCAACCTCCTTGGCCCGGGTTCGACAATTCGCCCGGCAAGCGCACAGGTCGGCTACGAATGCCCGGCCGCGTCAATACGCGGCCTTCATCTGCACGCCCTTGTTCGGGGCCTGGCGGCGGTGGCGTTGAATTTGTCGTTGTTCAACTGCTGGATCATGCCGTTGTCGATGTTGAGATTGCCCCGATACGATCTGAATTCCCTGCTCGGCCTGCTTATCGACCGGGGCCGCCGGGGCGTTGTCGGGAGCGCCCAGCCAGGTGTCGCCGCGGAAGAAGGCGTAGCGGGATTCGCCTTCGCGGGCGATGACGGTGGCCTTGCCGCGCAGGCCGTCGGCGATGAAGAGGCCGCGCAGATCGGTGTCGCCGCCGCGGAAGTCCTTGTCGGCGCTGCCGATGGCCTTGACGTGAACCTCGGGCCGGTAGCCGCCCTTCGCGGTGTCGAGCACGTTGGCGCGCACGCGGCCGCTGGCGGTGTCCTCCTGCACCTCGATCTTGAGCGGGGTGATCAACACCATGCCGCTGGTGAAGAGATCGTCGCCGCGGCAGATGACCAGATACGCGGCCTCGTCCTTGAGGGCGAGGGAGACCGCCGTCTCCTTCTCGACGTAGTCCTTGCCGTCGCCCAGCGCCAGGGTCTGCTCCAGCTCGGGACGGATGCCCGCGAGCTGCACGCTGGTGATGGCGCTGAGGTTCTTCTGCTGGAGATAGAGCTTCATCAGGTCGACGCGGTACACCTGCAGGAACGCCTCCTTGATGTTGCGGTGCTTGAGGGTGAGGGAGACCGGGCTGCCGGGTTTGACCTCGGTGATCTCGTCGAGGGCGATGCTCTTCTTCTCGAAGTAGGCGATGGCCTCGGCGGCGTCGGGATACAGCTCCTTGACCTTGCCGTACCACTCGATGGCGTCGCCCGGCTTGCTTTCGGCATGGAAGATCTGCCCGAGGATGTAGCGGGCGAAGTCGCGGTCCTTGCTGTCGCCGTCGGCCACAACGCGCGCGGCCGCCAGGGCCTCGCCGTACTTGTTCTGCCAGAAGAGGCCGAGGGCGGTGACGTACTGCAGGCCGGGCGCCATGGGGCTGTCGGCGTAGCGCGCGGCGAACTCGCTGCTGAGCGCCACGGTGAGCGGATAGTTCTTCAGCGTCAGCACGCAGTTGGCGAGACTGAAGGCGGCGTCGTCCGCGAGCGGGTCGCGCGGGTACATGGCCAGGAAGTTGAGAAGGAGATCGGAGGTGCGCTTGAGCATCGCGATCTTCTCGGGCTGCACGCCGTCCTCCTTGGGCAGTTCGTGCGCGTTGGGCGCCTTCTGGTAGAGAAGCTGCGAGAGGGCGAAGTAGCTGGAGAGCACGTCGGCGGTGTCGGGGTACTCGCGCCAGACCCGCTCCTGGAAGTCGATGGAGCCGAGGAAGCGCCCCTCGTCCTCGAGCACGGCGCTGATGGACGAGTCGTTGACGAAGCTCGCGGCGATGGCGGCGCGGAAGACCAGCCAGGAGCGCTCGAACTCGCCGATGTCGGTGTAGGCGCGCCCGACCACCAGGATCCGGTCGAAGGGGATTTCCAGGGTGGGATAGCGCTCGCGCAGGATTTCGAAGAGGTCGACGATCTTGCGGGCGTCGTAGAATTTCGGCGAGGTGTGGATCCACAGCAGCATGCGGGCGAGTTCCCGCTCGCTGTACTTCGCGTTCTCCGTGCGCACGGCGGTGAGGTGCTCGAGGGCGGTGGCCAGGTCGCCGTCGTCGAAGTAGGCGCGGCCGAGGGCGAAGTGCTCGTCGATGTTCATGGAGTAGGGGTCGGGCGACTTCTCCCCGGGCGCGAGCACGGTCAGGACGGGGGAGGGGCCCACGCTGATGAAGCCGGGATTGCCGACTTCGCGGACGACGGGCGGCAACAGCCGGAACGTGCCGGGCGTATAGCCGGTCAGCTCGTAGTGGACCGACGGCAGACGCTGGTAGAAGTACACCCGGATGGAATCGTCGAGCACCTCGGCCTTGAAGTCATCATTCACGGAAACCGATCCCTCCACCAGGCGCGCCCCGGCGGGCAGCGGAATGTCGAGCACGTACCAGCGCGTGTTATCCCAGTGCCCGAACCGGTCGTGCACGTCGACGCTCACCCGCTGGCCGTTTTCAATGTTTTTGACCGGCGAGGTGCTGGTGACCCCCAGCGAACGCCCGCGGTATTCGAGCGGCGCGTGGCGGTAGTGCCAGGTGTTCGCGCTGGGGCGGACGTTGTCGCCAGTGTTGCGGGTGTCGGACGAAAACCCGTTCAACGTGGCGGCGTAGGCGTAGCGGCCGCGGCCCTTCATCTTGAATTCGACCACGTTCTTCTCCGGTTTCAGGGCCGAAGAGGGCACGTCGATCAAGGTGAGGCCCTGCGCTCCGGCGGACGTCGCCCTGCCGACTTCCGTGCCGTTGACGACCACGGCGATCTCCAGGTCGGTCGCCTGCTCGCGGCCCCGGCCATACCAGGCCGTGAGCGCCGCCAGCGACGCCCCGCGCGCCCGCGCGTTCGTGAAGCCGAAGGAGCCGCGGGATTCCAGCAGCGCCTGCGCGGTCGACCCGGCGAGGGGCGAATCCGGCTTCACCTCGGCCAGGGCCAGCAGCACCAGGGCGGCGGTTTCCGCGGGATCGTTCAGATAGACCAGCTTGTACCCGGGCTCCCAGGCCACCGGCTGGCCGTCGACCTTCTTCGCCTTGGCCTCCAGGATGCCCGCCAGCTCCGCCGCGATCTCCGCGCGGCCGATGTTCTGGAAGGTGCGGGTGAGGTAGGCGAGGGTGGTGGTGCCGAGCGTGTTGCGTTCGCGGTAGAGGCGGTTGCACGCGGCGAAGTCGGCGCGCTTGTCGCAGGAGAGGGCGTGCAGGATGATCGCCTTGTTGTCGTGGTCGTCGGCGTTGAGCCCCTCGAGCTGCTTGAGCAGCATCGCGGCGGCCTTCTCCATCGTGTCCTTGTGCACCGCGATGCCCGCGTTGCGCGCGGTGACCAGTCCCCAGAAGGCCCACGAGGTGATGGCGTGGCCCGGGAATTTGCTGGACCAGGAGCCGTTCTCCTCCTGAGAAGTCACGAGCGCCGCGACCAGCGCGCGGGCGCGGTCGGCCAGTTGGCGCGCGGCGGGAGTGTCCAGCTTGCCGGAGTTGGCGTAGGCGAGGGCCGACGCCACGGACACCAGCTCGTGGGCGGGATGATCCCCCCAGGCCGGCGGGGCCAGCATGGCGTCGAAGCCGCAGCCGCCACGGCCGGGCAGGGCCATGTCGATCAACGCGTGCTGCAGATCCGGGCCGATGGAGACGGTCAGCCACGAGGAGGCGTAGCGCGCCCGGCGGGCAGGGTGAGCACGGCCGCGGTGTCCGCATTGGCGGTTCTTCGGCGGCCGCGTAGGGCAGGCCCCACGGGCGGACCGGCACGGTCAGGTTCAGCGCGTCCTGATGCGGCCCGGCGCTGGCGGAGAGTTCCAGGGTGGCCCCGAGCAGCGCGGGGATCGTCACGGCGTCGAACACCGCCTCCGCGCCGGATTTCGCCGCCATGTCGACGGTCTTCTCCCGTTCGGCGAGGACCTTCGCGGATCGGCGGCGTCGAGCAGGCGGCTGAGCGCGACCGGTCCCTTGTGGTCGGTGAGGTTGTGCACGCGGCCGATGACGCGGAGTTCATCGCCCTCGCGCATAGCGCTGCTCAGGTCTCGAGGTCGACAAAGAAGTCCTTGCGCGTGATCGTCTGCGCGGTGACCTGGCCGACCAGTGTTTCGACCGTGCACCCGCGCGCGGTCAGCCGCCAGGGCGGCAGGCTTCCGGCATCGGCACGGAAACGACGGCTCTTGCCGTTCGTTTGCGACAACCGCGGGCAGCCAGTGCGGCCCTCGCCGCGGACTTCTGCGGCGGGGGAGGCGGAGCTTTTTCACCGGCGGCCTGCTCGCCCGACACGGGTTTGTTGTCGACGATCCTGGACAAGTCATCGTTTGGAGCATCCGCATCCCATCCGACTTGACTCTTCTCCAAATCCTTCAAGACCCCCCCGGTAATGATGGTGGATCCGCTGTAGGTGTTCAGTCCGTCGAGGACCAGGGTGCCGGAGCCATTGCGCACCACCGGCTGCGCGGCTCAGCTGGGCTGCCTGCAGCTGCTGCTGCGCAGTTCGGCGAGCTGGTCGCGCTCCTGATCGCTGCAGTGCGTGCGGCGGCCGGGATTCCGGCCACGACGTCCTTCGAAACCGATCTCGTCACCCCCGGATAGCGGAACCCGCATGTCGCCCCGAGCTTGAACTCCGCGTGGCGGCGGGCGTCCTGCTGGAAGAATTCCAGGATGGGCGTGAGCGAGTCGGCATGGATCGCGAACAGCGCCTCGTCTACCAGCGAGGCTCAACTCGGCCTCGACCGGCTTCCCCGGTCTGGTCGGTCACGGCAGGTAGGAGTTCGATCTTCCTCCTCGCCCGGCCGGAAGGCGTCCTTCAGCGGCTTGACCGACACCTTGAGTTCGCGCTCCACGGTGAAGTCCTTCACCGCCTCGCGCAGATCGCGACCGTCCATCGCGGCCACCGCCAGGTGGAAATTCGGGAAGAGGTCGTGGCCCACCTCGACCGGCACTTCGTTGTCATCCTTCTTCAGTTCCACGATGCGGTGGCGCGGTGATCGTCTCGCCTTCGAGGGTCACCAGCGCGAGCCCGCGTTCGAGGCGCGTAGAATGCAGGCGCACCGCCGCGGTCTGGCCACCTTCAGCGTCGCGCTGTCGGCGAACAGGCGGAGCTTGATAGCGCCGGTGTCGTCGGACACCTCCACCTGGCTCTGCTGCGTGATCGTCTGGCCGAACCGGTCGGTACCGGTGACCCGCAGGCGGTAGAGCCCGCCCTTCTCAAGTTTCAGCGGGGCGGTGGCCTTTCCGGTGGCGGCGTCGGTCTTTATCTCAAGTTCGGACTCCATCACCTCCGCCACCTCGACGCCCCCGTCGCGGGGCCAGGGCAGCAGGGTCATCACCGGGCTGACCTTGGGCTGCTCGACGCGTAGCACCGCCAGCTTCAGCGCCTGACCCGCGGGCTTTCCGTCCGCGGCGGTCGTCGTGATGCCGAGATCGAACGGCTCCCCGGCGATCACCACCGGCTGGCTCGGCTTCGCGGCGATGCTGAAGCCGAGGCGCGCGAGGGTGACGGTCTCCGTGACGGTCATCGACTCCCCGTCGAGCGCCGCCGCGAAGGTGAGGACGCTGCCGGGGCGCATGGCCGTGGTGTCGAAGGCCAGCGTGGCGCGCCCCTCGGCGTCGGTCGTCACACTCTGCGTGCGGCCGTCCGGCAGGGTGCAGCGCAGGGTTCGGCCGGCCAGCGGTTCACCCCAGTAGTAGGCGGTGGTGATCACGGCTTCGATCTTCTCGCCGCGGAACCACACGCGCCGGGGGAAGTCCATCGCCAGCTTGATCTTCTCCAGCTTGAACGGCCGGACCTCGAACGTCCCCTGGAAGTGCAGCGGCTCGCGCCCCTTGCGCTCCTGGTGCGCGGCGAGCGTGTACGACCCGCTCGCGGCGGCGGACGGCAGCGCCAGACTCGCGTCAAACGTCCCGAAGCGCCCGATCTTCACCGTCTGCTCCGACAGCAGGCGGCCCTGCGGATCGGTGATGCCCACCTTGAATTCGCTGTTCTCCGGCACCGCGTACGCCGTGTCGCGCACCTCGCGCAGGATCCCGCGCAGCGAGACCGTCTCGCCCGGCTGGTAGACCGGCCGGTCGGTGTACAGGTAGCCCTTGGCCGTCAATCCCGACGACCGTTGCAGCCCCGCCAGATCGAGGTTGAACGACGCCGCGTGTCCCTTGCCCAGCGCGAAGAGGCGCACGTCGCCGAGGTCCTTGAGCGACTCCAGCGCCGTCTTGAACACCCCGTCCGCACCCGTCCTGCCCGTGGCCGCGACCGCCTTGCCGTCGCTCACCAGGATGTCCACGCCCTCCGCCGGCTTGCCCGTCACCATGTCCTGCACAAACGCGAGCACCTCGCGCCGGCTCGACTTCACGATCACCTCCAGGTCCGACCGCAGCACCAGCACGGTGGACTCCCATTCGTCGTCGCCCGCCGTCACCACGTACGCGCCCGGCTCGTTGCCGGGGAAGGGGATCTCCACCTCCTGCTCGAACGGCTTGTACTTCGCGTAGCCCTCCGGTTTGAACTCCCAGGTCTTGTCCGGCTGGATGAGGGACACATCGAGGCCCTCCACGCCGCCGATCCCGTGCATCTTCCGGAAGTACGCCTGCAGGTCGATCTTGTGCAGCCGGAACGACACCTTCTCGATGTTGCGCAGCTTCAGCTTC
This sequence comes from Kiritimatiellia bacterium, assembly GCA_046346795.1. Classification (GTDB taxonomy): domain Bacteria; phylum Verrucomicrobiota; class Kiritimatiellia; order SS1-B-03-39; family UBA6053; genus JAXMHJ01. The sequence goes on from JAXMHJ010000049.1 coordinate 11,446, forward strand.
ACCACCGCCTTCTCGTTCGTGCGGAAGGTGCGCTCGGCCGACAGTTCCAGCGCCTTCTGCGTCAGCCGCGCGGTCGAGGCCTGCGCCCCGCCGTAGCCGAACTCCTCCGCCAGCTTGCGGTAGATGTGCAGCGCCTTTTCAAACTCCCCGAACTTCTCCTCGTGCAGCCCGCCGCTCTTCAGCAGCGCGATGCGCGCCTCCGGGCTCTGCGGATACTTGCTCACCAGCTTCGACCACTCGTCCACCGCCCGCCGGTACGCCGCGTCGATCTCCGCCTTCGCGCCCTTCGCCTTCTCCAGCCCGGCCGCGCGCGCCTCGTGCACCGCCCCGAAAAGATACAGGATCCGCGGCGAACGCTCGTCCAGCGGATGCGCGTTCAGGAAGGCCTCGAAGCGTTGCAGCGCCGCCGCCTCGTCCCCGCCCGCCAGCGCGTCCATGCCCATCTGGAATTCCGCGTTGATGATCGCGTTCTGGCTCTCCGCCCACTGCGGGCCGTTCGGATAGTCCTTCACATACCCCTGCCACGCGGCGATGGCCTGCTCGTGCTTCTTCTGGCGTCCGAGGATCTCCCCGACCCGGAACACCGCGCGCATTTTCAGGTTGGCGAGGTGGGTGGCCGGAAAGGCGCGGATCTCCTCGTCATATTTCTGCTCCGCCCCGACCTCCGGCAGCCGGAATCCCTTGCCCGCGATCACGTCGCGATACGCGGCGATCGCGTCTTCCGCCCGCCCGGCCGACTCCAGCACCTCGGCGATCATCCACGCCGCCCGCACCGCCCGGCTGCCCTCCGGGTGCGCCGCCAAGTAGTCCCGGCAGGCCTTCACCGCCGCGTCCAGGTCCCCGTCCCGCAGCGCATACAGGCGCACGTTTTCCGTCGGCAGTCCGCCCGTGTTGCCAATGGTCTGGCCGGGGGTGTAGGAGTTGGTCGCCATCAGCGCATTGCGATTGGACCCCCCGGCTTCCTCCGGCTGCACCACGTGCGATTTGACCATCAGCCAGTGGATTTCCGGCGTCAGCGCCGCCGTGCCCTCCGGGTTCAGCTTCAGCAGGTCTTCCAGTTCCATTCGCCCCGCGGCGGCGTTGCCCGCCTGGATCTGCGCCTCCGCCAGATGGAAGCGCGCCTCCGCGATGTGCCTGCCCGCGGGCGGCGGGATCTGCATCGGCTGGCGCGGCGAGCCCGAACCCGCCGGGCCGGTCCACGCCGGATCAAATTCGGTCAGGTAGGCCTGGAACTCCAGCATCGCCTGGCCCGCGTTGCCGGTTTGCTGCACCGCCCGCCCCTTGCGGAAGAGCAGGTCGTCGCGCAGCGGGCGCGAGATCTCCATCGCCAGCGCCTTCGCGTAGAGGTTCACCGCCTTCTGGAAGTCGGGCTTCGGCGAGTCCGGCACGGCCGGGTCGGCCGGCAGGGTCAGCTTGCGCGCGAACTCCGCGACCACCTGCACCAGGCCCTCCTTGCGATCCGCCGACAGCACCCGCGCCGCCTCCGCCTGGTAGATCGCCGCCGCCTCCTGGAACTTCTTCTGTTCCACCAGCGCCTGCGCCTTCAGGAACACCGCCTTGTGCCGCCAGTCCGACTTCGGCGCCGCCTCCGCGAGCGCTCCCGCCGTTTCCGCGCACTCCGCGAACTTCTTCGAATGGAAGAGCGCCAGCGCCTTCAGGTAGAGGGCTTCGCCGGCCCCGGGGTTTGCGGCTGCGCCGAATTTTTCGGCCAGCGCGATCGATTCCGGGTATTGCTCCGCCCGCATGGCGTTGCGCAGCGGCGCGAGCGGATCCGGCTGGGGTTCCTCCGCGCGCAGTCCCAAAACGGCGGCCAGCAGGAGGGGAAGGAAGGGAAGTCGGGTCTTCATGGGTTGCCTCGCGGGGTGAAAGTCGGTGGATACGGCCTGGGACGCATCCCGTTCCCCGATCCTTGGATTTGTCGCGGGCGATTTGCAACTCCTTGAACGGTCCTCCACCTTCCGCGCATTCGCAGCGGGCAAATCCTTGCCCAAACGGCGGAGCGTGGTATATCGTCGCCCCCCATGTGTGTCCCGCTGCGCATTCTCGCGACGATCCTCTTCCTGGCCGGCCCGTCCGTCCGGGCCGGGGAACCGCCGCGCGCGGTCTCGGACTGGGGGCCGTTCTTCTACCGGGGAACCAACGTGCACGGGCACGCGGTGGAGCGGGCGGTCGGGCCGTTCTGGGAGCGGAAGACGGACACGGAGGACCGCACACTCGCGGCCGTCCGCCCCTTCTACAGCAAGTCGCTGGATCCCGGGGCGCAGCCGGAGCGCTGGCTGAAGGAATACGTGTGGCCGCTGGGGAGCCTGCGGGGGCACGGGAACACGCGTTCGGGCTGGTTCCTGACGGTCATCTATATGCGGGACGACGTCACCAAGCCCGACTCGCGGCGGCGGCTGTGGGTGCTGCCATTCTACTTCGGAGGACGGACGCGCGATGGCAAGGACTACGCGGCGATCTTCCCGATCGGCGGGACCATCCGCGAATTCCTGACGCGCGACGAGATCCGGTTCATTCTCTTCCCCTTCTGGTCCCGCAGCAGCATCAACGAGGTGCGGACCCTCTCCATTCTCTGGCCGTTCTACAGCCACACCACGGGCGAGGGTCTGTATCAGCGCCGGGTGTGGCCCTTCTGGGGCGTGGCCCGGAAGGACGGACAGTATTCCAAGCGCTTCATTCTCTGGCCCTTCTGGAACCAGGCCGAGTACTTCTTCAAGGGGGCGAAGGGGAAGGCCTGGATCCTCTTCCCGATCTACGGGAAGGCCGATCTCGAGGACCAGTCCACGCGTTGGTACATCCCGCCGTTCTTCAAGGTGGCCGAGGGCAACGGCAACCGGCGCATCAGCGGGCCCTGGCCGTTCTTCCAGAAGAGCGAGGGGGACATCGACAAGTTCTATCTCTTCCCCCTCTACGGCTGGAAACGGATCGAGGACAAGGTGAACGAGCGCGTGGTGCACCGTTCGTTCGTGCTGTGGCCGCTCGGCTGGAGGATCGGGGTGACCTCGCCGCAGGTGAAGCAGGACAGTTTCCAGGTGCTGCCGTTCTTCTACAAGAACGACCGGGCCTTCACCGACCCCGCGGACCGGGGGAAGGACGAGCACAACCGGTCGTTCTGGCCGCTGTTTTCCAGCGAGCGGGTGGGGGACGCCTCGCGGTTGCGGATCCCCGACCTGTGGCCGGGCAAGAATCCGGGCGGAATCGAGAGGAACTGGGCGCCGCTGTGGACCTTCTACCAGCGTGAGACCCAGGGGGACGCGCGGCAGACCGAGTTCCTCTGGGGCATGTACCGGAACGTCGACGACGGGCGGGGCTATCACCATTGGAATGTTTTCCCCCTGTTGGAGTCCACGCGCGAATCCGCCGGGGGCGACGGGGGCTGGCGGTTCCTGAAGGGACTGGTCGGCTGGTCGAAAAAACAAGGCGAGAAAAAGCTCAAGTTGTTGTATCTTTTCGAGCTTCCCGTCGGGAAGAGCCCCCCATGATTGTCCGCGAGCCAGAATTCTTCGAGCCGGTCAAGAACCCCATCATCCGCATGGGCCGCTCCCTCATGCAGTTTTGCCGGGAGATGGGGCGGGCCTTTATCGTGACGCTCGCGGCGTTCGGCCATTTCCCGCACGCGCTGTCGCGCCGGAACCGTTCCGAGGTCGCCTACCAGATGTTCTTCACCGGCATCCGCAGCCTGGGGGTCATCACGGTGGTGGCGCTGTTCACCGGCATGATCTTCGCGCTGCAAACCGGCATCGAGCTGCGCCGGTACGGCCAGGAGGAATACGTGGGGGGCGGCGTCACGGTGACGATGCTGCGGGAGATGGGGCCGTTCATGACGGCCATGATCATCGCCGCCAGCGTGGGGTCGTCCATCGCCGCCCAGCTCGGCACGATGACGGTGTCCGAGGAGGTCGCGGCGCTGGAGATCATGTCCATCAGTCCGGCGCGGTACCTGGTGATGCCCCGGCTGCTCGCCCTGTGCGTGATGATGCCGCTGCTCACCTTCTACACCAACATCGTCGCGATCCTGGGCGGGGCGATCGTGGCGCAGACCCAGTTGGGCGTCTCGCGCACGTCCTACTTCTTCAACGTGGTGGACTACGCGGAGGTGAAGGACCTGTACGTGGGCCTGCTCAAGGCGTTCATTTTCGGCGTCGTCATCTGCACCATCGCCTGCCACCAGGGCTTCAGCACGAAGGAGGGGGCGGTCGGGGTGGGCAAGGCGACCCGGCAGACGGTCGTTTCCTCCTTCCTGCTCATGCTCATGCTGGGCTACATGGTCACCAAGCTGTTCTACACATGATCGTCTTCCGCCATGTCACCAAGATGTTCGGCCCGAAGTGCGTGCTCAACGACTTCAGCATCGAGGTCAGGAAGGGCGAAACCCTCTGCCTGGTCGGCATGTCCGGGGCGGGCAAGAGCGTCACCCTCAAGCACATGGTCGGGCTGCTGCGGCCGACCTCCGGGGAGATCCTGATCGCCGGGGAGCCCATCCAGGACATGGACGGCAAGGGGCTGGGGAAGGTGCGCTCGCGCTTCGGCTACCTCTTCCAGAGCGGGGCGCTGCTGCAGTGGCTGTCCGTCGGGGAAAACGTCGCGCTGCCCCTGCGGGAGCACACGAAGATGAGCGACGACGAGATCGAGAAACTCGTCCGGGCCACGCTGGCGCAGGTGGGCATGGAGGAGGCGTTCGAGAAGCTGCCGGCCAACATCTCGGGCGGGATGATGAAGCGGGCGGGACTGGCCCGGGCCATCGTCACCAAGCCGGAGATCATCCTGTATGACGAGCCGACCTCCGGCCTGGATCCCGTGATCTCCCGGACGATCGACGAGCTGATCCGCCGTCTGCAGGCCGAACTGGGCGTCACCAGCGTGGTCGTCACGCACGACATGATCAGCGCCCTCACCGTGGGCGACCGCATCGCCATGCTGGACAAGGGCGCGGTCGTGGAGGCCTCCGTCCCGAAGGAGTTCCTCCGCTCGAAGCATCCGGTGGTCCGGGACTTCCTCGATTCCCAGCACATCGGCCCCGACTTTTTCAAGGAAATGGAGAACTTCAAATGAAACCGTCACGCAGACAGGACGTCACCACCGAACTCGTCGTCGGATCCTTCATCTTTGGAGTGCTGCTCTTCCTGGGCCTGTTCACCATCGTGATCAGCAAGCACAACTTCTTCTCCGAGAAACAGGAGATGACCGTCTTCTTCCAGGACATCCAGGGGTTGAAGGACGGGGAGAACGTCCACTTCCGCGGCATGATCGTGGGGTCGGTCAAGAGCATCGACATGGCCGGGCATGACAAGGTGGCGATCCGCTTCGAGATCGACAAGAGCATCGAGCTCCGGCAGGGGGCGACCTTCAAGGTCATGCCCACCTCGCTGCTCGGGGGGAACAAGGTGGTCATCACGGACGGCCCGGTGGGAAATCCCCCGCTGGACAAGTCCTCGCAGGAACTCCAGGGCACGCCGCCGGTGGACCTGATGGCGGACGCCACGGAGATGATCGCCTCCATCCGGGACGCCCTGAACAAGGGCGGGGTCCTGGCCAACCTGGAGAAGACGGCGAAAAACATCGCCGACCTCACCGTGAAGCTCAACTCGGGCACGGGGACCGTGGCCCGGCTGATCGCGGACGACACGATCTACAACGAGGTGGTCGAGCTGGGGAACAAGCTGAACCGGGCGTCGGATGACATCGCCGCCGTCACGGCCAGGATCCGCAGCGGCAAGGGGACGGCGGGGAGGCTGTTTTCCGAGGATGACGACCTTTACAACAAGGTCGACGCGGTCGCCTCCAACCTGGTCGCCGTCTCGGCCAACCTCAAGACCGTCTCGGACCGGCTGGAAAGCGGGGAGAGCACGCTGGGCAAGCTGCTCTCCAAGAACGACGAGCTGTATGCCAACGTCCTCGAGGTCACCAGGTCGCTCAAGAGCTTCTCGGGCAACCTCAGCAACACCAACAGCACCATCGGCCTGCTGGTCAACGAGGACAAGCTGTACCAGGAGGTGCGCGGCCTGGTGCAGGATCTGCGCGCGACGGTGGACGATTTCCGCGAGACCTCGCCGATCACCACCTTCAGCAGCATCTTCTTCGGGGCGTTCTAGAGCAGATCCACCGGGACCCGGCCCCGGACCGAGTTGAGGAGCAGCACCGCCCGGGCGCCGCGCAGGGCCGCGAGGGGAAGGTCGGCTTCGACGATCCGCCCGGCCGCGAGTTCCCGCGCCCGCCACACGCCGGGAAGCAGACCGTGGTGAACCGGCGGCGTGACCATGCGCCCGTCCAGATCGGCGGCCAGGTTCCCGATGATGAATTCGCACGCCATGCCCGCCGCATTCCAGAGCAGCACGTCGTCCGCGTCCGGATGGCGCGCCCGAACTCGTCATAGACCGCGCGGTGCGTGGTCTTGTGGTACAGGAACGGATCGGCGGTGCAAACCGGGCGGTCGTCGGCACCGCCCGCAGGCGCGGTCGGGCGGGGAGCAGGGGGACGGCTTCGACGCGGAGGCCGCCGCCGCGATCCGCCAGCAGCCGCACCACGCATGTCGGCGCGCGGCCAGGTGTCCGCCGCGCGCGCCAGCGCCCGGTCCACCGCCCGCCGGTCCACCGGACAGTTGAAAAACGCCGCGCTGCGCAGCGGCGCTCCAGATGGCCCTCCAGCAGCTCGAACCCGGCGGAAGGGCTCCAGCGCAGGGTCTCGAGCAGATCGAACTTCGGGCGGTCGCTTCCCCAGCATGCGGCAGCCAGCGCACTCGCTCCATTCCTCCGCCGCGGTGGAATCCCAGACGATGCCCGATCCGACGCCGTATTCCGCCGCGCCGCCCGCGACCACCGCGGTGCGGATGGCGACGTTGAACTCGGCGTCGCGCGGGCCGAAGGCGCAGCCGATCGCGCCGGTGTAGACCTTCCGCGGCGTGTCCTCGAGTTCGCGGATGATCCGCATGGTTTGCACCTTGGGGGCGCCGGTCACCGAGGCGCAGGGAAAGAGGGCGCGGAAGACGCCGGGCCACGCCTCGTCCGTTCCGGCGGTGACGGTGGAGGTCATCTGCTGGACCGTCCGGTAGGTTTCGACCGTGAAGAGCGGCTCCGCCCGCACGCTGCCGGGATGGGCGATGTGACCGAGGTCGTTGCGCACCATGTCCACGATCATGATGTTCTCCGCGCGGTCCTTTTCGCTTCCGCGGAGGACGGAAGGCTCGGCCGTGGCCGCGCCCGTGCCCTTCATGGGGCGGCAGGTCACGGTCGATCCCTGCTGATGGAAGAACAGTTCCGGAGACCAGGAGCACACCGCCAGGTCGCCCAGGTCCAGAAACGCGGCGTGGGGGGCGGGCTGGACGAGCAGCCGGTCCAGGAAGAGCGCCCAGGGGTCGCCGCGGAAGCCGGCCCGGAGCCGGTGCGTGGCGTTCACCTGATAGGTCTCGCCCGCGGCGATCTTCCAGGATGGCGGCGATGCGCGTCTGGAACCGGTCCTCGTCCTTGTCCCCCGCCAGTCCGGCGCGGCCGGGCCGGCGGGCGGGTGGGGCGGGATATGCCGCGGTGGACGTTGGCCGGATCGTACCGCCAGGAACCACGCCAGCGGGCCGGCGGGGCGCGGGTCGCGAGCGCGGTCGAAGGCCAGGGCCGCCTCGTAGGCGACGAATCCCGCGACGCTTCCAGCAAGCCGCCGTCGCCGCCGGCCTCCCGGGCACCTCCTCCACCTCCGCCACGCGGTCCGCGCGCAGGATGCGCGGTGGCGGAGCGCTGTGCCCAGCCCGCGGCGCGCTGCAGCCCCGGTGGAGGACCACATGTCCCGCAGGTCGCCCATGCTACACGGCGCCGGAGCGTCCAGCAGCGACTTGACCGCCTGCTTGAGGGCGTCGATCTCCTCCTGCTGCCTCCGCAACTGGCGGTCCTTCTCCTCGATCTTCCGGTTCAACCCTGGATGGCGCTGAGGGCGATGCCGTCGAGGTCCGCCGTGTTGATGAGCCGGTCGTCCTCGCCGTACGGGAAGTGCGCATGAAAATCCTCCGCGACCGGGCCGATGTGGCGGATGTCGTCGCGCTGCGACTTCAGGGAGAACGCCCGGATGGGCATGGCGCGACGCGGGCGAGGAGTCGAGCGGATCGATGTCGGTGAAATGCTCGGCTTCAACCGCGTCTCGTAGCGCACGCTCCAGGCGCTGGCGCCGGCCGGCAGTTCGACGCCCGAGTTGAGGGGAGGAGGAGGAGGCCAGCGAGACGCCGCCGGCGGCCGCACGAAGAGGAGAGACGAGGGTCGTCGCGCGGCGGAGCGAAATCCTCGTCGGTGGAGTCGGCCCAGACGAACGCCCCCTTGTGCAACGCCTTCGCGCGCCGCCCGGCGGCGAGGGGTAGTCGGCCTTGGCCAGGTTGTCGCGGCCCCGGGCAGGCTGACATAGGCGCCCAGGCCCTGGTTTTCACGCCCGCCCCCGACGGCCGAGTAGGTGCCCTGCGCCAGGTTGGCCGAGCCGCCGGCGATGGTCGCGTATTTGCCGGCGGATCGGTTCTGCGCGCCCCCGCCGATCACGGCGAACGCCTCCTCGGCGACGTTGGTGAAGCCGCCGCTGATCACCGACGAGGGCCGGTGGACCAGTTTCCCGCCCCGCCCGAGACGGTGGCCATGAGACCCGCCTCGTTGCCCTGCGCCCGACGCATCGGCGGGCGCCGGCTGCGCGGCCGCGTTCGTCCGGTTGGTGGCCAGCGCGGCGATGGACTCCTTGAACACCTCGCCCTGCGCTTCCGTTTCGCCTCCAGCCCCGGGTGGCCTCCTCCAGGGAGATTTTGACCGAACTGCGGATCTCCTCGAGTTGCCCAGGCGCAACGGGCGCGACGGCGGGCGGTGCGGGGGCGAGGCCCGCGAATCGCGCTTCCAGGGCGCCTTCACCTGGCCGGCCACCGCCTCCATCTGGCGCTGCAACGGCGGAATCCATCCGCGCGCCTCGGCGAGAGAGGCGATCTGCGCGGCGACTGCCGCTCCAGCATGCCGGTCTGCTGCGCGACCGCCCGGGCCTCGTTGCGGAGGGCGTCAGCGCGGCGGAATCCGCCGGGGTTGCGGCGGCGGCCGGGGCGACGGCGGGCGGGCGGGCCTTCAGCGCGTCGAGCGCGCCCGCGAGGACGGTCAGGCGCGCGCCGGTCTCCTCCAGTTTGCGGGCCAGTTCCGGGACGGGGGCCAGGCCGCCCTTCACGTCCGCGGCGACCTGGTCGACCCGCGCCACGAGGTTCGACACGACGGAGGGGTCCACCCGGGGACCGGTCTGCGCCGGGGACGCCGGCGGGCCCGACGGGGCCGGGGCCGCAAGCTCCGGGGGCGGGGTTTTGGATTCGATTCCACCGGCGACGGTGAGCTTGCCGTCCGCGTCGAGCGAGGCCACCACGCCCTTGGGGCCCTGAAAGCGGGAGGACCTCCGTGAAATGCGCAGTGCCGGCCAGTTGCAGCCCCTTCCAGGGCAGCGCGGAGGTGCCGAGGGTCCACTCGCCCGCCTTGGCGGCGCGATGTTTCCCGCGACCGACAGTTTTCCTGCGGCAGCGGGTTGTCGATGCCGACATTTCCGGAGGCCCGGATCAGGAACTGGTTCGCCGCCGTGCTGGCAAAGGCCTCCTTGCTGCTGCCGTCGGACCAGACGAACGCGCCCTCGTGGAGGGCCTGCGCGAGCCGGCCCGCGGCAAACGAAAACTTGCCCGCCGCCCGGTTGTTGGAGCCCCCCGGCACGGTCGAGTAGGGGGCCGCCGCGGGTGTATTCGCCGCCGCCGACCACCCCCTGCAGCCCCTCGACCGTGTTGAACTCCCCGGCGCCGATGAAGCCGGCCCGGCCGTCCACCCGGTTGGTGCGGCCGCCCGCGATGACGCCGTAGCGGGCCAGGACGAAGTTGGAGGTGCCGCCGAGGACGGAACCAGACTCCCCCTCGGCCGTGTTGTAGCCGCCGCCCGCGATGACCGAGCCGACCCCGCGCGGTGTTGGCCACCCCGCCGCCCACCGTGGAGTTGCGCCGTTCCGCCGGGTGCCCGCCCGCCGGCCACCACGCAAAAGGGGCGGAGAGGTATTGGAATTTCCGCCGGCCTGGTATCCAGACCGCCGCTCACGACCCCGTAATCACCCATCACCCGGTTGGGGAAAAACTGGTCGCCGCCGCCGGAGATCGCCACGCCGGCGATGCCTTCGCCGACGAAATTGACCGCCCCGCCCATCACGAGGCTGGGACTGAAGGGCGTGGAGATGATCTGGATCGCGGTCTGCCCGTTCACCCCCAGGCGGAGGGGGGAGCGGTCGAGAGTGCCCAGAAAACCCTTCCCGCGCAGCTCGGAGTTGCCCTTGAGGCTCCAGTCCACCCCCGCCGGCAGGTCGGCGATGCCGGGCGCGGGTTCGACCGGAATCTGCGTTCCCTCCTCCTGGACGCGCCGCATGATCTCGACCCGCACATTATCGTTGGTCCCCGGCGGCGGCTCGGGCGGCACGGTGGCGGCCACCGCCTCGTCCTGGGCCTCCATCGCCTCCAGAAAGGCCTGTCCGCGGGCCAGGGCCTCCATGTTCCGCCCCGCCTTGGGATCCGCGCGCAGGGCGGGCGAGTACAGTCCGTCGTCCAATCCGGTGTTCATCCCGCTGCGTTTCAGGCTCTCGGCCCGGATGGGTTCCGGAATCTCCCGGATCTTTTCGATTTCCGGGGGGATGGGCGCGGCGCCTGCGGAAAGCGCGAGCGCGACCAGCAGCGGGATGGGGGCGGGGGTCTTCATGGGGCACCTTTGGAATGCCCGGTGTTTGGGCCCGCGTTGAAACTTAGGCAACGCGAAACGTACGCGGACGGCTTGCGAATTCGCCCGGATCAGGGCAGACACCGGGTATGTTGAAGGTGGTCTACATGGGAACGGCGGCGATCGCGGCGCCGGTGCTGGAGGAGCTGGCCGGTTCCGCGCAGCTCCGGCTCGTCGGCGTGGTGTCGCAACCGGACCGCCCGGCCGGCCGCAACCGCCGGATGACCCCGTCCCCGGTTAGCGAAACGGCGCGCAAGCTCGGGCTGCCGCTCCTCACGCCGGAGCACATCGGCGACGCGGAGGCCGTCGAATGGCTGCGCCGTCTCGAACCCGACGTGGCGGTCGTCTTCGCCTTCGGGCAGTTCCTGCCCCGGGCCGTGCGCGACCTGCCCCGCTTCCGCTCCATCAACATCCATCCCTCCCGCCTGCCGCTCCACCGGGGCGCGGCGCCCATTCCCTGGGCGATCGCCGGCGGGGAGGACTCCACCGCCGTCAGCATCATCCGCATGGAAAAGGAGATGGACGCCGGGGACGTGCTGGCCTGCCGCGACCTGGAGATCCGGCCGGAGGACACGTCGGAAACGCTCGGCGCGCGCGCCGCCACCCTCGGCGCCGAACTGGTGCTGGAAACCCTGCGCGCCATGGAGGCCGGAACGCTGGCCGGCCGGCCGCAGGACCCGGCGCTCGCGACGCACGCGCGCAAACTCGAGAAGTCGGACGCCCTGATCGACTGGACGCTTCCCGCGACGGCGATCCACAACCGCCAGCGCGCCTTCGACCCCTGGCCGGGCGTCGGATTCCCGTCCGCGGCGAATCCGGGCGAACTGGTCAAGGTCTGGCAGACCCGGGTCGAGTCCGCGTCCGGCGTTCCGGGCACCGTGCTTGAGCTGGGGCGGGAAGGCCCGCTGATTGCCTGCGGCCGCGACGCCATCCGGCTGCTCATCGTGCAACCGCCGGGGAAACGCCGCATGCCCGGCGCGGATTTCGCCCGGGGCGCGGGCTGGACCGCCGGTCAGGGCTTGACCGCGTAGAGGGAGAAGCCGTCGGTCGTCAGGTCGGCATCCGGCAGATCCCGGAACGGGGTCGCCAGCCGCAGTCGAAGAGAATCGGGCAGGGCGGGGACCTCCGAAATCCGGCCGGCTTCTCCGGCGATGCGGAGAACGCGCGTGACGGCGGCGTAGCCCATGTCGTTCAGGACCCGCCGGAACTGGGCGATGCGCCAGCGGTTGGGGCGGTAGGTGTGGGAGGTCATCGCCGAATAGGTGGATTCCGGGACGGTCAGGAACTCCAGCGGATGAAATCCGTGCGAGCTGAAGAGCCCGTCGTCCCGGCAGTCCACCACGTGCGCCATGGCGCCGCCGCGGGCCAGCAGGGCGTCCACCACCCGGAAGGCCTCGTCGGGCTGCTTGAGGTACTCCAGCACCGACCGGGAAACAACCAGGTCGGCCGACGAGGGCTCCAGCACGGCCCCGGCGCGCTCCAGCGGGCAGTCGTCCAGCGAGCGAAAGGCGTCGCCGCCCGGCCCTCCGTGCGGCCCCCGCGCGGAGACGCGCGCCTGCTGCTCCGGCGTAAGGTCGCGGCGCAATTCCTCGTAGAGCATCCCGAGAAACGCCGGGTTGACCCGGGCCCGGTATTTGTCGAGGCAGGTCACCGAGGCCGCGCCGTGCGCGAGGAAGAGCAGCGCGACGCCGAACTGGTCGCCGGGTCCGATCTCCACGACCCGCTGGCCCGCGAGGTCATACTCCCGGGGCAGGATGTCCAGATAATCCTTGAACATGTGGCGGACATAGCCGGCCGTCCGCACCGCGGCCTCACGGGTGTCGGCATGGGAGTGGAACTCGAACGACGCGCCCGGGCGGTGGCGGATGCGGTTGAGCTGGTTGGCCGCGACATTCCAGGCGATGATCGCCCGGCGGCTGCGCAGCAGGCGGTCGCGCAGGGTGTCACGCAGCGCCATGGGACAGGACCTCCCGGTAGAGCCGGTCGAACTGGCGCACCACCTGCGCGGGGGAATGTTCCCGCGCGATCGTCTCGCGGCCGCAGGCGCCCATCCGCGCCGCCTGCTCCGGCGCCTCCAGCAGGGTGCGGAGGTGCCGCGCGATCGATTCCGCGTCCCCGGCGGCGGTGATGAATCCGGTCCGGCCGTGCTCCACCACTTCGCGGTTGCCGCCGCAATCGGTGGCGATGACGGGCAGTCCCGCGGCCATGTATTCGAGCAGCGTATTGGACATCCCCTCGTTGGCCGAGGGCGTGAGGACGCCCGCGGTGCAACGCCGCAGCAGGGCCGGGACGGCCTGGAAATCGCCGAGAAAGGTCACCCGCCCGGACAAGCCCAGGCGGTCGGACAGGCTTTCCAGCATGCCCCGTTCGACGCCGTCCCCGGCGATGACCGCCTGGAGCGAAGGACAGTCCGTCCGGGCGGCGGCGACGGCCCGGAGGAAGGTCGCCACATCCTTTTCCGGATCGAGCCGGGCCACCATCACGGCCAGCGGCGCGTCGGGCAGGCCGATGCCGGGCGGCAGCGGCCGCCCGGACAGCCGGTCGAATTCCTCCAGGTCCAGGATATTGGGAATCAGGTGGACGCGGGAGGCCGGAACACCCGCCGCCGCGGCTACGGGAGCGATGGCGGCGGCGTTGACCACCACGCCCGCGGCGCCGCGTTCGGCGCGGCTCAGCAGCCAGAGCTTGCGGGCGGAATAGATCTGGGCGAGGTCGCGGCGGCTGGTGAGACAGGGGATGCCGGCCCGCCCCGCCGCCCGCGAGGCGAAGATGGCGGCGTCGATGTCCCAGGCGTGGAGCAGGTTGATCCCGTTTGCGCGGATGTACTCCGCCAGCCCCCGGATGCGGCGCATCGTGTCGAGGGAAACCATTCTGCGAATGCCGAAATCGTGAACCGGGCCGCAGGCGGCCTCCACCGGGTCCAGGAAGAATCCCTCCCGGCGGAAGACCGCGACCCGGTGCACGCCGCCGAGGGCCGCGTGGGCCATGGCGGTGCGGGCGCACTGGCCCTCCGTCCCGCCGCGGATCAGATTCCAGACCACCGACAGGACGCGGGGGGCGGGCGCGCTCACGGCGGGGCCGCCTCCGTCGCCGGCAGGAAGACGTAGTCCACCGAATTCTGTCCCGGCCGCCACGGGACGGTGTCGCCGTTGCGCCACAGGAAGGGCAGGTAGTCCGAGCCGCGGAGCAGGTCGAACAGTTCCCGCGCCGCGCCCGCGGGGGCGGACGGGTCGCCCTGGATCTCGATGAGCAGGGCGGGGCGCCAGCGGGCGATCAGGGCCCGGGCGCCGCGCACCGCCTCCAGTTCGTGGCCCTCCACATCGATCTTGATGAAGCGCACCGGCCGGGTTTCCCCGGCGAGGCATTCGTCCAGGGTCACGAGGCTGACCTCCTCCCCGCCCGATCCGTCCCGCGTGACCGCGGACTCGTAGTAGTTCCGGCCGCCGCCGGCGTAGTCCGGCACGGAGACGCGGGCCAGCCCGGAATGGTCGGAGACACCGGCCGCATGCACGGTGACCTGGCCGTATCCAAGCGTGCGCATGCAGTGGGCGAGGATCTCGCGGGTTTCGCGGACGGGTTCGAAGCTGTGCAGGCGCCCGGAGGGGCCGACCAGGTCCGCCAGCAGGCGGGAGATGTAGCCGATGTTGGCCCCGGCATCCACGGCGCAGTCGCCGGGGCGCAGGTGGCGGGAGGCGAAGGCGTGGTAATCCCATTCCGCCGGGGTGAAGGAGCGGACGATCCGCAGGCTGTTGGACCGGCGCAGCGCGTGCCGGACCGGGGCGGGGAGCCGGTGGATGACCTTGCGGAGGAAGGAGGGTACGGGCATGGCGGGTCAGTTGACAGGGGCGAGCAGGGCGCCGTCGATTTCCACGGCGACCGACTGGCCGATGAGTTCGATGTTGAGGACCACGCGGTCGCGGCCCTTGATGTGCTGCACCACGCCCTCGGTGCCCTTGAGCATGCCGCCGAGGATGCGCACGGTTTTCCCCTGGACGATGTAGGGCAGCACCTCCACCGCCGCGCCGACGTTCAACGCGGCGTGAAGTTGCAGGATCTGGCCGCGCAGGATCTCCGGCCGCGCGTCGACGAGGACGTTGGCCACCTGGTCGTTTTGCGACAGGAAGCGTTGCTGATCCTTGTCGGCGGCGCAGAACAGGTATCCCGGGAAGAGGGGAACGGAATGATGGCGCACGCGCCCCCCGTAGACATGGCGGCGGACGAGGATGGGCAGGTAGGCCGGCAGGTGGTTGAGCCGGCAGGTGTCGAGCAGCTTCTTTTCGCAGCGCGGCCGGCTGTGCAGGACCAGCCAGTCGGCGCCCGGGCGCAGGGGATCTGGAACGGCGAATCCGTTCCGGAGGGCGGCTCAGGAGGGGGAGGCAGATGGCATTGATGTAGTCGGGGAAGGCGGGGGAGGTGACCGGGACCAGGGCCCGTCCCTGGAGGCGGTGGGGGGCGTACCCCAGATCGCGGATGCGCGCCAGCAGGTCGCCGGCGGGAGGACCCCATGCCCTGGAGGCCTCCGGGTTGATCTCCACGAGGATGCGGGGGCGGAGGCGGCGCAGGGTTTCCCCCCCGTCGAAGACCCCGGGTTCGGCCCCCTCCACGTCGATCTTCACGAAGTCCAGGCGCCGGAGGTTTTCGCGTTCGGCGATCTCGTCCAGGGGCAGCGCCTCGACGCGGGTGGTGCGGCGCCGCGGCGCCGCGGCGGCGCCGGGGGGCAGGAGCCGTCCGATGCCCTCGTTGCCGTCCGGGGGAATCTCCAGATCGAGGGTGCCGCGCGCGGCCGCGACCGCGACCGCGTGGGGGCGGATGGTGGTGAAGCCGTTGAGATCGCGGATCCGGCACAGCGTCGCGAACGATCCGGGATTGGGTTCGAACGCATGGATCACGGCGTCCGGGCCGGCGTTTCCGGCGATCAGGTGGGAGTAATAGCCGAAATTGGACCCGATGTCGCAGGCCACCCAGCCGGGGCGGATCTGCGCGAGCAGCCAGCGGGTCTCATGGATTTCGTAGACGCCCAGGAAGTAGACCGAGCGCTGGACGATGTCGCGGATGTGCAGATCCCAGCGGATGCCGGCGCGTTCGGCCAGGCGGTGGTCGTCGCCCCGCAGAATTCCCGCGCGGCGGACCATCGTCTCGATCAGCCGCCATTTGCCCGGGTGGTAGGGCAGGCGTGTTCCGTATGCGACGAGGAGGGATTCGATCATGAGGTGTGGGCGGGGTGGGAAATGCGCTTGCAAAGACCGCGTTGCGCATCACAGTCGCCGCCATCTCCGGATAACCCCAGAACCATGTCATTGCAAAACCATTTTGAACCCAGGGCCTGGCGGTTCTGGTGCGCCGTCCTGCTGGGCGTCTATCTCTTCACCACCCCGGGCGCGTGGCAGTGCGAGGGGGTCGACGAGGTGGAATACCTCTCCCTCGCGCACTCGGTGCGTCTCGGTCTGGGGTACTCGCAGTACGGGACGCCCCACGTCCTCTATCCCCCGTTGTATCCGGTTCTGCTCTCGCCCCTCATGGCCGGCCCGGATTTCCATTGGAAGGCCCTGTACGCCCTGAACGCGCTGATGGGGTGGGGGGCGCTGGTGACCGCGGGCGCCTGGCTGAGGAGGGGCGGGGCGGTGAGCGACCGCGCCGCCTCCTGGTTCCTGGTCGGCTCCTACTACGGCTGGAGTTTTTCCACCCGGTTCCTCATGCCCGAGCCGCTGTTTCTCCTGCTGGCGGTCCTGACCCTGGGGTTTTGCAAACGGCAGATGCGCGGGATCCGGTTCCCGCTGTTGTGCGCCGGGCTGACGGCCGGGCTCGCCCTCCTGGCCGCGGCCGCCAAGACGGCCGCCATCGCCCTGGGCGCGGGCCTGGCGGTCTCGGCCCTGCTGCGCGCCCGGGGCACCCGCACCCTTCGCTCCGCCCTGCCGGGGCTCGCCGCCTGCACCGCGGTCTGCGCCTTCACCCTCGCGTGGGAGATCCGCGGCGCCCGGGTTTCCAGCGACGCCCGCGAATCGTACGGGCGCTGGATCCTTCATCTCACGGGCCTCCAGCGCGAGACGGACGGCATGATCGCGCGGGAAAAGGGCGAGGACCGCGAGCTGCGCCGCCTCGGCCTTGCCGGCCGCGTCCTGGAACTGGGCGAACGCACCGGGCAGTACGTCGTGTCGTTCCCCCGGCCGCCCTGGAACTTCAAACCGCTGGGCCTGATGCTGGCCGCGTGCGTGCTCTACGGGTCCGCGCTGCGGCTGCGGCGGGCCCCCCACGACCCGCTCGTCTGGTACGGGCTGGTTTCCATGGCGATGTTTGCCCTGACCAACTGGACCAGCAGCTATCTCCGCTATCTCTACGTGGTGTCGCCATGGTTGTTCGGAACGCTGGCGGACGCCCTGCCGCACGCGGCGCTGGCCAACGCCGCGCGGAATCCATGGGTGCGCGTTCCCCTCGCCACCTTCTGCCTGTGGGGGCTGTTCCTCACCTTCTTCACCCCCGAGCCGGAAATTGCCCTCAAGGGGGGGGCGCTCGCCTTCCAGTACCTCAGCGGCACGTTCTGCGCCACCGTCTACACCGCCGGCCTGATCCTGGTGTTCCGCCCGCCCGTCGCGTCCATCCGCGAGTTCTGGGTTCCGGTCGGGTTCGCGGCGGCCTGCATGCTGTGGCTGTTCCTCACCCTGATGTCCGGCGCGTTCGTCCGCGAACGCTGGCATCTGGCCCGCACCGGACAGTTGCTCAAGGGGCGCAACCTGACCGGCATGGTCCGGGCGGGCGGCTGGGTGCGGGACCACGCCCCGCCCCCGGCGCGGATCATCAGCTCCATGCCGGCCTTCGCCTCGCTCCTGACCGGCCGGGTCGCGCGGGAACCGCTCTACCAGGCCGGCCGGTTGCAGTCGCGGCCGGGCGATCTGCTGATCACCCCCGGGGACTTCGAGGATTTTTACGCGTACCGCCTGCGCCTCGTCTGCGGATTCCGCGACGAGATCCGGCGGCTCCAGCGGGAAGGCGCTCTTGAGCGCGTCTTTTCAATGGACGGCTCCGAGGTCTACCAAGTACGGTGAAGCGATGACGGACACAAACGAACTGGAGCTTTCCGTGGTCATGCCGTGCCTCAACGAGGCCGACACGGTCGTGATCTGCGTGACCAAGGCCCTCAAGGCCATGGCGGAAGGCGGCATCGCGGGCGAGGTCGTGGTCGCGGACAACGGCAGCACGGACGGCTCGCAGGACCTGGCCGTCCGCGCCGGCGCCCGGGTGGTCCCCGTGGCGGAGAAGGGCTACGGCAACGCCCTCATGGGCGGCATCGCCGCCGCCCGGGGGAAGTACGTCCTCATGGGCGACGCCGACGACAGCTATGACTTTCTGGAACTGCCCAAGTTCGTCGCGCGGCTGCGCGATGGCTTCGACCTGGTGCAGGGTTGCCGCCTGCCCTCCGGCGGGGGCCGGATCAACGAGGGGGCCATGCCGTGGTCGCACCGCTGGATCGGCAACCCCATGTTCTCGTTCTTTGCGCGGCGCTGGTTCCGGGCGCCCATCCACGACATCTACTGCGGGATGCGGGGATTCTCCAAGGCCCTCTACCAGCGGCTGGACCAGCGCTGCACGGGCATGGAGTTCGCCACCGAGATGATCATCAAGTCCAGCCTGTACCAGGAGAAGATCGCCGAGGTGCCCATCACCCTGCACCGGGACGGACGGGTCGCCCATCCCCCGCACCTGAAGACGGTCCGCGACGGCTGGCGCACCCTGCGCTTCTTCCTGCTCTACAGTCCGCGCTGGCTCTTTCTCTACCCCGGACTCGCGCTGGTGCTGCTGGGCCTGCTCGGCACCGCGCTCGCCCTGCCCGCCGTCTCCTTTCGCGGTGTGGTGTTCGACGTGCACACGCTCCTGTATTCCTGCTTCTCCATCCTGCTGGGGGTGCAGGGCATGACCTTCGCGGTGTTCACCAAGGTGTTCGCCGTGAACGAGGGACTGGTCCCGCCCCACGCCGGGCTGGCGCGCTTCTTCAACTGGATGACCCTGGAGCGCGGCGTGTTCATCGGCCTGCTCATGTTCGCCGCGGGCCTCGGCCTGCTCGGCTACTGGTTCACCTACTGGGCGGAGTCCGGCTTCGGCCGGCTGGAATATCCCTACACGCTGCGCCGCGTCATCCCCGGGGCGCTGCTGACTCGCTGGGGCTCCAGGTCGTGCTCGCCAGCTTTTTCACCAGCATCCTGGGCATGAAACGGAAGTAACCGGCCCGGCCCCATGTCCGATCCCGCCCAACCACCCGAATTCGACGACTTCGCGGGCAACTACGACGACGCGCTGCGGCAGGGGCTGTCGGTGTCCGGCGAGGACAAGGACTTTTTCGCGGAGGGCCGGGTGCGCTGGCTCAGGCATTGCCTGGAAAAACAGGGGGAGGCCCTTCCGGGGTCCGTGCTGGACTTCGGATGCGGCACCGGCTCGGCCACGCCGTTTCTGCGCGCCCACCTGTCGCCCGGACGCATCGCGGGCGTCGATGTCTCGCGCAAGTCGGTGGAGGTGGCCGCCCGCAACCATCCCGATCCCCGGAACCACTTCGCCGTGCTCGATCCCGCCGCGCCCCCGCCCGCGGTCGGCCTCGCCTTCTGCAACGGCGTCTTCCACCACATCCCCCGCCGAACGTCCCGGCGCCGCGCGCTACGTGTTCAGCGCACTGCGTCCGGGCGGGCTTCGCCTTCTGGGAAAACAACCCCTGGAATCCCGGCACCCGCCTGGTCATGAGCCGCATCCCCTTCGATCGCGACGCCATCCTCGTCTGGCCCGCCGGGGCCCGGCGCCTGCTGCGCGCGGCCGGTTTCCAGATCGTGTCGACCACCTCCTGCTTCTTCTTCCCCGCCGCCCTCAAGCCCCTGCGCCGGCTTGAGCCTTTCCTCTCCCGGACCCGGCTCGGCGCGCAGTACCTGATCCTGTGCCGCAAGGGCTGATGTGAAAGGCCCGGAGTCAAGCAGCGGAGCAACCGCGCAACCGGAGATGCCGACATGAATCGACTCGTGCAACGCGGGTGCTGCCTCCTGGCGATGACCCTTTTGTCGCATGCTGGAGAGCCCGCGCACAATCCGATCCTCTTCGCCGACGTTCCGGACATGGCGATGATCCGGGTGGGCGGGACGTACTACATGAGCAGCACCACCATGCATATGAGTCCGGGACTGCCGATCATGGCGTCGACCGACCTGGTGAACTGGCGGATCGTGAACTACGCGCACGGGGCCCTCGCCGATCTGGACGACCTCAACCTCGCCAACGGCCGCAACGCCTATGGCAAGGGGTCGTGGGCGAGCAGTCTGCGACAACGCGGAGACACGTTTTTTGTGACAACGTTTGCCGGGACCACCGGCGAGACCCACGTCTATCGGACGAAAGACCTCGAACACGGCCCATGGGAGGCCCACGCCTTCCGACCGGCCTTGCACGATCACTCGCTCTTCTTCGACGACGACGGTCGCGTCTACCTGGTGCACGGCGGCGGTCGGATTCGCATTCTGGAATTGAACGCGGAGGTGACCGGGCCGCTGAAGGGCGGGCTCGATACGGTCATCATCGAGGATGCGAGCACCGTGGCGGGACTGCCCGTCGGCCTGCCATCGGAGGGTTCGCAACTGTTCAAGGTGGACGGGCGGTACTACCTCTTCAACATCGCCTGGCCGAAGGGCGGGATGCGCACGACGATCGTGCACCGCGCGGACCGGATCACGGGGCCGTACGAGGGCAGGGTGGTCCTGCGCGACCGCGGCATCGCCCAGGGCGGATTGATCGACACCCCGGAGGGCAAATGGTTCGCCTATCTCTTCCAGGACCGCGGGGCGGTGGGCCGCATCCCCTTCCTGGTGCCGGTCGAATGGCGCGACGGATGGCCGGTGCCGGGCGAAAACGGAAATGCGCCCGACACGCTCGCGCTGCCCGTGCAACGCCCCGGGGTGCCGGAACTGGTCGCCGCCGACGAGTTCGATCGCCGGGAGGGTGAACCTGCTCTGCCGCTGGTCTGGCAGTGGAATCACAACCCCGATCCCGCGAACTGGTCCCTGATCAAGCGCCCCGGGTTCCTGCGCATCACCAACGGGCGGGTGGATCACGACGTGCTGGCGGCCCGGAACACCCTGACCCAGCGGACCTTCGGCCCCGCCTGCTCCGCGACAACACGGCTGGATACGGCCGGCCTGAAGGACGGGGATTGCGCGGGTCTGCTGTTGCTGCAGAAGGAATACGCCTGGATCGGCGTGCGGGTGGAAGGAGAGGTCCGAAAAGTTGTGATGATGGCCGTGGCAGGCGATCAGCCGGTCGAGGTGGCCTCCGCTCCTCTGGAGGGCGCGGCGGTCCACCTGCGCGCCGACTGCGATTTCCGCGATCGCCGGGACAAGGCGTCGTTCTCGTACAGTCACGACGGGAAAACATGGGTGCCGCTGGGCCGCCCGTTCCAGATGCGCTACACCCTGCCGCATTTCATGGGCTATCGATTCGGGTTGTTCAGCTTTGCCACCAAGGCGCCGGGCGGCTGCGCGGACTTCGACTTTTTCCGGCCCGCGGTCCCCGACTGATCAGGTCTTCGAGCGGGAATTGATGCGGAGGATCGTGAGCGAATTGGCCGGCAGCGTGCAGTCGAAGGCCGGGCCGATGGACAGGGTGGTGACGTGCGGAAACACGACGGGCGGTTTGCCGTCCGGGTTCACGACGTCCGGATCATCGCCGGCCAGCACGGTCATTTCCGCGTCCGGAGAAAGGTCGGAGGCGCCGGACAGCGCGACGCGCAGCGGGCGTGCCTCCGCCGCGCCGTTCACCAGTTTGAGGATGACATCGCCGGAGGCGCTGTCGCGCACGCAGGAGGCGGCCAGCGCCGGCAGGTCCGGGACGGCAACGGCCAGGGCGGTGTCGCCCGCATGGCGGCGGAAAAGTTGTTGAACCTGGTAACTGATCGTCGGGTAGACGCCTTGATGGTCAAAGTAGATGAGGTTCGGGCTCCAATGGGTGTTGCCCCGTCTGGCCAGCAGCGGGGCATAGGAGGCCATGGACACGACGTCCCCGTTGCGTTCGAGGCTGGTGAGGTATGCCGCCTCGGCGATCGCGGCGCGCAGGGTGGACCGCCGCCTGGCGTCATGCGCGGCATATTCGCCGAGATAGACCTTCGATTTGGCCCGGTCGTAGGAGTCGTAACGCCGCAGGTTGTCCCAGAACCACTGCGGCGGTTTGTAGTAGTGCTCGTCCACCATGGGAACGTCCAGCTCTCCGGCGATTTTCCAGCCGGCCGTGAAGTCCTCGCCGTCGGGAGCGGGTCCCACCGTGCCGATGACGGTGATCTCGGGATGCTTCGCTTTCAGCGCCGCGAAGATCATCTCGAAGCGCTCCTTGAACACGGGGGTGATCTTGTCCTCGTTCCCGACGCCCAGATACCGCAGATGGAAGGGTTCGGGGTGGCCGGCCTCCGCGCGCCTCGCCCCCCAGGTCGAGGTGACGGGGCCGTTGGCGTACTCGACGAGGTCCAGCACGTCCCGGACATAGGCGGGCATTTCCTCCAGCGGCAGTCCCGACTGTCCGGTCCCGTAGGTGTGAGTGACCGGAAAATTGGAGTTCTGGCAGCAGACCCCGGCGGGCACGACCGGCAGGGGCATCGCGCCGATGTCCTCGCAAAACTGGAAGTACTCGAAATAGCCCAGGCCGACGCTCTGGTGGTACCGCCAGATGTTGGACTGACCCTTTCGCCGCCAGACCGGGCCGATGGTGTCCTTCCATCGATACATGTTCGCCAGGCCGTCGCCGTGGACCAGGCAGCCGCCGGGAAAGCGCATGAACGCGGGATGCAGGTCCGCGATGGCTTGCGCCAGATCGGCGCGCAGACCGTTGGGGCGGTTCTTGAAGGTCTTCGCCGGGAAGAGGGAAATCATGTCGAGGGCGGTCCGTCCCGGCTGGCCGGCCAGGAGCACCAGGCGCGCGTCCGGGGCGGAGGCCGCGGCCTTGAGCGTGGCGGTGTACGGGTGCCAGCCATCGGCCGGGGCCGGCAGGTCGGCGGAGGCGAGAAGTCCGCCGCCGGCGTCCTCCAGGCGCACGGTGAGGGCGCCGGGTGAACCTCCGACCGGCCGGGCGAACACCGAGAACTCGTAGCACTCGCCCGCCTTGACGGGCATTCCATCGAAGCCGTGGTTCTGCATCCCCGCCGCCCCCGACCCTGAGACCTCAAGAACGGCATAGGTCGGATTGTCCGGGTGCAACGGGGCTTCGTTGCCCGTCGTCAAGCCACCCTTGCCCCCGTCGCGCTCCAGCAGACTCCAGGACGTGAGGGCATTCCACTCCGGGCGGTCCGCGGGGGAGTAGTCAAAGGAGCGGTTTTGCACCAACTCCGCGTAGAGCCCGCCATCGGCGGCATAACTGAGATCTTCGAAGAAGACACCCACTAGATTCGGACTGATCGCTTTGCCGGCCGCCAGGCCCACTGTGATCTCCGCCGCATGGCCGGGGCCGGGCGACGCGCACATGAAGAGCATGGCGGCTGCAAGCGGGCGCAATGGATCCTTCACGATGCGGGAGGATGTCGATGAGGGGGGCGGTCCGTGTTCAAGCCCTGCGGCGGCGGGCAAGGGTGCGCAGCAGGAGGCCCCCGGCAATGATCAGGCCGGCCGAGGCGGGCTCGGGAACGGAGCCGGCGACCTTGTAGTGGAAAAGGATCGCGGCCCCCGCCTGGATGCCTTCCCCGGTGATTCCGGAGGCGGCGTATTCGATATGATAGGTGTTGAGGGGGAGATTTGCCGCGGTCGTGAAGGAGGGATCGCCGACCTGGGATCCCAGCATCCGGAAGCCGATGCCGTCATTGCCGATCCCGGTGATGGCATCAAAGGTCCCGGTGATCGAATCCGCCATGACCAGCCGCAGGCTGCCCCAGTCCCCCGTGATGACGGAATCGATGGAGGTCGGGCGCAGGAAATAGGGGTTGAAGTCGAGTGCCAGGGTGTCGACACCGGTCAGGTTCAGGGCGCCGGAGACCTTGAGTTGATCGTACCGGATGTTGCTGAACTCGTTCCGCAGTCCGCCGAGATCGAGGACGGAGCCCTGGCCCGAGGTCCCGGAGGTGGTCAGACTGCCCGTGTATTCCAGAATATTGCCTTCGCGCACAACAGGACCACTGGCGGCCCCGCCGTTGCCATAACCGTCGCCGGTGCGGTCCACCACGCCCTCGTTGAGTTCGCTCAGGGGACGGACGGTCGCGTTCCCCCACGTCATCGCCCCGGTTCCGGCCAGGGTGTTGGTCTTCAACACACCCGACTCCAGTTGGAAGGTGCCGCTCTTGGTGATGGTCGACGATTCGAAGGAGCCCGTGGTGTTGACGCGCAGCGTCGCGCCCGTCGAGACATCCCAGTTGCCGCCGGTCAGGGAGTTGGAGCCGGGGCTTCCGGAGGTGGTCGAGCCGAGGACCAGGGTGCCGGCTTGAACATAGCCGTTGGCATTCCAGTCCTCGCTGCCGGTCAGGACCAGGGTTCCTGCGCCGTCCTTCCGAAAATCAAAGTTCCCCGTGAGGGCGCCGTTGACCGTGAGCACGGCGGAGGCCTGGCTGACGTTGATTTTTCCGCCCGAGCCGCCGTCGAGCGTGATGCCGCGGTTGGTCTCCCCCGCGCCGGCGCCGCTGTAGAGCAGCGTGCCGAAGTTGGAGAGCTGGCCGCGGAGGGTGATCGGCGTGGTCCCCTGGCCCAGGGGCTGCGCGCCGCTGGTGGCGATGACGGGAACACTCAGCGTCGCCTGCGGGTTGACGGTCACGGTCCCGGTGAAGGTGTTGCTGCCATTGAGGACGACCGTGCCGGTGCCGGTGTGCAGGACATTTCCCGTTCCGGTGACGACGCCGGCGAAATCCGTTCCCTGCGTCATGGTGTTGCTCCGGTTGAAGGACAGGGTCGCGTTGTTGGTGATGGAACTGGCGGTGTTCAGGGATCCGGTGGTGCCGCCCGATCCGATCTGCAGGGTGCCCCCGTTGATCTGGGTCGGGCCGTTGTACGTGTTGGTGCCGCTCAGCGTCAGGGTTCCGGTGCTGTTCTTGGCGAGGCCGCCGTCCGTGGCGTTGTCACCGCCGATGGCGGAGTGGATCAGGGCCTGGGAGATGGTGGCGCTCAGCCCGTTGGTATCGACCACGGCCCCGCCATTGCGCACCTGGGTGGTGGTCACATTGCCACCGCCGAGGGTGAATCCGGCGGAAGCCTTGAGCGTGCCGCCGTTGAAGTTGAAGATCCCGGTGCCGGTACTTTTCAGGAAGTTGCCGGTGGTCAACGTGCCGCCATTGAGGTTGTAGGTGCCGGTCGCCTGAAAGGTCGTCCAAAGGTCGGGTGTGGTCACATTCCCCGAGTTGTGGTTGAAGACCGCCGTCGAGCCCGCGTTTTGGCCCAGGGTGATCCAGCCGGTGGCGTTGACCGTCCCGCCGTTGACGTTGACGGTGCCGGCGCCGGCCCAGACCATCAGACTGGCGCCCGTCACGGAAGCGGTGTTGTTCACGGTCAACGTGCCGGAGGAGGAGGCCCCGCTGAAGCCCAGGTAAATGTTGCGATTCACCGCGATCTGCGCGCTGTTGTTCACGGTCATCGTTCCGGTGCCGGTATATTTGCCGATATAGAGGTCCGGGGTGGTGGGGCCGTTCACGTTCACCTGGCCGCCGTTCGCGGTAAACGTCCCGTTGCTTCCCGCACTGTCCCCCACATTCAGCCCCGCGGAACCGGTGAACGTGAGCGTTCCTCCGTTCATCGTGTAGGTTCCGGCGCCGGAGCCGCCGATGTTCGCGTAGGTGCCGTTGATGGTCACCGTGGACGTGCCGTTCTGCACCACCGTCCCGCTGGTCGTCGCGCCCACGCCTACCAGAAACAGCCCCCCGGCCGTGAACGCGGCCGAATTGTTCAACGTGAGCGTCCCGGCTGACGTCCCGCTGTTGCCGACATAGACGTTGCGGTTCACGGTTACTTGCGCACTGTTGCTGACCGACATGGAGCCGGTGGCACTGGTTTTGCCGATGTACAGATCGGGATTGGTGGGGCCGTTCACGTTCACCTGGCCGCCATTGACCGTCATCGTTCCGGCGCTTCCCGAGCCGTCCCCGACATTCAGTCCAAAAGCTCCGGTGAAGGTGAGGGTTCCGCCGTTCATCGTATAGGTGCCGGCGCCGGAGCTGCCGATGTTCGCCCAACCGCCGTTGATGGTGACGGTGGAGGTGCCATCCTGCAGGACCGTCCCGCTGGACCCGGTGTTCACACCGACGACGAACTGGCGCGTGGTCGAAAGCGTGGCACTGTCATGGATGTTCAATGTCCCGGTGGAACCATTCGCCCCGACCCCCACGGAAAACTGCCCGCCACCGGTGAGGCTGAGGATGGAGTTGTTGTTCAGCGTGATCGTCCCGTGCGCCCGGGTTGCGCTGGTTTCTCCCCCGATCCGGATGTCGGCCGCCGTCTGCAGAAACTGCGCGCTGCCGGAAAGGGTCAGGATGCCGGTATTGTAAGCGGGGCTGGAGGTAAATCCGACTCCGATGACCGTTTGTCCGCCAACATGTGTGGCGTTCAAGATGGAGGAGCCGCTCATGTTCCAGACGCCGGTGCCGTCGTTGCCCGCAGCGGCGGCACCCTGGCCGAGATTGAACCAGCTTTGAACGGTCAATGATCCGCCCGTATGATTAACCGTTGCGGTGCCGTTCCCGGTGCGCGCCAGCCCCACCTCGTTGATGGTGGAATTCACCGGCGTGGACGCCAGGGTGATGGTCTTGGTGGCGGCTCCCGTGACATTGACGAACACATTGTCCGCCGTGGAGGGAAGGCCGTCCGGGCTCCAGTTGGTATTGAGGTTCCAATCACCGGTGCCGCCCCCGTTGTCGAAGTCGTAGTTGACCGCGTATCCGGCGGTGGCGGCCAGCAGCAGGGAAGCAGTCAGGGGCAGGAATTTCATGCGCGTTTGCTTCATGGAGGTTTTCATGGCTTGGATTCCTTCTGATAAACGTGGGGAAATGGTTTCAGGCGGAGACGCGGCGGCGGAGGAGAAGCAGTCCGGCGAAAATCACCAGACCGGCGGTCCCGGGTTCCGGCACCACGGCGAGGTAGACCTTGCCGAAGCCCGGGACGCTGGTGTCGGTTTCGACGGCGTACGCAAGCCCGGAGGACAGCGCCGGGGCGGACGGATCCACCGCCAGCCCCTGGTCGGTGATGGCGCCCCCGACGCTCATGAGCAGCCACTTGTCCCCCAGGACCGGCGTGCCGAAGCCGGGAACGGTCCGTTTGGTCACCTGGAGCACACCGTCGAGGAGCAGGTTCCCGGTGATGTTCAGATAGTCGTTCTGCACGTTCACGCTGGGGTCGGGCGCGTCGAGCTCGAACGCGAGCACGGCGGCGTTGCCCAGGGTCAGGTCCTGCATGGAAAACTGGTTGGAGGTGACCGAGCCGGGGGACAGGATGCCGTTGTCGGCCACCGTCACATTGCCGCCGGAGCCCGATCCGCCCAGGGTGGCCAGCGCCGAGACGTTGATCAGGCCGGCGGAGGCGGTCGAGCCGTTGAGGAGGAGCGTTCCCTGCGAGACGGTGGTCGTGCCGGTGTACGAATTCGACCCGCTCAGGGTCAGGCTGCCCGCCCCGGTCTTGGTCAGACCGCCGTCCGTGGCGTTGTCCCCGCCGATGCCGGAGTGGATCAGGCCTTGGGAGATGGTGGCGCTCTGCCCGTTGGAGTCGATGACGGCCCCGCCGTTGCGCACCTGCGCCGTGGTCACGTTGCCGCCGCCCAGCGTGAAGGCGCCAGAGGCCTTGAGCGTGCCGCCATTGAAGTTGAAGACTCCGGCCCCCGATCCCTTGCTAAACCCGGAGGTGGCCAGAATTCCCCCGTTGAGATTGTAGGTCCCGGCGGCGTTATAGGTCGTCCAGACCGTGGGCGTCGCAACCGTACCCGCGTTGTGATTCCACACGGCCGTCGCGCCGGCGTTCTGGCCCAGCGTGATCCAGCCGGTGGCGAGCGTGCCGGCCGTGTTCAGGCTGCCGCCATTGATGTTGACGGTTCCGGCGCCGCTCCAGGTCATCAGGGTCTTGACGTTCACGACAGCGCTCCCGTTGATGTTTACTGTGCCGGCAGCGCTCGCGGAATCGCCCACCATGAGGTTGTTGCCGGTCATGTTGAATTGGGAACCGTCATTCAGGGTGAGCGTCCCGGAGGAGCCTGCCAGATTGCCCACGCGGGTATCGTTGCCGGCGACCGTCACCTGGGCGTGTTGGTTCAAGACCATGGTACCGGTGGAGCCGTTTGCGCCGTGACCGATATAGAGGAATCCCCCGCCGCTTTTGCTCAGCAGTGAACTCCCGTTGAGAATCACCGAACCGGTGGCGCGCGAGGTCACCAGTTCGCCGCCGATCCGGATGTCGTTTGCCGTTTGCAGAAACTGCGCGTTGTCCGAGAGCGTGAGAATACCGGTACTATAGTCCGGGCTGGAGGTGAAGCCCACGCCGATGACGGTCTGCCCTCCGGCGGAGTGGGTGGCATTGACGACCGAGGAGCCACTCATGTTCCAGACACCCGTGCCATTGTTCCCCGCCGCCGCGGCACCCTGGCCCAGATTGAACCAGCTCTGCACGGTCAGCGTTCCGCCGGTGTGATTCACCGTGGCGGTTCCGTCACCCGTGCGCGCCAGACCCACCTCGTTGATGGTGGAATTCACCGGCGTGGCGGCCAGGGTGATGGTCTTGACGGCGGCCCCGGTCACGTTGACGAACACGTTGTCCGTTGTGGAGGGCAGCCCGTCTGGCGCCCAATTGGTATTGAGATTCCAATCGCCGGTTCCGCCCCCGTTGTCGAAGTCGTAGTTCACCGCGTAGACAGGGGTCAAACCCAGCAACGTCACGACCGAGACCCGGGCGGCCATGGCTTTCGTTCCGAAAGATGAGGTTTGCATGAGGTGTACTCCTTTAGGTGGACGGAAGACAGGCAGGGTGTAAAAACAACGACACCACATCGGGGTGTCTGGTTGGAATGGAAGATGACAGGTTCACGCCACTGACGTTACAAAACCACATTTAGTAAATGCAGAACTTTTTTGTATTATCGTAATACCGTTTTTCATGCCCTGGCCGTCGTATTTGTCCGGGCCGTCGTTTTGGGATGGTCTTTTCATCGCTGTTCCTCCTTTGATTTCATAGGATTACTCGTTGCTGCCATCCGGTCCCGGCGGCGCATCCGGCTTGACCAGACGCACGCCAAACAATCCTCCCGCCAGCCACTTCCGGACGGAAAATTTAATGGTCAGGCGGTCCCTCCCGGCGGCCTCCAGCAGATCGGGGGGAATCGGATAGCGCTTCTCGATGAAGTGACCCGGGTTCTCGCCGGTCAGTTTCTCGGTGGCGATCACCCGGTCGTTGACCAGAATGTCAAATTCGCGTCCATTGTCTCCGCCGAAGTAGGTGACCGCCAGGACGGCTTCCCGGGCGCCGCGCGGATCCAGTGCGTATTGGATCCAGGCCCCGTGCCGCCAGCGCCGCCCGTTGTGCGTGCCGGTTGCCATTCCTTCGCCCTTGAGGTCGTGCTCCACCTCGGGCTGCTGCTCGCCCACGGCGATGGAATCAAGCGTCGCCGCCTCGAGCGCGATGCGCGCCCGTTCCGCGGCGGCGAGCCGCTCCTTGCCCGCCGCGATCTTTTCCGGCGACGCGAGGTTCCAGTACATCTGGTAGCGTTGTTCATGCAGCCGGAAAAACGGCACCAGCGACAGGCCCGCGGGGTCGGCCGGACTGATCACATCCACGATGCGGAAGCCCAGCGGCCCGGCGGAGGCATCGGGAACGATGTGCTTCGGAAGCTCCCCGTCCGTCAAGAGCAGGGCCGGAACCCGGTCCAGCGGCACCAGCGGACCCTGCGCGACATGCGCCATGCGGCCATCGCCGGCGAACAGTCCGTCCAGATCGCGGGTGCCGGCGGGATGCGCCAGCACGATCGGGCCGCGCAGGATGGCCACCCAGTCGGAACCATCCGGCAGACGCTCGACCGTGGTAC
This sequence comes from Kiritimatiellia bacterium, assembly GCA_046346795.1. GTDB lineage: Bacteria > Verrucomicrobiota > Kiritimatiellia > SS1-B-03-39 > UBA6053 > JAXMHJ01. The sequence continues at coordinate 41,145 of JAXMHJ010000049.1, forward strand.
GCATGGGAAGTCCGACCTCGATGATGTCGCCGTTCCGCCAGGTGCGGCGGATCGCGGCGTAAGAAGACGGGATCGACTCGACGGGCTCCGGCTTCCCATTGATCGCGACCGTGAACGCCCCCGCCGC
>JAXMHJ010000005.1:0-132533 GCA_046346795.1 Kiritimatiellia bacterium
ATCAGACGATCTGGGCGGGCACGGCGCGTTGCGGAGAGGGGCGGTTCATGGGCGGGACCGGAAATGCAGCAGGTTTCGGTCCATTCCGAGCATGCGTTGCAGCAACCACATCCTTTGCGAGCCTTTCGTTTTCCGGTGACCGGAACGTTTGGGCGACGGCGTTTCCGGTCACCGGAATCCCCGCTGCGCCGGGGAGATTCATAACCCGCGGGAGGCGGCGTGTGAAGTCTTCGTTTTTGTTCACTTTTTCCTCGTTTTTACCCCTGTTTCGCATAGAAAAAACACAATCGGCCGCGCGGGGGTTTTCGATTTATGCAAACCCTTGCGGTTCAAGCATTTGCCAAATCGGCAGTTGCGGGGCCGGGCGGACAGAATGGAAGCCACCATGTCAGACGAAATTCAGGAACCGAAAGACGCCGCCAGCGGCGGGTATGATTCCAGCCAGATCACGGTGCTCGAGGGACTGGAGGCGGTGCGCAAGCGCCCGGCCATGTACATCGGCGACACCGGGGTGCGCGGGTTGCACCACCTGGTGTGGGAAGTGGTGGACAACTCGGTGGACGAGGCGCTGGCCGGCTTCTGCAAGAACATCCTGGTGACGATGAACGTCGACGGGTCGGTGAGCGTGACCGACGACGGCCGCGGTATTCCGGTGGACCTGCATGCGACGGAGAAGAAGTCGGCGCTGGAGGTGGTGCTGACCGTGCTGCACGCCGGCGGCAAGTTCGAGAAGAACGCCTACAAGGTGTCGGGCGGCCTGCACGGCGTGGGCGTGACCTGCGTGAACGCGCTGAGCCGCTGGCTGGAGGCGGAGGTGCGCCGCGGCGGGCTGATCCACCACATGCGCTTCGAGCGCGGCGACGCGGTGACGAAGCTGGAGGTGATCGGCAAGGCGGAGTCCACCGGCACCAAGATCACCTTCTCGCCCGACCCCGAGATCTTCAGCGTGCTGGAGTTCAACTGGGACACCATGGCGAACCGGCTGCGCGAGCTGGCGTTCCTGAACAAGGGCATCAACATCACCCTGCGCCAGGAGCACCCGGAGCGGGAGGAGAAGTTCCACTACGAGGGCGGCATCCGCGAGTTCGTCGCGCACATCAACCGCGCCAGCAACCCGGTGCACCCCGAGGTGATCTATCTGGAGAAGGAGCGCGACGGCATCGGCGTGGAGATCGCGTTCCAGTGGCGCGACCATTACGACGAGTCGCTCTTCTCCTACGCCAACAACATCAACACGCACGAGGGCGGCACGCACCTGAGCGGCTTCCGCGGCGCGCTGACCCGCACGGTCAACGCGTACGCGCGGTCGAACAAGCTGATCAAGGACGACAAGACGGAGATGACGGGCGACGACATCCGCGAGGGCCTGACCGCCGTCGTGAGCGTGAAGGTGCCGGAGCCGCAGTTCGAGGGCCAGACCAAGACCAAGCTGGGCAACGGCGAGGTCGAGGGCATCGTCGGCTCCATCGTCAACGAGCAGCTCGGGCAGTTCCTGGAGGAGAATCCCGCCGTCGCCCGCAAGATCGTCGAGCGCTCCATCCTCGCCGCCGCCGCGCGCGAGGCCGCCCGCAAGGCGCGCGAGCTGACCCGCCGCAAGGGCGCGCTGGAGGGCGGATCGCTGCCGGGCAAGCTGGCCGACTGTTCCGAGCGCGACCCCTCGAAGTGCGAGCTGTACATCGTGGAAGGGGACTCCGCCGGCGGTTCCGCCAAGCAGGGGCGCGACCGGCGCACCCAGGCCATCCTGCCCCTGCGCGGCAAGGTGCTCAACGTCGAGAAGGCCCGCCTGGACAAGATCCTGGGCAACAATGAAATCCAGACCATGATCACCGCCATCGGCACGGGCATCGGGCGCGACGAGTTCAAGATCGAGAAGGCCCGCTACCACCGCATCATCATCATGACCGACGCCGACGTGGACGGCTGCCACATCCGCACCCTGATCCTCACCTTCCTGTACCGGCAGATGCCCGAGCTGATCCGTTCGGGCTACATCTACATCGCCCAGCCGCCGCTCTTCAAGGTGAAGCGCAAGAAGCGCGAGGAGTACGTGCAGAACGAGGACGACCTGACCCGGCTGCTGGTCAACCTCGGCTGCGAGGACGCCAGCGTGCAGGACCTGAACGGCAACGAACTGGTGCCGGCGGCGAAGGTGCACGACCTGCTGCTGGTGCTCAGCCGGGCCGAGCGCGCGGCCGACCGCATCCGCCGCAAGGGCGTCGACTTCAACGACTACATCGCCCGGCGCGGCGCGGACGGGACCTTCCCGCCCTACTTCATCACCGTGACCAAGGGCAACGACTCCACCACCACCGCGGTGCGCGGCGACCAGTTGCAGGCGCGCATGGAGGAGCTGGCCGCCGACCCCGGGGCCCGCGTGGTCAAGGGCGACGTGCCCTTCGCCTCCGAGCTGGCCGAGATCGCCCGCCAGGTCGAGGCCTTCGGCACCCCGGCCGCGCTGCTCGCCGCCGGCGCCGACCCCGCCTGCCAGCTCGCCTATCCGGGCGAGCCCCCGCTGCCCCTCTTCTCCCTCTTCGACCTGCTCGACCGCATCCGCGAGAACGGCAAGAAGGGCGTGTACATCCAGCGCTACAAGGGTCTCGGGGAAATGAATCCCGAGCAGCTCTGGGAAACCACCATGGACCCCGCCAACCGCAAGATGGTGAAGGTGGTGCTCGAGGACATCGTGAAGGCGGACGCCACCTTCACCGTGCTGATGGGCGACGAGGTCGAACCCCGCCGCCGCTTCATCGAGGACAACGCCCTGAACGTCCGCAACCTGGATATTTGAAAGAACGCCAATGTCCGACCCCATCATCCCCGCCAAAATCGACTTCGTGAACATCGAAGAGGAGATGCAGCGCGACTACATCGACTACTCGATGTCCGTCATCATCGGCCGCGCGCTGCCGGACGCCCGCGACGGGCTCAAGCCGGTCAACCGGCGCATCCTCTACGCCATGCAGCAGGGCGGCTGGTCCAGCGGCCGGCCCTTCGTCAAGTGCGCCCGCGTGGTCGGCGATGTCATGGGGAAATACCACCCCCACGGCGACAGCGCGATCTACGACGCGCTCGTCCGCATGGCCCAGGACTTCTCCATGCGCGCCCCGCTCATCCAGAGCCAGGGGAACTTCGGGTCCATCGACGGCGACCCCGCCGCCGCCTACCGCTACACCGAGTGCAAACTCAACCGGCTGTCGGAGGAGCTGCTGGCGGACATCGAGAAGGACACCGTCGACATGCGCCGCACGTACGACGAGCAAAACGAGGAGCCGAGCGTCCTGCCGACGCGCATCCCCAACCTGCTCGTCAACGGCTCCACCGGCATCGCCGTGGGCATGGCCACCAACATCCCGCCGCACAACCTGGGCGAGGTGGTGGACGCCGCCATCCACCTGGTCGACCATCCCGAATCCAGCATCCGCGACCTGATGCAGTTCGTGAAGGGCCCGGACTTCCCCACCTCCGGCCTGCTGGTCGGCGTGAACGAGGTGATCAAGATGTACGAGACCGGCCGCGGCCTGCTCAAGCTGCGCGGCCGCGCCACCATCGAGCAGGACGCCAAGGGGCGCGAAACCATCCTCATCACCGAGATCCCCTACACCGTCAACAAGGCCATGCTCATCAGCCGCATGGCCGAGCTGGTCAACGAGAAGAAGATCGAGGGCATCTCCGACATCCGCGACGAGTCCAGCAAGGAGGGCATCCGCGTCCTCGTCGAGATCAAGCGCAACGCCATGGGCAGCGTCGTGCTCAACAACCTCTACAAGCACACCCAGCTCGAGCACACCTTCGGCGCCACCCTGCTGGCCATCGACAGGAACCGCCCCAAGGTCATGAACCTGCGCGAGCTGCTGCAGTGCTTCCTGGACCACCGCTTCGAGGTCGTCACCCGCCGCACCCGGTTCGACCTGGCCAAGGCCGAGGCCCGCGCCCACATCCTGCAGGGCCTGCTCAAGGCGCTCGACCACCTCGACGAGGTCGTCAAGACCATCCGCGCCTCCAACAGCCGCGACGAGGCGCGCGACAACCTCATCGCCCGGTTCGAGTTCACCGAGGTGCAGGCCCTCGCCATCCTGGAAATGCGCCTCTACCAGCTCACCGGGCTGGAGCGCGAGAAGGTGCAGGCCGAATACGACGCCATCCAGGCGCAGATCGCCTACTACAAGGAGCTGCTGGCCGATCCCGCCAAGATCTACGGCGTGATCAAGGACGACCTGCGCGAGATCAAGGGCGCCTACGCCAACCCGCGCCTGAGCGAGCTGGTGCCCGACGAGGGCGAGATCAACTTCGAGGACCTCATCGAGGACCGCCCCTGCGTCATCAGCATCACCCACGGCGGCTACATCAAGCGCGTCCCGCTGGACACCTACCGCGAGCAGCGCCGCGGCGGCAAGGGCGTCATCGGCATGGACACCAAGGAAGAGGACTTCGTCGAGCACGTCTTCGCCTGCTCCACGCACGACTACCTGCTCGTCTTCACCCAGCAGGGCCACATGTACTGGCTCAAGGGCTACGCCGTGCCGGAGGCCCCGCGCACCTCGCGCGGCCGCGCCATCGCCAACCTGCTGTCGATCGAGGCCTCCGAGAAGATCGCCTCCATCGTCCGCGTGCGCGACTTCCCCGAGGACCGCTACCTCGTCTTCGCGACCCGCACCGGCATCGCCAAGAAGACGCAGCTTTCCGCCTTCAAGAACATCCGCGCCGGCGGCCTCAAGGCGGTGAAGATCGAGGAGGGCGACGAACTGATCGGCGTCCGCCTGACCAACGGGTCCGACGAGATCATGCTCGTCACCCGCGAAGGCATGAGCATCCGTTTCCCCGAATCCGACCTGCGCTCCATGGGCCGCGACACGGTCGGGGTCTGGGGCATCGAGCTGGCCGGCGAGGGCGACGCGGTGGTTGGGATCGAGATCCCCCGCCCCGGCGCCACCCTGCTCGTCATGAGCGAGAACGGCTACGGCAAGCGCACCGAGTTCGCCGAGTACCGCTTCCAGTCCCGCGGCGGCAAGGGCGTCATCACCATGCAGACCACGGAGAAGACCGGCAAGGTCGTCGCCGCCCACACGGTGGACGACGCCGACTCCATCATGCTCATCAGCACCCGCGGCCAGATGATCCGCATGCCGGTGGACGGCATCCGCATGACCGGGCGCAACGCCCAGGGCGTCCGCCTCATCAATCTGGAGGAGGGCGACTCCCTGGTCGCCGCCGCGCCGATCGACGAGGAGGAGAAGGAGGTCGAGGTTCCCGCCGACAGCGCCGGCACGCCGCCGGTGGATCCGACCGGCCCGGCCGCCCCGGACGCGCCTCCGTCTCCGGAATGATTTATCAAAACCCCTTAACTTTTCCGCCCGCCGGGTGTTTGTGGCGTGCACCCTGATCCCGGATGGACGGCACTCCGCCGTCCGTCCCTGAAACAAAAAACAAAACAAAAAAGAAAAAAAACATGAAGAACCTGAACCGCAAGTCCGGCTTCACGCTGGTGGAAATCATGATCGTGGTGATCATCATCGGCCTGCTGGCCCTGATCGCCGTCCCGCAGCTCGCCCGCAACCGCGACGCCGCCCAGCGCTCCGCCTGCCAGAACAACCTCCGGCAGATCAACGGCAACACCCAGCAGTACATGCTGGAAAACAGCACCACCACTGTTCCGGGCTCGGCCGCCATCGCGACCATGTTCCAGACCGGCGCGTTCCCGACCTGCCCGGGCGGCGGCACCTACACGATGCCCGCGACGGACACGGCCCTGCCCACCTGCTCGCTGAGCGCCACCAAGAGCCACAAGCTCAACTGATTCCAGCCTGACTGGAATGCGAAAGGCCCGGGAGCAATCCCGGGCCTTTCTTTTTGGTGGAGCAAGGGGGAATGGCGCGGAGAACCAGCCTCCGGACATGCAGCCATTGCAGGTCGCGGACTATTTTCGCAATCTTGAACATTCCCGTTGGGCGTGCAACCCCCAATCACCGGGGAAATAGGCCGAACCCTTGATTTTAGCACCTTCCATGCCAAAACACTTGACGGAACGGGCAAGGGCGTCCTATATTGTCCCCCAGAGGCGGTGGCATCCGGCCACTGATGCCCAACGGACATCCAGCCATGAAACGTCAGAAGCTCAAGAAAGCCTTCACCTTGGTGGAGATCATGATCGTGGTCATGATCATTGCGCTGCTTGCTCTGATCGCTGTTCCCCAGATGGCGGCCAACCGGCGCACGGCCCAAAGAAGCGGTTGCATGAACAATCTTCGCCAGATCAATGGAGCCATCCAGCAGTACATGCTGCAGAACGCCACCACGACGGTCCCCAGGCGGAACCGTCTGCGCAGCATGTTTCAGACCGGGGTGTTTCCAACCTGCCCGGCCAACGGGACATACACCTTGCCCGCCACGGATACGGGCATCCCCACCTGCTCGCTGGGAGCGTCCCTCTCCCACCGCCTGAATCCCTGATCGGCCCGCACTCGCGGGTTGGCGTGTGAAGTGCTGTCCGGGCCGGGTTCCCCAACGTCCTTCCGCTCCGAAAAAAATGAAGTTATCCCTCAAGCAAACCGAAGCCACGCCCAGCGCCGCCGACCAGCTCGCGCGGATTCCCAAGCCCCCGAAATTCCGGCCCGCCAAGGTTCATACCGGGACGTCCGCCACCCTGCTGTTTCTCGGCGGGTTGTTCATCGCGGCGGGCATGGGCGCCCTCTTCATCTATAATTTCGTGGAGAAGGCGGGTTGGATCGACCTGGATCCCTACAAGTGGTTCCGGCTGATCCTGATTCTCACGTTTGCGGTGATCCTGATCGGAACGGCCTTCCAGCAGAATCCCTTCCACGGCATGCTCTGCATCATCTGCCCGCCCTACATCCTGGCCTACGCCATCGCCTTTCTGGATTCGCCCGCGCTCAAGGGACTGGTGGTCGGCCTGATGGCCTGGCTCGGCGCGGAGATGTACTACATGAAGGATCACTCCTTCGTGAACGCCGCCCGCCAGACCGCCGAGAACACGGTCCGCTCCGTGAACGGCATGATCGACCGCGCCTCGCGCTGAACGTCAGGGCTGCGGGCTGGCCGCCGCGGCCTTGTCGACGGAGTTGGTGGTCGCAGCGGGGGCGGGAACCGGCGCGGGCGCGGCCGGGCTTTCTGGAGCGGGAGCGGGGGCTGTGGGCGTTTCCGGCTTGGGCGACTCCGCCTGGTTGACGGTATTGGTGCCTGCCGCGGGGGCGGGGGCCGGCGCGGGCGCGGCCGGGGTTTCGGCGGCGGGCGCCGGGGCGGGCGTTTCCGGCTTGGGCGTCTCCGCCTGCCTGACGGTATTGGTCACCACCACCGGTTCGCTGAAGACGGTGACGGGCGACGGCGGCCGGGCGGCGGCCGGCGGCATCAGTCCGGGCGGCATTCCCGGAGGCGCGGCCTCCCCGGCGGCCGGCGGCGGGGCGGGCGGAGCCTTCTTCTGCACCAGCTCGGCGCGCGGCGGGGTCATGTCCTCGGCGGTGTAGGTGGGAATGATGAAGATCCAGCCCTCGTTTTTCTTCAGCGTCGTCAGCTTGTCATTCGAGGCCTTGACCTTTTCGGCATGGGCCTTCTTGAGTTCCTCCAGCTTGGCCGCGACCTTGGCGGTGTCGTTGGTGGCCACCGCGACCAGGTTGGTGCCGGGCGTCGGAGGAACCGCCGCCAGGGCCTTGCGCGCATCCTCCTCGGTCGGGGCCGCCGGCGGCTCGTAGGCGAAGGCGAAGGTGGCGTGGCGTCCGTTTTCCGCCGCGCCGCCGATGGACACGGTGTAGCGGATGCCCTCGCGGGTTTCGGCCACGTACAGCGCCGCCTTGTCGAGGCCGGTCTTGTCGGCGGGGGTCTTGGGGTCCACCACGCCGGAGACGCTGATGTACTGCAGCGCGCGTTCCAGCCGGCCGGCGCGGCCGGTGTTCACCTCCTCGTCCGCCGCGAGTCCGGCCATGGCATACTGCCCGGGGGCGGAGAGGGTGACGATGCTGGACTCGTTGGTCGAGCTGGTGGCGATGCGGGTGATGTCGCTGGAGGGCAGGCTGAACACGTTCGCATTGACCCAGCGCATCGGATCGGCGGAGAGGCCGCCCAGGTCGGCGTCCACCAGCACCACCGGCCCTTCCGCCGCGCGGACGAACGTCCCCTCCGGCATGCCGCCGAACGGGCTGTCCGCCGCGCCGCCGCGCACGCGCGGCTTGCCGACGGAAATCGCGCCGAGCGCCTTGCCGGAGGCGTCGAGCACCTCGACCTTGCGCGCGGCCCCGTCCAGTCCGAATTCCGCGGGCGTCTTGTCGCCGCCGGGCATCACCTGCCCCACGGTGAGCGACGCGAGGGCGATGAGCTGCTGCGCGACCGTCTCCTCGTTTGCGGGGAAGCCGAACAGGGACGCGGTCTTCCAGGTGTCGCCGTCCTTGCGGATCTCCACCGTCTGGTTGGACGTCGCGACGCGCAGGAGGGCCGCCTTTTCCAGGTCGAGACCGGCCAGCAGGCTGTCCCGGGGCTTCAATCCCCCGCCCTTTCCGGCGGCGTTGGGGTCGCGGGAGGCGAGCAGCGCGCCGATGCCGAGCACGGCGACGGCGGCCAGGAGCAGGGTGTTGCGATTTTTCTTCATGGTGGGTCCTCGGGAATCAGGCGGGGGTGTTGGAACGGCGGCGGCGCAGGATGCCGCGGGTGAGGCCGAAGGCGATGACCAGCAGCGGCACGGCGGCGAGATTCAACGCCTTGACGTTGAACTCCAGCCCCTCCACCTCGCGGCGGAGCTGCTTTTCCAGTTCGCGGCGGCGGCCGTTCATCTCGCGGACCTCGCCCTGGAACTTCTTGATCTCGGCCGCGATGCTGTTGTTGAGCGAGACCTTGTCCTCGCCCTTGCGGCCGCGGGAAAGTTCGCCCAGCTTCCGGTTGACCTCCTCGATCTTCGCCACCGTCTTGTCGTACTCCTCCTGGTACTTCACCTGGGCCTTCTGCTGGATGTCGCGGATCTTGGTGAAGGGCCGGGCGAAGGAGCCGCGGCTGCGCAGGCCGATGAGCGCGTCGCTGCCGTTGAGCTGTTCGGTCAGGTTGATCACCAGCGCCAGGTTGTCCGTCACGGGCTCGACGCTGGCCCTGCCCAGGTTCTGGACGCTCACGGTCCACATATCGGCCAGCAGGTCGGCGTCGGCGATGACCACCACCGCGGCCTCCTTCTCGCCCTTCACCAGGTGGGGGACGGCGTTGGTCGCCTGCGCGGTGGCGTTGGTTTCCGCGGACTTGGGGGCGCCGCCCGGGAAGGCCGACGGGAAGATCCCGGTGACCTTGGCCGCGGTGACGATCCGCCCTTCCGGCAGCAGCGAGCGCGCGAGGGCCTCCATGTCGCCCATCGCCTCCATGGCGTTCACGACACCGCCATGATCGGTGGTCGAGAGCAGTTCCGTGGCGGTCAGGCCCTCCACCTTGGACAGGTTGAGGCGGCCGGCCATCGGCAGCATGACCATCTCGAGCTGCGCGGTGGCGACGTCGTCCTTGGACGCCTGGTCGTGACCCAGGGTCATCACCACCGGCACGTTGTCCACGCGACCGCGGCGGATCTGCAGTTGCGTGGCCAGCTTGGCGTCGCCCACGACCTTGCCGTCGATCAGTTCCACGCCCCAGGTCTTGGTGAGGGCGTTGAGCGAGGAGGAGGTGTCCATGCCCATTCCCATCATCGGGTTGCCCTGGGCGGATTCGCGGTCGGCCATGCACAACGGGTCGACAAACGCGATGAGGCGGCCGCCGCGCAGCACGAACTGGTCGAGCGCGTAGAGCGTCTGCGGGGAGAGTCCCTTGGGGTGGATGGCCAGGACGGTCTTCACGTCGGCCGGGATCTCGGTGACGCCGGCGCCCAGGTCGGCGAGCTGGAAGAAGCTCTCCAGCGCCTGGAGCGCCATCCACTTGGGCGCGCCCTGTTGCTGCTGCATCATCATCATGGGATTTCCACCGGGCGTGCCGAAGACCGGCAGGGAGCTGATGACCCCGACCTTGGGTTTGTTCGGCTGGCTCACCTCGTGGATGGCCTTGGTCAGGTCGTATTCGAGCTGCTGCTCCCCGCGCACGGCCAGGAAGGGCATGGTCTTCTCCTCCGACCCGGAGAGGATGACCAGTCCGCAGAAGAACTCGTCGCGCTTCATCGGGTTGGCGATCTGCCCGGACAGGCCGTACTTGCGGGCCCAGTCCTCCTCGTCGGAGTCGGGCTTCACGTTGTTGATCTCCAGGTGGATCTTGCCGCCGCCGGCCGAGGCGTATTCGCGCAGCAGGTCGGCCGCGCGCTCCGCGTACTGCTTCTGGATCGCGGGCATGTCCACGGAGGAGAGCGAGACGTAGTACTTGAGGGTCACGTCGCGCGGCAGGTCCTTGAGCACCGTGCGGGTGCCGTCCGAGAGGGAGAACAGTCCGTCCTCCGTCAGGTCGGCGCGCAAACCGCCGAAGCGGTGGGCGATGATGTTCAGGAAGATGGCGGCGCAGGTCGCGATGGCGAGGGTGGCGGTGCCGCCGAGGATTTTCCAGATGGGGGTCTTGTTCATGTCGGGCTCCGGTCAGCGGGCGGATTTGTTTTCAAGGGTGACGAGCGTGGCGAAGAGGCCGAGGGCCACCACGGTCAGGAAGTACAGCACGTCGCGCAGGTCGAGCACCCCGCGCGTCATCTGCTCGAAGTGGCTGACGAACCCGAGCGAGGAGATGAAGTCCACCGCCCATGCGGGCAGGTAGGAGGCCAGGAACAGCGTCACCGCCGGAACCCCCGCCAGCACCAGGAAGAGCCCCGCGGCGACCGCGAGGATGAAGCTGACCACCTGGTCGCGGCTGAGGGCCGAGGTGAAGGTGCCCAGCGCCAGGAAGGCGGCGGCCAGCAGGGTGCTGCCCGCGTAGCCGGCGAGCACCACGCCGATGTCCGGGTCGCCCAGGTAGATCACCGTGATCACCACGGGAAAGGTCAGCGCCAGCGCCAGCACCATGAAGGCGAGGGCGGCGAGATATTTCCCGATCACCGCCTGCGCCAGGGTCACCGGCAGGGTGAAGAGCAGTTCGATCGTGTGGGCGCGGCGCTCGTTGGACCACTGGCCCATCGTGATCGCCGGCACCAGGATCAGGAACAGCCACGGGTGCCAGAAGAAGAAGCTCGTGTTCAGCTCGGCGTTGTCCGCCTGGAAGAACGGGGAGAGCTGGAAGGTGAACACCGCGGAGAGCACCAGGAAGATCACCAGGAACACGTAGGCGACGGGCGAGTTGAAGTAGGACGCCCATTCGCGGCGGAAGACGACGAAGGTCGGGGAGTTGTGTTTCATCACGCGACCTCCTTGCGGGTGGGGGCGTCTTCGGTGCGGGTGAGGGTGCGGAAGACATCCTCCAGTCTGCCCTTGGCGCGCAGCTCGGCCGGGGTGGAATCGGTCACCACCTTGCCCGAGCTGATGATGATCACGCGGGTGCAGATCGCCTCGACCTCCTCCAGCACGTGGGTGGACATGATGATCGCCTTTTCCGGTGCCATGCCGCGGATCATTTCGCGGACGATGTGCTTCTGGTTGGGATCGAGGCCGTCGGTCGGCTCGTCCAGGATGAGCACCGGGGGATCGTGCAGGATCGCCTGCGCGAAGCAGGTGCGCTGGCGGTAGCCCTTCGAGAGGGTTTCGATGGTCTGGTGGCGCACGCCGCCCAGGAAGCACTTCTCCACGGCCGCGTCGACCCGCTTCGCCTTTTCCGTCCCGCGGAAGTCGCGCATGTCGGCGATGAAACCGAGGAACTCCTGCACCGTCATGTCGCCGTAGGAGGGCGCGTTCTCGGGCAGGTAGCCCAGGTTGCGGCGGGCCTCGATGGGGTTTTCCAGGATGTCGTGGCCGGCGATCACGGCCGTGCCGGAGGTGGGCGGCAGGAAGCCGGTGATCATTCGCATGGTGGTGGACTTGCCGGCGCCGTTGGGTCCGAGAAAGCCGAGCACCGTTCCCTTTTGAATGTCAAAGGAGACGTGGTCGACCGCGTGGCGGGCGCCGAACTCCTTGACCAATTTTCGTACGGACAGCATGGGATGTTCCTTTGTTTGGTTAAGCGCGCAGGCCGCTATGGACTGAAAACACGGCCAACATGTTCAAAAAAATGTTCCGATGACCGGAACCCGGGTTCCGGAAACGTTCCGGTGACCGGAACCGGCCGGAGGTCTCGCGGCTGCGCCGGCCGCCCTCATGGCGCCGCCGCGGGGGGAGCGGATTTCACCCGCAGGGTCAGGTCCCGCTGCTCGGCGTTGAGCTGCACTTCGAAGTGTTCCAGCACCGACATGCCCATCAGCCCGTCCATCTTCTCGCCCGGGGGGCGCTGCGCGTCGTCCTGCACGTAGCAGGCCACGTTGCGCACGACCGCCTCGCCGATGACCACCTGGTCGATCACCGCGATCGGCACCCGGGCCGCGCGGCCGTCCGCGGGGGTGACGGTGGTCTCGCCCGCGACCGGCAGCTTGAGTTTCCGGGCCAGCCCCGACCCGATGCTGCACAGGGTCGCCCCGGTGTCCACCATCCAGTTCACCTCCGCCTTGCCGTTGAGGGACACCTTGACGTAGGCATGGGGCCCCTGGAACCGGCAGGGGATGACATACACGCCCGTTCCCGCCCGGGCGTGTGCTTCCAGCCGTTTGTCGATCCGGGGGAAGTATCCCGCCAGCGCCGGATGGCCCGGGTTGGCCTCCACGAAATGGTTCTTGCGGCGCTGGTACTGTTCGCGGAACTCGTCCACCGCCGCGTGATAGGCGCGGGCGGCGCGGCGCGCGCCTTCCAGCTCGTTCTCCAGGCGGGTGACCTCGGCGCGGCCGGCCTCGACGCCCGCCGCCAGCCGGTTCACCTCCTCGACCGCCGTGTTGTACGCCTGCGTGCCCGGCTGGAACGCGTTCAACTGGTCCATCACCGAGGCGTACACCGCGTGCTGGTTGTCCGCGCGGTCCTGCGCCTCCCGGATGCGCCTGGGATGGCCGGTCAGCACGTGCGCCTGGGCCGACAGGTTTTTGCGCATCGCGTCGAGCTTCTGGATCTTCAGGTCGGTGCCCTCGAATTCGCGCGGGGTCCTGCGTTCGTCGGCCGACGGCTCCCCGGGCTTGGTCGCGGGCGCGGGACGGGCGGGCGGGGATTCCGACCTCTCGATGAGCGCGACCGAGGAACGCTTCACCTTCACCGGCACGCCTCCGGTTTCGATCACCAGAAAGGCGTCGGTCTCCGCGGTGATACGCCCCTCGAAGGTGTTGCCGCCGGTCATGCGGATCCGGTCGGCCCGGGCGGTTGCGGCTGCGAGACAAATCACGGCCGCCAGCCGGAATGGCCTAGTGCAGGAAATGGCGCATCCCCGTGAACGCGATGGCGATGCCGTGGCGGTCGCACGCGGCGATCACCTCGTCGTCCTTCAGCGATCCACCCGGCTCGACGATGTAGCGGATGCCCGCCTCCGCGGCCGCGTCGATGTTGTCGGCGAAGGGGAAGAAGGCGTCGGAGATGAGCACGCACGAGGCCATCACCTGCTGTTCGAAGTCGGGGAGAGACCGACCGCCCGCGCCGCCGGCGGCGTGGATGGCGGCGATGTTTTCGCGCGCCCGGGCGATGGCGAGCTTGCGCACGGAATCCACCCGGTTGGGCTGTCCCGCGCCCATGCCGATGACCTGGAAGCAGCCGGGCCGGGCCTCGCGCACCAGCAGGATGGCGTTGGACTTCACATGCTTCACCGCGCGGATGCCGAAGAGCGCGAGCTGCCGCTTGGTGGCGGGGAACTCGGTCCTGCTCCGGACATCCCATTCCTTCTCCACGCCCGTGTCCCGGTCCTGCACGAGCACGCCCCCGCCGATCTGCCGGAACTGCCGCATCATGCGGGCTGGTTCGATGGGTTTGCGCAGCTTCAGCAGCCGGATGTTCTTGCTCTTGGAGCGCAGGATGTCCAGCGCCTCCGGCGTGAAGTCCGGCGCCACCAGCGCCTCCACGAACCGTCCCTTCAGGAATTCCGCGGCGCCCGCGTCGACCGTGACCGTCGCCGCGATCACGCTGCCGAAGGCCGAGACCGGGTCACCCTCCCAGCCCGCCTGCAGGGCCTCGGCGAGGGTGTTGCCGGTGGCGAAGCCGCAGGGGTTGGTGTGCTTGATGATCGCCACGCCCGGCACGCCGGCCAGTTCGCGCACCGCTTCCAGTGCGGCGTCGCCGTCGACGTAGTTGTTGTACGACATCTCCTTGCCGTGGAGTTGGTCGGTGTGCGCGATACACGCCTCGACGGCCACCGGGTCGCGGTAGAGCACGGCTGGCTGGTGGGGGTTTTCGCCGTAGCGGAGCGGCTCGGCCTGGGTCAGGCGAGCAGGAAGGGGCGCGGGCGTCGTCGTCCGCGCGCCCGGCGAGGAAGTTGGCGATGGCGGCGTCGTAGGCGGCGGTGCGCGCGTAGACTTTGCGGCCCAGTTCCAGTCGCAGTTTTTCGGTCGTGGCCCCGTCGTGTTCCTTCATGTCCAGCAGCACGCGGGCGTAGTCGGAGGGATCGGTGACCACGGTGACGCTGCGCATGTTCTTGGCGGCGGAGCGCAGCATGGAGGGTCCGCCGATGTCGATGTTCTCGATGGCCTCCTCGAAGGGCACGCCCGGTTTGGAGACGGTGGCCTCGAACGGGTAGAGGTTGACGCAGACCAGATCGATGGGCTGGAGGTGTAGCCGCCTGCATCGTCTGGAGGTGCGCGGGGTTGTCGCGCAGGTGGAGCAGGCCGGCGTGGACCTTCGGGTGGAGTGGTTTTTCACCCGGCTGTCGAGCATTTCCGGGAAGCCGGTGAATTCGCTGATGTCGCGCACCGGAAGACCCGCGGCGCGCAGGGCCGTGGCGGTGCCGCCGGTGGAAAGCAGATCCACTCCGTGGGCGTGCAGCCCTTTTGCGAACTCGACGATGCCGGACTTGTCCGAAACACTGATCAACGCGCGTTGGATCTTGCTCATGATGCCAATGGATCTCCGATGGGTTGCCCCCTACATGCCCCATCCGCCCGTCCCGGCAGCGGCTTCCAGCGCATTTTCCAAGGCCAGGATGGATCCAAACAGTCCCCGCCGGGGACGGGCCTGATCGTTCGGGGACAGATCGTTCGGGGACAGATCGTTCGGGGACAGGCCTGATTACTTGCGCTGGGGACAGATCGGTTCGGGGACAGGCCTGATTACTTGCGCTGGGGACATGCGCTGGGGACAGGCCTGATCACTTGGGCCTGATCACTCGTCGGGGACGGGGCTCCGAGGCGGGGGAGGCATGATGGGGTGTGGACTTACCTGAACAGGCACGTCCCCGGGTTCGTCCCGCAAGCCTAGGCAAGCCGGTGGGGACGGGTAAGCCATCGCGAGTGTTTACCTGCACTTTTGCCTCGTTGCGTACGGGCCTGATCAACCAGAACGCTGCTGGGGACAGGCATATCTTCCTTGGGGACAGGCCTAATGTAAACGTTAGTACTTTACACTTTACATGCGTCGGATAAGTGTAGTATGGTTTCTTTATCAGCCCGTGGCCTACTCCCACCACCAACCCGGAGACCCTCATGCCGCGAACAAAACGAGCCCTGAACCCCAACCAGAACGGCGCCGGATTCTACCACGTTATCAACCGGACCGTCGCGGGTGATTTCCTCTTCCAAGACGCCGAAAAGGAGGAGTTTACGCGACTCATGCGCAAGACCGCCGCCTACTGCGGAATCAAGATCCTCACGCACGTGGTCATGTCGAATCACTACCACATCCTCATCGAGGTGCCCGTCCGCAAGCCGATGAGCGAGGCCGAGGTGCTCCAGCGGGTCAAGGCCCAGGTCAGCGCGCAGCGCCACGCCGCCATCGTCCGCGAGATCGCCAGGTTGCGCAAGTGTGCCGGGGAGCGGGCCGTCGCCATCCACCTCAAGCGCATCACCGACCGCATGTACAGCCTCTCCGGCTTCATGCACGCGCTCAACCAGGCCATGAGCGAGTGGTACAACCGCACCCACCACCGCTTCGGCCCGCTCTGGTCCGGCCGCTTCAAGAGTGTCATCGTCGAAGGGAAGGAACTGGCCCTGCTATTCATGGCGACGTACATCGACCTCAATCCCGTCCGCGCCGGCATCGTGGCGGACCCCAAGGACTACCGATGGTGCGGGTATGGCGAGGCCGTGGCCGGTCGAAAACCGGCACGGGAGGCCTTGACCCGTCTGCTGAGTGGCCACGGCCGCGCCAAAACCTGGGCCGCGCCGCAGTACCGGAAGCTGATGTTCCTCCGGGGCGAAGAGACCGCCACCCGGCACGGCCTCGCGCGCGAGAAGGTGGTCGAAGTCCTGGCCCGGGGCGGCGAGTTGGCCATCTGGGAGCTGCTGCACTGCCGGATCCGCTACCTCACCGACGGCCTCGCCATCGGCAGCCGCGCCTTTTTGGACGCGGTCTTCGCCGGCAACCGCGGCCTCTTCGGCAAGCGCCGGGCCAGCGGCCCCCGGCCGATGAAGGGCGGGGCGGCCTGGCAGGGTCTGATGACCCTCCGCGACCTCCGCCTCACGCCGATCAGTTGACCGCCTCATCCGGAACGACTCCCGAACATTTGCCGCCGGGCGGAATTCAATCTTTCCCACCAGAGTGAACTCTGCCCGCCGGCCGCAGATGCTGCGGCAACGAGTTTCCTGTCTCCGTCCCCTCCATCGCCCCAGGCCGCCGACCATTCCCGACGTTAACCCTCGCCCCACACCACACCGGGGTCCCCACAACACACTGCCATCGCCACAGTCCATTGGCACCGTCCCGTCTGCATTAACTCGTTCCCGCAAACTGTTCCAATGGGCGTAGTCGAAGGCTCGCTTCACGCCCGCCTTCGCCACACCCTTAATTGTTAGGCCCGTCCCCACGAAGGTAATTATTAGGCCCGTCCCCACGAAGGGGCTGCCTTTGCAGATCTGGCTCCAAATTGAGGTCCCACCTGGCGGGCGGATAATAAATCCGCTGGGAGGCGGCCAGCGCAGGTACATGTCTCCCCGGACGCGCCTCGTCACCGGATCCATGCCGCGCCGACTTATGGGCGTGAGGGTGAGGCAGGCTCCGGCCGGCCGTCTTGCGCCAACACCGGCAACTTGAGCACGACGGACGGCGCGCCCGGCAAATGACGGCAAGCCATGCGCACCCGCCGCCCCCCGTCCCCGGCGGTACTCCATCGCCCCAGGCCGCCGACCATTCCCGACGTTAACCCTCGCCCCACACCACACCGTCCCCACACCACACTGCCATCGCCACAGTCCATTGGCACCGTCCCGTCTGCATTAACTCGTTCCCGCAAACTGTTCCAATGGGCGTAGTCGAAGGCTCGCTTCACGCCCGCCTTCGCTACACCCTTAATTATTAGGCCCGTCCCCACGAAGGGGCTGCCTTTGCAGCATCTGGCTCCAAATTGAGGTCCCCCTTGGCGGGCGGATAAGAAATCCGCTGGGAGGCGGCCAGCGCAGGTACATGTCTCCCCGGACGCGCCTCGTCACCGGATCCATGCCGCGCCGACTTATGGGCGTGAGGGTGAGGCAGGCTCCGGCCGGCCGTCTTGCGCCAACACCGGCAACTTGAGCACGACGGACGACGCGCCCGGCAAATGACGGCAAGCCATGCGCACCCGCCGCCCCCCGTCCCCGGCGGTAACCTCGTAATCGCCGAAAAAGCCCGCGCCCATCCACCGTCCGCCGGCGTCGGTCACGCCGGCCAGATCGGTCCACCACGTTTCCCGGGTGAGCTGCGTCCAGACCCGGCCGTTGGGCTTCATCGACCAGTCCCGACGCCACATCGCGGCGTCGGACGCCAGTGCCGGCTTTCCCAAAACCCCCACGTCAATACCGCCGACACCGCCGGATGACTGAACATCGCGGTGAGGAAGTCGCGCGTGTAACCGGCCTGCAGTTCCTCGTCACGCAAGTCCAGATCGAACTCGGTGATGTGCACCGGAAGCCCGAAGGCGGCCCACCGGTCCAACTCCTGGATCAACAGATCCGGCGGGGTGAGCTGCTGGCCGAAATGAGCCTGTATGCCGACGCTACCCAGCGGCGCCCCCTGCTCCTTGAGAAACCGAAGCGTCTTTTCAAATGATCCTTGGTGCGGCGTGTTCCGGCCGCCCGCCACCAGACCGGCGTAGTCATTAAGGAAAAGGCGCGGCTTGGGATCCAGCTCGCGGACCAGACGGAACCAGTCCGCCATCACCCCGTCGCCAAGAACCCGCATGACGTCGTGATTCGCAAACGGTTCGTTGATCACATCCCAATCATCGATCCGCCCGCGGGTGGCGCCAATCTCGTCCTCGAAGTGCCCCCGGATGCGCGCCCGCAACTCATCGGGACGATCCTGCAACGCGGCCAGGTCCCGCGGGGTGTTGCGCCAGCCCGGCCAGATCAGCGTGTGCCCGCGGATGGCGATGCCGCGCTCGCGCAACCAGTCGATCGCCGCCAGGACCGTCCTCCGCCGCCCCGGCTCCCGCGACTCCCAAGGAGGCCACTTGAGGTCGTTTTCAAAAACCACCTTCGAAAAGTTCCGCTCAATAATCTCGCGGTAGCGGCGTGTATCGTCGCTTTCACCGGTGATCATGCCGGCAACCACCGCCGAGCCGAAGCCGAAGGCGTGACGCTTCATCTCCACGCGCACGGGGACCCCGGGCGCGGGACGACCCTGATCGTCGCGCACCTCGATCATGATCGCACCCTTGCGGATCGACTCGATGCGCGCAAGCGCTTCCTTGCGCCAGGCGGCGTCGGGCTCGCAGCCCGGATAGCCCCGGAGGGTTTGCGGCAGCGAACCCCGTTCCACACGCCCGAAGTTCAGCAGTTCCAAGCCGGCCATTTCCACCACCTGCGGAGGGAATCCGAAACGCATGGCGAACTGCCCCGCTCCGGCGTCAAGATCGTGGCGGCACTCGAACGCGAAGGCGAACTCCTTCCAGTCCTTCCCGGCGCCGGCCCCGGTGTCGATGGACTTTTCAAACGCCCCGCCGGCCTGTTCAAACACGATCGCAACCCGGCCTTCGCCGGTTTCGTCGCTCGATTCGATCGTGCGCAGGAAGAAGCGCACCCAGAGGGAGTCCCCCGCCTTCACGGGCGCGGTGGTGGGCGCGACGAGCTGGAGGTTCCAGGGGCTTTGCGGCTGCCGGAGCGTGACGAGCCGCCAGACCTCTCCGGACGGTGCGCCGGTCGCGGCGGCGCGGACGGCCGACCCCGTCTGCGGCCCCTCCCCGCGCGCCCGGAGCCGCGCCAGCGGATCCGGGCCGAGCAGCGGAACACCCCCGGGGGGCGGATTCAGGTTTCCCGCCTCCGCGATGCGAAGGATGGACAGACACGCCAGCAGGATCATCGGCAAACGGTTTCGCATGAGTCACTCCTCGTTCAGAAGCGGGATGGACTTCGACGCCCGCAAGCCCGCCTTATGCGAAGAGGTTCCGGGACGGAAGGACGGTCCGAATGCGAAAAGCGCTCCTGACGCGGCGAGGCCGCAGCCTCCAAGGCGGCGGGCGCCCCCCCGTCACCCGGTCATGACTCCACTTCGATTTCGCCGGAACAGACCGGACAACGGAAGCGCTCCGCCCATTGGCCGGCCTCCATGCGAATGGCCCGGCCGCAATGCGGACAGGCGAATTCAACCACCTCCGCGGGTGCGGGAGGGTCGAGTTGGATGGCTTCGAAGCGGGTCGGACCCGCCTGGGCGAGTCGTTTCCGGACCTCCCCGCGCAGGCGGTCGGGGTTGCCGCGCCGGGCCGGGGCGATTTTTCCGGTGCGGTGCGAACGACTCCAAAGATCGACGAGCGTCGGGTTGTCGTAAGTCTCCACCGCGACGATGCGGGCGGCCACCAGCCGGTAGGCCGCCGCGAAGCCCAGCAGAAAGCCCCCCACATGGGCGGCGTAGGCGACGCCGTTGTCCGCCAGGGCGACGGTCTTGAGCAAATCGAGCAGGAACCAGCCGCCGATGACCCAGAAGCTGGCGATTTCCACCGTGCCGTACCGGAAGACGATGAAGTACCACAGGTCGATGGTGTTGCGCGGATAGAGCACGACGAAGAAACCGAGGATGGCGTTGATGGCCCCGCTGGCGCCGACGAGCGGCGCGGGCGCCACCAGGTTCTGCATCAGCGCCGCCGCGACGCCCCCGGCCAGGTAGAGGACCAGGTACGGGCCGTTGCCGATCCGCGCGCACACCCCGTTGCCGAAGACCCACAGGGCGATCATGTTGCCGACCAGGTGGCCGAGGTCGGCGTGCAGGAACATGTGTCCGAGGAAACCGGCGACGTGCCAGCCGTCGAGCACCAGGGCTTTCAACAGCGGGACCGGAATCGCCCCGGACATGGCCAGGACATGCACCGCGATGTTGACGCCGACCAGCGCGAAGTTGGCGACGGGCCACCGCTCCAGAACCACGCACACGCGATAGGGAATGAACATCATGCGGCGCGGAAGCGAACGGCCGGGGCGGCGATCACCGACCCGGCGAAGTTGCCGCCTGATTCCCGGCTGCCCTGGACCGCCGCGCCGGCCACGGCGGCGGCCAGGGACGCGGGGTTGAACAGGAGAAAGAGGACCAACTGTCTCGAGGTCGGGGAGGACATGCCGCCGTTTGAGCACGGAGTCCGGGACTTGTCGAGCGTATCCTGGAAACGCAACGCACCCGGGACCGCCTTGCTTCCGCCCGGAGGACGCGCTAGGGAGAAACCCGTCAAATTTGGCTGTCACCCGGTATGCGGTGCCGGCCCCGGAGCCGCATCATGCACCTCATTCGCCGCACCCTGACGCTGACCGCCTGGCTTGCCGCACGCGCGTTGACCGCCGACGCGGAAAAATTGAATCCGGAGGCGGTGCCGGCCTCGATGCGCGCCTGGATCACCCCGGCCGCCGACGCGCTCCGGGCGGCGGGGATTCCTCCGCCGCCGGGAAGGCCCCGGGACGGAGAGGTCCTGGTGTTTGAGCGTCTGCTGCGCATTGAGGACGACTTGTCGCTGGTGGAGGTGGAGCACTACATGGCCCGGGCTCTCACCGAGGCGGGGGCGGAAAGCATCCGGCAAGACACGCACTCGTATTACCGCCTGAACCAGGAGCTGGAACTGGCCTGGGGCCGCGTGCATGCGCCGGATGGCGGCGTGAAAGAGGCGAAGACCGGGGAGGTCATCGAAATCACGCCCTCTTTTGACGCCGAGGAGGCGCAATACAGCGATGTGGCGCAATTGCGCGTGCTGCTGCCGGATGTGAAGCCGGGCATGGTGGTGGAGACCTGCTGGGTGAAGCGCCACCTGCGCCCCCGTCTTCCGGAAACCCTCGGCTTCATGATGCCGTGGGAAGCGTTTGATTTTTCCACGGTTCGCATGCGCCTGGGGGTGGACGCCTCTTCGGCCGTGGCCGCCGGGTTGAAGGAGGGGCATCTCGGCGCCGCACCCCGCCGCATGGAATCCGTGCTGCCGGACGGGCGTATCCGGCGGGAGTGGACGGTGGAGAATCTGCCGCCGGCCACCTGCGAGGTCGATGAGCCGCCCATGCGTCAGAAGGGGCCGTGCACCTACCTGACCACGCTGCGCGACTGGGATCATTTTGCCGGGATCTACAACCGGGTTCTGGAGGAACTGCCCGCGACCGGGAAGGATATCCGGGAGGCGGCGGGACGCCTTGCGCCGCCGGAGGCGGAGCGCACCGAGGTCATCCGGGCCGCGGTGGCGAAGGTGTCCGACGACATCCGCTACACCGGGCTGGAATTCGGCATTGCGGCCCTGCGGCCCCACGATGCCAACGAGGTCTGGCGCCGGGGGTTCGGCGATTGCAAGGACAAGTCCAACCTGGTGCGGCTGCTGCTGCGGGAAAGGGGAATCCCCGCATGGCTCGTCCTGCTGCAGACCGAGGCCCCCGGGGAGGTGCCGGCCGAGGTGGCGTCACATCTGGTCTTCAACCATGCCATCGTCGCGATCGACGACGGCAGGGGCGGGTGGATCTTCGCCGACCCCACGCAGAAACACCTGCCGGCGGGCCGGCTTCCGGAATGGTGCGGCGACCGGCCGGTGCTGCTGCTGGAGGACGGCAAGGCGCGCTGGCTGCGCACCCCGGCGGGAGAACCGGCCCGGATGGCCTGGACGCTGGACCTGACCCTGGAGCCGGACGCCTCCATGTCCGGATGGATGGAGAAGGAATGCCGGGGCCCGAGCGCGGCCCAGCGGCAGGCCTGGATCACCTCGCAGACCGCCTCATCCCTGCGCGAGGCGTTCTCCGGCGACGCCCGCCTGCTGTTCCCGGACGCGGCGATGCTCGACTTCGAACCCTGCACCTTTGACGCGACCAACCTGGTTCACCGCGCGCGGCTCTTCCTGTCGCGGCCGGCGCAAACCGCCGGTGACTCCGGCCGGTACCAGGTGCCGCTGCCCGCATTCCTCACGCCCAACCTTGGAGAACGATCGGAACGCACGCAGCCGTTCTGCCTCTACGGGGGCGACTATCACTTCACCGCGCGCATTCGCTGCGGAAATGCGTGGAAACCGCAGGCGCTGCCCGGCCGGTTTGATCTGGAACTGCCTGAAATGGAGGCCCACGGCGCGGTGACGGCGGCGGGCGGCGTCCTCACCGTGTCGGCCTCCATGTCGCCCCGCGCCCTGGTCATCGGGCCGGGTCGGTTCGCGGCGGTCCACCAGGCGAACGATTCTTTCCGGCACTGGCTGAACCAACCCGTCCTGCTGCTGCGGGCGGAGGGCGCGGAACCACCGGCGACGGGCGGCGTGGCCCGGGTGGAGATGCCGCGCATGCAGACCGGCCAGGGTCAGATCGACTACATCGACACGCGCTGGCCGGAATCCGGCAACCTGGCCCGCCGCCGCGAGGCGCTGGAAACGGTGCGGCAGTGGTTTCCCAAGGATGTGGAGGCCTGCTACAGCGTGGAGGTCCTGCTGGCCGGGGTGGAGCTTCGCGAAAACAATCCGCCGGCGGCCGGCAAACGCCTTCAGGCCTTGTTGCACAACGATTCAAGCCAGATCCAGTCGGCGGAGAACACCGCCTGGGCGAACTATGTGCTGGGGCTGGCGCTCGAGCGTCAGGGGCGGAAGGAGGAGGCGATGGAAACCTTCCGGAACATCACGGGGTCCACGGGGGTCTCGGAATATCGACGGGCCTTCGCCACGTACAAGCAGGCGGAACTGCGGGCGCCGGCGGACCCCGTCGAGGCGGCCGGGCTTTACCGGGAGGCCGCGCTGCTCGACTCGGGTTCGCAGCCGGAGCTCGCGGCGGATTGGATCGCGTATCTGGCGCGCGGAAACATGACCAACGAACTGCGGCTGGCCGCGGCCGAGCTGGCCAGGGGGGAGGAATGGATCCTCCCGGAAATGCTGACCCATCTGGACAACCAGATGGCCGGCGGGAATGACAGCGGCCGGAAAAACCTGGTGGACGCCTTCCTTCCTCCGGACGACGTGGCGAATCCCGCCGTGGCCGCGGCATGGAACACGCATCGGACCGGCTGGGAGGAAAACCTGAACCGCCTCGACGGCCTGACCACCCTGCGGGAAAAACTTCTCGCCCTGGTGCGGGATACGGAACTTCCCGGCAAGGAAAAGCTGTGGCTGTCCGGGCGCCCGCTGCCACCGCGGGCGGAGCTTGTGAATAGCGTCCGCGCCAACGGGGCCCAATCCGCGGCGCGCCTGCCGTTCTGGTCTTCGCTCAACGCGGCCCTCCTCTATCCGCCCGACAACGACACCTGCGAGATGCTGATCAAGGTCATCGAGGTGGGCGTGGCCATCAGCGCCCGGGATTTTCCGGAGGTGCGCCCGTTCATGGCCAAGCTGCTTCGCACCATCGAGGCGGAGCCGGGAATTCCGGGCGAGCTGCTGATTCAGACCACCTCGGAATTGTCGGATGTGCTGCTCAATGCGGGGGAGATGGAGGCCTCCACCGCCATGCTCCGAAGGCACATCGAGGGCTTC
The DNA here is from genome assembly GCA_046346795.1 of Kiritimatiellia bacterium. GTDB lineage: Bacteria > Verrucomicrobiota > Kiritimatiellia > SS1-B-03-39 > UBA6053 > JAXMHJ01. The sequence goes on from JAXMHJ010000005.1 coordinate 23,881, forward strand.
AAGGGAAGCCGGGGACATCTGGCCTGCCTTCGCGGCCAGTTGTTCCATTCCCTGATGCGGGAGGGGCGGGCGGAGGAGGCCGTCGAGGAGGCGGATCTGCTTTCCCCCGACCTGGGTCTCGTGGTCGGGTGCTGCCGGGTCGCCCTGCAGGTCGCCGCGGCCAACGCCCATTTGAAGAAGTTCGGAGAGGCCCGCCATTGGATTGACCGCGCCCGTGAGCTGGCCGCCAGGGACGAGGTGTTTCTGGCCGACGAATCGCTCCGGGAGGAATTCGTGGCGATCCTGAAGGGCATGCTGTCCATGCGCGACGGTCTGGACACGTTCTGGAAGGCGAGACCCGGCATCCTGGCGCAGTGGGAGGAATTCGCGCGCGCCAACGGACTGGAACGTCCCGCGGGGTACAGCCCCGGAATGGTGCTGGAACTGGGGCCCGAGGACCTGATGGTGAATCCCGGCGAAGGGCAAACCGGCAACCTCAACGTGGTCAACAAGTTGATCTACGGGCTGCCGGCGTTCGTCCCGGCAAAAAGCCCCTCCCTGGTGTCGGGCCTGCACGCCCTGGAATCCATCGCTCCACCGCTGCCCCGGAGCGACAAACTGCCCCTCATCCGCGACGCCATCGTCGCAGGCCTGAAGGATCTCGGCGGAACCATGCAGCCGGTGACCCGCGGCCTCCTCGCCATCAACAAGAGGGATCCGGAAATGCTCCGGGCCGTTCTGCCGGAACTCGCCTCGAACCTGTCCTCTTCCCCGGCGGACAACCCGGCGTATGAGGCCAGTCTCGTGGCCCTTTTCGTCGCGTGCACATACCTGCCGGAGATCGCATGGAGGCCTTCCATGCGCCACCAAGGGGCTGGACACGACGTCCTGGCCGGCCAGCCACCGGATGTTGCTGGGCATGATCTCCTCCATGGCCAGCCGGCCGCCGCCGGATCGCGGCGGGACCGCCTCGACGCCCCCCCGGCGGCGGGGGAGGCCGCGGAACGCAAGGTCCTGGTCAAGGCCGTGAAGGCCTGGACCGGGAAACATCCCTTCCCCTGGACGGTCTTCGAGCAAAAGGCCCTGGGCGCGTTTCGCGCGGGAAATACCGGGCGGAAAACCCCGGACCCCCTTGCGAGTTACCTGACCGACCTGCGCGCGCTGACCGTGACCACCGCGGATCCGAAGATCCGGCTGGAGGCGCAGGTGGAGGGCATGGCGGACGCCCTCGCCCGATATGCCCATTCGAGGGTGAGCCAGGCCGAACTGGATGAATGTCTGGACTCGTGGAGCGACCCGGCCGCCCCCCTGCCCGGCCGCATCCTCAACCGGGCCGCCATCCGTCTTCTTGAACTCTCCGCGGAGAGCGGCCAGCGCGACGCCGTGATCGCACTGGCCGGCCGGGCGGACCGCGTTCCCGACCGCGACATCCGCAACGCCGTGACCACCCTGGCGCGGTGGTGGGAGCAGGGCAAGGCTCCCGCCCCGGACGACATCGACAACCTGCTCCAGCCGCCCGTGAAACGCGAACGCGTCGCCGTCGTGTTTTCCCGCATGAACGACATGTTCCGCCGGGGCGACCACGCGGATTTCTACGAGAACCTCGCCCGCATGAGCCAGCTCAAGGAGTCCGCCTTCTGCCGACCCAACCTGTGGGTGGAGCGGGCGCGCCTCTGCAAACAGGATGACGCGCGCATCAAGCTGCTGCTGGGGGCGGCCGAAAAATCGCTCGGGCCGATGTCCGACCGCAGGCCGGACTGGATGACCGAACGGGGGCTGCTGGATTCGGTGCGGCCAGAGATGTTCACCCGGATGCGGCGGCGCGCGGAGTGCGGCTGGTGGAAACTGGGCTCCGGCCGGACCTCCTTCTACTCCCCCGACCTGGTGCTGCTCTCCGCCCGTGACTCCTTCCCCGGCACCGAACCCGAGGCGTGGGTGAAACTGGTCGCGAACGCCGTGGAGCTGGCTCCGGATGCCAAGGTCTCCTGGACAATGTTCACCGAGGCCCTGGGCACCCTGGATCCTGACGTCCCCGAATCCGCGGCGACCATCCCCGAGTGGATGGCGCTGGGGGCCAAAATCGCCACTGATCGCGCACAACACGCCTTTCTGAATTCCTGCAGACCCATACCGACATCCGGCTGGGCCGGTCGGTGTCCCTTCCACGGGAGGGGGCGATGGACCCCATTCTCGCCGCCGCCGAGATCACCCGTCACATGGCGCAGGGCCGGCCCGATCTGACCACCCCCATTCTCGCCCGCATGGATATTCCCGCGGCGATCGCGATGGTACCCACCGACATCGCCGCGCTCGCGGCGGCGCTCCGGCATAATCCGGGGAGGCACGATCCCGAACAGGTGCGCCAGTTCATGCTCGGCGAGCTGGCCCGGCATGCGATCTGGATGTCCATCCATCCGGGCTCGATGGACGCGTGGGCGTGCGCGCAATACGTGGCGGCGCTGGGTCCGTCGGGGGTCCTGCCCCCCGAATGGCTGGATGTGATGCTGGCCGCCGACCAGCGGGTGGAACCGGCGGGCTCCACCTTGACCCTCGAGATTCTCCTTCTCCGCAAGGAATGGGGACGCCTCCTGGAACTCACCCGGGAACAGCTCCGCCTCGAACCCCGCACCCATGGACACCTCCGGTATCTGAGCGAAGCCCTGATCGGACTCGGACGGGACCGGGAGGCCCTTCCCCATCTGCGCGCGTTCACGGAAATCTGCCAGGACTCCCCCTTCCGGCCGCAAGCCCTGCGTGAACTGGAGCGGATCCAGAATTCCCAGGGACACTGAGGCCCTCCCCTCGGGCGTCGATTTCCAGAAGACCGGCGCGGTGCGGATTGGATTGCACCCGCCGCCCCGGCGGATAGTCCCGACCTCAGGCAGGGCGACACGGCGACCTTGCATCCCGCGGCCGGGAACCTTCCCGACGCGCTTCGCGCACGTCCCGGCGACCAGGCCGGCAAGCAGCGGAACAAGGACGAGGAGGGCCATCCGCCCCTGATCCCGCGCGAACCTCCGCACTCCGCGGACAAGGAGGTGCGCCAGCCGGTGCTCCTCCGGCGGAACCGCGCGGAGAATCGGCCCGCCACCGGGCGGGGGAGGGATCGGCCGCCCTCGAAAACCACCTCCGGGCCTGCCCCCTGCGGATTCGGCAAAGCGCGAAGAACGCGCGGAGATCCGGCCGCGGCGGCCCCGACCGGTCGCTCCGCCCCGTAATTGTCGTGAATTTCCGGACGACTTCACCGTCCCCGGAGCAACCCCGCCGCCGCAATGCACCGCTTGCTCCCCTCCACCTGCCTGACCCTCCTTCTGGCCGCCCCGACCGGGCGCGCGGCGGCGCCCCTGGACTTCGCCCACCAGATCGCGCCGATCCTGCGGGAACACTGCGCGGATTGCCACACGGGCGCGAAGAAAAAGGGCGGGCTGTCGATGAACACGCGCGAAAGCCTGCTGGCCGGCGGGGAAAACGGTGCGGCGATCGTGCCGGGCGACGCGGAGAAAAGCCCGGTGATCAAGTGGATCACCAGCGCGGACCCGGACGAGCGCATGCCGCCCAAGGGCGACCCCGTGCCCGCGGAGCAGATCGAAAAACTCCGCCAGTGGATCAAGGCCGGCGCGCCGTGGGAGCCGGGGTACAACTTTGCCAAATCCTCGTACGAACCCCCGCTGCGGCCCCGCCTTCCGGAATTGCCGCCCGCGTTGAAGGGCCGGGACAACCCCGTGGACCGCATCCTCGACGCGGACCTCGCCCGGCACGGGCTGCCCGTTCCCCCCGCGGTGTCCGACGGGGCGTTCCTGCGCCGCGCCCACCTCGACCTCGTCGGCCTGCTGCCCTCGCCGGAGGAGCTGGCCGCGTTCGAACACGACGGATCGGCGGACAAACGGGCGGCCAAGGTGCGGGAACTGCTCGCGCGGGACACCGACTACGCCGAACACTGGCTGACCTTCTGGAACGACCTGCTCCGGAACGACTACGACGGCACGGGGTTCATCACCGGCGGGCGCAAACAGATCACCCGCTGGCTCTACGACAGCCTCGTCGCGAACAAGCCCTACGACCGGATGACCCGCGAGCTGATCCACCCGGACGGGGCGAGCGAGGGCTTCGCCAACGGCATCCGCTGGCGCGGCGAGGTCAGCGCGGGGCAGTCGGTCGAAATCCAGTTTTCGCAGAACGTCTCGCAGGCCTTCCTGGGCATCAACATGAAGTGCGCGTCGTGCCACGACAGCTTCGTGGACCGCTGGAAGCTCGACGAGGCCTTCGGACTTGCGGCGGTGTTCGCGACCCGGCCGCTGGAGATCCACCGCTGCGACAAACCCACCGGCCGCATGGCCGCGGCCGCATGGCTTTTTCCGGAACTCGGGCGGATCGACCCCGCCGCCCCCCAGCCCGCGCGGCTGGACCAGCTCGCGGGCCTGATGACCCACCCGGAAAACGGGCGCTTCGCCCGCACCATCGTCAACCGGCTGTGGCACCGGCTCATGGGCCGCGGCATCGTGCATCCGGTGGACGCGATGCAGAGCGAACCCTGGAACGCGGACCTGCTGGACTTTCTGGGCTGGCACCTGCGGGAGAATTCGTTCGACCTGAAGAAGACCTTGGAGCTGATCGCCACCTCGCAGGCCTACCAGTCGCGCTGCGACGCCTCGCCGGACACTCCCGCCGCCCCCTACGCCGGCCCGCGCGCCCGGCGGCTGACGGCGGAGCAGTTCCTCGACGCCGTGTGGACGCTCACCGGCGCCGCTCCGGAAACGTTCGACGCGCCGGTGACGCGCCAAGCCGCCGCGAACCCTCCGGCCGACCCGGTCAAACTCACCGCGACGTGGATCTGGGGCGGCGACACGTCCTCCGGCCGCACCATCCACCTGCGCGGCGTCTGGAACCTGGCGGAGACCCCGGTGCGCGCGGCCGTCGTGATCAGCGCCGACAACCGGTACGAGCTGAAGGTCAACGGCCGGCGCGTGCTGTCGGACGGGAACTGGGAAACCGTGGAGGCCGCCAGCCTGCTCCCGCACCTGCGGAAGGGCGGGAACGAACTGGAGATCGTGGCGACGAACGAGGGCAGCGGTCCCAATCCGGCGGGGGCCTTCCTCGAGGCGCGCGCCCTCCTGCCCGGGGGTGCGACCGCCTCCTTCGGAACCGGCCCCGCATGGACGTGGACGGAGGAGGGTCGCGCGGACGCGGCCCCGGCCCTCGCGGCGGAAGGCCCGTGGGCCGCGAAACTCGACGGGCCGGCGGCGGCGCTGCTGTCCGAACGCATGGCCGGCCCGACGCGCATGGTCCGCGCGGCGTTGCTCAAGAGCGACTTCCTGATGCGTTCGCTGGGCCGCCCCAACCGCGACCAGATCGTCAGCACGCGTCCCAACGATCTGACCACGCTGGAGGTCATCGACCTGGCCAACGGTCCGATCCTCTACGAAACCCTGAAAAGCGGGGCGAACATTCTGGCGGGGCGCTCCTGGAGCAGCCCCGCCGCCTTCACGGAATGGCTCTTCCAACACGCGCTGTGCCGGGCGCCCGCGCCGGCGGAGCGGGAAGAGCTCGCCGCCGTGCTGGGCCCGTCCCTGAACGAACAGGGCGTCGAGGACGCGCTGTGGATGGTCGTCCTGCATCCCGAATTCCAATATGTCCGCTGAGGCGCGAGGAGCCCGCACCATGACCCCCTTTCAAACCGACCCCGCCGCCCCGCCGCACATCAACCGCCGCGACTTCCTGCGCCGGCTGGCCGCCGCCCACATCGCCGCGCTGGCCGCCGGTGCTCCGCGCGCCCCGGCCGCCCCCGCGGTGGTCAACCCCCGGCCCACCGCCGACGCCTGCATCCTGCTGTGGATGGCGGGCGGCATGGCCGGGCCGGACACCTTCGACCCCAAGCATTACGAGCCCTTCCAGGTCGGCCTGCCAGTCAAGCAGATCCTGAGCACCTTCCCGGCCATCGACACGGCGCAGCCCGGCGTGCGCATCTGCGCCGGGCTGGAACAGATCGCCGGGGTGCTCGACCGCGGCACCCTCATCCGTTCGCACGTCCAGCCCGACCTCGGCAGCATCCTCCACTCCCGGCATCAGTATCACTGGCACACCGGCTGCGTCCCGCCGCAGACCGTCGCCGCGCCGCACCTCGGCGCGTGGATGGCGAAGGTCCTCGGCCCGCGCAACCCGGTGATGCCGCCGTTCATCAACATCGGACAGCGCCTGGAGGGCGTGGGCGAGTCGGAGGAGCTGAAGGCCTTCACGACCGCGGGCTTCTTCGGCAGCGAATTCGGGCCGATGAACCTCCCCCATCCCGAACTGGCCTCGCAGTCGGTGCGCCCGCCCAAGGGCATGGAGCCCGGCCGCTTCGCCGACCGCTACCGGCACTACCGCAGGCTGGTCGACGCGTCCCCCGACCGCGATGCGATGTCGGACCACCAGCGCGAATCGATGCTGCGCTCGCTCGACAACGCCCACCGCCTGCTGGAGAGCCCGGAGCGCGAGGCGTTCGACCTGGAACGCGAGCCCGCCGAATCGCGCGCCGTCTACGACACCGGCCGGTTCGGCCGCGGCTGCTTGCTGGCGCGGCGGCTGGTCGAGGCCGGGGCGCGATTCGTCGAGGTCTCCACCGAATACGTCCCCTTCCTCAACTGGGACACCCACGCCAACGGCCACACCACCGCCGCGGACATGAAGAAGCAGATCGACGCCCCGGTGGCCCGGCTCATCCGGGACCTGGAGACGCGCGGCCTGCTCGACCGCACCCTGGTCATCCTCGCCAGCGAGTTCAGCCGCGACATGATCATGGAGGGCCGGCCCGGCAGCACGGCCAACGACCAGGCGACGGAGAAGGTGGACGCGCTGCGCGAGATGAAGCACTACGGACAGCACCGCCACTTCACGGGCGGCTCGCCGGTGCTGCTGTTCGGCGGCGGGATCCGCAAGGGCCTGCTGTACGGGGCGACGGCGGAGGAGCGGCCGCTGGTCGCGGTGAGGGATCCGGTCCCGATCACCGACCTGCACGCCACGATTTTCACGGCGATGGGGATCAGCCCCAGGCTGTCGTTCGAGATCGAGAAACGCCCGTTCTACGCCACGCAGGACGGGCTGGGAAAACCGGTGTCCGCATTGTTCGCCTGATCACCCCAGCAGCTCGAGGATGGCCGGCGTGACCCCGTCGATCGCCCGCACCTGCTCCAGGCATTCCGCGGCGCGCTCACCGGCGGCGAAAAACGGGACGGGGTTGCGGGTATGGTTGCGGACACGGCCGTCCTCGATGTTGCCGTGATCGCTGGTCACCACCAGCAGCCGCCCGGGACCGGGCCACGATTGCAGGATCACGGCCAGGAAGGCGTCGAGTTCCGAGAGCATCCGCGCGATCTCCGCCGGCGACCCCTTGTGGGCCTGCACATCGGTCTGGAAGTACTCGAAGAGCGTGAAGTCGTGTTCCGCCGCGATGCCGGCGAGGTCCCGCGCGGCCTGCTCCGGGGTGCACAGGGGACCGTCGTATCCGCGCGCGCGCAGAAGGGCCCGCGTGAGATCCTGGTAAACCGCGCCGCCGGTTTCCAGCAAGTGGCTGCCGCGCACCCGGCCAAAGGCCTGCAGGGCCGCCACGGTGGTGACGGACTGCCGCCGGCGGATCTCCCCGGGCGTCAGCCCCGCGAGGTGATAGGCGTTGGCAAAGGTGCAGGTGCGGCCGCTCGCGAGCAACTTGCGGAAAATGTTCCGCTCCTCGACGATGGCGCGCACCGACGGTCCGGGGAACCCGGGCTGGTGTCCGCCCACGGCCGCGGGCACATTCTCTCCTGTGAGCAGCGACGCCTGGCCGGAGGCGCTCTGCGGCAGGCCTTCCACCCCGAGGCAGGCGTCGATGGGTTTGCCTTCGGAAAGGACGCGCTGCAACGCGGGAAAGGCCCCGGCGTACAGGGGATTCACCGCCGGGTCGCGGTCACCGATTCCAAATCCGTCGATGAAGACAAACAGGATGCGCGGAGACGGGGCGCTCAAGGAAGCTCGACCTCCAGCTCGTAATAGGCGGACGAGGCGGCATGGTCCACGCTGTCGGTGAAGGAGTTGGCCGTCCAGGGCAGCCGCACCGCGCCCGCGAGCGGGAGATACGGGCCGGCGACGGACGAGCTGTGCTCGCGGGGTGTACAGGCGCCCGCTGACGGACGCCCAGTCCAGCACGCTGCCGCCGGTGCCGCCGGCCGTTCCCATGTGAATGCGCAGGTCGTCCCCGGGGTCCGCCGGACGCCCCGCCACATACGACTGCCAGACCGGCAGAGTGCCGTTCGCGCCGGTCTGCAACGCGGCGGTCTCGAAGTCGTTGGTGTAGCCGTGCAGTGCCAGCCATGCCAGCGGAGTGGCGGTGTTGGCGGTGAGGATCTCCTTCATGACCGGCTCGCAGGGCCATGTCGCCGTTCATCACCACGGTCACGGGGTTGTTGGTCGCGGTGCTGCCACCCTGCCACCGGTCGAAGCGGTAGTAGGTCCCGGGAATCGCCGTCACGCTCACCTGCGCGCCGTCCGGATAGGACCCGCCCGCCGGATTCACCGTCCCCCACCCCGCGGGCGTGACGGACACGGTGAGCTGCCGGTTGGGCGTGGGGATCGACACGGAGAAGGTGCCCAGCAGTCCCCCGGGCGCGGAATTGCCGGAGGTGTCCGACACCTCGCCGTCGCGCAGGAAGACCTGGTAGGAGCCGTTGTCGCCGGGGTCCCAGGAACCGCCGGCGGCCGGGCATTGGTAGGTGGCCACGCGGGGGGTGCCGTCGGTGGTTTCGTCCAGGCCGGTGCGGGTGCAGTCGTTGGAGTAGGCGTTGGGGCCGAGCACGTAGATGTCGAGGTCGTCGATGCCGGCCACGGCCACGGCGCGGTTGTCGGAATAGGTGACGTTGAATTCGTACACCGGCCCGCCCGCCGTCGTCACCGCGAGCGCCGACAGGGCGGCGGTCGGGGCTTGCGTGTCCACCGGCGCCCCGTTGCCTAGCACTTCCACGTCGTCCAGACTCCACCCGTAGCTGTTGTTGCGATTATTGGTGGCCAGGCCCCAGCGAACCCGCACGGCCGACTGGCCCGCGGCCACCGCGGAGAGATCGTACTGCAGGAGCTGCCACGAGGTGTCGGTGACCGTCGAGGTGGTCCTCCAGACGTCGGTCCACGTGGTTCCGTTGACGGAGACCTGGACGGACGCGGTGTCCGAACTGCGCAGTCCCAGCCAGCGCCGGAACTGCAGGGTGACGCTCGTCGCCCCGCTGCAATCCACCGGCGGGGCGGTGGCGTACTTGACGGCGAGGTTGCTCGTGTAGTTCCCCCCGATGACAAAGCCGGTCACGTTCGCCCCGGTGTAGCCCGCGGCCGGATCCCCTCCCGTGGTGCCCACGGCCGCGCCATACTGCCAGCCGGTGTCGAGGGTCCAGCCGGGATTGGTGTCCATGCCGGCGAAGTAGAGGCGGCGCGGCACGTTGACGGTGAAGGTGCCGAGAATGACCGGGGCGACGAACGCGCTCTCCACATCGGCCACGGCCCCGGCCAGCACCTCGACGGTGTACACGCCATTGTGCGCATCGGTCCAGGTCGTCCCCGAAGGGGGCGGCACGCTGTAGGTCGCGATCCGGGGGGTTCCGTTGGCGGCATTGTCGACGGAGACGAACGTCCCGGTCTGGCTGTAGCCGAGCGGCCCGGTCACGCGGATGTCCCCGGCCCCGAGGGTGGACGTGTTGATGGCGACGTTGTCGGTGTAAGTCACCTGCAGGGTCTTGTTGCCCACCCCGGTGGTGGTGATACCGGTGAAGGTGCCGGACGCCTGCGGCGGGATGACCACGCCCCCGGCCGGGAGCAGGGTTCCGGAGATGAAATACTGACCCACGCCGCCGTAAACGGTGTAGCCGGTGGGCGGACTCGCCTGGGGAGTTCCGACGGCCACGTTGGTGATTTCCAGATAAAACATGCCCGCCGGCACCGTGGCGGTGATGGTGGCGTCGGTCAGCGCGGCGTTGTTCACGTCGGCAACCACCGCTCCGGTGGAGTCGAGCAGCCGGGCGCGCACGTCGATGTTGCCGCCCTTGGGGGTGACCGGAGAGACCCAGGGTTTGATGTTCAGGGTGATCGTCCCGGCGCCGGTGGTGAAAGCCCACATGTCGACGTCGGTGTTGCGTTCCAGGCGTCCCTTGTTGGCCGGGGTGGCGTTGGCGGGATCGGTCTCGGGCGTGGTCACGGCCACGCTTCCGTCGCTTCCCACGGTCAGGTAACTCGCGGTGGCCTGGGTTCCGCCGCAGTCGTCCGCGCGATAGGTGATCTTGCCGGAGATGATGGCCAGGTCGTCCTGGGTGTTGTTGGCGTCCAGATATTCGCCTTTGCACCACTGCGAGACACTGCGCCCGTAACCCGTGCCCATGATGGGCCCCCACGAGGTGTCGCCACTCCCGTGCCCGCCGTAATAGGCCAGGGTGCTGGTGCCGTCGTGCGACAGCCCCAGGTTGTGCCCGCATTCGTGCGAGCAGGCCTCGGCGATGTAGGATTCCACGTTGGACAGGTTGTTGTGGTAGACGAAGGCCGGGGAATAGTAGGCCATGGAACTGGTGGCGAACACGCTCACATACGCCACCCCGCCGGCGGTGGACGAGGGCATGGCCAGTCCGGTGGAGTCGGCGCTGCCGGTCACCAGGCAGCGGATGGTCCGGGTGTTGAAGGTCGCCGGGAGCTTGGTGGTCACATTGATGTCAAAGGGGGCGTAGTCCTCCGCCACCCGCTGCCAGATGCGCTTGATGGCGGCCTGCTCCGCGTCACTGTAGGTGGTGTAGTCGGCGTCGGTGCTGAACGCCAGCGCCGTGAAGGGGTCGCGCGCGAGGGTGATGTTCCAGTCGGTGCCGGTGATGACATGGCCGTCGAAGTCGAGGAACAGGACGTTGGCGGATCCGGGCTTGCTCTCGAACTGCAGCGCCGCGGGAAAGGGCGAGACCGGCACCGCGGCGGCCGCGGTGACGGGCGCGGCCGCCACCGCCACGTCCCCGGCCGCGTTCACCGCCTGGAATTCGCAGGCGTAATAAAGCCCCCCGCCCTTTCCGCAGTGCAGGGCGTTGCAGTCGTGCTCGGGGAAACTGAAGGAGCGGAGGGCGCGCCCGGCCTCGCCCTGGTTTTCGGCCGGGAGGGCCTCGATCTCCCGGCGCAGGCGTCCCGCCGGCAGTTCCGCCGGCTGGAAATCAGGCCGACCGCCCAGATTCGGCGGGGGCGCGGCATGGGCGGACAGCATGGAGGCGACCAGAAGCAGGAATGTGGTTCTGTGCATGAGGGGACCAGAGCAGAAGACGGGCCAGCCGGGAAGGATACCCGGAGCCCCCCGGCTTGCAAAGTCCGGGTTCACGCATATTTGACCCGCATGCGACCCGGTGCGGTGAAGCCGCCACCGGCTTCCGGGCATGGATTTTCCGCATGGACCTTGTTCCTCAGGACTTCATGCGCGTTCCACAGCCAGGCCGCCGCCCTGCGCAGCGGGTAAAAGATCCAGCGGCCAGGTAGGCCTCTGCCAGGAGGGCGGGGATGAGCAGGAGGCGGCGACGGCGTCGGGCCATGGCCGCGGGGGTCAGCGTTCGTCGGGCGGGAACTGTCCCGGGCGGCCGGGCATGCGCAGGATGTTGCCCTCGGAGTTCTTGGGACGGCGCGGATCGCCGATCAGGGGCATCACGCTGAGGATGAACTTGCCGTTGAGGCAGATGCGCGGGTGGCATTCCGGATCCCATTCGGTCCAGGGGCGGACGGAGCCGTCCTCGTCGATGTAGACCAGGTCCTCCAGCACGAAGAAGTCCCCGGCCGACAGCTTTCGCAGCAGCTCGGGCTCGTCAAATTGGGACGACCCGGTGAAGAAATACGATTCGGCGCCGATTTGCACCTCGACGCGATACCAGATGGGTTTGCTCATGGGGGAAGGATGAACCACTTGGCGGGGGCGATGGCGAGCTTTTTCGGCGCGACGGGGGGACCGGCGTTCAGGGTGAGGGCGGGCGCCGGTAGAGAATCCGGTAGTACACCGGGGAGACCACGCTCAGATGGGAGAACTGGAATCCGGTCCGGGTCACCGGCACGACCAGCGGGATGTCGTCCTCGTAGACACCGTCGAGATCGCGGTCGACCAGCAGATGGAATTCACCCTCCGCGATGACCTTGTTGATCTGCAGGTCGGCGAGGTTTCCGGCGGTTTGCAGGACGGAGAGCTTGAGGCTGGAGCCGGGGTCGTCGGGGGCGAAGCCGAAGGCCTTCTCCAGGACGTTGGGCATGCCGTCCCCGTCCGGATCGGCCTCCCGCTCGGCGTCCGCGCCGGTGAAGCCGTAGCGGGCGATCCAGGGCGGATACTCGTCGACCCGGGAGAAGGCGGCGGTGACGGTTTTGCCGGTGTTCATGCCCACCGTGGTGGAGGCGCTGAACGGGCTGGCGATGCCATCGCCGGTCCAGCCTTCGAACTGCCACCCGTCCGCGGGGGTGGCGGTGATGACGGGGGAGCTGCCCTCGTTGTAGGTGCCGCCCCCGGCGACCGCGCCGCCCTCGGCGGGGGTGCCCAGGACGGTCAGGAGATGCTGGATGCGTTCGAAGGACGCGGTGACGGTCTTGTCGGCGTCCATGGCGACGGTGGTGGAGGCGGAGGACGGGCTGGCGACGCCGGCGCCGCTCCAACCCGTGAAACGCCAGCCGGCGGCGGGGGTGGCGGTGATCGGCCGGCTGCCTCCCAGCAGGAAAATCCCGCTGCCGTCGACGCCGCCACCGTCCGCGGGGACGCCCTCGACCGTCAGGCGCGCGATCGGGGCGTTGAGGATGCCGGCCAGGCCGCTGCTGATGGAGTCGAGCGCATACGACGAGGAGGCCTGGGCGGTGAGCATGACGGTTTCGAGACCCTCGACCAGCAGGTCGGTGAGCGGGGTGACGGTCAACTGGATGGAGGCGGCGCCGGAGGGGATGGTGACCGTGGCGGTGGAGCCGGACACGCTGACCCCGCCGCCGGAGAGGCTGTAGTCCGCGCCGTGGACGGCGGTGCCGCCGAGGGTGAGCGGGACCGCGATGGCGCCCGCGGGATAGAGGTTTCCGCGCGAGATGGTGAAGGAGGCGGGGACGGGTGTCGAGCCTTCGGCGGCGTTGGCCGGAGGGGCGTCGACGCGCACAAGGTTCTGCCGGATCTTCACGTTGTCGAAGGTCACGGTGCTCGCGGCGCTGGTGCTCAGGGCGGCGACGAGTCCGACCTGCACCGTCGCGGGCAGCGTGACGGAGGAGGTCGTGCCGATCTGCGTCCAGGTCGAGCCGTTGGCGGAGACGTAGGAGGTCAGGGTCGTGCCGGCGCGGACCAGGCGGACCCAACAGGGGGCGGAGACGCTGCTGCCACCCGCGGTGTTGCTGCTGGAGACGCCGGAGGCGGTGCGATAGAGGAAGTGGGGCGTGCGGGTGCCGCCGCGCAGCAAGGTGCCGCCAAAGGCGTCGCCCGGGGCCGTGCCGGCGCGGATCATCACCCCCGAGCGGGCGGAGGTGGAGGTGCTGGACACGGAGGCCACCCGGGCGATGATCTCGCAGTCGCCGGTGACCGGTTGCGCGACAAACCGCAGGCCGTCGGCGGTGTTGCCGGAGGCGAGCGCCCCGCTGCCTCTGACGCTGAAGAGGTCGGTGCCGCCATTGCCCCCGCCGAAGGTGACCGAGGAGGTGTTGCCGGCCAGGACGGTGCCGACGTCCCCGGCGAAGGTCCAGGGCGGCGCGGGGAGGTTTTGCGCGCCCTCATTGTCGAGCAGCGAAAGGGTCGCGCCGTCCGGGACGACCTGCAGGTAGCCGGTCCCGGCCGCCAGGGTGAGAATGACGCTTTCAGCGCCCTCGGTGGCGGTGTCGTTGACCGGGGTGATGGTCACCACCGCCGTGCTGCTGCCGTCGGCGAACACCACGCTTCCGCCGGGACTGGCGTAGTCGGTCCCGGCCGCGGCGGTGCCCGACAGGGTGAAGTTGACGGTCAGCGAGCCCTCGGTGCCGTCGCGCGACAGGACAAACCGGGCCGCGGTGGGTCCGGTCTCGGACGCGACGCCGGAGGCCCTCACGCTGACGTTCTGGAAGGCGTCGAAAATGGAGACGGTGGCGGAGGAACTCCCGCCGGGTTCATATCCGGTTCCGGCGGCGATGGTGACGACCACCGACTCGGCCGATTCGGGCAGCAGGTCGGCGATGGCGTGGACGGCGAGGTTGGTCGAGGACACCCCGGCGGGGAGGGTGATGCTGGAGGGCAGGGACGTATAATCCTCCCCGGGGACGGCGGTGCCCTCGATCTGGAGGTTCACCACCAGGGCGGCGGCCGGGGGGCCGCTGCGGGTGATGGTGAAGGAGGCGTTGACGCCGCCCTCGACGGCGCTCGGAACCGCGGCGACCACATTCACCACGGGGACGGTTTCCACGACCATCGAGCAGGTGGAATCCACCAGGGTGCGGGAGGCGCCGGCGGCGGTGGAGCCGAGGGAGTTGGAGGCCGCGGGACCGGTCCAGGCCAGGCTGAGATGATCCCCGGTGGAAGCGCCGTTTTTCTGGCGGATCTCGTAATAATAGGCCTTGCCGGCGGTAAGCTCGACCGGGTCGGTCCACTGCCGGGGCGACTTGTCAAAATCGCCGGCCTGCTTGGGGCTTTCCACCCACGCCTGGCGCACGGCGTGGGCCGCCTCGTCGGTGGGGCTGATCCACAGCTCGGCGCTGTCGGCGTAGGCGCCGCCGGGATGGTTTGCGGTGAGCCAGAAGCGGTGCCGGCCGGTGGACTGCGCGATGAAGAGGCCGCTCAGGCGCCGGGCGTAATTGACGCCGGTTGTGGCGCGTTGCGCGACGGTCAGGACCTGCGCGGCGTCGGGCGTGTTGGCGGGCGGGGCGAAGGCGAAGTCGGACACGAGCGAGCCGCCGCGTCCGTTCCACAATTCCTCGAGGACGCCCGGCTGGCAGGGGCTGCACACACGCAGGTCGAAAAACGTGGTGGTGCCGTCCGCCTTGCGGGCGGCGACGACGGGCTGGTAGATGTGGAACGCGGCGTCGAGCAGGGAAGGCTGGGCCAGATGGAAACCACCGCCGGCATCCACGGAGAACACCCCGCCCGCGTCCCCCTCCGGAAGGGTCCACCCGGTGACCGTGCCGCCGGTGGTCAGGGTGGCCAGCAGGGTGCCCGGGGTCATCATGGGGCTGGCGGACAGGAGGGTGCCCGACGAGTCGAACTTGACCGACCTGGCGATGTTCGCGCCGCCGATGTCGGTCTGGGTGGCGATCCCGGGGCCGGTCCACGCCACCTCGACGTGATCGCTGCCGCCCCCCTCGCGGTGGCGGACCTCGAAATAGCAGACCTGGCCGGCGCGCAGGAAAACGGGCGAGGACTTCTGGCTCGAACTCGCCGTCCATGTGCGCACGCCGGTCCAGCCGCCCAGGGAGCAGACCCTGGCCATGGAGGCGGCATGGGTGTCCGGGCTGAGGAAGAACTGCCCGTCGTCGTCGCTGGCGATCCAGAAGGTGTATTCGCCCGTCGCGGGGACGAGCAGGAAGCCGGAGAGGCGGCGGATGTAGTTGTCCGCGGTGCTGGTGGTCAGGGCGAGGGAGGAGACGGTTCCGCTGTAGTTCGGCGCGGTGGTGTAGTCGAAGGAGTCCAGATCCACCGACGAGGCGACCGTCCACCGGGATTCACCGGCCCCGGCGACCGTGCTGAAGTTGCAGAACAGGGTGAGGCGGACGTCGCGGGTGACCCCGTCCGTCCCCGTGGCGCGCAGGGTGAAATAGCGCGGCTGCTGCGCCGGCAGGGCCGAGGGGGTTTGCAGCGTCACCGTTCCCGCGGCGTTGACGGCGATGGCGTTGTCGGCGTTGCCCGAAAGCACGGTCCAGCCGGTCGCGCCCACGCCGCCCATCGACCCCAGCACGGCGCCGGCCGACTGCGTGCCCAGCGCCGCGAAGGCCTTGTCCTGGACGCCCCGGAGCCCGCCGGGATAGGTGACGTTGACGGTGAGGGTCTGGGTGTCGCTCAGGACGGGCACCGCCTCGTCCGACACCGTGATCCCGAGGGTGTAGCTGTCCTGGGTGAGGGCGCCCGGGCGCCGGAGGATGAGCTTGCCGGTCATCAGGTCCAGGGCGAAGGCGTTGTCGGTGTTGCCGCCGGCGATGGTGAAGCGGTGCAGGTTGGCGGGGTCGGCGTCGGACACGCCGAGGCTGCACACGACGGAATCCTCCGCGGCGGAGGCCAGGTCGAGCGTGACGGTATTCCCCCCGGGAAAGAGCAGGGCCGGGGCCTGGTTCTGCGACCAGGCGGGCAGCGCGGCGACCTGCGAGAGGGCGCTGACCGAGACCGTGATCTTGAAGCGGCTGAAGAATCCGGCGAGGTTGCGGCCGGAGGCGTTGCACAGCATCAGGAACATGCGGTCGGCCGTGCATCCGCTCACCGCCTTGTCCCATTCGGTCTCCATGCCCTTGCGGAAGGTCTCCCATCCGAAGGCGTCGGTGAACTGCTGGATGAACTCGTACTCGGCGTCGAAGCCGTAGGTCCCCCCGCCCCAGGTCAGGGCGGGATTGGCGGCCGACTCCGTCAGCCAGTTGGTGAGGCGGCCGAGGCGGCCGGTGTAGTCGTAGTCGCCGTGGATGTCGCTGCTGTCCCAGGAGCGGATGCCGTGCACCTGGTTGAGCAGCAGGTAGGGCAGGAAATTGACAAAGACCTCGCCGCTGGTCGCGATGTCGAAATCGCTGCCGCGGGTGTCCTGGAAGGTGTGGCCGAACTCGTGGTAGAAGCCCCAGTCCCCGCCGTTCATCATCGACTGCGCGGCGAGCGTGTCGCTGTCCCAGTAATCCATCACGATCGGATATCCGGCGTGGCCGTAGCCGGCGATGATGTCGAGGCCGCAGACGGCCGATTCCCCGCGGCCGCGGGCCTTGATGCCCATCAGGCTCGTGCCGGTGTTCATCACGCGCCGCCAATACTTGGCGGCCGAGCGGAGGAAGGCGAAATCCTTGCCGGCCAGAAATTTCGACCGCACGAACAGCAGCCAGTTGTAGTCCGGCGACTCCGGCCCGAAGTCCGGGATGCGGACGTACCCGAACGGCGCCCCGGCGGACCGCAGCCGGGTCCACTCGGCCTCGTCGGTCACGCCGAGGTCGTAGTGCGGGCACTCCACGCCGTTCTGCACGGTGACCTGGAACGCGCCGAAGTTCTGCCCCGGCGGGATGCACACCTGGATCAGCCCGCCGTGGCCGGAGCCGACGGTCAGGGTGGCGGTGCCGCCGCCGACCACCGCCGCGGTATTGACCTCGTAGTAGCGGTCCAGGACCGGCCAGCGGTTGTACTGCGTCGGGATGCCCAGCATGCCCTCGATGTCGTGGTTGACCTGCACCCGCAGGCCGGGGGTGGTCCCGCTGGTGATGACACTGGCGGGAAACACCAGGGTCACGGTGTTGCCGTTGGCGTTGCTCCCGGCCCCGGCGTAGGTGGCGGAGGCGGCGTTGGACTGCGGGCAGTACAGGCCGGTGGGGCGCATCACGTAGCGCGTCTCCTGGGTCATCCCGTAGTGGTTCGCGCCGATGCCCGAGGCGGCGCTGGCGTTTCCGTCGATGGTCACCGTCCGGGTGACGCGCGGCGCGGCCGCGGCCACGACCCCCGGCCAGCCGGCGGCGCCCCCGCAGGCGGGCAGATCCGCGGGCGCCCACTTCCGCAGGAGGGCGCATTGCATCGAGACCAGCCAGTCCATGGCCGGCGCCATGGTGGTGCGGTCGAAGGGCGCGGACGGGCTGATGGTGACCACCGGCTGCCCGGCCGCCACCGCCTCCTGCTGGAGATTGAAGGCCGAGACCACGGGATAGTCGGCCGACGGGCCGATCCCGTTGATCGGGTTGAGCGTGTTGCGGGAGGTGGTCTGGTCGGCGGCAGAGGGCAGGGTGCCGCCGTCGAAATAGTCCGCGATGACCGCCAGCGCCCCGGGGCCGTTGTCGAGCGCCGTGGGGGTGGCGTCCAGCACGGTCGGGAAATCCGCGTAGTCCTGGGTGTAGCGCAGGCCGAACCGGTCCAGCACCTTGTTGATGTTGGCGATGTTGGCGGAGCTGGCCGCCCACGCGGTGGTCTCCATCGCCAGGCCGCCCCCGCCGGTCACGAAGTTCTGCAGGATCGTGACGTTCGCGGCCGAGGAGAGCGACCAGGGGTTGTAGAGGTAGACGTCGCAGGCGCCGGGCGTCAGGCTGGCCAGATTCAGTTGGGCGGAATTGAACCCCTGCGAGGCCAGCCACGCGCCGCCGGTGGCGAGGGTCGAGTCGTACCGCACCACGAGGGAGCCTTGCGCCTTGTTGCCGGCCCACAGCACCACGTTCTTCAGCAACTGCTGCCAGGCGGCGTTGCTCGAGGCCCCGGCGTTGAGGATTCCGTCGTGTCCGATCACGAAGGCGCGCGGTCCGGCGACGCCGTTGGCCGTCAGATACCCGGCCGCCGCCACCGCGGATCCCCCGCTGCCGGTCTCCTTGGCGACCGGGAGGTTGTCCGTTCCGTACAGGAGAATGGCCGAGGAATTCATCCCCGCCGGCCAGGCGGCGATGCCGGAGGTCAGCGCCGCGTAATCGGAGGCGAAATCACCCCGGCCCGGAAGCATCAGCGCCCACAAGACGCACAGGGAGGTGATCAGGCAACGGTTCATGCTTCGCGTGATTTGAGGATAAGGAGGTATGTTAGCTTTGTTAAACTCATTGTCCACGTGAAATCATGTCTCGGAGCCGCCCGGCGGTGCGCCTCCCGCCGTTTTCTCCCCGGCAAAGCGGAATCTCCACCCTCCGGTTGCAATGAGTCCCCGGATGATGCAGGGGGGAAGCGTTCGTCATGCATCCGTCCCTCCAGGTTCTGGACCACCGCCCCTGGCCGCTTCCCCCGGCGCGCTGGCGCTGGCGTCAGTCGTGGCTGGACCTGGGGTTCCTGCACTACCGGGTCCGCGCCGGGGAGTTGGCCGGGCGGATTCCGCCGGGGCTCGACCTGCAGGAGTTCGATGGCACGGCCTGGGTCTCGGCGGTGCCGTTCCGGATGGCCGGGGTGATGTGGGGGCGGTTGCCGAGCTTCCCGCCGTTCTCGTCCTTTCCCGAACTGAACCTGCGCACCTATGTGACCGACGGACAGAAGGCCGGGGTGTGGTTTTTCAGCCTCGATGCCGACTGCGCGCCGGTGGTCTGGGGCGGCCGCCATATCTACCACCTTCCCTATTTCAGCGCGCGAATGAGCCAGCGCCGCCGGGGGGAGGGGTTCGACTTCACCAGTGCGCGGCGCGGGGCGGACGTGCGGTTCGAGGCCTCCTACGCCGGCTCGGGTGACGTGTTTCTCGCCCGCCCCGGCAGCTTCGAGCACTGGGTGGCCGAGCGCTACTGCCTGTATTCGCTGGTGCGCGGCCGGCTCACCCGGGTGGAGGTGCATCACGCCCCCTGGCCGCTCCGGCGCGCGGAGGCGGAGGTGCGCGTCAACAACCTGCTCGCCGCCGCCGGCCTCATCCCGCTGGACACTCCGCCGGTCTGCCACGCGACCGCCGGGGTGGATGTGGTGTCTTATATGCCAGTGGGTTGCCCGCAGGCATCCCGGGTGCCGCGCCATCCGAGTTGACAGGGTCCGGGCTTCGGGGGCAGCATGCCGGACAGGTTTCCCAAAGGGGAAGGAATACGACATCGCCGCGCCCCCGGCGGACAAGAAGCCGCCCCCGGGGGATTTTTAATCGAGCTTCCCCGGTTGCCAGAATCCCCCGGCCCATGCATCATGACCCGATGAATGTCACCGTGGTCATTCCAGTGTACAACGAGGAGGAAAATGTCCTCCCGCTCGCGCGCGAACTGGCGGCGATCGTCCCGGCCTTCCAGTCGTTCGAGGTGATCCTGGTCGACGACGGCAGCCGCGACGCCACGCCCGACCGCATCCGCGAGGCCATGACCGTCTGCCCCGGCCTGCGCGGCCTGCGCATGACCCGCAACAGCGGCCAGTCGGCGGCGATGCTGCGGGGACTGGCGGACGCGCGCAACGAGATCGTCGTGACCCTCGACGGCGACCTGCAGAACGACCCCGCCGACATCCCCGCGCTGGCGGCGAAGGTGGGCGAGTTCGACGCCGTCTGCGGCTACCGGGCCAAGCGCAAGGACACCTGGTCGCGCCGCTACGGTTCCAGGCTCGCCAACCGCATCCGCAACTCGGTCACGCACGACGGCATGCGCGACACCGGCTGCAGCCTCAAGGCCTTCCGCCGCGAATGCGTGGCCGACCTGCCGCACCTCGACGGCGTGCACCGCTTCATGCCGGCCTATTTCCGCCTGAACCACCGGACCATCTGCGAAGTGCCGGTCAACCACCGCGCCCGCGTACACGGCGTCTCCAAGTACACCAACCTCAAGCGCCTGCCCCGCACCATCCGCGACCTCCTGGGCTTCGCGTGGGTCCGCAGCCGGCACATCGGGGCCGACCGGAAATCCGCCACCCCGATCGGGTAACGCGTTTCCCCGCAGACTGGAGGGCGGACCTTCCGGGCCGCCGGCGCCGCGGGAGCGGCACCCTCCATTCATTGATTCGCGCTACTTCGCCGGGACCGCCCAGTCGATGAACGACCGCATGTCGCCGGACATCTTCTCCAGCACCTCCGGCTCGGTGTACATCATGTGGCCGGCCGGATAGAGCAGGCTGCGGATGTTCGCGCGCAGGGCGGGCGGCAGGGCCATCCGGTCGAGGGTGATGCGCGTGGCCAGGTACGGGGTCGCGAGGTCGTACGCCCCGCTGGCCACGTAGACCTTGAGCGCGGGGTTCTGGCGCATTGCGGTCGCGAGCGGCGCGGCCATGTTGAGATAGCGGTTCTCGAACGGCTTGTAGCTCCACGGCTGCACCCGGCCGGTGAGGATCTCGTACGGCAGGTCGCTCTGCACGCCCAGTTTGTTGCGCAGGTAGTCGTTCATCGCCGCGGTGAAGGCGCCGCGCACCGAGCCCAGGCTCGGGTCCTGCTCGGGCCCGTCGCCGGCGGCCTCGCTGTCCGATCCGGTGTAGCGGCCGTCAAACCGCCCGATGACCAGGCCGCGGTCGCGCAGCAGCTCCTTCATGAATCGCCCCTGCTGCACCCGTCCGCCGGTGGTCGCGACGTAGTTGCTGGACAGCCCCGACCAGCCCGCCAGCGCCGCGAAGACGCCGGAGCCTTCCAGCTCCGCCTGCGGGCCGTGCAGCGCCGGCAGATACTCCTTGAGCGCGAACGCCTCCGCCCCCGCCAGCACCTGTTCCAGCGGCTGCGCCTGCCGGTCGGCGGCCAGGCGCTGGTGGTACCAGGCGTTGGCGGCATAGGTGGGCAGGTAGAGCGGATAAACGGTTTCGTTGCCCTCGCTGAAATCGATGGTCTGGAACTCCAGCACGGTGGAGACGAGCATCACGCCGTTGAGCTCGATGCCCTGCTGCTGCAGCCGCGACG
The DNA here is from genome assembly GCA_046346795.1 of Kiritimatiellia bacterium. Taxonomy (GTDB): domain Bacteria; phylum Verrucomicrobiota; class Kiritimatiellia; order SS1-B-03-39; family UBA6053; genus JAXMHJ01. The sequence continues at coordinate 45,243 of JAXMHJ010000005.1, forward strand.
CCAGCCCGGCGGCGCGGATCGTCCCGTAGCTTTCGCCCGCCAGCACCTTGGGCGAGAGCCAGCGGCCGTTGCGCGTGATCCACATGCGGATGAATTCCGCCACCGCGTCGATGTCCTCCTGCACCCCGTGGAACTGCTTGGGGTCCTCGTCCTTCGCCGCGCGGCTGAAGCCGGTGCTGACCGGGTCGATGAAGACGAGGTCGCTGCGGTCAAGGAGGCTGAAGGCGTTTTCGACCCAGCGGCCCGGGGGCGGGACCGGCTGCGGCTGCGGCGGCAAATCGACGCGGTACGGCCCCATCACCCCGAGGTGCAGCCAGACGGCCGAGGAGCCGGGGCCGCCGTTGAAGCAGAAGGTGACCGGGCGTTTGGACGCGTCACCGGCGGGACTGCGGGTGTACGAGATGTAGAAGATTTCGGCGCGGGTGGCGCCGTCGTCCTTGAGCAGCGGGATGCGCGCGGCGGTGGACACGTAGGTGAGCGGGGCGCCGGCGATGGTGACGGTGTTGGTGGCCACGGCCTCGGGAAAAACCACCTTGTCCTTCGGCGGCTTGGGCTCGTCGGCCGCGGTGGCGGAAAAACCGGATGCGATCAGCGGGACCAGCAGGAGTTGTCGGATCATCGTCGTTCACCGGGGCGGGAATGGAAGGGGCGGTCGTGTGGGGGGAGAATGGGGGAGGATCGGCTAAAAATGAAGCTTGAAGACGATGGAAATCACCTTCTAGCTGCGGGCGTGAAATCCACCCCCTCCCTGATCCGGCGCCTGCTCGGCTGGCTGCGCATCCGCCCGGCCGCGGCGAAGGGGCCGGCGCACCTGCGCACGGGGGAGTGGGGCGAGGGCGAGGCGGAGAAGGTGCTGACGGCGGCGGGGATGAGGACGCTCGGACGCCGCGTGCGGGCCGGGCGGCGCGGCGAGATCGACCTGCTGATGCGCGATGGCGAGGTGCTGGTGTTCGTGGAAGTGAAGACGCGGGCGAGCGAGGATTTCGGCCGGCCGGTGGAGAGTGTGAAGCGGGACAAGCGCCTGATGGTGAGCCGCGCGGCCGTGGCCTATCTGAAGGGCCTGCGTGATCCGCCGCGGCATTTCCGGTTTGACGTGGTGGAGGTTATTGGGCGCGCCGGCGGTCCCCCGCCGAAGGTGCGTCACATCCGGAACGCGTTTCCGCTGGAGGGGCGGCTGCGCCCCCCGTTGCCGACGCGGCCCGGGGGGTGACGCCGTTTAGCGCGCCAGCGTGTTGAACGTCCGGTCGCCGGCGTCGCCCAGGCCGGGGACGATGTACCCGTGCTCGTTGAGCCGTTCGTCGATCGAGCAGACGTAGACCTGCGCCCCGGGGTGGGCCTTTTCCAGGGCGCGCAGGCCCTCCGGGGCGGCGATCAGCGCGAGGACCTTGCACTTCTTGACGCCCCAGCCGGCGAGGGTTTCCAGCGCGGCGATGGCGGAGCCGCCGGTGGCGAGCATGGGGTCGATGACCATCGCCACGTCGACCGGCCGGCCCGGCGGCAGCTTCTGGTAGTATTCGACGGGGCGGAGGGTCTGTTCGTCGCGGTACAGGCCGAGGTGCCACACCTCCGCGTCGGGCAGCAGGTGCAGGACGGGGTCGACCATGCCGAGCCCGGCCCGGAGGATGGGGATGATGCCGATGCGCACGCCGACGCGCGCGGCGTCGGTCTCGCAGATCGGCGTGCGCACGCGCTTGGGGACGAGGGGGAGGTCGAGCGTGGCCTCGACCGCGAGGAGCTGGGCCAGCCGGGTGACGCAGCGCCGGAACTCGCCCGGCGGGGTGGCGGTGTCGCGCAGGGAGGCCAGGTGGTGCTGGACGAGCGGGTGGTCGATGGCGAGGACGGACATGGCGGCTCCGGGGGATCAGGGGCTTGCGGTGTTCAGGGCGATGAAGGTGCCGCCGTTGCGCTCGCAGAGCGCCCGCATCAGCGTCGCGAAATGAATGCCGGTGTCGTAGAAGGTGCCGTTCTCGTGCATGGTGGGGAAGCCCACCGCGTGGATGCGCACCATGCGCCGGCCGTCCTTGGCGACGCGGTTGAGCTTGTCGACCGTGGTCACGACATCGTTCATGAAGTTGCCGTCGAACTCGTCGCCGAAGACGTACAGGCTGATCTTCTTGCCCTCCTCGTGGAAGGTGCGGATCGACTCCTGGATGCCCTTCACCGGGCTGGAGATGCTGAAGGCCTGCCAGGAGCGCAGGGTGTTCAGGATCGCCTGCCGCCGCGCCGGCGTGTCGGGGATCCACTTGCCGCCGTAGGTCGGGAACATGTAGTACCCCTGGTCGCTCATGACCTGGATGCCCTGCACCTTGGGGTAGACCTTCAGGGTCTCCTCGAGCTTCTTGACGACCAGCGGCCACGCGTAGGTCTGCATCGAGCCGGAGGTGTCGATGATGAAAATCACGTACTCGCTGTCGATGGGGATGCCGCCGACGGTCGTCGAGGCGTCCACCGGCCGCGGCTGCAGGGCGAGCAGGCGCTTCTGTTCCTCGGTGAGGGTTTGCAGGGCCGCGGCGAGGCGGCCTTCGAGCTGGTTCTGCACCTCCGCGTCGCCCTTGGACGACGCGAACTCCCCCTGGAGCTTCGAAAGGTCGCCCTGCAGCAGGGCCAGCCGCTGCTTGTTGACCGAGAGCTGCTCCTGCTTCCCCTTGAGGTCGCGGTTGAGGATCAGCGTTTCGCCGCGGATGTCGTAGATCTCCTTCTCCAGTTTGCGCACGACCCCGGAGAGGTCCTCCCGCACCGCCTCGATCACCTGCGGCTCCGCGCCCTTGGAGAGCACGAACAGCAGCAGGATCGCGCCAAAGCCGCAGCAGATGCAGTCCATGAAGGACAGGCTGAAAACTTCGATGTTGCGGCGGGCCATGGGGGTTATTTGGACATTCGCTTGTGCAAATTGCCAGGCTTTTGTCGCATGTGGGTCACGGAAAGAACCAAGACTTTGCCGGACTCAATCGTGAAGTGAATACCGTAAGGGAAGCGCTTCATCAAGAGCCGACGAATATCCTGATCCAATGGGTTCCAAGCCTTTGGGTGAGAAATGATCGCCGCCATCGCCTCGGTAAAGCTCCGGACGAAGCCACGCCCGAGCATCGGATCGATGGAGCTGTAGTGCCTGCATGCTACCAGATATTCCGCAGCAGCAATCGGATGGAAGGCCCAGCTCATTCACCGACGATTTTTCGGGCTTCGGCCATGACGCTGGCCCCGTCCAGGGGAAGCGTCGAACCCGAACGGATTTCTTCCCGCCGACGCACCGCCTCGGCGATGTGTTCGCGCTCCAATTCCGCGTCCACCTGGGATTCGAGAAATGCGATCAGACGTTCGGCCAAGTACGCCTTGGAATCATCGGGCAGGCAAAGGGCCTGGCTATAGATCTCGTCGAGGGTCGGTTGCATGAGCGGTTCCTTGCGGGTCATTTCGCTGGACGTCGTCAACATACCCCTTCCTTGGATGCTGGCAAAGCGCAAACGGGTGGAAGGATGCGGCCGGGCTCAAAGCTTGATGTCGATGTCGCCCGGGTCCTTCAACTCCTCCGGCGGAAGGGGAGGCGCGAGGGGTCTGTTACCAAAGGACGGCAGACATCGTTCTGGCGGGAAGGTCATGAGCAGCAATGCGGTTGTGTAGATGGCGGCTTCGTCTTCGGACAATCCCTCGAGCTCGGGGGTCGCGGGAAGTCCGAGTGCGACGGGAGTCCACCATCCCTGCGTTCCGTTTACAAGCTGACCGGAGACCACGTCCGGATAGAAAGACCGGCTCCAATCCCTCCAGTCCGTCGAACTTCCTTCGTATAAAAGACCCCGGGTGAGCATAAACGCGGCAACGAGGGGACGGCGGTTCTCCCGCCACTTCGCGGGCGAAAAGTGGTGGATGGTTTCGCGTAAAGTTTTGGCCATTTCCGCCGGGTCCTCGGGAAACCCGGTGAGCAGGAGCAGGTTGGTCTGTGAGAGCAGGTCATCCTCCCCTTCGGCAAGGTTGGAGCGGATCAGGCGCAATTCGTTCAGACCCCAGTTCATCTCATCGCCTAATAGTGGGTAGAGGGACTTCGCGACCCAGGGATGCCAGACGGAAGTTTCACCGGCCACCAGCAACAGCGGGGCGACCTTTTGGACACGCACCAAGACCGCGGGTATCCTCGTCAGAGAATAGGCGTCCGCCAGACACCCGGTCAGGAGCGCCGTCTCTTCCGGCGAGCGCGGGATGAGGTTCTCCTCCTTCTTGACCAAAGCAATGATCCCGTCCCCGACCGTTTTCCCGTAGGCATCGGAGGCCGGCGTTTCCCCCCGCATCAGAAAGGCCCAGGTGGCCAGACTGGTGAGGGCGACCCGGTGGTCGGCTCCGCCCCAAGTCCCGTCCTTGTTCTGTTGCGCGGCCAGCCAGTTGAGTCCATGCAGGGCCGCTATGGCCCTTCGATTTTCCATCGGCAAATGCTCAAGCTGCGACAAGGACAATGTTATGTCCCCCGGAACCTGCGGCGATGAACACCCCGCGCAGAGCAGGCAGATCATCGCCCATCCAATCCCGCTGAGGTGGTGAGGCCGCAGCAGTGCCGGGGAGCATTTCACGTCCTGGCCGTTTTCATGAAGGTGAAACCCTTTTCCCGTCAGCTTGACCGGCGTAGATCTTCCAGTTCGCGTCGCAAGGGGAGCCAGTAGGCCCGGTCGAGAGCGCGTTCGGCCGATTCCTCGGTCTGAAGGGCGGACATGAGTGCATCTTCTTGATCGACCCAGGCCAACAACGGGCGGGCCTGGATGACTTGGTCTCGCTCCGCCGGATGGGAGCGGCAAAGGTCCCGGAGCATATCCGGGGAGCGCGCTTCGGAAAGCCAAAACCGGATGCGGGCGGGAGAGGGCGGTGCGTCGGAACGCAGGGCGGAGGCCACATCCGCTTCGATCAGGCGGCGGATCATCGGCCAGTCCTTGTCCCGTTGCGTCTTCTTGGCGGCGACCAGATCCGGCAGGGAGAGCAGTTCGTAACGGGTCCCGTCCTCCCCTTCCAACGTGGTGCGACGCTCCCACAGCTCGTGAAACGGGGCGACGCCCCGCATGCGGGCCATCACGTCCACACGCATGAAGGCGGCCTCGGGGTGGTGGCAGCGGAAATGGATCGCATGGCCCCGCAGCAGGTAGTCGATTTCGAACGGAGGCACTGCGATGACCTTCGCCTGCAGGAGTCCCGTCGCCCGGGTGATCCGGGCGAGGTTGTCTGCGTCGGCGAGAACGGCGAAATCAGTGTCCCGGCTAAATTCCGCCCCGCCGTAGAACACGCAGGCCTGTCCCCCCATCAACAGGGCGCGCGCCTCGCAGTTCTGGAAAGTTGAAAGGACTTTGCGAATCGGGTTCGGGATCATGCACGCCTCCTTGGGCGAGGTACTGGGCCATAAGACGCTCGCTCGCCTGCCAGCGCTGCAGCGGTGTCAGGCGGTACCATTCCAGCCATTCGTCAGGTACTTCGGAGAACATGCGGACACTATCCCACAGCCCGGGGGTTCGGTCAAAGAGGGAAAGCAGACCGCACAAAGCATGTCGGCGCGATCCGGAACCTCAGCCATTCTTCTCGATCACCCGCTCCCCCTCCTCCCGCCGCGCGAGCAGCCAGAGGTAGTCGGAGAGGCGGTTCATCCAGACGATGAGGGCGGGGTTCTCGATCTCGCCGGCCTCGGCCAGGGCGACCACGCGGCGCTCGCAGCGGCGGGCGACCGCGCGGGCGACGTCGATGTGCGCGGCCACCGGGGTGCCGCCCGGGATGATGAAGCCCTTGGGCATGGTGATCTGCGCCTCGACCTCGGTGCGGCGGCGGTCGAGTTCGGCGAGGCGGGCGGCGTCGATGCGTTGGGCGGCCATGCGGGCGAGACTGGCCCTCGGGGTGGCCAGCTCGGTTCCCGCGACGAACAGCTCGCGCTGCACGTGCAGCAGCCGCTCGACGGTGTCCGGGTTCGCGCACAGGCTGCGGGCGACGCCCAGATGGCTCACCACCTCGTCGAGGTCCCCGTACGCCTCCGGCCGGGCCGAGGATTTCGACACGACGTCGCCGGAAAACAGTCTCGTCGTGCCCTTGTCGCCAATGCCGGTGGTGATGCTCATGCGGTGTCCTGGGGTGGAATCAGGGAGCCATGGTATTCAGGTGGAACCGATTTGCAATCATGCGCTCCGTTTTCGGTTTTCCGCCCCGTGTCTTCCCGCGCTACTCCTTGTTCCCCGCCAAGAACGCCACCAGGGATGCGAAATCCTGGAAGCTGAGGGCGTTGGCCAGGCCGGGAGGCATGATGGAGGTCTCCATCGTGGTGCGGGTGGCGATGTCGGCGGTCTTCACCCGGGTGACCGTGCCGGTGATGTCGCGGACCTCGATCTCCTCGGCCGCCTCCTTCGACACGAATCCGGTCAGCGCCCCGCCGTCCTTCTTCATGATGATCACCGTGGCGAAGCCCTGGGAGATCGAGGCGCTGGGCTTGAGGATGGACTCGGCGATCTGGTCGGCGGTGAGGATCGACCCCACGTGCCCCATGTACGGGCCCTTGGGCTTCTCGGTCTTGCTCACGGTATGGCAGACGATGCATCCCTGCCGGGTGAACAGCTCCCGGCCGCGCTCGCGATCGCCCTTGAGGCTCTTCACCGCGACCAGCACATCCTCGATCGCCGCCTTGCCCACCTCGCCGCTGCCGGCGGCCACCTGGCCCAGGTCCACCTTGGGCTCGGGCGCGTCCGGCGCGGCGGCGGTTTCCGGTTTGACCCCTTCGACCGTCATGCGGTTCTTCTCGATCAGGAGGTTCAGGAACTCGCGCTGCGGCCCCGCCGCGCGGGACAGGGCGTCGGTGAAGGCCGCGCCGATGGCGGCGGACTTCTCCCAGTCCTCGATCACATAGTAGGGGCCGTGCGTGTCCGGCCGGGTCTGCCACCACCACGAGCCGTCATAAGCCTTTTCGCGCTTCTGCAGCCGGGCGAGCACGCCGAGGATCTCGTTGCGGCCGGAGTCGGTCTTCTCCGCCGGCAGCCGGGCCAGCAGGCCGTCGACCAGCCTGGCATCGTGCAGGGCGAGCATCGCCCACAGCGCGCCGGGGCGGTTGGGCCCGTCCAGCGCGGCCAGCAGGGCGTCCACCGGGCGGAGCGCACGCAGGGCCTGCACGGCGACATGCGGCAGGACCATCGGAGCATTCGGTGTTGCGTGCGGGCCCTCGACGCCGGTGTGGAACTTGACGCCGCCCGGAACGTCGGGCGCGTCGGCGGGCGGGCTCGCCACCGCCAGCAGGGCGGGCGCCGCCTCCGGCCGGCCCAGGCGGCCCAAACCGATCGCAGCCGCAACCCGCACGCGCGGATCGGGATCCTTGAGCCCCGCGAGAAAGGGGTCGAGGGGCACGCCCTCCAACTGCGAGGTGCGGTCGGCGAGGGCGCGCAGGGCGAACTCGCGGACGGCGGGATCCTCCGCCAGCTTGACCAGCGCGGGGTTGGCCTTGACGCCGGCGACCTGCTTGAGCGCGAAGAGGGCCGCGACGCGGCTCTCCAGCGAGAGGGTGCGGTCGGCGCATAGCGCGTAGAGGCCGTTGCCCACCGCGGCGGGGCCCAGCTTGACGAGCGCCTGCTGGCTGTGCAGGCGCGCGGTGGCGCCGGGGGACTTCAGCGCGGCGAACAGGGACTCGGGGGGCAGCCTGGCGAGGTCCGGAAAGGGGCGGTACTGCCAGTTTTTGGGGACGATGCGCTCGACAAACCCCTTGCCGGGGTTGCCGCTGTACCCGGCCCCGTCCCACGCGGACATGTAGAGGCGGCCGGAGCCGTCGACATCCACATCGGTGACCTGCGACAGCTTGATGAAGTCCTCGGGCGTCTGCGTGAAGGTCGCCCCGTCGGGCTTCAGGCGGTGGAGGTACATCTGGCTGCGGCCCCAGTCGCACATCAGCGGCTGACGGTTGTATTTTTCGGGCCACCCGGGCTCGTCCAAAAACAGGCAGCCGGTGCCGGAGCCGCCGCCGAGGTCCTGGAGGGCGGGCAGGATCTCGTTGGTGAAATGCTTGAAGAGGAGCGGATAGCCGTATTCGGCCGTCTGCACGTGGTGGGTGAAGCGGATGTTCCAGCCGCCGCCGTCGTTGGTGTTGTCGCGGGTGAAGACGTTCAGGAAGGGGTCGATGGCGACGTCGTAGATGTTGCGCGTGCCGTGGGAGTACGTTTCCATCTCCGACCCGTCCGGGCGGACCCGCAGGATCCCTCCGCCCAGCATGGTCAGCTCGCGCCCGTCCGTCCCGCGCGCCCTGACCATCCCGAAGTCCCCCACCGCGACGTAGATCCAGCCGTCGATGCCCATGCGGATGCCGTTGGTCGTGTGGTCCGCCCCGCGGGACTGGTTGCTGCTGGCGACGCTGATGTCGTTGACCAGGTTGACCGGCGGCCCGTCGGCGACGCCGTCGCGGTTGTCGTCCTTGAGCACCGACAGGTACATGCCGGTGAGCTTGTTGGTGGTGCGGTCGATGTCGGTGTGCAGCACGAAGACGCGGGTGTCGAGGGCGATCAGCCCGCGCGGGTTGTCGATCTCGGCAAACACGGTGTGCCGGTCCGCGACCCCGTCCTGGTCGGCGTCCACCAGCCGCACGATGCGGCCCTTCTGCGCGCCCTTGCCGAGCGAGCCGTTCAGGTCGACCCCGACGAACACCTCGCCGGTCGGCGCCACGCAGAGGCAGGCGGGACTGGGCGTCTTGTCGCTCCCGGAGAAGCGGGTGGACAGCAGGTCGTCCGGCGCCGCCACGGCGTTCACGGCTGCAAACAGGGCCGCCAGCGGAACGGCCGGCAACGGGACAAAGCGCGTCAAGATCATGGGATTTCCCTCCTCGGGGTGCGCAGACTCGATCCGCCCGGGCTTTATTCAAAAATCCGGACGTTCCGCCGGTCCGCTTTTGCATCGGACCGCTGCCGCCGGTTGACTCCCGTCCGCCCGTCCGGCATGAGGGGCGCATCATGAGCACCCCCGTCCGCATCCACCGCCTCGACTACCGCCCCCCGGCCTTCCTGATCCCTGAAACCCGCCTGGTCTTCGACCTGCGCGACGACGGCTCGGTGGAGGTGCGCGCCCGCCTGACCCTCCGCCGGAACCCCGCCGCCGAACCCGCCGCCGACCTGCGGCTGGACGGCGAGGCCATCCGGTTGCTGTCGCTGCGCATCGACGGGGCGGCCCTTCCCGCCGACCGCTTCGCGCTGGAGGACAAGTCCCTCACCGTGCGCGGCGTCCCCGATTCGTTCGTGCTGGAAACCGCGGGGGTGATCGAGCCGGAGAAAAACACCGAGCTGATGGGCCTCTACCGCTCCGGCCGCCTGCTCTGCACCCAGAACGAGCCGGAGGGCTTCCGGCGCATCACCTGGTTCATCGACCGCCCCGACGTGATGAGCGTGTTCTCGGTGCGCATCGAGGCCGGCCCCGCGCTCCCCGACCTGCTCTGCAACGGCAACCGGGTGGAGACCGGCGCGCTCCCCGGCGGCCGCCACTTCGCCGAATGGCGCGACCCCTTCCCCAAGCCCGCCTACCTCTTCGCCCTCGTCGCCGGCGCCCTCGGCCGCATCGAGGACCGCTTCGTCACGCGCTCCGGCCGCCCGGTCGCGCTGCGCGTCTTCACCGACCCCGGCAACGAGGCCCGCGCCCGCCACGCCATGGAATCGCTCAAGCTCGCCATGCGCTGGGACGAGCAGGCGTACGGCCTCGAATACGACCTCGACCTGTTCATGATCGTCGCCGTCGACGCCTTCAACTTCGGCGCGATGGAGAACAAGGGGCTCAACATCTTCAACTCGGCCAACGTCCTGGCCGACCCCGACACCGCGACCGACCAGGACTACGACCGCATCGAGGCCATCGTCGCGCACGAGTACTTCCACAACTACTCCGGCGACCGGGTCACCCTGCGCGACTGGTTCCAGCTCACCCTCAAGGAGGGCCTGACCGTCTTCCGCGACCAGGAGTTCACCGCCGACCACCATTCGCGCCCCGTCCAGCGCATCGGCGCGGTGCGCGACGTGCGCCAGATGCAGTTCGCCGAGGACGCCGGGCCGAACGCCCATCCCATCCGCCCGGACTCGTACGTCGAGATCAACAACTTCTACACCGTCACCGTGTACGAGAAGGGCGCCGAGATCATCCGCATGCTGCACACCCTCGCCGGGCCGCAGGGGTACCGCAAGGCGACCAACCTTTATTTCGCGCGGCATGACGGCCAGGCGGTGACCTGCGAGGACTTTGTCCGCGCGGTGGAGGACGCCTGCGGCCTCGATCTCGCCCGCTTCCGCCGCTGGTACGCGCAGGCGGGCACGCCGGTGGTGGAACTGCGCGGCGGACACGATCCCGCCACGTCCCGCTTCACCCTCACCGCCCGCCAGTCCTGTCCGCCCACCGCCGACGGCAGCCCCAAGGAGCCGCTGGTGATCCCGATGGCGGTGGGACTGATCGGCCCGGACGGTCGCGACCTGCCGCTCCGGCTGGCCGGGGAGGCCTCGGCTGCGGGCCATTCCCGCGTCCTGACGATTCAGGAGCGAGAACAGACTTTCGTGTTCGAGGACATCGCCGCCCCGCCCGTGGTCTCGGCGTTCCGCGGCTTCTCCGCGCCGGTGCGAGTGGTTCATGCGGCCGGCGATGACGAACTCGCCTACCGCCTTTCACACGATTCCGACGCCTTCGGGCGGTACGACGCCGGCCAGGCCCTGGCCTTGCGCGCGATCACCGCGGCGGCGAACGCCCTGCGCCGCGGCGGGGCCGCAGCCATCCCGGCCGCGGTGATCGACCCCTTCGCCCGGGCCGCGCTGGACAAGTCGCTGGATCCGGCGTTCCGGGTCGAGTTGCTGGAGCCGCCCGCGCTGGTGTCCATCTGCGCCGAGCTGCCCGACGCGGACTACGCCGCCGCCTTCGCCGCCCGCGAGGCGTTCGAGGACCTGCTGGCGGGGCGTTTTCATGGAGAATGGCTGGACCGGCACCACCGCCTCGCCGGCGGCGCCTATGCGCGCGACGCGGCCGCCTGCGCCAGCCGCGCCTTCCGCAACCGCTGCCTGCAGTTGCTCTCGCGCGTTCCGGTCACCGGAACGCTGGCGCTGCAACGGTTCCGGTCGGCGGACAACATGACCGACCGCATGGCGGCGCTGCGGGCGTTGTGCGACTTCAACCTGCCCGGCCGCGACGAGGCGCTGGCGGAGTTCGAGGCCCGCTGGCGCGACAACTTCCTGGTGATGAACAAGTGGTTCGCCGTGCAGGTTGCGGCCCGGCGCGGCGACGCGCTGGCGACGGTGCGGCGGCTGGCGGCGCATCCGCTGTTCGATCCGCGCAACCCCAACCGCCTGCGCTCGGTGTATTCCACCTTTGCCGGAAATCTGCCGCACTTCCACCGGGCGGACGGCGCGGGCTACCGCCTGCTTGCCGGGGCCATCCGGGAGATCGACCCGGTCAACAGCTCCGTCTCCGCCGGTCTGGCGAAGGCGTACAAGGAATTCGCCCGTCTGCCGGCGGCCCTGCGCCCGCTGATGCGGGAAAGCCTCCAGACCATTTCCGCCGCCCCGAACCTCTCCCCGGGCCTGCGCGAAGTGGTCGGCAACACCCTGCGTTTCGCGGAGTGAGGCGCGGCCAGGAAACTTCGTTCCAGCGATCCGGTTTTCGGATGGATACTCCCCGGGAAATCCCTCCGAAACCGATGTTTTGCTTTTCCAACTCCCCGCTTCGGAGTAGGTTGAAGAGTCCGGGTGACCACGCCCGCAACACGGTAATGCCTTTCCACCATGCCAAACGGATGACGGGCCTCCTCCCGCTGCTGCTACTAATGGCGGCCGTGGCGCAGGGTGCCTCCCAGCTTTCGTTGTCGACCCTGGCGAATGTCCGGCAAAGTTCCGATTCATCGGCGACGACCCTCGCGGCCAAGGCGGTGGACGCCAGCACGACGACATTTGCCACGACGCAGAACCTGACCGACAGTTGGTGGGAGGCGGAACTCCCGACGCCGTACACGATGACCCGGATCGAGGTCGTCAACACGACCGTCTCCCCGGCGCGCCTGGCCGGACTGGTGCTGCGGGTGCAGGACATCCGGGACCAGACGGTCTACTCCACCACCCTGACCAATCCGGGTTCCGGCGCGACGTGGTCGGTCGACCTGCCGGCCGGCCTGCGCGGCCGCATCGTGCGCATCGGCCTGGAGGGCGGGGCGGCCAACGGGGCGGGCGACCGCGTGGTCTCCCTGGCCGAGGTCAAGGTGTACGGCGACCCGATCCTGCTGAACCTGTCCACCTCGCTCGCGGACGCGTACAGCGTGACGCAGAGCAGCACGCTGAGCGGAGGGGCCTATCCGGCGGCGAACGCCCTGGACGGGAGCAGCGACACGTTCACGCACACGGAGAACACCCCGAACAGCTACTGGCAGATGACCTACGCGAAGGACGTGCCGGTGCAGCGGATCGAGGTGGTCAACCGGGCGGACTGCTGCAACGCGCGCCTCACCGGGTTGACCCTGCGCATCCTGGACGGGTCGAACAACACCGTGGCCAGCGCCACCATCGGCGCCACCGCCGCCGGGGCGACCTTCACCTTCACGCCGCCGGTGGGGACGATCGGGCGCGCCATCAAGATCGGGCTGGAGAACGGGGCCACCAATGGCGACGGCACCTACTACGTCACCCTCGCCGAGGTGAAGGTTTATTCCGCGGCGGTGCTGCAATCGACCAACGCCGACGCCGCTAACACGTATCCCGCCGCCAACGCGGTGGACGGCAACACCTCGACCTACGCCCGCACCGACGGCACCACCGCCAACAACTGGTGGAAGCAGGTGTTCGCCACCGACAAGCGCATCGACCGCATCGAGGTGGTCGCGCGGTCCACCTCCGGCACCGGCAACCGCGTGGGCAACAACGTGCTGCGCATCCTCGACTCCTCCGGCAACACCGTGGTCTCGACCGTCACCACCAATCCCGGCGACGGGGGCACCTACACCTACGACGCGCCGGCGGGGACCGTCGGCCGCGCGGTCAAGATCGGCCTGGAGGACGGTGCGCTGAACAGCGGCGGCAACCTGATCGTGAATTTCGCGGAGCTGCGCGTCATCGAGGAGTCGGTGACCTCGACGTTTCCGAATCTCGCCCTGAACCAGCCCTCCTACATGGTGCGGCTTCAAGACAGCCTGAATCCGGCCTCCTACGGCAACGACGGCAACCTCTCGACCGCCATCGCCTCCACCACGCAGACGGTGGACGCCTACTGGGAGGTGGACCTCGGCCAGCCGTACGCGCTGTACAACGTCAAGACCACGATCCCCTCCGGCTTCAACGCCCGCATGAACCTGACGACCCTGCGGCTGTTCGACGGGAACCACGACTCGGTTTTCGAGCGGAAGCTGTCGAGCACGGGGCTGACCTACGACACCCTGCTCGACGGTCCGCGCCGGGCGCGCTACCTGCGCATCGGCCTGGAGGACAAGACCAAGACGGGATCCGCGCCCGAGTTCTACATCTCGCTGAACGAGGCGGAGGTCTACGGCCGCCCCCTTTCCGACGTGGGCATCCTCTCCTTCCGTTCGTCCGCGACCAACACCACGCCCGGGCAGGCGGTCAGCCTGCTGTGGGACGTCGAGGACGTGCGCGAGGTGCGCGTCGAGCCGGGCGTCGGATCGACGGGCGCCCTGACGGGCCTCAACGGCGAAGGCTCGGTGAGCGTGTCGCCGGCCGCGCCGACCGAATACGTGCTGATCGCCACCAACGGGTGCGGCAACTCGTTCTCCGCCGTCACCGTCGAGGCGGGCGGAGCGGCCCCGCCGCCGCAAATCACCGAGTTTGTGGCCGACAACAAATACTCCCTGGAGGACGGGGACGGGGCCGCGTCGGACTGGATCGAGATCCACAACCCGCGCAACTCTCCGCTGGACCTGGCCGGATACGGGCTGAGCGACGACCCGGCGACGCCGTTCAAGTGGGTGATGCCCTCCGCGGTCGTCCCCGCGCACGGGTTCCTGGTGGTCTTCGCCTCGCAGCGCGCCACCCCGGTGGATCCGGCGGGCAATCTGCACGCCCCCTTCAAGCTGGCCGCGGACACCGGCTCCGTCGTGCTCACCGCGCCTGGAGGGGTCACCGCCAGCGCCATCCTCAACTACCCGCCCCAGCGCGAGGATCTCGCCTACGGCCTGACCCTGCAGGGCGCGGAACGATTCCTCGAGCCCACCCCGCGCCAGTTCAATCACGCGACCTCCTACGCCGGCTGGCTGCACGAAACCGCGTTCAGCGTCGAGCGCGGCTACAAGGACGCGCCGTTCACGCTGGACGTCACCACCCCGGACGCCGGCGCGCAGATCCTGTACTCCACCGACGGGAAGGAGCCCTACCTGCCCTGGACGGCGTCCATGGCGGTGACGTCCTCCCGCAGCGTGCGCGCCTCCACCGCCCGGACGGATTTCAAGCCGCCGCGCACCATGACCCACACCTACATCTTCGTGAACGACATCATCACCGCCTCGTACATGAAGACCCTCATCACCCAGGACGCGCAGTACACGACGCGCCTCCGGGCCGGCCTGACCGACCTGCTCACCCTGTCCGTCAACTTTCCCTCCACCCTCACCTACGACGAGCAGGCGGGCTCGGTGGAAGTCATCTGGCCCGACACCGGCGCCCATGTGCACGCCAATTGCGGCGTGATGCGGTTCGCCAACGCCTGGACCGACTTCACCAAGCGCAGCGTGCGCCTCAAGTTCCGCAAGCAGTACGGCGCCGCCAAGCTGGTGGCCCCGTTGTACGCGGGCTACGAGCGCGGCTGGCCGGCCATCGACCAGTTCGACAGCCTCGACATCCGCAGCGGGTCGCAGGACATGTCGCAGCGCGGCTTCTACATGTCGCCGGTCTTCGTGGACGACACCATGAACGACATGGGGTCGCTCAACCCTCACGGCCGCTTCGTCAACCTGTACGTCAACGGCGCCTACTACGGGAAGTTCCACCTGCGCGAGCGGTTGATCGACCAGTTCCTCGCCGACTACCTCGGCGGCAAGGTGACCGACTATGTCACCGTGCGCGGCAACGACAACGTCGGCACGGTCTGGGTGCCGGGCACGCCCGAGCCGGTCAACCGCGCCTCCTGGGACCGCGTCCGCTCCCTCGCCTCCAGCTACAACGCCGTGAAGCCCTACCTCGACGTGCCGAACTACATCGACTTCATGCTGCTCTGGCTCTACGGCAACTGCGAGAACGAGTACCGCTGCGCCGGCCCGGTGGAGGCGGGGTCCGGCTTCAAGTTCTACATCAGCGACCCCGACGGCTTCCTGCGCACCACCAGCGCCGACAACACCGGCACCAACGGCCCCGGCGGCCTGTTCGCCAAGCTGGTCGCGGACACGAACCCCGATTTCAAGATGCTGCTGGCCGACCGCATCTACAAGCACTTCTTCCACGACGGGGCGATGACCCCCGCGAAGATGTCCGCCCGCCTCACCGCGCGCATGAACCAGATCTACAACGCCATGGTGCCCGAATGCGCGCGCTGGTACGACATGACCTCGCGCACCCCCGCCAACTGGGCCAGCGCGGAGGCGGCCGTCCAGACCGGCCTGTTCCCCGGGCGTACGACCCAGTTGCTCGGCTACCTGCGCAGCCGCGGCCTCTACCCGGCCAGCGTCAATCCGCCCGAATTCAACCAGCACGGCGGCCTGGTCGCCCCCGGCTTCGTCCCCGTCGTCACCGCCGGAACCGGCACCGTCTACTACACCCTCGACGGCGGCGACCCCCGCCTGCCCGGCGGCAATGTCTCGCCGACCGCCCTCGTCTGGTCCGCCGGCGCCGTCACCATCAACGACGACACCACCATCAAGACCCGCCTGCGCAACGGCACCACCTGGTCCGCCCTCAACGAGGTGACCTTCACCCGCATGGGGCGGGTGGCGGCCTCGGTCGCGAACACCCTGGTCACCGAACTGCACTACAACCCCGATTCCGCCGCGGGCAGCGAATTCATCGAGCTGATGAACATCAGCACCAACCGCGTCGACTTCACCAACGTCCGTTTCACGGAGGGCGTGGCCTACACCTTCCCGGCCGGCTTCAGCCTCGACCCCGGCGAGTTCGCCCTGGTGGTGGAAAACACCGCCCGCTTCGCCGCGACCTACCAGACGCCGGGCCTGCCCTGGTACCAGTCGGAGCTCATCGTCGCGGGCCAGTACACCTCCGGCAAGCTGAACAATTCCGGCGAACGCGTGGCCCTGCTGGCCAGCAACAACACCGAGATCGCCGCCTTCGAATATCAGTCGGGCGGACTCTGGCCCGCCCGGGCCGGCGGCGACGGCAGTTCCCTCGAACTGGCCGACCCCGCCGGCACCCCCTCCGCGCAGCCCGCACGCAACACCGCCCTCGGCACCGCCGCCAACTGGCGGTCCAGCCTGCTGCGCCACGGCTCGCCCGGCCGGATCGACACCGCGGTCAAGGAGGTCGTCATCCACGAGGTCCTCTCGCACACCGACGCCGGCCCCGACTGGGTGGAGCTGTTCAATCGCGGGGCCTCCCCCGTCGACCTGTCCGGGAAGTACCTGACGGACGACCCCGCGCGGCCCTTCCGCTTCCAGATTCCCGCGAACACCGTGCTGGCCCCCGGCGGGTATCTCAGTTTCACCTCCGACCAGCTTGGTTTCGGCTTCTCCGAACTCGGCTCCGACCTGCAGTTGCTGGAGGCCGCCTCCACCAATGTCGTGCGCTACCTCGACACCGTCGACGTCCCCGCCATGGAGCGCGAGGAGACCTCCGGGCTGCACATCCGCACCGACGGCGTCTCCGACTTCACCGAGCTCCTCCTCAACACGCGCGACGCCGCCAATTCCCGTCCGCGCGTCGGCCCCCTCGTCCTCTCCGAGATCCAGTACAAGCCCGCCAGCGGCGCCGTGGAATTCGTCGAGATCGCCAACATCTCCGGGGCGACCGTTCCGCTCTTCGATCCCGCCGTCCCCGCCGACACCTGGCAGTTGTCGGGGGCGGTGGACTTTTCCTTCCCCGCCGGCGTCTCCCTGCCGCCCGGCCGGACGCTGATCGTCTGCGCGACCACCCCCGCCGCCTTCCGCTCCGCGACCGGCGTGGATCCCGGGGTGCAGGTGTTCGGCCCGTGGAGCGGAAACCTCAACAACGCCGGCGAAAGCCTCAAACTGCGCCGGCCCGGCGATCCCGAACCGGATGGGTTCGTCCCGTATTACCGGGTGGACCATGTCACCTACGAACCCGCCGCCCCGTGGCCCGTCCCCCCGCCCGAGGGGGGCTGCAGCATCGAGCGCTTCCCGGTGCAGGCCTACGGAAACGATCCCGGCCACTGGCGCCTCTCCGCCCCCGGCGGCACCCCGGGCGCGCTGACCGCCAACCGCCCGCCCGTCATCAACGTCAACGGCCGCACGACGGTTCCCGCCGGGCTGCCCATGACCCTTTCCATCTTCGCCGCGGACCAGGACGCGCCCTGGCAGCAGGCCGGCGTGGAGATGCCCGACCCGCCCCCGGGCGCGACCTTCCTGCCCGTCAGCGGACAGTTCGCCTGGACGCCCCCGGAGGACGCCTGGCCCGCGCAGGTCGATCTCCAGGTGATCGCCACCGACGACGGCATTCCCGCGCTCAGCGTGACCAACACCGTGACGGTCACCCTCACCGAACCCTTCCGCATCGTGACCGACGCGGGGTCCGGATTCTTCACCGCGCCCACGATCCCCGGCGAGTTCTATCAGATCGAATATTCCAGCGCCCTGACCCTGCCCGACTGGCACTGGCTGGAAACGCGGCAGGGCGTCCTCGGCGGCGTCCTCGAGATCAACGACCCCTCCATGCAGACCGAACCTCCGCTACCGCATCCTCTGGCTGCCGGGTCCGCCGGATTGAGCCTCCCCGGTCGTGGACTGCGGCAGCCTGCTGCCGCTGTTCTTCTCGCAGCCTGCCGCGAATTCCCTCGCGGCCATGAACCTTGCGGCTTCGGCGAGATTCGCACCCGCTCTCGCCGCCCATCGTTCCCGGAAGGAACCCATTCTGTAGCCGGTGGTTGAGCGAAGGACACCACCGGATCGCCAGCCCACCAACGCCCTCGCATCCCGGAGGGATGCCAGCGGTGATGGCGGTCAGTCGAGATAACGCGGGGATATCATCCCGCCACTCTTTGGAGATAAGATGTTCGCGGTCTTTGGTCGAGAAGATCAGGTGGAAATGAAGGCTGGTATGCGTCGAGGGCATGCCCCGTCCATGGCTGTCACCCGCGCAGGTCGATCTCCAGGTGATCGCCACCGACGACGGAATTCCCGCGCTCAGCGTGACCAACACCGTGACGGTCACCCTCACCGAACCCTTCCGCATCGTGACCGACGCGGGGTCCGGATTCTTCACCGCGCCCACGATCCCCGGCGAGTTCTATCAGATCGAATATTCCAGCGCCCTGACCCCGCCAGACTGGCACTGGCTGGAAACACGGCAGGGCGTCCCGGGCGGCGTCCTCGAGATCAACGACCCCTCCATGCAGATCGAACCCCTCCGCTACTACCGCATCCTCTGGCTGCCGGGTCCGCCGGATTAATGCTTCAACACCACCGTCTTCTGCCGGCTGAACCGCACCGGCACGTCCTGCATGACGATCCCGGTGATCTTCCCCTCGCCCTCCGGCAGGGACTCGCGCGGAATCACCCAGCCCTCCGGATCGCCCCGGTCCCGCCCCGCCGGCCGGCCGTCGACCAGGACGCGGAAACGCAGGGTCTTCGGCCCCTTGACGTCGGTGAACGACACGGCGAGCCCCTCCGGCGTCGTCTTCGCGTCAAACGAAAACGAAATCTCCGGCGCGAACGGACTCGCCAGCGGCTCCCCGACGATCAGCAACTGCAGCGGACTCGCCACCGACAGGTAATAGCTCTCGATGATGCTCAGCCCCGCCCGCTGGTGCACGAAGATCCGCGCGTGCGGAAATTTCGTCCAGATGGCGTAGGGCTCGGTCACCGTGCCCGACGACGCCGTCGCCCCCTGCCGGATCCATTCGGTGAGCTTGGTCTGCACCGACTCCTGGAAGAACCCCGCGAAACTCGTCAGATGATCCGCGATCGCCCCGGGCGCGAAGGTCCGCACCGCCCGGGTGTCCGGTCGCACCGCCCCCGTGAACAGTCCCGTCGCCGCGCCCTTGCCCGGCGGGATCAGGTTGACCAGCCGCGCCGACACCCCGAGCCCCTTCAGCTCCTTGAGCACCGGCGCGATCTCCCATTCCCGGCACGTCCAGCGGATGTCGTCCACGCTCACGAACCACACGATCCCCTCCGGATGCGTCGCGTCGCTCGCCACCCCGCGCCGGATCGTCTCGCAAATCTCCTCCACCGTGTTGCCCTTCGGCCCCAGCACCCCCAGCATCATGCTGGGCAGGGGCGGCTTCGCGCGCAGCCCCACCTTGAACCGCTCGAACCCGCCCGACGGCAGCTTGTCCTCCGACCCCTCCCGCGGCCCCGCGAACAACGGCGACATCGCCGCCCCCGCGTTCAGCGCGTCCTTCGGCGGCACGCTGTTGCGCGTGAAGGTCAGCCCGGTGATCGACATCTCCGGATCGGTCTGCACCGAGACCGGAAACCCCGCCGAGTAGATCCACCCCTCGATGTGGGGCGCGACCCCGCGCTTCACCAGCTCCGCGTTCACCGGGTCCCAGATCAGCCGCGTGAAGTCCCCCGTGCCCATCACGTGGACGTGCTTGTCCGTCAGCCCGACCCCGACGATGTTGATCTCCGGAATCTCCCGCGCCTCCGCGAAGACCTTCGCGATCTCCACCGATTCCGGGCTGTTGGTGTTGACGATCAGCGCCAGCTCGTGCGGGCACAGCGCGCGCGCCGCCGGGGCGAACAACAGGGCCAGGGCGGCTGCGGCCGCGCCAAGGTTCCGGTGACCGGAACGCGGCGCGGAAAAAAGTTCCGGTGACCGGAACGCGCGGGGGGAGGGCGGGGGAGTCATGCGCGCAGCATACGACGAAACCGCGGGGTGAACACCCGAAAATGCGCCCCTCCAACCCCTCCGGCCCGAGCCAGTGGAGGGCGGCGCTTTGTCGCCGCCGCGTCCAACCCGCCGGGCCGGGCTCCCTCACCCCCCGGCTGCGGCCTCCGCGAAACACGCCCGGGCGATCCGCTGATAGATCAGCGCCTGCCGGTAGCGGTCGGATTCCTCGGCCAGCCGTCCCGACGCATCGGGAAACAGGCGGGCGTAGTAATGCCGGCCGGACAGCAGTTCAGGGGCGAAAATCAGCACATCGCCCGGTCCGGCCGACCGGAGGAAGCCGGCCATGGCCCTCGTCCACATCGCGCGGTAGTGGCCCAGGTAGTCGACCTCGCCATGGGCCTGGAGCGGCCGGGACGATTCGTCGTCCACCGGGACCTGCATGCAGCCGGGGCTGGAGACGCGGCCGTGCAGGAAGCCGACGCGGTCGAAGACCGGCTGCAGGAACGCCAGCTTCATCTCCATGCCGCCGTACACCATCTCCTGGCCGGTGTAGTAGTGGCTGAAGTCGCCGTTGAAGCGGATGTCCGGGAAGGCCTTCACGAGCTGGACGGTGCGCCACATGTCCTGGGTGATGGTCGCGCGGTGCGTCTCGATGAAGACGGGCAGCCGGTGCCGGTCCGAGGCGGCGAGGATCGCCTCGACCAGCCGGAACACCTCCGGGTCGTCCTCGATCCCCCAGCCCGCGTGAACGGTGAGGCACATGTCGCCCTGCCCGGCATGTCGGGCGGTGACGGCGTCGGCCTCGCCGGGGGAGTTGATGCGCGCACAGCCGCAGTGCGGCAGGATGCCGCCGGGGGGCGGTCCGTCCGCGCCGGTGACCTGGACACCCTCGAACCCGTCTGCGGCCAGCCGCCGCAGCCGGTCCACGCCGGTGAGACCGGGCCAGAGCGAGCCGGGCGGCAGCTCCGCCAGGTTGTCCTCGTTGAGATGGACGCGCAGCTTGGGCGCGTCGGTGATTTCGTCGTTGATGAAGCGTGTCATGTCGGACCGCTCCTGCGGTATTGGCGCCGCCGTGGCGGCAAGTTCCGCGTAGAATTCGACGGTCCGGGGCGGCGGACGGCGGAAGGTTCCTCCGTGCGCGTTTCCCGGTGGAGACTTTTTCCCCACGACCTGACTGCCGGCCCCTGAACTGTTCAACCATAATCCCCCCGCCATAGGATCACCGCATCTGGTGCGGTGGCCGCTTGGTTTGCGCTTTTACGCGCCCGCTTCGGCCGGGACTAAATTTCCGAAGGATCGCTTCACGCAATAGACGAGAGCCGCGCATGAACTCCGAGAAGCACTCAATCATCCACCCGATAGAAACCGGCATGAACACCAGAGCCTCCAAACGTTACCTGCCGCTCGCCGCAGGGCTGTCGCTAACCGCCTGCTGTTGGGCGGAATTGCTTATCGCATCCATCTGTACCAGAGATATGGTTCCCAGCCGTTCCTGAATCATGTGGCCGACGACTACTTTGGCAGGATGTACTTCTGCGGCGGCCGGCCGCGATCATGCTCGTCGTTGGACTGGTGCTTTCGATCAAGTCCCGGAACGTCCCCGGAATCATGGCGCACACGTTGGCCGCCGCGTTTGCGCTGACCCACATGCTGGCACTGGCGTACATGAACAAGCATGACATGCTGAAGCGCCTACGGTGAGTTTGCAAGGGAATCTCGGGCCTTGACACCCCGCTTCTGGACTGCGGGGCAAGCGAAACGCGGCCCCTTTCCCCAAGGGGACAAGCGTAGCGCGCGGCCCCGCACGCCGGGATCGCATGCAGCCATGCTTACTGCCCAGTCTGCAGCCGGAACAATTCGCCTCTTGAGGAGACCGCCGCCCGGGGTACGCTGGCTTCATGAAGAGCGAGGTGCCGATCATGTATCGGGATGAGATCATCGAAGAGGTGTGGAGGAACCGTGAAACGCGCCGGAGCAATCCGGCCACGACCTGCATCCGTTCGTGCTGGATATCCAGAAGCGCCGAACGAGACGCTGTCGGAAGTTGTGGACCGCCGCCGCCGCACCCGCGAGCCCTTGATGTGCCGGGAAGGGCCGCAACCTCCACGTGGCTGAATCCGCATTGCGGGGCACGGCCCGCTGACCGCCAGCACGCTTGAAGGGGTCCGAACCTGCCCTTCGCCCGCGGCAGACCTATCTCGCTACGCTCGTTGTCGTCCGCAAACAAAGCGGTGTCGCGCTGCGCTTGCCTACCGCGGTCATCCGACCGGGTCGGGGAACACTCAGGGCGGCCTGGTTTGGACTTGCGCGAAGATCTGGCGAACGGGACTACGTTCTGGCCAATGTAGCGCTAAGGCGAATCTCACCGGCTGGGTTTCCCAATACCTCGCCAGTGCGCATGGTGACTAATAATAATGTCAGACATTCACCAACAAATCTTGGCCGAATTTTCCTTCTTGGAATATGACCATGGCTTTACTCCTGCTATTGCGGGTGATTCGATGGTCGTCTTCACGGGCCAGAAGTCAATAATTCGTGTCGGGGTCGGCCGCCGAGGAGTTGGCATCACCTACGATACCGTCCGACGGAGAATTATTTCTATCCATTTAGTTACTGCTGCGCTTCATCCACAAGAATCCCTGCGCGCAGCAGTTACGAAGCTTGGAGCAAGCTTGAGTTGGCCATAAATCTCAGGAATTTGGCTGCCGCACTCGTGCACGATATGGCGAGGATGTGATTCGAGGCGATCCGGTGATGTTTTCGAGATTCAACTCGCGACCGCCAACAGCTTGAATCCTGAAATACCAGCGCAGTCCGGCCCGTTGCAAACTCGCTCCGCAGTGGGTCCTCAACACTACGCGGATTCGGAATGACACCCCCAAAATCTTTTCCAGTCTTCCAGCATTCCTCATAAATCCAACCCGAATTTTCCCGCCTTCCTGCTTTTCTGATAAAAACACACATCCCCACATCACCTCGTCGTCCCCGACGACCCGACCTTCGCCGCACGGTTGCGGCGGATGGCTTCGCGGATCTGGCCGGCGAGGCGACCGGTGACTTCACCCTTGGGGTTGGCCTTGATGATCTCCTCGACGACCTTCTTCGGGCCGCCGGCGGCCCACGATCCGCCGTTGGCGAAATAGGCGGTCGCAGCCTTGCCGACGATCGTGGAGGTATAGCCCGCCGCCGCGCCCTGGAACGCAGCCGTGGCCACCGTGCCGGCGCCGAAACTCAGGGCCTTGACGACATGCGACAGCAGGTGCGTCACCCCCTCGATCCCCACCACCCAGCCCGCCGCCAACACCACGCGGCCGATCAGAGCGTGGGCGCTTCTGGTGGTGAAGGACACGCCGTAAAGTCGCGACAGCGCGAGCACCATCGCGGCGTCCACGCCCACCCCGCCGACCGCGTCCAGGACCGGCACGGGGTTCAGTCCGACCGTCAAGGCCTTCGCCGCCGCAAACTTCCAGACCAGCCGGTCCGCCTCGTCGCCCCGCAGCCGCAGCCGCTCGGCGATGATGCGGTCGCTCGTCTCCGCCGCGAACAGGCTGGCGTTGAGCGCCACCAGCGCCCGGCCCTCCTGGCGCAGCACGCGCAGGATGGCCAGCTCGACCTCCTCGACGTCCGGTTTGGGCTTCCGCCGCTCGACGACCTCGCGCCCGCCCGGCAGCTCGCGCACGACCTCGCGCTCCATGGGATTGGCCGAGGCGGCCACGATGTCCACCGACCCGCCCACGCCCCGCGCGCGTTCGGCGAGCACCTCGACGAGGCGGTCGCGCTGCGCGGCGGTGTAGAGATCGGCCTTGTTCAGCACCATCAGCACGTGCCGGCTGCTCGCGGCCAGGCGCGCGAGGTAGTCGTGCTCGGCGTGATTGAGGTCGCTGTCGGTCACGAACAGGATCAGGTCGGCCCGGCGCGCGGCCTCCGCGGCCATGGCCTCGCGGGCCTCGCCGTCGACCTCGTTGATGCCGGGGGTGTCGAGGATCTCGATCTCGGAGCCCTCGAGGCCGGGCACGATCATCGAGCGCCACGGATGCCCGCCCACCTCGCGCGTGGTGCCGCCGGCGATGTCCACGGCGGACACGTCGCGCCCGAGCAGCGCGTTGACGAGGGACGACTTGCCGGTGCTGATCTCGCCGAAGACGGCGAGGGTGACGCGGCCGGCCGCGATCTTTTCGCGCATGGCCCGCAGCGCGTCCGCGAGGCCGTGCATCGCCTCGCGCTCGGCGGGCGTGCCCTTTTCGTACGACGCCAGCGCGTCCTCGACCGCGCGCAGGGCCTTGACGGCGTCGGTGCTCACGGTTTTTTCTCCCCGGCGGCGAGGGCGCGGGCCTGGTCGATCAGCGCGCGCACCGATCCCTCGGAGGCGATCTCCGCCCACGTCTTGCGGGCCTGGT
This sequence comes from Kiritimatiellia bacterium, assembly GCA_046346795.1. GTDB lineage: Bacteria > Verrucomicrobiota > Kiritimatiellia > SS1-B-03-39 > UBA6053 > JAXMHJ01. The sequence goes on from JAXMHJ010000005.1 coordinate 69,532, forward strand.
TCACCAGCGCCTCGCCGCCGAGGGTGAGGCCGGAGCGGTAATATTCGATGAGCACCAGTCCGAGCCACCGCGTGAACAGCGCCTGCGCGGCGCCCTGGGCGGCGGCGCCGGCGAGCGTGCCGAAGCCAGGGACGGCCTTGGCGGCCGAGGCGAGGAACGAGGCGGCGGCGGGGATGGAGAGCGTGACGGCGAGGTTCTTGACCAGGTGTTCGACGAGCTTGACCACCGACTGGAGGTCGAAGGGCTGGCGGTACACGGCCGCGAGGTCGCGCGCCATGGCGGCGAGCAGCGCGGTGCTGAGGATGGCGTCGAGGAAGGGCACCGGGGCGGCGGCGGCGAATCCGCCCGTCTTCCACATCGCGGCGTGCACCACCGACCGCGCACGGGCGTCGCGCGCGTCGGCCACGAGGGCTTCGGCGTCGCGGCTGAGCATGCGGGTGCGGAGCAGGAGGTTGCAGAGGAGCAGGTCGGGGCCGTCCTGCCGCACGATGCGCAGGAGCTGGCGGGCGAGGTCGGAGAGGTCGGCCGGGACCTCGACGCTCTCCTCGGTTTCGCGCCCGTCCGCGCCGATGCGAGGCGCGCACGCGGGCGGCGGGTTCGGCGCGCACGGCGACTATGTGTTCGGGCGGCACCAGCCCGGCGGTCTGGCGGCGGAGCTGGTCGAGCAGGCAGGCGCGTTCGTCGTCGGTGATCCAGTCCGACTTGTTGAGGCAGAGCACCACGGGCTTGTCGACCTTGCGCAGGAGTTCCAGCACGCGGTGTTCGTGATCCTTGAGGGGGCCGTCGACGACGAAGAGCACGAGGTCGGCGGTCTTGGCGGCCTCGAGGGCGAGGTCGCCGTGCCCTTCCTCCGACTTCGCCGAGGCCGGGGGTGTCGACGAGCCGGACCTCCTCGTGCGCGTCCCAGGCGGTGTCGGCCAGGGCGGTGGTGGTGCCGCCGCGGACGTCGGAGGCGAAGGCCTTGCGACCGGCGAGGGCGTTGAGCAGCGCGGACTTGCCGCTGGACACGGTGCCCACGGCGGCGATCTCCAGCCGCCGCGCCTCCCGTTTGGCGGCGAGTTCGTCGCGGAGGCGGCGGAGACGGGACGCATCCGCCGGATCGGACTGCTCCAGAACGGCCTCCACGGACTGCAGGTGCCGCGCCATTTCCTGTTCGCGCTCGGCCGCGGCCATCTCGGACGGCCGGGTCTTCGCCTGCCGTTCGGCCCGGGCGCGTTCGCGGGTTCCGCGCGAGAGCCGCCAGCCGATCCAGAGCAGCAGCCCGGTGAGCGAGGCGAAGAAGCTGCCGGTGAAGACGAGATAGATGGTCCCGGCCCACGGGTGCAGCTTCGCGACCGTGTCATATCCGCTCGCGACGTGCACCGGCAGCACGACCATCGCGAAGTAGAACACCGCGAGCGCGGCGGCGGCGCTGAGCAGGAGCCGGGGTGGGTTTCATGGCATGGGCTCGCCAACGGGGGATTGATCCGGGCGCAAAAACGTCTTCACATATTCCCCCTGTCCGCAAACGATCATTCCCGGAAAACGTTTGTACCATACCCCCGACGGCACATCGGGCTCGCGGTCGAGCCATTGGGCAAGCAGGCTCAACTGGCTGGCATCCACCTCCCGTTCTTCAATGCGCGCCAACAAGTGTCTGAACAAGGCTGACGGGAGATTCTGGCGGCGGACTTTAGGCACCCGGCCCGGTCCCGTAAAAACCTTGTTGGATGACCTTGGCCTGTTCACCAGGTTCCAACGCCTCGATCTCGCGAATGATTTGCGTGGCATTCATGGGGGAAACTATAGGCCTGTCCGGGCGGGACGTCAACGATCCGTCCCCGGGCGGCGGGGCGGCCATCCCCCGCGCCCCCGGCCGCACCGCACGGCCCGGTGCAATCGGGGTTGGCATCCCCTTCGAACGTGCTAGGAACCCCCGCCATGCCCAGCCCCGAGCCCTCCCGCTTTCCCGTCCAGGACTTCGTGCCCATGGACCAGTCCCTGGAATGGCGTCTTTCGCCGTTCTGGTGGGAGGCGCGCGCGCAGGACGCGTTCAGCGGGGGCGACGTGCCCTATCTGGTGACCAGCGACGGACGCCTCGCCGACCAGGCCGCGCAGGTTTTCCTCGCGGCCGCAGGCGCCACGGCCCCGGGAAGCCCCCTCTGGATCCTCGAGGCCGGCGCGGGCAACGGACTCTTCGCGCGGCTCTTCCTGCTCTCGCTGCGCGAACGCTGCGAGGAGGCCGGCTCCGACGTCTTTTCACGCGTGCGCTACGTCGTGGCCGACGCCTCGCCGGGCATGATCCGCAAGCTGGCCGACGGCGGGCTGCTCGCGGACTTCCACGACCAGGTGTGGCTGGTCGCCGCACCGCTGCCCGGGATCGACGCGGCGCTGGCGGAGGCCGACCCCGCCCTCGGCCCCGCCGTGCGCTGGTCGATGGTCGCCCTCAACTACGTGCTCGACTCGCTCCCCGCCACCATCCTGCGCCGCCGCGGGGACCGCGTGGAGGAGCTGCGCCTGCGGACCTTCCTGCACGAGGACGCGGTCTGGTACTCGCAGACGGGCATGGAGCACAGCGACATCCTGGACCTGGTGCGCAAGGGCGACGCGGACTCGCTGCAACGGCTCCTGCCGCTGCTGCACCACCTGCGCATGGACGCGCGGTTCACGCCGGTCGACCCCGCCCGCCTGCCCGATCCCGCCCGCGTCCCCCCGGAGGAGGGCGCCTTCTCCCACGGCTTCGGCGCGCTGGCGGCGCTGGACGAGGTGACCCGGCGCCTCGCCCCCGGCGGGTTCGTCCTGCTCAACGACTACGCCTTCGAGGGCGCGGGCGATCCGCCCATCGCGGAGTTCCAGCGCTTCGGGGGATCGGCGGCGCTCGGGCTGAACTTCGCGCAGATCGACCGGGCGATGGGCGGCGCCGGCCTGGCCTCGATCGCACCGACGAATCCCGACCCCACCCTGCCCGCCCGCATGATCGGCCGGGACGTCGCCCCGGCGGCGGTGGAACGCTTCCGGGCGCTCTTCGGGACCGAGACGCGCGACCGCCTCAAGAACCCGCTGGAGCAGATCGCCGCCCACGCGGAGGAGGGCCGGACCGGCGAGGCCCTGAACCTCTGGCAGGGGCTGCTCGACGACAATCCCCGCAACTGGCACGTGCGCGAGCAGGCCGCGGTGTTCCTGACCCACCACGCCGGCCTGCACGAGTCCGCGATCGAGGTCGCGCGCGAGGCCCACCGGCTGCACCCCTGCGCCGCGTCGATCTGGAACGTGCTGGGCGACGCCTTCCTGCACCTCAAGGACACCCGCTCGGCGGTGGAGTGCTACGAGACCTCGATCCGCCTGCACCCCGGCGAGGTCCGCGCCCGGCTCAATCTCGGCACCCTGATGAACCTGCGCGGGCGGCCTTCCGAGGCGCTCGGCCTGGTCAACGCGGCGCTGCAGCACGACGTGCGTCTGGACTATTCCGAGGATCTGCTCACGCGCCAGCGCGAGGCCTCGCAGCTCCTGATGGAGATGCGCAAGCAGGAGGCCGCGCGCACGCAGGACCGGGTGCGGCATCTGCCGGAATAATCGGATTGCGGAATCCGGGCGCGCCGGTATCAATCCGCGCGTGCCCCACACGATTTCCATGCCCCGGATCGTGCGCGCGCTCCTCAGCGTCCTGCTGGCGCTGAACCTGCTCGTGCCCGCAAACGTCCTCCAGACCCTTGGCTGGGCCGGCATGCTCGCGGACCGTCTTGTGCGCGGGGACATGGGGCTGGTGGCGGCGGTCAAGGAGACGTTCGACGGCGAGCACCCCTGCAAGTTCTGCAAGGCCGCGAAAACCGAGCGGGAGCGTCCGTCCCCCGCCACCCCCGCCCCGTCGAAGGATTCGGACAAGCAGAAGATGCCGGAAAAATATTTTCCAGGCGACGCCGCCCTGCCCGCGGCCGGCGCGGAATCCCCCGCGGACCCCGCCCTCACCGCCTGGGCGCCCCCGGCCGGACGCGGCGCCGATCCGCCCGCGACGCCCCCGCCGATCACCGGCGCCTGACTCCGACGCATCCACCTCCGCCGCCATTCTTCGCGGCGCTCCGGGGCCCGCCCATGTGCGGCGGGCCGTCCGTCCGACTCCCGTCCACGCGCCCCCGGGAGGCGGTGCATATCGGCGCAATCAACCTGCATTCCCAGAATCAACCATCATGAAAAACAACCTGATCCTGTCCACCCTCCTCCTGCCCGCGCTGGCCTTCGCCGCCCGGGCGCAAACCGAAACCGCAGCGGGGCCGCAATCCTCCTGCTGTGAAGATTGCGGCTGCGGGAGCACCGCCGCCCCCGCCGGAATCCTGAACGACCACGTCCACCCCGCCGGGGGATGGATGGCCGGCTACCGTTTCATGTACCAGAAGCTCGACGGCAACCTGGGCGGCACCCGGGGTGTCGGAATCGACGCCATTCTGGACATGGACGAATGGACCTCCGCGCCGAAGAGCATGGACATGAAGATGCACATGTTCGAACTCATGTACGCCCCGACCGACCGCCTCACCCTCATGGCCATGACCGCCTACAACCGGATGGACATGGACATGGTGATGGAAGCGGCCGCGATGGACGCCCACGATCACGCCGCCATGGCGATGCCCATGTCCAAACACATGGGAGAGGAGCACGGCGGCGGGGAAATGGAGACCATGACCCATTCGCATTCCACGGAAGGCTGGGGCGACACCTCGGTGTCGGCCCTGGTCGAAGTCTGGAGCGCGGACGATGCGAACCTGGTCGCCGGGCTCGGCGTGGGGCTGCCCACCGCCAAGGTCGACGTCAAGCGCGACGGCAAGTTCACGCACTACGGCATGCAGCTTGGCCGCGGCACCTGGGACGCCCTGCCCAGCCTCACGCTGAACAAGGCGGCGCTGGGTGGCAACGTGGGCGTGCAGGCGGCCGGGGTGTTCGCGCTGGAGGATGAAAACGACAGCGGCTTCCGCTTCGGGAACGTCGTGGCGCTGAACCTCTGGCACTCCCGTCCCCTGGCGGGGCCGGTGGGGGTCTCGGGCCGGCTGGGCTACACCCACCAGGGCGAGGTCGAGGGCCACTACAACGGCCCGCACAACCACGCCACGCCCCCGGATCTCCAGGCCAACTATGGCGGCGAGATCGTCGAGGCGGGGCTGGGATTCACCCTCGCCCTTCCCGCCGGGAAGCTCAGCGCCCACCGCTTCGCGGTCGAGGGCGTCGTTCCGGTGCACCAGGATCTCAACGGCATCCAGCTCGAGCGCGACCTGACGGTCAACCTCGCCTGGCAGGCGTCGTTCTGAGCCGGCCGGTGCAAAAGAAAACGCCGCGGGGGATTCCCCGCGGCGTTTTTTTTCCTGCGGGCAGGGATCAGTCGTGGTCGATCGACTTCGCCTTGTACCCGCCCTTGGCCTGGAAGCCGAGATGCAGAGCCAGGAAGACGACGAACAGGATGACCGGCAGGATGGACACGGTGCGCAGGGCGGCGCCCGCCCCACCGACGTCGAGCTGCTTGCCCATGACCGGCAGGACGACCGCGATGGCCAGCATGCCAACTCCGCCCATCAGGTTCATCAGCAGCGCGCCGCCCTTGGGGAACAGCTCGCTGGTGATGCCCAGCATGGTCGGCCAGAAGTAGGTCTTGCCGATGCCGAAGATCGTCGCCGCCGCGAAGGCGGTGAGGATCGCGCCCGTGGAGGCCTTTTGGCCTTCGGCGGGCAGGTTCAGGTGGCCCAGCCAGAACAGGCCGACGAAGGCCAGCACCGAGCAGACGGTCAGCACCAGGAACGGCGAGAACTTGTGCACCACGCCGCCGAAGAAGAAGCGCAGCACGAACATCAGTCCCGCCGTGTAGCACAGGAACAGGATGCCGTCGGCCTTCCAGCCGGTGATGTCGCCCATGACCTTGCCGAACCACTGGTCGGGACCGAGCTCGGTCGAGGCGGTCATGATCATCATGACGAAGAGCAGGATGAACAGCGGACGGGCCATCTGGCCGATCATTTCGCCGGTGGTGACGTTGGAGGCGGCGCGCTCGGTCGCCGGATAGGCGTTCTTGAGGACCAGGACCAGTGAGAGGATCGCGGGGATGGCGAGCAGGCCCAGCTTGACCTGCCAGGACGCGCCCCCCAGGGCCACGCAGGCGAGGCCGCCGATGATCATGCCGCCCGGCCACCAGGCGTGGAGCATGTTCAGGCGCTTGCCCTTCTCCTCCTTGTGGATGGTCGCCACGAGTGGGTTGATCACCCCTTCGACCAACCCCTGGGAGAGGCCCATGATGAGGAAGCCGGCGTACAGCATCGTCGTGCCGGTGTGCTTGAAGATGCCCTCCACCACCGCGCCGTCGGCCAGCTCAGGACGGGGGGCGAAGAGGACCATTCCGAGGCCGGCCAGATAGCCGATGCTGGACATGGCGTGCACAAATTTCATGCCCACCCAGTCGACCAGCAGGCCGCAGATGAAGATGGCGATGGTGAAGCCCCAGAACGACGGACCGTAGATCAGGCCGATCTGTTCGTTGCTCAGGTGGAACGCCGAGCTCATGGGCCCGGTGATGGCTCCGCGGGTCGCGAAGACCATCGAGGTGGTCACCAGCGAGATGCAACTCGCGATGAACAATTGCCGGGCATGAATGCCCGTGGATTGACTGTCAGCCATGTGATGTCTCCGTGTTCGGGGTTAGGCGTTGGTGCATGCAGCCCGCTCGGCGCGGGAATGGAGTTCCGCCAGGCGGCGGTAAGAGTCGTAAAAGGCGGGGCGGGGATTCACCGGGGCGCCCACCTTGCAGAAGGTGGCGGACAGATCGGCCCACGACAACCCCGACCCAGCGTGCGCCGCGCGCAGGGCCGCGCCCAGGGCGGCGGTGTTGCCGGCCTCGGACGGAAAGACGGGGCATTCGTTCACGTCGGCCATCACCTGCAGGATCGACCGGTTGCGCGAGGCGCCGCCGGTGGCGAAGATGCGCCGGGGCGTCACCCCCAGCCAGGCGCTGTGCAGCTTCATGGCGGTCATCTGGGCCTCCACCACGCCGCGGCAGTGGCCGGGGGCGTCGCCGGGCTCGAGCCCGACGCGGTGCACGCCCGCCTTCCCGACGCGCGGGATGATCTCCGGCACGTACCAGGGCAGGAAGACGCGGCCGCGGTTGCCGGGTTCGACCGATTCCAGCTCGTCGTTGAACCCCTGCCAGTCCAGCCCGAACTCGTCGCGCACGCGCTCGCGGGCGGACGCTTCCGTTCTGGAAGCAGAGCAGGGCCATGCAGTCGCCGGTGGGGGCGACGAAGACGTGCCCCTCGCGGGCAGGCGGCGGACCCGGTAGGCGGGCATCAGCCCGAAGAAGGTGTCGCTGGTGCCGAGGCTGATCGCGACGTCGCCCGGCGCGCAGGCCGACGCCGGCGAGGCTGCCTGGTTGTCGCCGCTCCTGCGCCGGCCCTGGCCGTCGAGGCCGTACTTCTCGACAAAGTGGCGGTGGACCAGCCCGGTGATCTCGTCGGAGCCGCAGGCGGGCCGCGGCCGCAAGCCCAGATCCGGCGCGGTCGCGCGCAGCAGCGCGGGATCCAGGCGCGGGTGTTGAGGTCGAGCAGGTTCATGCCCGCGGCGTCGCCGAACTCGATCGCGGCGGGACGCCCAGCCGGACCAGGCGAGGAAGGAGCTGACCAGCGCGATGTGCGCGGTGGCGGCATCGACGACCAGGTCGCGCTTGGCGAGAGCGCAGGATCACGGCCGATGAAGCAGGCGTCGGCGGCGGAACTGAGACCTTCGCGCGTCGGCCGCCAGGCGCCGCCGGCGATCTCCGCATTCCGCCGGGCGGAGCTGTCCATCCAGATGGGCGCGGTGGGGCGCGAGAGCGCGGGGGCGAGCTGTTCGGCGAGGCCGCGGGCGGGGTCGAGCGCGGCGAGCAGCGCGGGCCAGCGGGCGTTGAGATAGACCGAGCCGTGCTGCTGCCCGGAGCCGGCGACGGTGTCGATCTCGCCGAGCGGCAGGCCCGCGTCCTTCATGCGGGAGAGGAGCCGGTCGAGGGCGTCGAGCCACATGAGCGGCGGGGCGTGCACGACCGACGGATCGGGATTCGGCAGGAACCCGTTGGGCGCGCCGTACCGCGGGAAGTCCTCGCCGAAGCGCAGGCTGTGCTCCCAGACGAGCACGCCCGAGCGCGTGTCAATGAGGCACGCGCTCAGGCTCTGCGTGCTGCTGTCCAGGCCGAGAAACAGCCCGCCCACGGTTCAGGCCTTCCAGAGGTAGTCGTTGAGCACGTTCTCGATCATTTCCTGGCGGCCGCTGGTGCGCGGGGGTTCGCCGATCTTTGCGGCCCACTCTTCCAGCTCGGGCAGCGTGGCCTTGCCCTGCAGGATCTTCTTGCCCATGCCGGACTGGAAGCCGGCGTAGCGCTGCTTGACGATGCCGGTGAGGACCTTGTCCTTGATCAGCTTGTCGGCGATGAGCAGGCCGTGCGCCCAGGTGTCCATGCCGCCGATGTGGGCGTGGAAGAGGTCGACCGTGTCGAAGGACCCGCGGCGCACCTTGGCGTCGAAGTTCAGGCCGCCGTGCTTGAGTCCGCCCTGCAGGAGCAGGATGTGCATGGCGAGCACGGCGGAGGGCAGGTCGGTCGGGAACTGGTCGGTGTCCCAGCCCACGGTGGCGTCGCCGCGGTTGGCATCGATGCTGCCCAGCTTGCCGGCGGCGGCGGCGGTGGCGAGTTCGTGCTCGAACGAATGCCCGGCCAGGGTGGCGTGGTTGGCCTCGATGTTGATCTGGAAGCGGTCGAGCAGGCCGAATTCGCGCAGGAAGCCGAGGGTGGTGGCGGTGTCGAAGTCGTACTGGTGGGTCGAGGGCTCCTTCGGCTTGGGCTCGATGAAGAACATGCCCTTGAAGCCGGCGGTCTTCGCGTAGTCGACCGCCATGTGCAGGAAGGCGGCCATCTGCTCGCGCTCCTGCCGCAGGTTGGTGTTGAGCAGCGAGACGTAGCCTTCGCGGCCGCCCCAGAACACGTAGCCGGTGCCGCCCAGCTCGACGGTGGCGTCGATGGCGCGGCGCACCTGCGCGGCGGCCTGGGCGACCACGCGCGGGTCGGGATTGGTGGCGGCGCCGTGGCAGTAGCGCGCGTGGCTGAAGAGGTTGGCGGTGCCCCAGAGCAGCTTGATGCCGGTTTCCTTCTGCTTTTTGGCGGCCTTCTTCACGAGGCGGTCGAGGATCTTGTTCGTCTCCGCGATGGTCGCGCCCTCGGGGGCCAGGTCGCGGTCGTGGAAGCACCAGCGGTCGAGGCGGCACTTCACCATGAATTCAAACGCGGCGTCGAGCGTGTTCTCGGCGGCGGCGACGGGATCGGCGCCCTCGTTCCACGCGCGTTGCACGGAGGGTCCGCCGAAGGGGTCCGCGCCCGAGCCCTTGAGCGTGTGCCAGTAGGCCATCGCGAAGCGCAGATGATCGGCCATCGTCCTGCCGCCGACCTTTTTCTTCGCGTCATACCAGCGGAACGCGAGCGGGTTCTTGGAATCGGGCCCTTCATACCGGACCTGTGCGGAGATTTCGGGGAAGTACGACATGGAGGACATTCCTTTCCAGATTGGGAAACTCGGGCTTTTGAACAGCAAATTTGCGCCGCCGACAAGCCCAAGATGTGACGAGCAGGCTGCGGAATATATTTAGTTTTCTGCGGGATAATGGCGGGCCGGGGAGGCTGCGGCCGCGGGATTTCGGGTGCGGCCGCGGCCGGCGGGTTTTCCCTGATGCGTCAAAAAGGGGGGCGGCGGGGATTCCCGGTTGACACTCCGGGGAAGGACAGGGCACAAGCTCCCCCGACAACCTAATCGGGGTCGCGTACGGAAGCCCGTGAAATTCGGGCGCGGACGTGCCGCTGTAACCGGTCAGGCCAAGGGCCATCATGCCATTTCCGGCGCAATCCGGGGAGAAGGCGGTCCGAGGCGAAAACCGGGAGCCAGAAGACGAGCGGTCCCGAATGATGTTGCCTCTCACGAAAAGAGGAAAACAAATGAAGCGCACCCATACCCTGACCACATGCGTCGCGGCCGTTCTGGCCGCGATCCCGGGCCTTTCCGGCCGGGCGACCCTGGTGACCTACGACTCCTTCCCCCTGCCGCCGGCCGGCTATGACAACGGCTCGACGGGCCACGGGGGGTTCGCGGAGGGAGGCGCCTTCTTCAACAACGCGTACGACAACACGTTCGGCTCCTGGTCGGGCTTCGCCGTGTCGAACGTGAACAACCCGTCCACCGGCGGCTGGGGCAACCAGTACGCCGTCGCCGGGTCGGGCACCGGGTACGGCGGGAGCGGCCAGTACGCGGTGATCTACGACGACACCTTCATCGGGGGGACCTCCGACGTCGTCACCTTCACCGGCGTCGTCGCCCCGCTTTCCCTGCGGGTGAACAACACGGCCTACGCCGCCCAGTCGATGCTCAACGGCGACGGCTTCGCCAAGAAGTTCGGCGGGGCCGCGGGCACGGATCCGGACTGGTTCCGCATGACCATCCGCGCGACCGACGCCGCGGACCAGCCCACCGGGTCGAACGTGGAGGTGTACCTCGCGGACTTCCGGTCGGCCGATCCCGCGGGCGACTACGTCCTGCAGACCTGGCAACTGGTGGACCTCACGCCGCTGGGCACCTCGGTGCGGAAACTGCACTTCGACTTCGCGTCGACCGACAACGGTGCGTTCGGCATGAACACGCCCGCCACGGCCGCCTTCGACAACCTGGTCTTCGTGCCGGAACCGGCCACCGCCGGGCTCGCCGCCCTCGGACTGCTGCTGCTCCGCCTGCGCCGCCGGTGAACGCCTGGCTGAACATCCTGGTCCTGCCCGCGGCGGCCGCCCTGCCGGCCTTCGCGGCGGGGCCGTATTCCGACGCCGCGGACGACCCCGGCAATGCGTACGACCCGCCGGTGCCCGGCTTTGTCGGACCGGGCGGCGACGGGCTGAACGTCCCGGAAAACAGCCTGAACCCCCGCTTCGTCGCGTGGGCGTCCTCCGTGGTTTCGTACCTGCCCGCCGACGGCGTGGACCCCGTCTGGGCCGATGCCGCCAAGGCCCTCGGCCCCGTCACCGGCGACCAGTTCGACGTCGTCTCCCTCGGCGAGCGCGCCGCCGCCGCGCTGGACGCCGGGCAGCCGCCGGGATCGATCACGCTGGGCTTCACGCGTGACATCGCCGACGCCCCGGGCGCGGACTTCGCCGTCTTCGAGAACGGCTTCCACAGCTATGTGGAGCTGGCGTTCGTCGAGGTTTCCACCGACGGGAGCACCTTCGCGCGCTTCCCCGCGCGCTGCCTGACCGCCGCGCCGGTGGGGGCGTACGGGACGCAGGATCCGACCGAGCTGTTCGACCTCGCCGGCAAGCACATGAACAACAACGGCGACACGTGGGGCACGCCCTTCGACCTCGCCCGGCTCGCCGGCCATCCGGCGGTGCTCGCGGGGACGGTGGACCTCCGGCGCATCCGGTACGTGCGCCTGGTGGACATCCCCGGGCGCGGTGATTTCAAGGACTCCACCGGCGCGCCCGTGTACGACGTGTGGCCCACCTTCGGGTCGGGCGGATTCGACCTGGAGGCCGTGGGCGTGATCCATCCCCGCGAGGAACTGGTCGCGGGAACGCCCGCGGACGGCCTGCTGCCGCTCTGGTGCGAATCCTCGCCCCACCGCTCCTACCAGCTCGCCAGCGTCGGTGTTACGGTTACCGGAACCAGGGCCCCCGTGGGCGGTCCGGTGACCGGCACCGGTGGAATCCTGCACTGGTCGGTGCCGGACGCGGGCCCGAAGTTCTACCGGCTCGACGTGACGGAGGCGCCGTGAAAACGCGGGGCAGCCAGCGTGTTGCGAGGCTGGTAGGGCGAAGCGGCCTCGCTGAGCCTTCCCAGTGGTTCGAGGCTCACCCGGCGGGTTCGCCCTACCCGCGCCCCCGGTCCGCCTTCACCCTGCTGGAACTGCTGGTCGTGCTGGCGATCATCGCCGGACTGGTCGGCGTGCTGGTGCCGGCGTGGCGGGGCGCGCTGGAGCGGGGCTGGGCGGCCCAGTGCCGGGCCAACCTGCGGCAGCTCGCCCAGGCCAACAGCGCCCACGCCGGGAGCCTCGGCGCCTTCGCCGCCGGCGCGCCCGACATCTTCACCACCAACCGCATCCGCTGGCACGGCGCGCGCTCCAACTCCCGCGAGGCCTTCCGCGCGGGCGAGGGCACGCTGTCCGACTACATCGGCAATTCCGCCGCCGTGCGCCGCTGCATGGCCCTGCGCGACGTCCGCCGCGGCCGCGCCAGCAACGCGTTCGAGGAATCGTGCGGCGGCTACGGCTACAACCTCATCGGCGTCGGCTCGCGCGCCTGCGCCGAGGGCTTCATGTCCTCCTCCATGGACCGCGGCATGGCCGCCGGGGAGATGGACAACCCCGCGGGCGTGGTGATGTTCGCCGACACCGCCTTCCCGCAGCCCTACGGGAACCCCGACCACCTGATCGAATATTCCTTCGCCGAGCCGCCCCACCCCCTGCAGCCGGGGAGTTCCGAGGACGCGGCGGAGAGCCAGCAGCCCTCCATCCATTTCCGCCACCCCGGCCGCACCGCCTCGGTCGTCTGGGCCGACGGCCACGCCGACGAGCGCACCCTCGACCCCTCCAGCCCGGCCGTGCCCGCGAAATTCGACATCGGCTGGTTCGCCCCGCCGGACAACTCGGCGTTCAGGGCGCGGTAGGCCCCAGGTACAGCTTCAGCACCTCGTCGTGGATCACGCCGTTGCTGGCGAGGTAGCGCACGCGGCCGCCGGACAGGCGCCCGATCTCCCCCGCCCGGCCGCCGGCCTGGCGCGTGATGATCTCGGCCCCGGCGTAGTCCCACAGGCAGATTCCCGCGTCGACATAGGCGTCCACCCGCCCGCAGGCCACGTAGCAGATGTCCACCGCCGCCGCGCCGAGCACGCGGGTCTTCTGCGCGGTGTTGGCGAGGCGGCCGAGCAGCGAGAGGTCGTAGGCCTCGCCCGGCGCCGGCTTGCCCAGCCCGGTGAGCAGCATGGCCTCGGAGAGCCGCGCGGTGGCGGACACCCGGATGGGCTCCCCGTTGAGGGTGGCGGGCAGGCCCTCCGCCGCGGCGAAGCACTCGTCCAGGTCCGGCAGGAAGACGCACCCGGCGAGGATCGGCCCGTCCCCGCGGCGCACCGCGACCGACGAGCACCAGTGGGGCAGGCCGTGGAAGAAGTTCAGCGTGCCGTCGATCGGGTCGATGACCCACTCGAACTCCGCCGAGGCGTCCGGGGCCGAGCCCTCCTCGCCCAGGATGGCGTGGTTGGGGAAGCACTGGAGGATCGACGCCTCCGCAACCTGCTGGCACTCCACGTCGAGCTGCAGCTTGAGGTCGTGGGCGTACGAGGCGTTCACCTCGGAGCGCCGTCCGCGGTGGGCGCGCGCGTGGGCGCCGGCGGCGAGGGCGGCGGTGACGGCGCAGTCGAGGAGCCGGGCGGGGGTGGGCGGGGCATTCATGGCGGCACCGCTTCGCCGGTGGGGGCCGGTTTGTCAACGAACCTGAAAACGCTTGGAACCGTCCGCCGCATCTGGCTTGATGCGGGGATGCACCTCCGCGCCTGGATGCGGCTCTTCCGCCTGCCCAACCTGGTCACCGTACCGGGCGATCCCCTCGCCGGCCTGCTGCTCGCGACCGGCGGGGTGTGGCCCGGCGAACCGCGCGCCTTCGCCGTGGTGGCCGCGCCGCTGTTCCTCTACTGCGCCGGGCTGGCTCTGAACGACCTGCGCGATGTCGACGAGGACCGCGTCGAGCGCCCCGCGCGGCCCCTCCCCGCGGGTGAAATCTCCGCTTCGGCGGCGTGGACGGCGGCGGCCGTGTTCGCGGCGGCGGGGGTGCTCCTCAGCGCCCTGGCGGGAACCCGGAGCCTCCTCGTCGGCGGGCTCCTGCTCCTGATGATCGTCTTCTACAACGTTTCCGCCAAGCGGGTCTCCGTGGCCGGACCGTTCATCATGGGCCTCTGCCGCGGCCTGTCCGTCCTCCTGGGGGCCGCCCCTTTTCTCCAGCGCGGGGTCAGCGACCCCCTGCTGCTGCTGGGCGCGTTCGAGTCGATCCTGCTCTTCATCGCCATGACCACGCATCTCGCCCGCTCCGAGACGCACGGCAAATCGCCGATGTACGCCGCGTGGGCGCCTTTCGCGGTGATCTTCCTCACCGCCGGCTTCGGCGCCTGCCGCGCGCGTCCGTGGGGCGGCGCGCTCGCGGCGTTTGGCGCCGCCGCCATCCTGGCCGCCCTCTTCGCCACCCGCGCGGCCATGGGCATGACCGAGCGCCGGCGCGTCGTCCCCTGGCACATCGGCATTCTCATCAGCGCCCTCATCCCCCTGCAATCCATGTGGATCGCCGCCGCAGGCCGCTGGGACATCGCCCTGGCCCTCTTCGCGCTGCTCCCGCTCAACCACGGCCTCAAACGCCTCGCCTCCGCGAGCTGACCCCCGGCCCCGCGCTCCCGGCTGTTCCGGATGATCCCGGAAACTTGACCTCCCCGCCCGGCGCGCCATGATCCCGCGATGATCCGTCGACACGTGTTGCACGCCCTCTCCCTGCTGCTGGCCGCCGGCGCGCACGCCGCGCCCCCCTCCACCCTCCGCCTCGAACGCACCCTGGGCGACGAGCGTTTCCAGGAGGACGCGGAGATCGAGACCATTCTGCCCCTGGACGACCACCGGGTGGTCACGCTGTCCTATGGCGCCGCGGTCAAGGCGTGGGATCGCGATTCCGGGAAACTCCTGGCCTGGACCCGGCCCGATTGGGACGAAGGCTTCTTCGACGTCCTGCCCCTGCCCGGCTCCGACCGGCTGGTCCTCGCCACGCCCTCCCGGGGTCACTTTCTCTGGCGCCCCGGAAACCCGCCGGAACTCCTCCCGGCCACCAACGAGGTCACCTCCTGCATCGCCTGGCATCCCGCGGGCTTCCTCGCCGACATCGGTGAAGGCGGCGAAGTCCGGCTTGTCGACCCGGCCCACCCCGAGCGGACCGGCCTCAGCACCATCGACCATCCCGTCCGTCTGGGCGTCTTCACCCCCGACGGCAAACGCCTCGTCGGCGTGAGGGAGGAGGACAGGTGTGCGCCTGGAACTCCGCCCCCGCCCGGGCGCCGACAGCCCGGGAACCCCTCCCGACCCTGGAGATCCGCCAGGAGGCGCGCGCGTCCGTCTCTTCCTGGTCGCCATCCCCCGACGGCGCCCGCGTCGTCGTCGTGGAGGAGAACAACGGGCTGGCCCTGGTCGAAACCGCCCCCGGCCTGCGCGAACTCTGGCACGTGGAGGTCGCGGACATGAACATCGGGCGCACCGCCTGGGCGCCCGACGGCTCCTGGATCGCCCTGACCTCCGGGGACGGCAACCTCTACCGGGTCGATCCCAAGGACGGCTCCCGCAAGCTCTTCGCCGCGCTCCCCGGGGAGGGCAACGAGGCGGCGGCCTTTTCACCCGACGGGAAATTCCTGTACACCGGCACCGACGGCGGACGCCTCTGCATCTTCGACGCCTCCTCCGGCCGCCTCCTGAATCCGGCCGGCGCCGGGAGCAAACCCATCCGGGATGAACTGGATGTTCCGGCGGCGGTCTTGACGACCGACGAACGGGCCGTCTGGGTGAACCGCCGCGAGGGCATTCTGGAAATCCCCCTCGACGGCGGCCCTGTCCGGAAGATCGCCGGGGACGACGACCTGGTGTTGATGGGGCGGGCGGGCACGAACCTCGTGCTGGCCGCCGGCGAACAATCCATCATCCTGGACGACTCCGGAAACATCACCGGGAACTTCGAGGACGACAAGGCGCTCGTCCTCCGGACCGCCACGAAACTGCTCGAACCGCTGGCCGCCAGGGCCGGCCCCGCCTTTCACGCCTGGTTGTTCCAGAGCAACGACGGCTTCGACCGCGGCAACGACCTGTTGACCTGCTTCGACTTCAGCCCCGACGGTCGGCTCGCCGTGTTCTTCGATTCGCTGGACAACACCCTGGCCCTCTGGGATCTGGTGCGCGACCGCCGGGTCCCCCTGCCCCTCCCGGAGGAGTTCTACCCCGAACAGGTGGGCTTCAGCCCCCTCGACCCCAACACCTTCTTCGTGACCGACGCGGAAGATCTGCTGGTGTTCGACCTCCACCCGGGAACCGTGGAGGGTTCCATCACCCCGGAGGAATTCGCCGCCGCCCTGCAGCGGCTTTCCAGCGGCCGCTTCCGCGAGCGCGAGGACGGCTCGCGCCGCCTGAAGGCGGGCGGCTCCGCCACCCTCGCCCTGCTGAAAACCACCTCAACCCCCGACGATCCCGAGGTGGCCGGGCGGCTGGACGAGATCCGCGATTCCATCGAAGCCACCCTTGTGCCCGCCACCACCCTGCGCACGACGGATTTTTCCCAACTCCCCTACACCATGACCCGGTTCGCGCCCCTCTCCGGCGGCCTGCTGGTCGCCACCCGCTCCGCAGGGGTGATGCTCTTCCGCCTCCGCGACGGCGTCATCGAAATCCTCGACTTCGCCAAAACCCCCAGCCCGCCCGTCTGCCTCGCCCTCTCCCGCGACGGCCGCCGCGTCGTCACCGGCAACGCCAACGGCACCGTCAGCGTGTTCCGGCTGGAGTGAGCCCGGGGAACCGCCCGGGTTGACCGCCTCCGCCGCGGATGGCATACGGACGCCATGCTCCCCCTGCTCACCCCCGTTGAAATCCGCGCCCTCGGCTGTCTCATCGAAAAAGAGATGGCCACGCCGGAGTACTATCCGCTGACCCTCAATTCGCTGGTCGCCGCGTGCAACCAGAAGAACAACCGCGACCCGGTCATGGACATCGGTGAAACGGTGCTGGAGCCGGCGCTCGAGTCGCTGCGGTTGCAGCACCGCCTGGTGCTCTTCGTCCGCGAGGCGGGCGCGCGGGCGGGCAAATACCGCCACGACGTGCCGGAGCGGCTGCCGCTCACGCGCCCGGAAATCGCGCTGCTGTGCGAGCTGATGCTGCGCGGTCCGCGACGCCGGCGAACTGCGCGGACGGGCCTCGCGCCTTCATCCCTTCGAGACCCCGGCCGAGGTCGAAAACCTGCTGCTGGGCCTGTCGCTGAAGGAGGGCGTCGCCTACGTCGTGAAACTGCCCCGTGCAGCCCGTCGACGCGAAGCCCGCTACGCCCACCTGCTGGGCGGCGAACCCGCGGTGGACGACGCGGCCGCAGCCGCAACCCCCGCGGCCGTGGAGCTTGCGGCCGCGCCGAAAACCGACCGCGTGGCCGGGCTGGAGCGGCGGCTGGAGGAAACCATCGCGGAGAACTCAAAGGCCCTGCGGGCGGGTTCGATGCGTTCAAAGCGCAACTCGGCGCGTGAGCGCAGCTCAACAGAAACGCCGGCATCATGAAACGGGGATTTTTTATCCAGGAACTCATGAACTCAGGAAAAGATGGATTCATTCATGAGGGTGGCGCTCCCTGCTCCAAGCTCCCCGCTTCTTCACCCCTCATCTCTTCCCATACCGTCCCATCGACTCCCATTTCGCCCGGCGCCTTGACCCGCGTCCGCGGGTGGGCGTGAAATCAACCATGCTTTGCCCCAAACATCACCGATCAGGATTGAGGGCGCCGATGCCGGAGGCATCTCATCTTGTAGCCGGTGGTTGAGCGCAGCGACACCACCGGTTGGCGTCCCCCGATAACCCATCACCCCGGCAGGGGTAACAGCCCCGGAGCGCATGTGTGCGGCGCAGATCCGCCGGCGTTTCCATCCGGGGAACGGATCGAGTTTCGGGAAAATCGGGATGACCTGCGCACTCTTGACGGACCGCTGGCATCCCCGCCGGGATGCGGGACGTTGGCGGGGCGGCGGTCCGGTGGTGTCGCTTCGCTCAACCACCGGCTACAGGCTGGGTTCCCTTCGGGAACGCGTAGCAGCACAGACGGGCGAATTTGCCCGCAGCCGCAAGCTCCGTGGCCAAGGGGGATTTCCGCAGCAGGCGGAGGGAGAGGGTGACGGGTCAGTCACCATAAGTGATGGACGCCCCGTCAAAACACCAGTTTCCGTCCACGTTTCGGAACCCAAAATAGCGGCCGGTAAAATGGGTGCGTATGGGGAAACCGAAAATATGAATCACGCCATACGTGGCATCCGGATACAGCTCCAGGAATTGTTCGATGCCTCCATCGGAATGCCGCAGAGAGGATCAGGGCCAGGCCGATCCATCTCGCGGTTCGCCATGTAAAGAGGGCGGGCATCAATAATCCGGCACCCAGTAACTGCGCCCGCCGCTCACCACCTGCTTGAGGCCGCGGGCGGGCAGGAGGTTGGCGGTGACGCCGAGGTAGGTGAAGTGGGGGAGGTCGGAGGGAATGGTTTGAAACCAGCCGTGCGCGGCGAGGATCTGCCGGACCCTGGGGTTGTCGTGCTCGGTGATGTCGAGGGCGAGCAGGGCGATGTGCTGGGAGGCGCCGGGCGGGGCGACGGAATGCAGGATGGACCGCTTGAAGTCCGGGGCGAAATACAACCCCTTCTGCTCGAGCTTGAGGATTTCGGGCACCTGGTCTGCGGGCGAAAGGGCGCGGATGCGGGCGGCCTGGGCCTTGGTGATCTTCCCCTTCGCCTGCCAATGGGCCAGGCCGGGATCGACGCGACTCGACCAGTTGGCGGCGGTCTGGGCGTAGTTGCGTCGGGCCGCGCCCGCGTTGCGCGGGGTGATGGCGAGCTTCTGTTCCTTCGCATCGGCCGCGGCCGCGAGCAGGGCGGTCATCGCCGGGGCCTGCAGCTCGATCGCCACGCCCCCGACGGTTTCCTTCGTCGCGGGCACGGCGGCCTGGAAGGCGGTCACCGCCGCCTCGTCGGGAAACACGACCACGGGGGGAAGGGACACGCCGCGGGCCGCGTACATGGCGCCGTATTCACGCAGCATGCGCCGGCCAAGATCGTCCCGCGGGAGCTGGAAGCCCGCGGGCAGACCGGCGAGAAAGGCCGGTTCGGCGGGCGCGGCGGAACGGCCCGCGGGCGATCCGGCGAGCCCGAGCAACGCGGCGAGCGCGCAAACCAGGCGGGGATGGGTCCGAAGGCGCATGCCGCGTCAGGGTTTCGCCACCGGGGCCGGCGCGGGGGACAGAACCTTCTCGATTTCGGCCTCGAGCCCGGAGTCGCGCGGATCTCCAATGTAGGCCAGGTTGCCGTCCGGGCCGATCAGCATGGCGGTGGGCCAGGAGAAGACGCCGAAGGCCTTCTGCGCCTCGCGCGAGACCTCGAGGGCGACGGGCAGGGTCAGCTTCTTCTTGAGCGCGAAGGGCTCGAAGACCTCCTTCGGCTCGTCGGTGGCGATGAGCGTGACCAGCCCGCGCGCCTTGAACTTGTCGGAGATCTCCTGGACATGGGGCATGCACTCGACGCAGGGGCCGCACCAGGTGGCGGAGAAGTCGATGAGGACGCAGCGGCCCTTTTCGACAGGGCTCTTGTCCGCGTTGAGCCAGCCGGAACACTCCAGAACGGGCGCGGCCTCGCCGGGCAGCAGGGTCTTGGATTTATGGGCCCACATGCGGTTGCCGTTCTGGACGTAGATCTGGCCGTACTGGAATTTCACGGTGTAGGTCCTGCCGTCCTTCAGGCCGTCGTAATGGGCCTGCGGGGCGGCGATCATCTGCTCGCGCGTGCGCCGGGGGTGGCGAGGCGGCGTTCTCCTGCTCCGCGCGCGGGGCAGGCGCGGGGGCGCACAGGAGCGGGGCGAGGAGGAACAGGGGGCGGATGTTCACGGGGTCTCCGGGGTGTCGGGCTGGGTGTCGATCAGGCGCATGCGGTGCTCCGGATGGCGGAGGATGTCGCGTTCGTGGGGCCACATTCCGTCGTACCAGTTCTGCGGACGCTGCTGGGGGTGCACCGCCTCCATCAGGGTCCGCCCGGGCGGCGGGGCCAGCGCGCCGTTGACGGGCTTGAGCAGGCAGGCGTTCACGACGACGTAGCGCGCGGGGCGAAGCAGATCCGGCTCGTCGCGCACATCGGGTCCGGCGACGGTCAGCCCGACCTGGAGGTTGGCGCGGCCCACGCGGGCCTCGGCGGCGTGGAAGAAGTCGTCCGGAAAGGTCTGCGTGAAGACCGGCCGCCAGTTGACGGCGGTCTGCACGGCCATCAGCGCCAGCAGCGCGACGGCGGGGCCCGGCCGGGCGCCGGCACGCGGCACCATCCCCGCGGCGGCGAGGCAGAGAGGGGATGATCTGGCGGGCCAGCCGGCCGACACCACGAACTTGGCCCGGCGAGCACGTGGACGGCGTAGACCCCGAAGGCGGCCGACCCACATGCGGGCGCGGGGGACGCGCAGGGCGAGCAACGCGCCGGCCCGCCCACAGGGGCGGGAACAGGGCCTCGTTGTTCCCCAGGTACAGCCAGGGTGACGACCGCGCCCTCCTCGTAGCGGCCGCCGATGAGCGACCCGGAGTGGGTCTGCAGCGCGTCCAGGTAGGAACCCCAGCGAGCCGGCCGGCGAGGGCGATGAGGAGCGGCAGGGTGACCAGGCCGGCGAAGGCGGCCAACGCGCGCCGCGCGGCCCCGGCAGCGGAACCGGGCCGCCACAGGACGTGCACCCGCGAGGGCGAGGCCCGCGCCGAGCCAGTAGCCGTTGTAGACGGTGAAGGCGGCGCCGCCCAGCAGCCGCAGGCATACGAGGTGCGCGGGGAGGGCGCGCCCCCGAGCCCAGCCACAGGGCCAGCAGCCAGAGGAACATCGAGAGGTCGTAGGGAAACAGATGCCGGCTGTAGTGCAGCAGCGCGGTGGAGGACGCGGCGAAGAGCATGGCCAGCGCCGCCTCGCGCCGGTCGCCGCCGGAGCGCAGCATCAGGGCGTACACCAGCCCCGGAATCGCGGCGGAAAACAGGGCGTACCAGGCCGCGGGCAGGGCCAGCGTGTCCTCGGGATGCAGTCCGGTGACGGCGCGGACCACCCCCTGGGCGGCGGCGGGAAGGAGGCTGGCGAGGATGAATCCGACGTGGCCGGCCTGGCCCAGGTTTTCGCGGAGCGGCTCGCGGAATTCGCCGTGCAGCATCCGGTTCAGCCATTCGACGCCGCGGTAGTAGCGCCACTCGTCCGGCCAGCAGAACTGCCCGCCGAGGGCGATCAGGGCCAGGCGCAGCAGCCAGCAGCCGGCGACCACGGCCAGGGGCAGGCGGTTGCGGAGACACCAGGCGCGCAGCACGCCCATGTCAGACGCCCCCGCGCAGGGAGTCGAAGAACTCCACCGCGCTGAACACGTTCCAGGTGAGCAGCGGGAACGACCCTTCGCGGCGGGCCAGCAGGGCCTCGCCGCCGGAGGGCAGGAACCAGGCGCGCGGCATGACGCCGGTCCAGCGGGCGCGGAGGTCCTCGCGGGCCTCGTGGTCGAGCCAGTCCTGCCAGGGCGGGGTGAAGCCCTGCTTGGGCCGGTCCCACAGGGCCTCGGGCACGCTCCGCGCCAGCAGCGCGCGCAGGAGGCGCTTGCCGCGGCCACGCCCGTCGAACTTGGCGGAGAAGGGCAGGCGCGCGGCGAACTCGACGATGCGGTGGTCGAGCAGCGGGGTGCGGCATTCGAGGCTGGCGGCCATGCTCATGCGGTCGACCTTCACCAGGATGTCGTCCACCAGGTAGGTGTGCAGGTCGATGTCCTGCATGATGGCCAGCGCGTCGGTCGAGGGGCAGGTGCGGCCCCATTCGAGCCGGTCGGCCAGGCTGCGCGGCAGCAGGCCCGCGTCCATGAGGCGCGCGCTGTAGAAGGAGCGCTTGTGGTTCTGGCCGAACTGGCGCGCCCACATCACGAAGCCGCGCGCGGGGCCGCGCAGGCGGTTCCGGAGACCGGAAATCTTCGCGCGCAAGGTTTCCGGCGACCGGAACAACGCCCGCTGGGCGGGGGTGCCCCAGATGGAGAGGCCGGTGCGGTAGTCGTCGTAGCCGCCGAACAGCTCGTCGCCCGCGTCGCCGGTGAGGGCGACGGTGACATGCTTGCGGGCGAGGCGGCAGAGGTGCCAGGTGGGGATGGCGGAGACGTCGCCGAAGGGGGTGTCGAACTGCCGGGCGGCGGGGCCGAAGGAGTCGCGCAGGCCGGCGTCGACCTTGAGGATCCGGTGCCGGAGCCCCAGGTGCGCGGCCACGCCGGCGGCGTGCCCCGACTCGTCGTGCGCGTCCCCGTCGAAGGCGATGGTGTAGGCGCACAGCTCGGGGTGGATCCGGCGGGCGACGGCGCAGACGAGGCTGGAGTCGATCCCGCCGGAGAGGAACAGGCCGACCGGCACGTCGGCGACGAGGCGGAGGCGCACCGCGTCGTCGAGCAGCGCGGAGAACTCGTCCACCAGGTCGTCGAACGGGCGCGCGGCGGGATCGGGATCGAAGCGGACGTCCCAGTAGCGCCTGACGGTGAAGGCGCCGTCGTCCCATTCCGCATAGCAGCCGGCGGGTAGCTGGCGCACGTCCTCGAACACCGTCCGTTCGCCGCAGGTGTAGCCGAGGGTCCAATATTGGTCGAGTCCGACGGGATCGAGCAGGGATCGGTCGACGAACCCGCCGGCGACGAGGGCCTTGATCTCGGAGGCGAAGACGAGCGTGCCGTCGGCCTTGCGGACATAGTACAGCGGCTTCTTGCCCAGGCGGTCGCGGGCGAGCACGCAGCGGCGGCGCGCGGGGTCGAGCAGGGCGAAGGCGAACATGCCGTTCATGCGCTCCAGCGCGCCCCCGATGCCGTGCTGCTCGAACAGGTGGAGGATGGTCTCGGTGTCGCAGTGCGACTGGAAGACGTGGCCGGCGGCCTGCAGCGAAGCGCGGTGGTCGCCGAAGTTGTAGATCTCGCCGTTGAAGCTGATCCACAGCGAGCGGTCCTCGTTGGGCATCGGCTGGGCGGCGGATTCGGTCAAGTCGATGATGCTCAGGCGGCGGTGGCCGAGGCCCAGGGCGCCGGAGCGGCCCGGTTCCGCGGGGGTGCCGTCGAGGTTCCAGAGCCGCGACCCCGCGCCGTCGGGGCCGCGGTGCGCGAGGGCGTCGCGCATCCGGTCCAGCAGGGCCGGGTCGATCAGGCGCTCCGGCGAACAGAATCCGACGATGCCGCACATGGGTCAGCCCGTCCGGCCCAGCCGGATGCGCAGCCAGCCGGTGAGGGTCATCTTCAGCAGGATGAGCCCGTGGCGGAAGCGGTGGATGTTGGTGGAGCCGTAGGTGCGCGCCTTGTAGCGCACCGGGATGTCGACGCAGCCCAGGCCCAGCACGGCGGCGGGGAAGAGCAGCTCGAAGTCGCCGAAGGGATCGAAGTCGCCGAAGTCGCCGCGCCAGCGGGTGATGCGGCGGTAGTCGTGCGCGGCCACCAGTTTGGTGCCGCAGAGCGAGTCGCCGATGCGCATGCCGAGGGTGGAGCTGAGCGCCTTGGCGAAGAAGACGTTGGCGAGCAGGTTGAGGAAGCGCATGGCCTCGCCCTCCATCGGGTAGACGAGGCGGCTGCCGTTGACGAAGTCGGCGAGGCCGTCGACGTACGCCTGGTAGAAGCGCGGGAGCATTTCCGGCGGCATGGTGAGGTCGGCGTCGAGGATGGTCAGGACCTCGTTCGACGCCTTGCTGAACCCGAGCCGCACGGCGTCGTTCTTGCCGCGGCCGGCCTGCTGGTACGCGGCCAGCTTGAACACGGGATGGCCGCGTTTCACCACCTCCTGGATCTTCGCCCAGGTGTCGTCCTTCGAGTGGCCCTCGACGAACACGATCTCGGTGTCCACGCCGGGCATCACCGGCATTTCCGCGAGGGCGCGCTCGATGTTCCCGGCCTCGTTGCGCGCGGGGATGATCACGGAGAGGGAGGGCTTGACGGCGGAGGGCAGGCGCGGCCGCAACACGCACACGCTGGCGATGGAGAACCAGCGCAGCACCGGCAGCGCGGGCAGGAGCTTGTTGAGGAGCGTGCCCAGTCCGAGCAGCGCGAAGGGGAAGTAGCAGGCCCCGCGCAGGCGCACGAGTTCGTAGCCGGAGATGGTGGCGAGCTGGCGCAGGTCGTTCAGGGTGACGAAGGTGGTGAATTCCTTCGAGCGGGTCAGGCCGCACTTGGCCAGCAGCAGGAAGAGCCACTTGTAGTAGGCGTTGTAGGTGACGGCGATGACGCGCGAGGTGCGCGACAGCCGCGGCCGCAGCGCCTGCAGGATGGCCTGGATGTCGAACGAGTAGTTGAACGCGCCGTTGAGCAGCACGGCGCTGCGCCGGTCGCGCTCGCCGGAGGCGTCGGGCACCCCGGCGGGGGTCTGCGCGGAGGCCTTTTCAGGGCAGTCGACGAGGGGCAGCAGGTCGTTCGACTCGTTCTCCTGCGTCTGCAGGTGCGTCACGCGGTCGTAGTAGCGGGTGATCGCGGAGACCTCCGCCGCGAGGATGCGGTAAAAGGTCCGGGTCCAGCGCGGCGCGGCGTTCACATCCACACCCCGTCGGCCAGACGCAGGAGGTACTGCCCGTAGTCGTTGTTCTTCATGGTCATTCCGAGCGCCCGGAGCTGGGCGCGGTCGATGTAGCCCTTGCGGAAGGCGATCTCCTCCACGCACGAGATCTTGAGGCCCTGGCGGGACTGGATGGTTTCGACGAAGGACGCGGCCTCGTGCAGCGACTGGTGCGTGCCGGTGTCGAGCCACGCGAAGCCGCGGCTCAGCGGGGTGACCTGCAGTTCGCCGAGGTCGAGGTAGAGGCGGTTGAGGTCGGTGATCTCCAGCTCGCCGCGCGGGGAGGGCTGGAGGTCGCGGGCGAACTGCGTCACCCGGCGGTCGTAGAAATAGAGGCCGGGCACCGCGTAGTTGGACTTCGGCTTCGCGGGCTTTTCCTCGAGCGAAAGGGCCTTCCAGTCGGCGTCGAACTCCACCACCCCGTAGCGCTCGGGATCGCGCACGGGATAGGCGAAGATCATCGCGCCCTGCTCGATCGCGCGCGCCTGCTTCAGCATCTGCGGGAGGCTTTCCCCGTAGAAGATGTTGTCGCCGAGGATGAGCGCCGCCGGCCCGCCCGCCAGGAACTCCGCGCCGATCTGGAAGGCCTGGGCCAGCCCCTCGGGACGCGGTTGCTCGGCGTAGGAGATCGTGAGGCCCAGGTCCGACCCGTCGCCCAGCAGGCGCCGGAACAGGGGCAGGTCGTGCGGCGTGGAGATCAGCAGGATCTCCCGCAGCCCCGCCAGCATCAGCACCGAGAGCGGATAGTAGATCATCGGCTTGTCGTAGACCGGGAGGAGCTGCTTGCTCATGACCCGCGTCAGCGGATACATGCGCGT
Source organism: Kiritimatiellia bacterium (assembly GCA_046346795.1). Classification (GTDB taxonomy): domain Bacteria; phylum Verrucomicrobiota; class Kiritimatiellia; order SS1-B-03-39; family UBA6053; genus JAXMHJ01. The sequence continues at coordinate 94,708 of JAXMHJ010000005.1, forward strand.
GCCGGAGCCGCCGGCGAGGATGATGCCCTTCATGAAAAGACTCCCGGGTTGTTGCGATACCATTGGACGGTTGCGCGCAGGCCTTCCGCCACGCTGCCCGCGGGCCGGAAGCCGGCGGCCGCGAGACGCGAGGCGTCGGCCAGCGAGTGGCGGACGTCGCCCGCGCGGTCCGGCCGGTGCTCCACCGGCACCGCCGCGCCGCACAGGCGGAGCACGTCGGCCGCGATGTCGAGAATGGTGGTGCGGACACCATACCCCGCGTTGTAGACGCCGTTCACCCCCGGGGTGGCGGCGGCGAACAGGTTCGCGGCGGCGATGTCCTTGACGTAGATGAAGTCGCGCGTATGCAAGCCGTCCCCGAAAATGGTCAGCGGCTCTCCCCGCAGCGCCCGCGTGATGAAGATGGGGATGGCGGAGGCGTAGGCCCCGCGCGGGTTCTGGCGCGGGCCGAAGACGTTGAAGAAGCGCAGGCACGCGGTTTCGATGCGCCCCTGCCGCTGGAAGATCGAGCAGTAGTATTCCCCGTCGAGCTTCGTCACCGCGTACGGGCTCATGGGTTCGGGGGTCATCGACTCCACCTTCGGCACCGACGGGTTGTCGCCATAGACCGCCGCCGTGCTGCTCAGCACCAGCTTGCGCACCCCGGCCTTGACGGCGGCCTCCAGCACCGCGACCGTCCCGCCGGCGTTGATGCGCACGCATTCCCCGGGGTTCTGCATCGACTCCGGCACGCTGACCATCGCGGCCAGGTGGAACACGGTGTCCACGCCCTCGACGGCCCGCGCGAGCGCGGCGGGGTCCAGGATCGACCCCTCGATCAGCTCGCAGTCCAGCCCGTCCAGGTTTTCCCGGCGGCCCGTGCGGAAATCGTCCAGGACGCGCACCCGGGCCCGGCCCTGGAGCGCTTCCACGATGTGACTGCCGATGAATCCGGCCCCGCCGGTGACGAGAACTTGCATGGAGGGTCCATCCCTGTCCGAAACCCCGCGCAACGTCAAACCCGGAGAACGGGGCGGATACGGGGAGAGGGCGGCCGTGGAGCTTGCGGCTGCGCCGACCCCTGCGCCCGTTTACCCGTCCGGACCGTCCCCGGAGGTCGGTGAATATTTCGCAAAAATCCGCCTCTATGCTAAATTGGGGACCCTCCATGAACCACACACCCGCACCCGGCACCTGGGCATCCGATCCCGCACACTTCAAACGATGCGGCCGCCGCGAATTCCTCTACGTCGGCCTGCTGGGCGGCATCGGGCTGCGCCTCGGCGACATCCTCACGCTGCAGGCGCGCGCGCAGGCCCCCGCCGCCGCGGGGATCAAGGCGTCCTTCGGCAAGGCGAAGTCCGTCATCCAGATCTTCCTCCCGGGCGGGATGGCCGCGCAGGAGTCGTTCGACCCCAAGCCCTTCGCCCCCATCGAGTACCGCGGCCCCACCTATTCCATCGACACGAAGCTCAAGGGCGTGAAGTTCGGCCAGCACCTGGAAAAAACCGCGCAGATCGCCGACAAGCTCTGCGTCATCCGCTCCATGACCCACGGCGAGGCGGCGCACGAGCGCGGCACGCACAACATGTTCACCGGCTACCGCCCCAGCCCCGCCCTGCTCTACCCCAGCTTCGGCAGCGTGGTCTCGCACGAGCTGGGCGGCCAGAAGAGCCTGCCCGCCTACGTGTGCGTGCCCAACCTGCCCAACGAGTTCGCGGGATCGGGCTACCTGAGTTCCGCCTTCGGCCCCTTCAGCCTCGGCAGCGACCCCAAGGAGCAGAACTTCGCCGTGCGCGACCTGACCCTGCCCGCCGGCGTCACCCCGGAGCACTTCGAGGGCCGCAAGCGCCTGCTGTCCGCCGTGGACGCGCATTTCCGCGCGATGGAGTCCTCCGACGCGCTCGACGCGATGGACGCCTTCTACCAGCGGGCGTATTCGATGATCAGCTCGCCCGAGGCGCGCGAGGCCTTCAACCTCGCGGCCGAGCCCGACGCCCTCAAGGACCGTTACGGCCGCGGCGAGGCGGGGCAGCGGTTCCTGATGGCGCGGCGGCTCGTGCAGTCGGGCGTGCGTTTCGTGTCCGTGACCGCGGGCGGCTGGGATCATCACGAGAACATCCTCGCCGGCGTGTCCGGCAACCTGCCCCCGGTCGACCAGGCCTTCGCGGCGCTGATCGGCGACCTGGAGGAGCGCGGGATGCTGGACGAGACGCTGGTGCTGCTCACGACCGAGTTCGGCCGCACCCCCAAGATCAACAAGGACGCCGGCCGCGACCACTATCCCCGCGTGTTCAGCATCGTGATGGCGGGCGGCGGCGTCAGGAAGGGCATGGTGTACGGCGCGTCCGACGCCACCTCCACGACGGTGGACGACAACCCCGTGCACGTCGAGGATTTCGCCAAGACGATGTATCATCTCATCGGCATCGACGCGGAGAAGGAACTCATCGCCCCCGGCCCCCGGCCCATCGAGATCGTCAAGAGCGGCCGTCTGATCGAGGACATCCTGGCCTGATTTCCCCGGACCGCCGGGGATGCCCATGCCCGCAGCAACCTGACCGGAGATGAATTGCGACAGGATGGACAGGATTTTTCAGGATGCATTTCCGACACCCAGGCCTTCTTTGCTTCCTTTGCTGCCTTCTGTTGAAAATTGAAACAGAAGCAAGCAAAGCCAGCAAAGGGTCTCCTCCTTCGCGGCCTTCGTGATCTTCTGTTGAAATTATTTCCGCCACCGCAAGTTTGAAGGCGGGGTCTCACACGAAGCCACGAAGACACGAAACGTCTGATGGGGGGACTTGTCTCATCCTGTTAATCCTGTCTAAATTCTTCCCGGCGTTTCGCCTCCCATGAATCCCAGCGCTTCGCGACACGTCGAAATGACGTTATGAAGGCCTCCCTTGGAGTGATCGGTTGGTTGATTTGCGCGCTGACGTTCCCGCTGGCCGGCTGCGGCGGCAGGCAATGTTCGCCCATGCCGCCTATGTCCCGGCCGCCATTGCCCCGCACCTTCACGCAGACGGTAGAGGTGTTTCAGGTGACCTTCGACATGGTGCTGGTTCCGGGCGACGAGACGAAGGGCATCAAGACGTTGTATGTGGGTAAGCATGAGGTCGATTCGGTATTTTTTTTCCTTTGGGCCCAGACGTTTGACATCAAGGACTATGTGCAGGCGGCACACCTGCGGGCAAAACAGTTGAGACCGAGTCTTGTCTACACCCATGAAACCTATCATGGTCCGCGCACGGATGATCCCGCGGCGGGAATGTCACGGATGTCCGCGCAGTTGTTCTGCGAATGGCTGGCCGAGCAGACCGGACGCAAGTACCGGCTGCCCACCGAGCGGGAATGGGAGCACGCTTTTGGTGGCCGCTCTTTTTATTCGCCCGAGGAGGCCTGCGAATACGCCGTGTTTGAGGCGAACTCCACGATTGAGCGCAAAGTCGAGGCGCCGGCCCCATTGAAGCCAAAGCCCGGGAAAAAGCCTTGCTGGATATACGCATTCATGGGTCTGGGGGAGCCTGCTACTCCGGTGCCATCGGTGCCGCCGGTGCCGCTCATCATCCGCGACACCCGCCGACCAGGCAGCCTGGCCCCCAATGAATATGGGCTGTTCGACATGGCGGGTAATGTTGCGGAGTGGGTCATGGATACGGGTGAGGCGCGCGTTGTCCGCGGCGGACACTATCTGAGTCCGCTCGAAGAAATCGGCCTGCCGGGACGCCTGGTTGAGGATCAGTTGGTATGGAATCTCAACTTTTTCGCCTCCCCAACGAGCAAGTGGTGGTACGTCGACGCCCCCTGGACCGGCTTCCGCCTTGTCTGCGAGCCGTGACGGGCCGGGGAACCATTTTGAAATGCGGCTGTGCCGCGGCAACCCGCATGAATGACACACAGGACGGAACGTCCATGCCAGACAGAGACGCAGCTTGGGAAGGAGCGAGGAATCATGGAAGGACTTTTTCTCCTGTTTGGTGAATTCATCGGCGCGCTGCTGGTGCCGGTCATCACGGCGGTTGTCGAGCTGGCTGTTCTCCTGGTCAGTCTTTGCGTGGAGGGCGTGGTCGCGCTCGCAAGGGCCTTCTCCAGTTCGAGCGGAGGCATCACCGCCACACCGGTTCACCCCGCCGCGCCCGCCAGGCCCGCCGGTGGTGAGGTGGCCCGCCCGCCCGCTCCGCGCAAGGGTTCGAAGGTGCGGCGGCGCATCCTGATGGGCATGACCGTTCTGTTCGGCCTCACCCTCGGGACGGTACTGCTGGCCAATTTCGTGTTCTTCCGGCAGACCTTGCGCTTCTGCCTGGGCCTCGCGGAGAAAACGAACGGGATCTCCGTCAGCTTCACGGATGCGGAGGGAAGCCTGTTTCGCGGCAAGGTGGTGCTCACCGGGGTGACCGCGCGGCGGGAAGGCCATCCGAGCTCGAACTTTGACCTCCGCATCGACCGGGTCGACCTTGCGCTGCGCTACCGGCGCGACATGGGCATGCGGGTGGTGGAACGACTGCACGTCACCGGCCTGACCGGCCTCATGGACGTTCAACACGAGGACGGGGAGAAGCCGCCCCGCAAGCCGTTCCTCGTCCGCGATCTCCTGCTGGAGAAGGCCGGGCTTGCGGTCTCCACCTCCGGGGCGCACGGCCCCGTCGAGCTGCCGGTGGTCATCACGCGTTGGGAAGGGCGCGATATTTGCAGCAGCTCCATGGTCTTCGGGGTGTTGTTCCGCTGCACCGCGAGCGGCATGCTGGCCGGCCGGGACTTCCTGATCACCTCGGAGAAACGGGACGGGCGCCGCGTGACGCGGTGGAAGGCGGAGGGTATTCCCATCGGCGTGGCGGGTGCTTTTGCGGGCGGGGTGTTCTCCTGGCTGCGCGAGGGCGAACTGGACGTGGACGTGCACGACCAGTGGCGGCTTTCCGGCCAGACGGAGATCGCCTTGGATTGGAAACTCCGCCTGCGGAATGTGAAGGCGGAGGTGCCGGAAGGATTGCCTCCGGTCAAATCCGCTCTGGCCACGCCGGTTGCGGCCTATCTGAACGAGCATGGCCGCGACCTCCCGCTCGATTTTCAATTCGTGCTCAACGAAAACGAATTTTCCGCCGGATCCTCGGCCGGTCTGACGGCCCTGTGGAACGCATTCTCGACCGCCGCCTTCGGGCAGATCGCGGAAAAGGCGGGCGTCAAAACCGAGGCGGTACGGGAGCTGTTCAAGGGCGGCGTCGATGTGTTCAAGGACTACCTGGATCGCAAGCGGCAGAAAAAGTCGGAGGACGCGAATCCCCCCGGGAGCAAGCCGGAGAAGAAGGGCCTGCTCGAGCGCCTGCGCGGCAAGAACAAACCGGCCGCCGAAGTTCCTTGAAGAGACCTCGGCATGATGAGCGCGCTCGTTGACAACAGGGGCGGTACAGGCAAATAGAAAATGCCTTCCCAATCCTGAGCATCGACAGTTCATCATGCCCCCCTATCCGCCTCCGGACAGTGTCCTGATCGACTTGGAAACGAGTCTTCATGGGAAATTACTGAAAGTTGGGGCCGTGCGCGCGGGGCGGGAATTCCTGCGACAGGGTCATGACGACGGCGCTCCCATGCTGGAGCAATTGGATGCGTTTTGCTCCGGCGCGACCGCGTTGATCGGGCACAACATCACCCGGCATGATCTGCCCCTGCTCCGGGCGCGCGATCCGTCCCTGCGCTTGCTCGCCCTGCCGGTGGTGGACACCTTGTGCTTGTCGCCGATTTGTTTCCCGGAGAATCCGTACCACCATCTGGTCAAGGATTACAAGCTGGTCTCCGCATCGCTGAACGACCCGGTGACCGACGCCCGCCTGGCCGGGGATCTGTTGCGGGACGAAGTCGCCTCCCTGCGGGGGATGCGCGAAAAATCCCCGGAAGTCTTCCGGTGTCTTGAGTGGCTTCTCTGCCAGGAGGGGAGGAGCCCTCCGCCCTGGCGCGGGGCATGCGGCTAGTGTTCCAAGCGGCGGACGCAGGGGAAACGCCGCTGACTGCGGAGGAAGCCGGGCGTTCCATCCGACAGGTCCTTGGAGACATGGCCTGCCGCACGGGCGCCGCGTTCCTTTCCGACGCTGATTTCGCCACCGAGCCCGCCCGCTGGGCGCTGGCCTATGTCATCACCTGGCTGCGGGTGTCCGGCGCCGATTCCGTACTGCCCCCGTGGGTGCGGCTGGCGCACCCGCAGACCAGCCTCCTGCTGCAACGCCTGCGCGAGGTCCCTTGCGATCATCCCGATTGCGCCTACTGCCGCGAGGTCCACCATCCGGAGGCACAGCTCAAGCGCTATTTCGGATTCGACTCGTTCCGGGCGACGCCCCCGGATCGCAACGGAGGCAGCCTGCAACGTGCCATCGTCGCGGCGGGGATGCGCAACGAGTCCGTGCTTGCGATCCTGCCGACCGGCGGGGGAAAATCGCTGTGCTTTCAGCTTCCCGCCCTCGTGCGCAACCACCGACGGGGGCGGTTGACCGTTGTGATCTCCCCCTTGCAGGCCCTGATGAAGGATCAGGTGGACGGGCTGGTACGCCGAACCGGGATGCACAACGCCGCCGCCTTGAACGGACTGCTCACGCCGCCCGAGCGGGGTCAAGTGCTTCGCGGCATACGATCGGGCAGCATCGCAATCCTGTACGTTTCGCCCGAGCAACTGCGCAGCACCGCGTTTGCAAACGCCGTTCGCGCGCGGGAGATCGGATGCTGGGTGCTGGACGAGGCGCACTGCCTTTCCAAGTGGGGGCACGACTTCCGCCCGGACTACCTTTACACGGGGCGCTTCATCCGCGAAACGGCGAAGAAGCAGGGAGGCGAAGTGCCCCCCATCGCCTGTTTCACCGCGACGGCCAAGCGCGAAGTGATGGAGGAGATCACCGAATACTTCCGCCGCGAAACCGGATCGGAACTGGTCCGTTACGAGGGCGGGGTGGAGCGGGACAACCTTCGGTTTGAGGTGCAACTGGTGAACGCGCCCGTGAAAATGGTGCGGATCAACGATCTGCTCGGTGCGCATCTGCCCCCCGGCGGCCCCGGATGCGCCGTCGTTTTCCGGGCCACCCGCCGGAACGCGGAGGAGACCTCGGCGTGGCTCAAGGACAAGGGCTGGTCCTGCGAGTGCTTCCATGCCGGCCTGACCGCCAGCGTCAAGAAGGACATCCAGAACCGCTTCCTGGCCGGCGAGGTCCGCGTCATCTGCGCGACGAACGCCTTCGGCATGGGCATTGACAAGGACGATGTGCGACTGGTGATCCACGGCGACACGCCGGGCTCGCTGGAAAACTATCTGCAGGAGGCCGGGCGCGCCGGCCGCGACCGGCTGCCCGCGGACTGCGTACTCCTTTACGACGAGGAGGATTGCGAGCAGCAGTTCCGCATGGGCGCGCTCTCTGAGCTAAGCCGCCGCGACATCGCACAGATTCTGCGCGGCCTCCGCAAGGCGGCGGGCGCGCGCGGCGCGGACGAGGTCGTCATCACCACCGGCGAGATCCTGCGCGACGAGGAGGTGGAGACGGAATTCGACGCGGCGGAGGCTCACGCGGACACCAAGGTGCGCGCGGCCGTGTCCTGGCTGGAGCGGGCGGGATTCATCGAGCGCAATGAGAACAAGACCCGGGTGGTGCAGGCCCGTCCGTTGGTGCGGAACGAGGAGGAGGCGAAGGCGCGCATGGCCGGCTTGAACCTGTCCGGGCGCGAATCCGGCCTGTGGCTGGCGATCCTCCGCGAGATGATGAACGCCCGGGAGACGGACATGATCTCTCTGGACGAAATCGCGCTCCTGCCCGAGTTCCAGTCATACCTCGAGCACGCCCGCACCGCCGCGCCCGGGGACACGCAGCGGAGGGCGCCGACACATGAATTCTTAAGCGCCAAGATCCTGAAGACGCTGGAGGCCATGTCGGGCGCGGGCCTCCTGCGGAAGGACACCTTGCTGACCGCCTATGTACGCCACAAGGTCGCGAATCATTCCTCCGTCCGCCTGGAACGCGTGGTGCGGGCGGACCACGAGATGATCCGGCTGCTGGAAGAACAGGTCCCCGATCCCGAGGGCTGGCTTCCGCTCAACCTGCGTCTGGTCAACGCCGAGTTGCTCGCCCGCGGGGCGGAGTCATCCCCGGCGATGTTGCGCATGCTGCTGCGGAGCCTGGCGGAGGACGGGCGCGGATTCGCGGGACAGAGCGGCAGCATCGAGCTGCGATACGCCGGGCAGGAGGCGTACCTCGTCCGGGTCCGAAGGAAGTGGCGGGACATCGCGGAGCTGGCCGCGCGTCGTCGTCAGGTGGCCGCACGGCTGCTGGAGGCCATCCTCGCCGCCATCCCCGCGGACACGCCCCCCAGGGGAGATCTGCTGGTCGAATTCTCCTTCGAAACGCTGCAGGCGGCCCTGGCGGGGGACCTGATGCTTCGCTCCGACCTGCGGGACACGCAGGCGGCCATCGAGCGCGGGCTGATGTTCCTGCACGAGCAGGAGGTGGTCATCCTGCAGCGGGGCCTGGCGATTTTCCGCTCCGCCATGACCATCCGGATCCTGCCCGAAGCCCGCGGCCAGCGATACACCAGCGAGCAGTATGACGCGCTGCGGCACCACTACGAAGAACGCGTCTTCCAGGTGCATGTCATGAACGAGTACGCCCGCCATGGCCTGCAGAAGATCCAGGCGGCGCTGGAACTGGTGCTGGCCTATTTCACCCTCGACAAGGAGGGCTTCATCCAGCGGTTTCTGGGCGCCACCCGCGACCTGCTTGAACATGCCACCACCGCGCGTTCCTATCGCGCCATCGTGGACGGCCTGGGCAACAAGAACCAGATTCGCATCGTCACCCAGCCCGTGCGGAACAACCAGCTGATCCTCGCCGGGCCGGGTTCCGGCAAGACGCGAACGGTGGTCCACCGCTGCGCCTATCTCCTGCGCGTCAAGCGGGTGCGCGCCCGCTCGATCCTCGTCTGCTGCTTCAACCACAAGGCGGCGCTGGAATTGCGGCGGCGGCTGTTCGACCTGGCGGGGAAGGACGCACTCGGCGTCACCATCCAGACCTACCACGGCCTGGCCATGCGCATCCTGGGCAAATCCTTCCGGCAAACCGAGGGGGGCGAAGTCCAGTCAGCCGACTTCGATGGACTCATCCGCGACGCCGTGAGCGTGCTCCGGGGCGGGCGGGAGGTGCCCGGGATTGAACCCGACGAGGTGCGCGACCGGCTGCTGGCGGGCTTCGAGCACATCCTGGTGGACGAATACCAGGACATTGACGAGCCCCAGTACGACATGATCGGCGCGATCGCGGGGAGGTCCATCGAGGACGCGGATCGCAAGCTCTCCATCCTGGCCGTCGGCGACGACGACCAGAGCATATACGGTTTCCGCGGAGCCAACGTGGACTTCATCCGGCGCTTTCAAAAGGACTACGACGCGGACGTCTCGCACCTGGTGGAGAATTACCGGTCCACGCGCCACATCATCGAGGCCGCCAACACGGTGATCGCCCGAAACCGCGACCGCATGAAGACCGAACTCCCCATTCGCATTGACGAAGGTCGCGGGCTGCTGCCCCCGGGCGGCGTGTTCGGCGACGGCGATGAGCGCACGCGCGGCCGGGTCGCCGTCGTGGAAGTGCCGGACGAGCGCGGCCAGGCCGCGGCCATCGTGCGGGAAATCCAGCGGCTGCGCGAGCGGGGCGTGGAGTCGTGGTCCGGCATCGCGGTGCTTTCGCGTCGTCGCCGGGATCTGGCCTTCGTGCGCGCCGAGGCCGAGGCGGCGGGGATTCCGGCGTCGTGGCCCGCCGACCGCGACAAGACGCCTTCGTTGCACCGCATCCGCGAGCTGCATCGGATTGTGCAGGCGTTGCAGGGCGAGCGGAGCGCGAACGCCAAAGCCTCGGTGCTCATGGAGCGTTTTTTCCCCGGGGATAACGAGGCCGGGCCGGCCACTCCCTGGACCGCGCTGGCGCGGAGCCTGCTGGAAGCCTGGCGGACTGAAACCGGTGACAATGAGACGCCGGTTTCCGAGTGCGTGGAGTTTCTATACGAGGCGCTCGCGCAGCGCCGCCGCGAGGAGCGTCTGGGCGAGGGCGTGGTGTTGTCCACCATCCACGCGGCCAAGGGAATGGAATACGATCATGTGCTCCTGTGCGGCGACTGGTCAAACCTCTCCCCCGGCGGTCGGGAGGAGGAGCGCCGCGTCCTGTATGTCGGAATGACCCGGGCGCGGGAAACCCTGGCCCTTTACGCCTGCATGAACCGGGGAAACCCGTTCCTGCCGGAGTTGTCGGGCGCGAGCTTCGCGCCCCGCCGGGAAGATCCCGTTCCCCGCGCGGAGCCGGGAGGCGCGCGGGACTACCGTGTGATCGGAGTCGGGGACCTTTATATGGATTACGCAGGAGGCTTCGACGAGGACGACTCCATTCACGCCGCGCTGCGGGGGCTCTCGGTTGGCTCCGCGCTCACGCTGGACGTGCAAGGGGACTTCATCTGGTTGTTGACGCCGGCCCGGCAGCGCGTCGCCCGCCTTTCAGCAGATGCGACCTGGGAATGGGCGCGCCTTCTGCCATCCGTTTTGGAGGTTCGAGTTCTCTGCATGGTCGTCCGCCGAAAGTCTGATTGCAAAGAGGCCAAGTATCAGGATCGACTGAAGGTCGAGGAATGGGAATTGCCGTTCTGTGAAGTAACGGCACCGGCGCCGACCCTCCTGCTGCGACGACTTTCCCGCGCTCGCCGCTCCCAAGCCATGGCAAAATCGGGAATGAATGATCATCCGGCGGTTCCTCTTTGCTTTGCTGCCTCCTGTGAAAAATTTTTAAACAGAAGGCATCAAGGATTCTCTTCTTCGCCGCCTTCGTGATCTTCTATTTGAATTTTTCACCGCAGCCGCGGGCGAAGGCGGGGTTTCACGCGAAGACGCGAAGGCGCGAAGGGTGTGTTTTCTGGGGTCATTCTGTTCCCTCTTGTTCATCCTGGCAAAGATTTTTCCGGAGCATTGGCCCCCATGAATCCCTTCACCTCGCGATGCGTCAAAGCGGGTATGAAGGCCATCCCGGGATCAATCCGGTTTGGGAATCTGCGCGCTGGCGGCGCTGCTACAGCCGGCGGCTTCGCGCAAAAACCCGCCGACTCCCCGCCGCAACCCGCCCCGCCGCCCCCGCCCCGGAGTTTCTCGCAGACGGTGGAGGTGTTTCGGGTGGCGTTCGACATGGTGCTGGTGCCCGGCGACGGGACGAAGGGCATCAAGACGTTGTATGTGGGGAAGCATGAGGTGACGTGGGATGAGTTCATGCCGTGGGTTTACGTGGGCGAATACGGTAAACTTGGGGACAAAACCAGAGGCATCGGCATTGAGGAATAAACGGCTTTGCCCAACGGAGATCCCGTACGGGGACATCACCAGTGGATTCGGGTGTGAGCGATATCCCGCCATGCACATCTCGCGCGCCTGCACGCGCGGAATCTTACCTGCGAGTGGTTGTCGGCGGAAGCCGGCCGGGCTTCGGCTGCCGACCAATGAGGAGTGGGAGCATATCTTTCATCTGAGGCCGGGGCGGCGCACCGGATGACCTCACCCCGGAAGAGGCAAATCGGCTGACGGTTTACGATGAGACAAGTTGGTTCGAGAGAAAACTGCGGGATCTTCAAACCCGCCGGGTCGGCTCCAAAGCCCCGGACCTGCTGGGCATACACGACATGGCCGGCAATGTGGCGGAATGGGTCTCCGGGACGGGGACCAACCGGGTGGTCAGGGGGTGGCCACTTCATGAGCAAGCTGGAGGAGTTGGGTCTGCGGGGCTGGCTGGTGGAGGATTCTTCGTGGAATGAAACCTATCCGGAGGTTTTGCCGGGAAGCCGATGCTGGTGCATGGATGTCTTGTGGACCGGCTTCCGCCTTGTCTGCGAGCCATGATCGAAGTCGCGGGTGCGCCCGGTCCATGGACTGCGGCCGCCAGGTCTTTGCTACCTTTGCTGCCTTCTGTAAAAATTTAAACAGAAGGAAGCAAAGTCAACAAAGGGCGAACTTCTTCGCGACCTCGTGATCTTCTGTTGAAATTTTCATCGCAGCCGCAAGTTCGAAGGCAGGAAATTCAATCCTTTTCGAATCCTGTTCATCCTGTCCGGTCCTCTCAGGGTCTTTGGGTCTTGAAGCCGCGACCGCGGCTGAAGAGTGAACCTCCCACGGTTCGGGCGAGGCAAACGCCATTTTACGCCGGGCGAAAACGAATTTTTTGACAGGATGGACAGGATTCAACAGGATGGATGATCGCCAGCCCGGCCTTCTTTGCTTCCTTGGCTGCCTTCTGTAAAATTCGAAACGAAGGAAGCAAAGTCAGCAAAGGGCTACTCTTCGCAGTCTTCGTGATCTTCTGTTGAAATTCTCCGCGCAGCCGCAGCCTCGAAGGCGGGGCGGTTCGGAGCCGCGCAGGCGGCGGTCCCAGTGGGAACCGCCCCTCCGTCAGAGCATCCGGGCGGCGTCGAGCTTGCGGGCGCGGATGTCGTCGAGGAGGGCGGCGCGGGAATTCCTCGTAGGGAATGGTGAGCTGCTCTTCCTTGCCGTAGCGGCGGACGGTGACGGTGCCGGCGGCCTCCTCCTTCTCGCCGAGAATGAGCAGGACGGGGATGTGGCCTTGGCGCCGTTGCGGATCTTCTTGCCCATGGTGTCGTTGTTGGCGTCGAACTCGGCGCGCACGAAGTGGGCGCGGAGATCGGCCAGCAGGCGCTTGCCGTAGGCGTCGAACTTCTCGCCGACGGTGATGACGCGGACCTGCACGGGGGCGGGCAGGTGGGGAAGGCGCCGCCGAAATGCTCGATGAGGAAGGCGATGAAGCGCTCGTGCGTGCCCGGCGGGGGCGCGGTGGATGACGTAGGGGCGCTTGAGGGTGCCGTCGGGCGCGACGTAGGAAATGTCCATGCGCTCGGGCACGGCGAAGTCGAGCTGGTTGGTGCTGGCGGTTTCCTCGCGGCCGGTGACGGTCTTGAACTGGAAGTCGATCTTGGAACCGTAGAAGGCGGCCTCGCCCTTGACCTCGCGGAAGGGCGAGGCCGGACTTGACCATGGCGGCGCGGACCATCTCCTGCGAGCGGTCCCGAGGCGCCGGGGTTGTCCACATACTTCTCGCGACCAGCAGGATCCTCGGGATCGAGGGTGGAGAAGCGCATGTAGTAGTTCTTGATGCCCATGGTGGCGTAAGGATCTGATGCATGCGCATGACGGTAGGAACTCGTCCTCGATCTGCTCCTCGGTGCAGTAGATGTGGGCGTCGTTCATGCACATGCCGCGCACGCGCAGGAGGCCGGAGACGGAGCCGGAGTCCTCGTAGCGGTAGGCGTGGCCGTACTCGGCGTAGCGCAGGGGGAGGTCGCGGTAGCTCTTGGGCTCGGCCTTGAAGATGAGATGGTGGTGCGGGCAGTTCATCGGCGAGGGACGTACTGCTCGGTGTGGGTCACGCCGTCAGCGCCGGTTTCCTCGGCGGTCATGAAGGGGAACATGTGCTTCGCGTAATACGGCAGATGGCCGGTCTGGTAATACAGCGAGGTCTTGGCGATGTGCGGGGTGGCGACGCGGTGGTAGCCGCCCTTGAACTCGAGTTCGACCATGTACTTCTCGAGTTCGTCGCGGATGGCGGTGCCGTTGGGCATCCAGAGGGGCAGGCCACTTGCCGATGTCCTCGGAGAGGGTGAAGAGGGAGAGTTCCTTGCCGAGCTTCTTGTGGTCGCGCTGCTGGGCCTCCTCCAGGGCCGTGTGGGCCTTGAGTTCGTCCTTGGTGCGGAAGGCGAGGGCGTAGATGCGGGTCATGATCACGTTCTTGGAATCGCCGCGCCAGTAGGCGCCAGCGAGGGAGCGGATCTTGAAGGCGTCGGGCAGGATGGCCACGGTGGAGGGGACGTGGGGTCCCTCGCACATGTCGAGGAAAGACCGTTGCGGTGAAGCGCAGGGTTTGCAGGCTCTTCTTGTCGAAGAGTTCCTGGGCGTACTCCTTCTTCTTGTAGGGCTCGCCCATGGCGTCGATGCGGGCCATGGCCTCACGGCGTAGGAGGTTTTCCTCGGTGAAGGCTGGTCCTCGCCGATGATGCGGCGCATGCGCTTCTCGATGTCGGCGAAGTCGTCGGACGAGCAGGGAGGAGAGGATGAAGTCGTAGTAGGAGACCGTCGTCGACCGGGGGCCGAATCCGAGTTTGGAGCCGGGGCGGACCTCGAGCACGGCACGGGCGAGGACGTGGGAGAGGCTGTGCCGGATGCGGTAGAGATCGTCTTTTTCGGGGGGCGTCCATGGGAGTCTTGTCGGGTTCGGTGGGATCGGGGGAGCGCGCGTTCCGACCGGCGGCGGCGAGAATCGGGGTGTCAGCGCCGGAAGGGGGGCGGACCGGGGGAGGAGGTGCGGGCGGAGGGACTCGGGCGCGGCAGAGAGGCGCCGGGTGCGCCCGGGGCGGGGGCGGGCGGCGGGGCTGGTTTCGGCCGCCCTGCTGGCCGGGGCGGCCGTTGTTGAACGGCTGGAAGGGCTGGCGGGGGGCGGGACGACCTTGGGGATGGGGCCCTTGGCCTTGCCGGGAGTGATCATCATGCCGAGCATCTTGCCCTGCAGGCGCGGGAGCTGTTCGGGATGGCCGATGTCCTTGAGGGTCCTCCATGACGCGCTGGAAGAGGTCGAAGCCCAGCTCGATGTGCGTGTTTCGCGACCGCGGAAGAACAGGGTGCACTTGACCTTGTGGCCCTCCTCGATGAAGTCGCGGGAGTGGCGGATGTGGTCTGGTAGTCGTGGTCTTCGACGTTGGAGTGGAACTTGACCTCCTTGATCTTGACGACGACCTGTTTCTTGCGGGATTCCTTGGCCTTCTTTGTCGAGGTCGTACTTGAACTTGCCGAAGTCCATGATCTTGCACACGGGCGGCATGGCGGTGGCGGCAACGACCTCCACGAGGTCGAGGCCTGTTCCTCGGCCATGCGTTGGGCGTTGCGGGTCGGCAGGATGCCAAGCTGTTCGCCGTTGGCGCCGATGACGCGGACGTCACGGGCGCGGATGCGGCGGTTGGCGCGGATTTCAGTGGGGTCGATGGCGGTTTCTCCGTTGGGGTGGAATCAGGTCGGGACGCCTGCCGGAATCCCTTGGCGGCAGGAAATGGGGCGGGGGAGATCCCGCCACAATAGGAGGACGACCCGGCGATGATCATTCGACGGGGACGCTGGAAAACAGGGCTGTTCGCGTCATGTTCAGGGGGTTCGTCCGGGATGGAAATGGTGGGCGATACTGGACTCCGAACCAGTGACCTCTTGCATGTCAAGCAAGCGCTCTAACCAACTGAGCTAAACGCCCCGGTGCCATCCCCGTTGCGGGGGATGCAGAGGCGTTGTTTAGACGGAAAACGAAGGTTGTCCACCGTTTTTGCGATTTTTCCGGTGACCGGAACGGTTTTGGAGACCGGGTTCCGGTGACCGGAACGCCGGCGTCACTTAGCGCGGTGGTACAGGACCGGGGTCCCGCTTGCATCCGCATGCAGGACCTTGCTGCTGCCGGGGACGGAGGAGCGCAGCGCATACCAGGCGAAAATGCGAGGTGAACCCCTGCGTTTTGCACTCGTCCAACTCACATAGCAGGTTGCCATAGATCACCACACCTGGCCGTTCAAAGATCCCGGAAGACTTCGGCGACCCTTGACCCGTGCATCGGCGGCATCCGGCTCGGCTTTCAAAAGGCCCGCAGTCGTCGAAGGCAATGAAGCCATTCCGCTGGATTATCCGCTGCATGCCGTTGGAACTGGCTGAAAAGAGCAGCCATTCATCGAGTTCTGGCGAGCGTTCACGCAGCGCTTGTAGACCACGACGCTCTTCGGGATGGGCTCGCCGAGCGTCCTCTTGAAGGCGCTCGTCGGAAAGGTGGAATCCCACCAATCCGGCACGGCGAAAAGCAAAACAGGCAGGCTGCAGAAAAACATGACGATCAGCAGAACGGCAAGGGGATGGCCTCCGACAACCGCTGCCCGGGGTCTTCGGCGCTTTTGCTTTCGCGGGCGCGGGAGTGGCTCCGGATCGCTCATATTGCAGTCCCCGTATCATGGAAGTGGCGGGGATAAAAGCGATTTGAATTGCATACCAACTGCACAAGACGGGATGTGATGCATGGTTGGCCGGATCGGCGACCTACATTTCTTTCCCGACTCAATTTTCCAGCCTTCCAGCCTTCCTCATAAATCCGTATCATTGCGGCTATATGAGCTTTCCGGACGAGCACGAAAAAAGGCGCGGCAAGCCGCGCCAGAACAAAGCGGCAGCAGGCGGCCGCGGTCCGCGGGGATCACTTCCCGTAGTGGATGCCGCAGCCGTAGGCCTTGGTGACCAGGGTCTCGACCGGCTTGCCCGGCCATGGCGGCCTTGAGGGCGGCGCTGACGTAGTTCTTCGCCTTAGGGCGTCCTCGGCGTTGCCGGAGTCGTTGTCATCGACGTCCCGAAGTAGATCAGCTTGCCGGCGGGGTCTGTGACGGCCACCGTGGGGGTGGACTTGGCGCCGAAGGCATGGCCGACGGTGCCGTCGGGATCGGGGCCACGGCGGTGGGCACGGCCTTCTTTTCGGCGGTGAGCTGGTCGGCCTTTTCCGGGCTGGTGTAGGGGGCCTTGCCGGAGCCGGCGGAGTTGACCGAGATCCCAGACGACACCCTTCGCGGTCGAGGTTTCCTGCAACTTCTGCATGTTGCCGCTGTTGTACTGCGCGGCGACGTAGGGGCAGCCGTGGTTCAGCCATTCGAGGACGACGTACTTGCCCTTGAGGCCGGCCAGGGTGTGTTCAACGCCCTTGGTCCTTCAGGGTGAAGTCGGGGCGGCCTCGCCGACCTTGGCGGCGCCTTGGGAGGTCAGGCCGGCCGGGGCGAATCCAGCGGCCAGGGTGAAAATGCGGCGGGTCATGGGGTTGAGCATGGGTTTCTCCGGCTTGGGTTTGCGGCCAGTCTGCGCCCGGGACCGGAAAAGTCAAATTCCGGGTCCGTCGTTTTCTCCCGAAATGGGCTTTCCCTTCCCGCCCGGAACATGCAAGATGCGGGGGAGTCAAAACCCCGCCGAAGGACAGTGGTCGTCCCGCGGCTGGGTCAAGGAATCCATGTCAAATCCGGTCATCGCAGGTTTTGAGTTGCTCGAGAAGCTGGGCGAAGGAGGGGCGGGAGCCGTCTTCAAGGCCCGGCAGCTCTCGCTGGGGCGGATGGTGGCCATCAAGGTCCTGCCCAGCCACATGGCGGATGATCCGCAGCACATCGAGCGTTTCAAGGAGGCGCAGACCGCCGCGCAGCTCAAGCACCCCGGCATTGCAGTTACATGTCACGACGAGACCTCATGGGTTGAAAGACCCGTCCACTCTAGCGGCAAAAGGGGGGGCTGCAACCCTGAAACCGGGTCGGGATTTGCCTGAGGGGGGCCTGAGGGGGCGGGGCCGTGGCGGCTGCGGCCGCGGCCCGCCGCTGTCCGGCGCGCCACGGATCGGCGGCCGAGATTCACAGCCCCCGAACGCTGTCGCCAAGCCGACGTCGCACAGCTCTTGCCCCGGACCTGGCGGGAGGCGGTTTGGACTTGCGCGGCGCCTTCCGCCGGAGTTGTATCCCTGCCGGCATCGATGGAAATCACTTATACCAACACGCCCTTCGAAATCTTTTCCGCCGCGCCAGCGAATAGTCAGCGCAACGCTAACTATTCGCTGGCGCGGTTCGTAACGCCCGAACATTTCTTTATTATCCCCATGCGCGCGCTCCAACGTGATTTTCTTCCTGTTTTCGACGAACTCGTCGCAATGTGGAAGTCCGCCCGCGCCACCTGACCCCATCTCGACAACCCCCGGCGCCTCACGCAACACGGCCGGGACCTTTGCCTGCCATGCGTCCAGATGTTTCAGCTCCTTGCAGAAGACGGCAAAGGGGTCAGGAACGAAAAGCCGACGGAGAGCCATTCTGTGTAATCCTGTTCATCCTGTCTCCCTTTTTCCAGCCTTCCAGCATTCCTCATCTGATGTTTCTTGGCGACTTGAGCGAAGCAGGCGTGGGATCCTGGGTAAAATCCCGATTCCAGTTTTCCCGTGACCGGGTGGACGGGAACGACTAAACGGGAGTCATGGTCGCGCCCGCCCCCTCCAAACTGCTCTCCCGCGCCTGCCTGGTCGTGTCGATCACCCTGCTCATCGCCTCGGCGTGGCTGGGCAAGAAGGCGGCGCTGGCCAACGTGGACATGAGCGTCGCCGGTCTGGCCGGGAATCCGTGGTATCTCGCGGTGCTGGCCTGCCTGGGGGTGCATGCGCTGGTGTGGCCGCTGGCGTTGCGGACCATCCCGCTGTCGATCGCCTATGCCGTGGTCAACCCGCTCTCGCTGGCCGGCATCCTGGTGGTGGCGCGGATCGCGTTCGGCGAGCCGGTCACCGCGCTGAATGCGGCGGGGGCGGGCGTGATGATCGCGGGGCTGTGGCTGCTGCTCGGCCCGCCGCGCAAGCCGGCCGGGGACGGGGGGGCGCGATGACCGCCGGTTCCGCCCATCTCGCCGCCGCGTTCGCGGGCAGCGCCGCGGCCGCGGCCGGCCAGCTCTGCATGAAGTGGGCGGCCCGCAAACCCGCGCCCAACCTCGCGGCCATGTACCTGCGCCCCCCGATGATCGCCGGATATCTGCTGATCCTCGCCTCCACGGTGCTGAACACCTGGGCCTACAAGCTGGTGCCCGCCAAGGCCCTGGCCGTCTTCCTGCCGCTCAACCTGCTGATGGTCGTGCTGCTCTCCGCGGCGGTCCTGGGCGAGCGCCTGACCCGGCGCCAGTGGGCGGGCATCGCGCTGATCCTCGCGGGCACGGCGGGGTTCGCCTAGCAGCCTGTTGAGAAAGTCGCGTGAGCCGCGTTGCGAGCGATTTTCCCGGCGGAGAAGGCGGACGACAAGGGCATACCCCAAAGCGGTCTGTCCGCCGTCGTCCAACGAACTCCGCCGGGAAAAGCGCCGCAACCCTCCGGGCGGGCCGCTCTTGCATCCGTCGGGCGGCGTTGCGGCTCCTTGGCGATGCGCTTGGGCATCGCCGCCGTCGCCGCGCCTTGCCCGCCGGCGCAATCCCGGCCCGCGCGGCCACGGGACTTTCTCAACAGGCTGTTAGCGGCCGAAGAACGCGGCCACGTCCGCGCAGACGCGCGCCTGCGACTCCGCGTCCAGCTCGTAGAAGCACGGCAGCCGCAGCAGGCGCGCGCTCAGGTTCTCCGTCACGGGCAGGTCGCCGGCCCGATACCCCCACTGCCGCCCCATCGGCGAGGTGTGCAGCGGGACGTAATGGAACACCGCGCCGATGCCGCGCGCCTTGAGGAAGGCCAGCATCGCGTCGCGTTCGGCCGGGGTGTTCAGCAGCAGGTGGAACAGGTGGGCGTTGTGGGCGCAGTGCGCCGGCACGCGCGGCAACCGCAGCCGCCCGGCGTCCTCCAGCGGCTGGAGCACCTCCCGGTAGGCGTCGTAGATGGCCATGCGCCGCGCGGTGATGCGCTCGCTTTGCTCCAACTGCGCGAAGAGAAACGCCGCCTGCAGCTCGCTGGGCAGATAGGAGGAGCCGATGTCCACCCAGGTGTACTTGTCCTTTTCGCCGCGGAAGAACTTGGAGCGGTCGGTCCCCTTCTCGCGCAGGATCTCGGCCCGCTCGACCAGGGCCGGGTCGTTGATCACGATCGCCCCGCCCTCCCCGCAGATGAAGTTCTTGGTCTCGTGAAAGCTGAAGCAGCCGACGTCGCCCAGCGTGCCCACCCACCGGCCGCGGTAGGTCGTGGCCACCGCCTGCGCCGCGTCCTCGACCACGCGCAGCCCGTGCGTCCGGGCGATCGCCGTCAGCGCGTCCATCTCCGCCGCCACCCCCGCGTAATGCACCGGCACGATGGCCCGGGTGCGCGGGGTCACCGCCCGCTCCACCAGGGTCTCGTCGATGTTGAGGGTGTCCTCGCGAATGTCCACGAAGACCGGCTTCGCGCCGCGCAGCACGAAGGCCCCGGCGGTCGTCACGAAGGTGTACGAGGGCACGATCACCTCGTCGCCGGGCTCGATCCCGCACAACATCGCGGCCATCTCCAGCGCGGCCGTGCAGCTCGGCATCAGCAGCACCTTGCGCGCCCCGAAGCGTTCCTCCATCCACGTCTCGCACCGGCGCGAAAAGCCGCCGCCCCCCGCGAGCTGGCCGGATTGCACCGCCTCGGTGATGTACTGCAGCTCGCGTCCGATCAGGAACGGGCGGTTGAAGGGGATGGGATTGGACATGGCCGGGAATGCTGCCGTGCGCGGCGGAGAAATGCAAGCGAGGTTCCGCGGGGAGGCTCACCCGGGGCGCACCTGCGTTTCGCTGACCTCCCCGGTCATCCGGGCGTCTGGAGCGGGACCCGATGAAATTTTTACAGAAGATCGCGAAGACCGCAAAGGGAGGAATGAAATCGAGTTTGATCAGGACAGGATTTACAGGATGAACAGGATGAAACAGGTTGTTGAGGAGAACCCATCCTGTCCATCCTGTAAATCCTGTCTAAACTCTTCCGTTGACCGCCCCGCCATCCGGACGTCTGGAGCGGGAAATCGGGGCCGGGAGCGGGTTCAAGAAAGCTCCCAAGGGATGGGTGCAAGGGACGTCTGCGGAATTTTTCATCCCAGCGGGACAAGCCGTCTAATGACGGTCAGAAAAACGCCGTTGCGCCCTACCCCGCCCACTGGCGACGGATCTCGGCGAACGCGACCGGCACGTCGGGCGCCTCCCAATGGCCTTCCATCGCCAGGGTGCCGGCGAACCCCGCCTCGCGCAGCACGCGGAAAAAGCCGCGGAAGTCCTGCCCCCCCGGGGCCGGCAGCGCGCGGTTGCGCGTGGGATCCGCGATCTCGACGTGGTGCACCGCGTCCATCGCCGCGCGCAGATCGTCCGGCGTGTCGCCGCCCAGGATCATGTGGTAGAGGTCGGCCACCCCGCGGATCGCCGGATGCCCCGCCCCCTTCACCGCCGCCGCGACGTCGCCGATGCGGTTGATGAAATTGCATTCCTTC
Organism: Kiritimatiellia bacterium; assembly: GCA_046346795.1. Lineage (GTDB taxonomy): Bacteria > Verrucomicrobiota > Kiritimatiellia > SS1-B-03-39 > UBA6053 > JAXMHJ01. Next base: position 115,666 of record JAXMHJ010000005.1, read on the forward strand.
GCGTTGAGCGGCTCCACCGCGATCACCACCCCGTGGTCCGCGGCGATCGGCCCCATGCGCCTGAGCACCGCCACGAACTGGTCCAGGGCGCGCGCCGCGTCCCAGCCCGCGGGAATCCTGCGCGTGCCCGCACTGCCGAATACGATCGTCTTCACCCCGGCCTTCCCGGCGCGGGTGATGCTGACGGTCACGTTGCGGATCACCTCGTCGTGATTGGCCGCCGGCCCGACGCACAGCAGGTCCTTGCGCCGGATGAACCCGTTGCACACGGGCACGGGAAGCGGGCAGGCCTTGAGCGCCTCGAGTTGTTTCGCGAACACCCCGTCGTCCCCGTCGGGCACCAGCAGCGACTGGACGCCCTCCTCGAGGAAGTCCCCGCCGGATGTTTTGATGACGTCGGCCCGCTTCAGATCGAGGCACATCCCGAGGCGCGGCACCGGCGTCGGTTTGTCCTCCCCGGCCCGGCCCGTGAACGCGGCCAGCGCGGCAAAACCGGTGAGGGCGGAAAAATCCCGGCGGGAGAGGAGTGGGTTCATGAGGGATTCCTGCTCCCCCGAACCATCGATGTCAACCCGCCGGAACTCCCGACGGGAAGCGGTGCGGACCGGACAGGCCGGTTTCTCCTTGCTCTTCGCGCGCGAAGCGTCTTGTGTCCGCCGATGTTTGCACCCGGTCAACGATGGATCAGCGAGTCCGAGCCTGAACTCGGCATGGGGTGCGTGGTGGAGGTGTCTCCGCGAAGGGTGAAACTCCGGTTCCCCTCCGCCGAGGGGGGCACGCGTGAATACGCGGTGCCCGGCGCGCCGCTGGCGCGCGTCCGTTTCAAGCCGGGCGACACCGTCGGCGGCCCCGCGGGAGCGCCGCGTTTCAAAATCGAGGAGGTGGTCGAGGCCCGCGGGCTGATCACCTATCGCGGCGGGGGCGTGGAACTGCCCGAGTCCGACCTGGCCGGCAGTCTCAGCTTCGACCAGCCGGAACTGCGACTGCTCTCCGGCCGGCCCGGACCGAACGCGCTCTTCGAACTCCGCCTCGACACCCTGCGCCAGCGCCGCGCCCAGGCCGCGTCCCCCGTGCGGGGCTTCATGGGCGGGCGCATGGAGCTGATTCCGCACCAACTCTACATCGCCCACGAGGTCTGCCGCCGCCCGCATCCACGCGTGCTGCTCGCGGACGAGGTGGGCCTGGGCAAAACGATCGAGGCCTGCCTGATCGTCCACCGGATGCTGGTCACCGGCAAGGCGGCGCGCGTTCTCATCCTGGTGCCCGAGCCGCTCGTGAACCAGTGGTTCGTCGAACTCTTCCGACGCTTCAATCTCAGCTTCCGCATCTACGACGAGGAGCGCTGCGCCGCCATCGACGCGGGGGAGGGCGCCCCCAATCCCTTCCTGGATGAACAGCTCGTGCTCTGCAGCATCGCCGTCGCCTGCGAGCCCGTCCGCGCCGCGCAGATGATCGAGGCCGGCTGGGACGTGCTGGTCGTCGACGAGGCGCACCACCTCGCCTGGAGCCCGGACAGGGCGAGTCCCGAATACCGCGTGGTGGAACAGCTCGCCCGCGTCTCCCCCTCGGTGCTGCTGCTCACCGCCACCCCCGAACAGGCCGGGCAGGAGAGCCACTTCGCCCGCCTGCGCCTGCTCGATCCGCGGCGTCACGCCTCCTTTGAGCAGTTCCGGACCGACCAGACCGCCGCCGTCGCGCTGGCCCGGCAGGCCGAAAAGGCCATCGCCGCCGGGGACGACGCGGCCCTGACCCGCCTGATGGAGCAGCACGGCCCCGGCCGCGTCATGTTCCGCAACACCCGTTCCGCGCTCTCCGGATTTCCGCGGCGCATCCCGCACCTGTGGCCGCTCCAGCCGTCGGACGGACTCGTCGAGGCGCTCGCCCTGCAGGCCCGCTGGCTCGCCGAATTCCTGCAGGACCACCCCGGGACCAAGGTGCTGGTCATCTGCCACACCCGGCGCGAAGTGCTGCGACTCGCCAAGGCGCTCGCGGACTTCGTCCACGTCAAAACCGCGCTCTTTCACGAGGACCTCACGCTGCTGCAGCGCGACCGGCAGGCCGCGTGGTTTGCCGAGCCCGACGGCGCGCGCGTGCTCATCGCCTCCGAGATTGGCGGCGAGGGCCGCAACTTCCAGTTTGTTCAGCACCTCGTGCTCATCCATCTGCCCGAGGACCCGGAACTCGTCGAGCAACGCATCGGCCGGCTCGACCGCATCGGCCAGCGCGGCGACATCCACATTCACCTGCCCCATCTTGCCGGTTCCGAGCAGGCGGGACTCATCCGCTGGCTCCACGAAGGCGTCGACGTCTTTTCCGCGCCCGCCGTGGGCGGCCGCGAGGCGTGGCTGCGCTTCGAGGAGGACCTCCATCCGCTCGGGCCGCGCACCGTCGCCGACACCCGGCGCTTCCTCCAAAAGCTCCGCCGCGAAATCGAGCAGGGGCGCGACCGGCTGCTGGAACTGAACTCCTTTCGTCCCGCCGTCGCGCAGGCCGTGGTCGAGCGCATCCGGGCCGAGACCGGCGCGCGAAAGCTGGAACCGTTCCTGGTCCGCTTGTTCGACGAGTTCGGCGTGCAGCTCGACCCGCTGGACGCGAAGGACTACCACCTGCATCCCGGGCCGGCCATGCAGGAGCGGTTTCCGCTGCGCGAGGAGGGCTTGCGCCTGACCTTCGACCGTGCCCGCGCGCTGGAGCGCGAGGACATCACCCTGGTCACCTGGGATCATCCGCTGGTTCAGGCCGGCATGGACCTCGCCCTCGGCGGCGAGGCCGGGAATTGCGCCTGCTGCCGCATGAGCGGTCGGAAAGGGCTGCTGCTGCAGGCGGTGTTTGTCATCGAATGCATCGCCCCGCCGGCATTGCAGGTGGACCGCTTTCTACCGCCCACTCCGGTCCTGCTGGCGGTGGATCATACGTCCGCGCCGGTGGATCATACGTCCGCGCCGGTGGAAGTGCCGGCGGGGCTCGTTCTGCATGACGCCGATCCGTGGACGGTGCTGGAAAACGAGATGCTGCGCACCGAATGGATTCCCGCGATGCTGGAAGCCCTGCGCGCTCTCGCCGCGAAGCAGAGCGTCGCGCTGGTGCGCGAGGCCCGCAAGGCCATGACGTCCGCGTTGGGGGCCGAACTCCAGCACCTCATCTCCCTGCGCGAGATCAACGACCACATCCGCCCCGGGGAAATCGAAGCCCTGCGGTCGGACATCGCGCGGGTGGGGGAGGAACTGGGCAACGCCCGCATCCGACTCGACGCGGTGCGTCTATTGGTCGGAGGGTAGTTTTCAGGAGACCTTTTCCGGGTCTTGCGCGGATCGTGCGGACAACGGGGGCGCCGGTTGAAGCGGGGAAGGGACGGGCCGAGGGGCGGGGAGTTCTTCGCCGTTGAGCAGGCGGTCGGCGTCGCGCAGGGCGGAGAGGATTCCGGCCATGGCGGTTGCGGCCGCGACCGAACCCGGAGCCACCGGGGCATGAAGGATGATGGCCGCGACGTCGCGCAGGCAGTCCTCCAGCCGCGCGCGGATGCCGCGGATGTCGGCGGCGATGCGGTCCAGCACGCCGGCCTCGATGCTGGAGGCGCAATTGGACTCGTGCAGCAGCATGACCCGCTGGATGGTCGCGAAGAGGCCCGCGCAGGTGAGCCGGGCGGAGGCGAGCACCTCCTCCTTGAGGTCGGACGGGAGGAAGGTGTTGCGCGGATCGAGGCACAGGTGGCAGACCTTGGCGAGGCTTCCGGCGGCGAGATCCAGTTCCGGCTGCAACGGGTCCGGCAGCCCGAGGCCGCGGATGATCTCCTGGACGCTGGCGAAGTCGTCGGCGTCGAGATGGATCTGCAGCGCGGCCTGGTAGTCGCGCTTGCGCTCGATCAGCCGGCGGCTCACGTTCGCCTTGCTGTAGTAGTGGTAGATGCGCGTGGCGACGAGGAAGACCACGACCCCGGCCACGATGCTGATCACCAGCAGGTTGAAGCTTTGCCAGCCCTCCGCCTCGGCCTGCGCGCGCATCGCCTCCGCCAGCGCCTCGGCCTTCTCCTTTTCCAGCCGCGCGATGCGCTCCGCCCCCGATTCGCACGAAACCCCCGCCAGCACGCACCCCGCCAGCACAAGCGCAACTCCGGCCCCGCGCAGCCGGTGGACGATGGAACAACGATTCATGGCCGGAGCCTACAAAACGACCGCAGGGTGGCAAGGGGGAAGATGGGGTGCTGGTGCGGCCTTCGCGTCTTTCGCGTCTTTCGTAGTCGGCCTCCGCCCGACCAAGCCCGGGCACCAGGAGGAAGGGCAATTCACCATCCATGCATTCTTTCCTGAGTTCATGAGTTCCTGATCAAACAATCCGAACGTTCGTGGCCTGAATTCCCGGTCGTTCATGTTCCGCCTGAAGGCGGGACTCCGAACGGGGGATCAGGCGCGGGCGAAGTCGAGCATCAGATCCTTGAGGATCGCGCGGGCGCGGAGGAGGTCGGGGACGTCGATGAACTCGTCGCGGGTGTGGGCCTGGGCGATGTGGCCGGGGCCGAAGACGACGATCTCGCGGCAGGTGCGGGAGAAGGCTCCGGCGTCGCTGAACCAGGAGGTGCCAAGCACGCGGGGCTCCACCCCGTGGGCGCGGGAGGCGGCGGCGAGGCGGCGGACCAGCGGGCCGTCGGCCGGGGTCTGGAAGGAGGGCGCCTCGTAGGTGGATAACTCAAAGCCGGTGATGCTCCCCGCGGCCTGCATGCGCTCCAGCTCGGCGCGGACCAGGGCGACCATCGGAGCGGCGGAATCACCCGGCAGGACACGGCGGTCGATGTCGATGCGGCACTCGTCGGGAATGACGTTGGCGGCGCTGCCGGCCTGGATGCGGCCGATGTTCAGCGTGGGTAGGCCCAGCAGCGGATGCGGCGCGGCGGGCTGGAGCGAGCGGTGCAGCTCGTGCAGACAGGGGATCAATTCCGCGGCGGCGTCGATGGCGTTGACGCCGCGGGATGGATCGGAGCCGTGGCCGGCCCGCCCGCGCAGGGTGACGAACATCCAGGCGGGGCCCTTGTGCGCGGTGACGATGTCGCCGCCGGTGGGTTCGAGCACGATGGCCTCGTCGGCCCCGATGCCGAGGTCGGCCAGCATGCGCGCGCCCTTGGCGCCGATTTCCTCGTCGATCGCACCGACGAACATCAGGCGCCGGTCCGACGCCCGGAAAGCGGCGAGGACCTCGTCGTCCATCGCGTCGAGCGCGGCGGCCATCGGCCCCTTCATGTCGCAGGCGCCGCGACCCCAGACGCGTCCGTCGCGTTCCTCGCCGGAGAAGGGGTCGATGGTCATGCCGGCGACGGCCACCGTGTCGAGATGGCCCTCGATCATGAGCGTGCGGCCGGGTTTGTCCGGGCCGAAGGTGGCGACGAGGCTCGGCCGGTCGGGCACGGTTTCGATGCGTTTGGTCTCGAAGCCGCAACCGGCCAGCCACCCGTCCAGCAGCGCGGTCATGCGGTGCTCACCCAGGATGTCCGGCGCGCCGGGCAGGGCCGGATTCACGCTGGGGGTGGAGACGAGGCGCTGGAGGAGTCGGGTGACGGAAGACATGGCCACAAGGTGGTGTCCGTCGTCCCGGTCGTCAACCCGGGAACTCCCGCCAAAATGCGGGGCTTAGTTGGCGCCCTGTTCGATCCAGGCGCGGATGATGCCGATTTCGGCCGGGGTGACGTGCTTGACGGGCGGCAGTTTTTTGCCGTCGGCGCCGACATCCTTGCCGGGCGCGCGGTCGGGGGGCATCGCATCGTCCGCGTCGAGCCGCGCGATGGCGGAGAGGAGGCTGCCCTTGGTTCCCTGTCCGGGGACGATGATCACGCCTTCCGCCCCGCCCTTTTTCAGGAATTCGAGCGTGTCGAGCCGCAGCTTGCCCTTCTGCTTGGTCTCGCCGTGGCAGTCGGTGCAGGAATAGGTTTCGAGGATCGGCTGGATGTCCTTCTCGAAGGTCAGACCCTTGGTGGTCGCCGCCGGCGGCAGCCTGGCCGCGATCGATTCCTTGCCGGCGTGGTGCTCGCGCCCGTGTTCTTCCTTCTCTTCGCGTTCGGCCCGCGCGAGGCCGAGGGTGGCGCCGGCGGCGAGCAGGATGGAAACAACGGTCATTTTGACTGGGGGCATGGTCTGGGCCTTTCTTTTATTACGGTTCGATCCGGTTGGGCGTCGGGGTTGCGGTGCGGCGGGCGGATCCGGCGGAGGCCGAAACGCCCGTCCACCCCTACCATTCCCGGGCTTGTCCGGACAAGCCACAAGCGATCCTCGGTCCCTCCGTCCCCGTGTTTTTCCCGTTGGAGGGAATTGTTTTTTTCGCAAATTCCCGGATAAGCTGGAGCGCCCGGCTCCATGTCCAGCGGTCCCCGCCGGGCAAACATGTCCGCACCCAACATGAAACAAAACAACCCGGTTGATTCCGCCTCCGCTTTCGCCGCCCCGACAGACTCCCTGTTGCGGGCCTTCAAATCCATGGTGCTTTCCCGGCGGCTGGACGAGACGGAACAGCGGCTGGTGGCGTCGGGTGAGGCGTTTTTCCACGTCAGCGGGGCGGGGCACGAGGCCCTGGCGCTCCTCGCCGGCTGCCTTCAGCCCCGGGACTGGCTGCATGCGCACTATCGCGACAAGGCGCTGCTGATCGCCCGCGGAACGACCGTGCTCCACTTCCTGCACGGCCTGCTGGCCACCGGGGAGTCGCATTCCGCCGGGCGGCAGATGAGCGCCCACCTCAGCGACCCCGGGCGGCGGGTGCTCAGCATGGTCGGCCCGGTCGGCAACAACGCCCTCCAGGCCGTCGGCGTCGCCGCGCAGGTGAAGGACGAGCCCGGGCAGCCCGTCGTCCTGTGCTGCGTGGGCGAAGGGACCACCCAGGAGGGCGAGTTCTACGAGGCGGTGGCCGAGGCGGTGCGCGACCGGCTTCCCGTTCTCTTCCTGGTCGAGGACAACCACTACGCCATCTCCACCAAGACCGATGGACGCACCTTCCTCTCGTGCCCGGGCCCCTTCTTCGGGCTGGACGTCCACAAGGTGGACGGCCGCCGGCCGCAGGACTGCGCAGACACCTTCGCGGGCGTGACGCGCGCCGTGCGCGAGACCCGCGGCCCGGCGATCCTGCACTTCCAGGTGGAGCGGCTGGACAGCCACACCAACGCCGACGACCAGACCTCGTACCGCGACGCGGAGGACATCCGCCGCAGCCGCGAGCAGGCCGACCCCATCGCCCACCTGCGCGCCCACCTGCTCGCCGCGGGCGTGCCCGAAACCGCGCTGGCCGCGCTGGAGGCGGAGGCCGCCGCGGAGGTCGCCGCCGCGGAGAAGATCGCGCGCGCCGCCCCCGACCCGCACGCCGCCACCTCGGCCCGCATTCCGGAAACCCCCGCCGAGCGCGCCCGCGCCGAATACCGCGGCCGGGACGGCGAGGGCGCGCTGACCCTCGGCCTCGCCATGCGCGAGGTGCTGCGCCACCACCTCGCCGCCGACCCGCGCGTCAGCCTGTTCGGCCAGGACATCGCCGACCCCAAGGGCGACGTCTTCGGCGTGACCAAGGGCCTTTCGACCCAGTTCCCCGGCCGCGTCGTCAACGCCCCGCTGGCCGAGTCCACGATCGTCGGCAAGTCGGTCGGCCGCGCCCTCGCCGGCGGCCGCCCGGTGGCCTTCCTGCAGTTCGCCGACTTCCTGCCCATCGCCTTCAACCAGATCGCCACCGAACTCGGCAGCATGCACTGGCGCACCAACGGCGCCTGGACCGCGCCGGTGATCGTCATGATCTCCTGCGGCGCCTACCGGCCCGGCCTCGGCCCCTTCCACGCGCACACCTTCGAGTCGGTCGCGGCGCATGTGCCGGGCGTCGACGTGGTCATGCCCTCCAACGCCGCCGACGCCGCGGGGCTGCTCAACGCCGCCTTCGCCTCCGGCCGCCCCACCCTCTTCTTCTATCCCAAGATCTGCCTGAACGACCGCGACGCGGCGACCTCCGCCGACGTGGCCGACCAGTGGGTTCCGCCCGGCCGCGCGCGCCGGGTCACCCGGGGCGACGACCTCACGATCGTCACCTGGGGCGGCACCATCCCGCAATGCCGCCAGACCGCCGACGCCCTCATCGCCGCCGGCGCGGGGGTGGACCTGATCGACCTGCGCTCCCTCGCCCCGTGGGACCGGGCCGCGGTGGCCGACTCCGCCCGCCGCACCGGCAAGGTCGTCATCGTGCACGAGGACAACCTCACCTGCGGTTTCGGCGCCGAGGTGGCGGCGGTCCTGGCCGAGGAGGTTCCCGGCTGCACCGTCCGCCGCGTGACCCGGCCCGACACCTACGTGCCCTTCCATTTCGGCAACCAGCTCGAACTGCTGCCCTCCTTCCAGCGCGTGCTCGGCGTGTGCGCCGACCTGCTCGGCTTCGACGTCGCGTGGACCCCGCCCGCCTCCGCCGCGGCCCCCGCCGGCAACACCGTCACGGTCGAGGCGCAGGGCTCCAGCCCGGCCGACACCGGCGTCACCGTCATCCAGTGGCGCGTCAAGCCGGGCGATCCCGTCACCGCCGGCCAGCCCCTGGCCGAGTTGGAGGGCGACAAGGCCGTGCTCGACTTCGCCTCCCCGTGCGCGGGTGTCATCGACCGGCTCCTGGTCCCCGAGGGCGAACGCATCGCCGTCGGCGAGCCGCTGCTCACGGTGCGCCTCGAGGACGCCGCCGCCCACCGCCGCCGTCCCACCCGCGAGGAGGCCGGCACCCCCGCCCTCACCCGCCGGACCGCCGCCGCGCCCGCGCGCGCCACCGTGCGCCGCGCCGGCCCCGTGCCCGCGCGCATCTGCGCCATCGCCTCGGAATCCGGCGGCAAACTCGTCACCAACGCCGAGATCGCCAAGCGCTTCCCCGCCCACGACGCCGAGGAGATCGCCAAGCTCACCGGCATCCGCGAGCGCCGGCACCTCACCCCCGGCCAGACGGTCATCACCCTCGCCGCCACCGCCGCCCGCCGCGCGCTGGACGCCGCCGGCTTGCAGCCGTCCGACCTCACCGCGGTGGTCTGCGCCACCTCCACGCCCGCGTCCATCACCCCGTCGACCGCCTCGCTGGTGCTGGCGGAGCTGTGCAAGAACGGCCCCCACGCCGAGATGCCCGCGCACGACGTGCTGGCCGCCTGCTCCGGCTACCTCTACGCCCTCGCCAACGCGCACGACATCCTGCAGGGCAATCCCGCCGCCCGCGTGCTGGTCGTCACGGCCGAGGCCCTCTCGCCCATCACCAATCCCGCCGACTTCGACACGGCGGTGCTCTTCGGCGACGCGGCCACCGCCACGCTGGTGTGCGGTCCCGACGCCCCCGCCTTCGCCGGCCCGGGCCTCCCGGTCCGCTGGGTCATGGAATGCCGCCCCGTGCTCTCCGGCCTGGCCGACGCCAACGCCGCGCTGGTCGTCCCCATGCCCGCGCCCACCTGCCCGGGCTACGTCACCATGAACGGACGCGAGGTGTTCGCCCAGGCCGTGCGCGCGATGATCAAGGTGCTGGGCCAGGCCTGCGCCGACGAGCATCTGCGCATGGAGGACCTCGATCTCATCGTTCCGCACCAGGCCAACGGCCGCATTCTGGACGCCATCGCCCGCCGCCTCAAGGCCCCGACCGGACAGGTCTTCGACGTCATCGCCCGCCACGGCAACACCTCCTCCAGCACGATTCCGCTCGCCCTCACCCAGGTCCCCGACGAGGGCTCGCGCCGCGTCGGCCTGGTGGCGTTCGGCGGCGGCTTCACCTACGGCGCCGCGATCCTGCGCCGGGATTGATCCGCTCCGGGGAGGCGGCGGCCAACTCCCTCCCGGGGGCGTCGAATCCGCCCCCCCTCGCCAAACGCCGGTTCGGCCGCGCGACCGCCGGGCAAAAAGAAGACGCGCCCGGGCATTGGGGAGGAGGGAGGATCTCCCAGCGGGGCCTTTGGGGGGGGAGGGAAGTCTGGCCTGCGCTGGTCAGCGGCTCGGAGGCCGCACCTTTGCCCGGACGCGTCAAAATCAAAACCTCAAGCTTGTCGAAAGCCTCCTGGTTTCCAGTTCGGCCCGGAAGGAAACTCCCGAACGTCCCTGATGCGGGCACTCTAGCGCACGACCGGGGTGTGCGCACTCAGGGTGTTGGACGAGCCTTCGATAGGGGAAAAGATGATGGCCGCCGGGCGCGGACAAAAAAAAACCGGCGCGGGCGGACCCGGCCGGTTGGACGCTCCCCCTGCGGGGGGCGCGGGGGATGCGCTCAGGGCGCCTTGGGTTCGGCCGGCGCCGGCGCGCCTTCCGCCGGGGTGGCGGGGGCTGCGGGGGTGGCCGGGGCCGCGGGGACCTGCTCCCCTGCCTTGGGCTCGGGGGCGGGCGCCTCGACGGCGTCCTTCTTGCATTCCTTCCGGCACTTGCCGCAGCCTTCGCCCGCGAACGCGGCGTTGGACAGGCCGGCGAGGGCGGCGAACAGGGCGAGGGTCGTGATCTTCATCTTCATGGGTCGGTTCTCCTTTGCGGTTGGACCCCCATCCTACCCCCATCAGGAAATCCCCGATGGCAGATATGCATAGATAAAATCGAATCCCGGGCCAAACCATTGTCTAAGACTTCCGGGGTCGGGCCCGGCCGGCCCGCCCGGCCCTGAATCCCCGCCCGCCCCCGCCGTACAACCGCAGATGCTACTGCTGCGCCAGACCTACCACTTCCTGCACCGCTCGCTGCTGGCGGCGGTCTTCGCCGCGGCCGCCGCCCTCCTGTGCAGCGTCCGCGACGCGGCGAACACGCTGGCGCCGCCCGCCGGCGCGCCGGACCACGACTACTGGCCGGACGTCCGGGCCCTCGCGGAGGCGGGCGACGTCGCCGGGGCGCTGTGCCTGTGCGACGCGGTGGCGGCGGTCCCCGGCGCGCCGAACGCCGCGGTCATCGCGCAATTCGGCCGCGACCTGCGCGAAAAGCACCGCGGCACGTTTGCGGCCGCGAGACGATTTGCGGCGGGATTCTTCACCGGCTCGCTGCAGTCGGGCGAGGAGGTCGCGGGCACGCTGGCGTCCGACTTCCTCTTCGTGGGCGACCTGCGCGACCTCGCCCTCCAGGGCGTCGCCCGCTGGAACGGGGAGGCGACCGACCCGGTGCTCGTCGCCCTCTCCTCCGCCGGGCTCGCCTCGTCGATCGCCGCGTTCATCCCCGTCACCACCGAGGTCGCCGCGCCCGCCGACGCGGGTCTCGGACTGGTCAAGGGCCTGCGCCGCGCGGGTTCGCTGACCGAGGGATTCGCCGGCGAGGTGGTCACCCTCGCCCGCGCGGCCGACCGGGCCGACGACGCCCGCCGGCTGGGGGCGGTGATGGCCGATGTCCTCGCCGTGGCGTGGAAGGCGCCCTCGGGCACGCTGCGCATGGTGATGCGGCACGTGAACGGCGCGGAGGACCTCGCCGTGCTGCGCCGATGGGTGGACGCCAGTCCGCGTCTGGCCGCGGCCTCGCTGCAGGTGGCCGGCGCGGACGGGTTGCGCTGGATGGCGCGCTGGCCCGGCGCGGCGAGCGGCGACCTGCTGATCCGGGTGCTGCGCAAGGGACCGTCGGGCTTCAGGTTGCTCGCCGCCGCGAAGGCCGGCGGCAAGCTGCTGCGCAAGATGGACGCGGGCGACCTGCACGACCTGCTCGCCCGCGAACTCGTGCTGCGTCCGGCGTGGCTGCGGGCCTCGGCGTGGGGGATGTGGGGCGCCGGCGTGCTGGCGGGCCTGCACGGCCTGGCGGCGCTGGCCGCCTTCCGCCCGGTGAAAAAGACTCAATAACCGCGCGGCTCGGGACCCTGCAGGCGCAGCAGGCGGTGGCCGGTCCAGTAGAGGCGGGCGGTGGACGGCAAATCGCGCACCACCAACAGGGAACGGCCCTCGACCGTGGCGCGGTCGAACTTCGCCCCGGCGGCGGTCAGCACCGCGGCGGTCTCCTCCGCCAGCTCCTCCGGAACCAGGAACGCGTCGCCGGCGGACGGGATGCGGGTGCGCTGCGAGGGCGCGTACTTGCTGTTGAAGCGCGGGAGCACGGCGAAGCGGGCGTCGTCCGCCAGCCGCGCGCTGAGCCAGCGGTTGGCGAAGAGGGTCTTCACGCCGGCCTGCTCGATGTCCTCCGCCGCCTTGGGCGCATAGAATGAATGTTCCCCGGGTGGCAGCCGCCCCCCGGTCCTTTCGAAGGCGAGCACCTCGCCGATCCGCCAGCGACCTTCCGTCCCGGTCTGCGCCGCCCGGCAATGCAGCCGCACATAGCGCGCCTCCCCGCCGTCGAGCTGCAGCTCCATCTGCCCCATGAATCCGTCCACGTACACGCGGCCCTCGATCAGGTACGCGTTTGCAAACCGCTCCTTGCAGTCGAGCGCCACGCGCCACGTCGCGCCGTCCACCGAGGTCTCCACCACGAGCGATTCCGGCAGGAAGTCCTGATAGGGATTCGGCTCGCACAGCCACAGACGCTCCAGCGGGAGGACCCGGCCGAGGTCGAGCCACAGCCCCCCCCCGGCGACGCCTTCGGCGAACGTGTCGAACACCCGGTCCAGCGCCTCGGGGGCCTCCGCGCCGGGCACCCCGTCGCGCAGGAGTTTTCCGGTGACCGGAACAAATCCCCGCGCGGCGTTCCGGTGACCGGAAAACGCCCAGAAGAGGCTCAGGGGGTCGAGCTGCGCCCGCCGCGAAACCACGCCCAGCGAGTCCAGCGTGCGCCGCATCCGGAAATAGAGCGCGGGCGGACAGCCGATGGCCACCAGATCCGAATCCTCCAGCCACTGCGCCAGCCACACCCTGCGCTCGTCGTATACGGAGACGAAGTGGATCTCGTCCTTCGCCGCCCACGAGAACACCTGCCCCTCGTGGCCGAAGATGTAGCCGCCGGCGAGTTCCACCGCGGCGACACCGGTGGAGCGGGTGGCGGCGACGGCGCGTTCGCGCTCCGCCACGCGCGCCGCGCGCCAGCTCGGATGACTGGCGCACCGCGGGGAAGACGTGCCACAGATTCAGCGCGACCCACAGCGCGAGCAGGCCCGCGGCGGCGCGGCGCACGGGGGGGCGGGCGTCCTCGAGCGGCCACGCAAAGAGGCCGGCCAGGACCCAGATCGCGGCGGTGAACAGGTAGCGGCTGCCCCCTCGGCCGCCATGGGGTGCGGGAGGAAGAACAGAAACACCCCCGCGACCAGCCAGGGGGCGCGCCCGGCCGGGGTGCGCGCGGCGGGGCTCCGCACGCGCAGGACCGCCGCCCCCGCGAGGAGGAGCAGCAGGAGCACGGCCGCGGCGGAATTCTCCCGCGCGGAGCCGAGCAGGAGCGGCGGCAGGGCCTTGGTCAGGGTGATCGACGCGTGCTCCAGCATCCGCGCCGGGTTCGGGCTCCAGCTCGCCGTGTGCAGCCCGGTGTAGTCGCGGGCGACGAGGAGGATCGGGGTCACCGCGAGGGCGAAGAGCACCCCCGCGCCGGCCAGCGCCGGGATCAGCATCCGGTCGCGCCGGTGCCGCAGCCCCCACGGCACGAAGGTGAGCAGGGCCATCACCAGCAGCAGGGCGGACTGGAAATTGACCCAGACGGCGGCCCCGGCGACGAGCCCGAGCGCGGCCACCGTGGGGAGGCAGCGGGCCGGCGGGCGGTCGTCCTGCGCGATGCGCAGCGCGAGCAGCCAGGCGAGCGTGCCGAGCCACCAGGTGGCGGGATAGCCGCCGAGGGAGGTGAGGTTGAGCCACAGCATGCCCCAGCCGGGCAAGGCGGCCAGCACCGCCGCGCCCAGCGCCGCGCGCGGCCCGGCGAGGCGCCGCACGAGCGCGTGCAACGTCACGATCCAGGCCAGCGAGCAGGTGACGGGGCCGAGCGCGAGGGCGAGGTCGGTCGGACCCAGCAGGGCCATCCAGGCGGCCGACACATACGCCTCCAGCGACCCGAAGTAGGCCTGCCCGTAATACATCAGAGGACGGGCGCCGGCGAGGATGTCGAGCGCCATCAGCCCCGGCGTGGCCGAGTCGAAGTTGGGCGCGAAGGCGCGGGCCGCCGCCCACACGCGCAGAACCGCCGCCGCGGGGAGCACGGCGAGCCAGAAGAGCAGCGCGGGTTTTCGATCTTGTCGCATGGGGAAAAATCCGGGAAACGGCGGGGGTCACTCTGCCGTTTCCCGCGGCCGGGGGCAAGCGGAGGAATGCATGCACTTTCTGGCGGCTTTTCAGATCGACTCGGACGAGGCGCGGCGAGCGGAGATCCTGCGCGCCCTGGAGGCGTGTTTCGCGGACCGGCCGCACGTGCGCGTGCTCGACCACGCGTACGCCATCCGGGTGCCGGGCTACGGCGTGTACGAACACATCCAGGTGCGCCTGCTGGAGGTGGCGCGCGCGCAGCCCGAAACGGTGTACGTCTGCCTGACGCCGCTGATGCGCAGCGGGCTGTATCACGGGCGCATGCCGAAGGAGGCCGCGGAGCGCCTCAACCCCCTCACCACCGAGGAATGAGCGTGGCCCTGCCGACGCCGGAGGAGTTGTTCGACACGTTCTTCGCCCCGTGGCATCCGCCCGAGGAGCACGAGGACGGGAACGTGTTCCTGCGGCCGGATTTCGAGGAGATCGAGCTGCCGCCGGGCGCGCACATCCGCGTGCTGGACCGGCTGACGCCGGAGGGGCGGGCGATGGCGGGGGAGAAGGTGGCCGGCATGGCCGCGGCCGCGGCGCGCGACTGGCCAGCGCTGTGCGGGGTGTCGGGCGAACCGGGACCGGACTGGCTGGAGGCGTTCGACCGCTGGGCCGCGGAGGACCGGATCGCCGGCCTGATTGCGACGGCGCGCCCGGAGCAGGCGTCGAACGCGATCCTGGTGCTGGCGTGCGAGGCGGGGGCGCTCACGGGCGCGCTGCTGCAGCGGGCCCATCCCGGCGCGCAGTGGATCATGGACTGGCCCTACTGGACCTCGGCCGTGTTCGACCTCAACACCCGTTCGCGGCTGCATGTGTTTTCATGGGCGGTGCGTCGACTGGCCCGCGGAGGGGCCGACACGCCGCTGGCGGCGAGGTACGAAACGGCGTTGAAGGTGCTGCGCGAGGGGATCGGGTGACAACCTTCGGATGGACGGCGGGCATCCGGTGGAGTATGAGTCCGGCATGAGCTTCAACCGGAACATCCTGGGCGCGCTGGCGTCGGGCCTGGTCGCCCTGGCCGCGGGTTGCGACGTGCAGAGCGGCGACGAGACCGTGCGCCTGACCGGCGGCCTCAACGTCAGCGGATTCTACTCCAACGGCGGCGGCCGCGTGGTCGCCGGCAGCACCGGCGCGCCGGTCACCTCGTTCAGCGTCACCCAGTCGGGCGACCGCGTGACGGTGATCGACAACACCGGGGCCGTCTACCGGGGCACCGTGACGGAAAACGGCACGACCGCCGCCAGCACCCTGTGGTCGGGCGCGGGGCCGGCGGGACAACCGGTGAGCGTCACCGGGACGTTTGTCGTCCAGGGATCCACCGCCACCCTGCGCGGCACCTGGATCGAAACCGGACTCACCTCCGCCATCACCGCCACCGCCGTCGCCAATCCCATTGTCACCCCCGTCGCCGCGGGGGACGGCGCCAGCACGAACGGGACCACCGGCGGGACCACTGGTGGAACCACGGGCGGGACCACCGGAGGGACCACGGGCGGCTCGACGGGCGGCAGCACGGGCGGAAGTACGGGAGGATCAACCGGAGGCTCAACCGGCGGCTCGACGGGGGGATCTACAGGCGGCGGCTCCACGGGGGGAGGCTCCACGGGTGGAGGCTCCACCGGGGGCGGCTCCACCGGAGGCGGTTCAACGGGAGGCGGCGGCGGACCGCCCATTCCCGGCCAGTGAACAGCCGGGGCTTGACCCCGTCCGCAATCGAGGCGAAGTTTCCCCCATGCCTTCTCCCCGCCCCTTCCCCTCCGCCCGCGCCGTCATCTTCGACTACCGCAACACCCTCATCGAATTCGGCCCGGCGCAGATGAACGCGCAGTTCACCGAGCTGCACAACACCCTGGAGCGGGTGGCCGGCCCCTGCGACGCCCGTCACCTGCGCCGGGTCCGGGACCGCCAGGTCGTCGCCCCCTACCACCGGGATTTCCGTGAAAACGATTTCCGCGAGGTCGCCATCGAGCTGATCCGCGAACTCTACCTGCGCGAACCCTCCGGGGAGGAGATCCGCGAGGTCATGGACGCGCGCTACCGCTCCTTCCTCGGGAGCATCACCCGGCCCGAGGGCGTCGCCGACCTGCTGCGCGAGCTTCGACAAACTTACCGGCTCGCCCTGCTCTCCAACTACCCCTGCGGCGACTCCATCCGCGAAAGCCTCCGCAACACCGGGCTGGCCGAGCACCTGGAGGTCGTCGTGGTCTCCGGCGACATCGGCTGGGTCAAGCCCCACCCCGAACCCTTCCGCGTCGTGCGCGAGCAACTCGGCGTGCCCGCGGAGGACTGCGTCTTCGTCGGCGACAACTGGCTCGCCGACGTGCAGGGCGCCAAACGCGCCGGCATGAAGTCCGTCTACATCACCCAGCACGAATCCTACGAGCGCTTCGAGCCCGCCCCCGGCGACCACCAGCCCGACGCCCGCATCGAACACCTGATGGAGCTGCGCACCCTGCTGGGGTGATTCAACCGAAGACGGTCACGACACGGGGCCGCAAATCTCCCTCCTCAACGCCGGGACCTGACGGCCGTTGATTTCGCCGCAGCCGCAGCCGCCAAGGCCCTGGGAAGGTCCCCGGGTGCTCACACGCTATGGAGCGCGCCCGGACAGCGTTTCGGTCAGGGTGATGCGCCGGAAGAGACCCTGATAGGCGGGGGGCTCGTCGCCGCCGTTGATCATGACGGAAAGGGCGGAGGCGCCGGGCAGGGTCCGGGTGGCGATGTGCTGGAGGAAGGGTCCGTCGGTGCCGTAGCTGTTGCCAAA
>JAXMHJ010000050.1:0-40971 GCA_046346795.1 Kiritimatiellia bacterium
GGACGAGCATCTGGACGCCCCCTCCCTGCGCCGCCCTTAGCGCGGACGCGGCCAGCATGAGGAGCAGCAGGAACGGGGAGGCGAGCCGCAGCATCTTGTGCGAGAAGAATTCAAACCACACCGGATTGCGGAACGGATTCAGCAGCGAGGGATCCCGCGCGGCCAGTTGGAGGTTGCCGGCCAGGGTGCGCCGCTTGCGGATGCTCTCCTGTGCGGCCGATTGCGAGGGCCGGTCGAACGCGTACGCCCCGCGCGCGAAGACGCACCGGAAGCCCCGGCGCATCGCGTTGAGCGGAATGAGCACGTCGTCGAGGATGGTGTCGGACGGGATCGGGCGGAAGAGGTTCGCCCGGATGGCGTACAACGCGCCGGAGGCGCCGGGCACGCTGCGATAGGTTCCCTCGTTGTC
Organism: Kiritimatiellia bacterium; assembly: GCA_046346795.1. GTDB lineage: Bacteria > Verrucomicrobiota > Kiritimatiellia > SS1-B-03-39 > UBA6053 > JAXMHJ01. Next base: position 410 of record JAXMHJ010000050.1, read on the forward strand.
GCGGATCCACGCCTCGTACCGCCAGTAGGCCCCCATGCCCTCGGAGCCGCTGCCCTCCACGCCCTCGCGCCGGAATTTCAGCTCGCCGGAGACCACGCCCACCCCGGGATCGTCAAAGCGCGCCAGGATGCGCTCGAACGCATCCGCCGACACCGGCTGGCGCGCGTCGGTGAAGACCAGGATCTCGGACCGGCACGTCGGCGCCAGCTCGTTGAGCACCGACGGCTTTCCCCGCCGGTCGGGAAACAGGGCCACGCGCAGGCTCGACATCGCCCGCGCCGCCAGCACCCGCGGCGTGGCGTCGGTGCTGCCGTCCGACCCCACGATCACCTCGTCCATCCGGTCCACCGCCGTGGACCGGTAGATGCTGTCCAGCTTGGCCGGCAGGTTCTCCGCCTCGTTGAAACCCGCGATCAGCACCGAAAACCTCGGCGGCTTCGCCCCCTTGTCCGCCCGGCCCGGCGGATGCGGTCTCACCCTCGCCAGCACCGCCACCAGCAGCGGGTACCCCGCGTAGAGGTAGAACAGCACCGCCGCGGCGGCCCAAAAGATGATTTCGGGGAGCGGGTTCATGGATCAGCCAACCGTGGCATAGACACCGATCTTGCTGTAGATCCGCCGGGCCTTGGCGAAAAGGGCGACGTGGTCGCCCAGCACGCCCTCTGGATCGGCCTCCAGCAGCCGCGCCGCCTCGTCGCGCGCGGCGATGAGCAGGTCGGTGTCCGCCGCCGGATCGCCGAGCTGCATCGCCGGAAAACCGCTCTGCTCGCGCCCGACCAGGTTGCCCATGCCGCGGATCTTCAGATCCTCCTCGGCGATGCGGAACCCGTCGCGCGTCTCCTCCATGATCTTGAGCCGCTGCCAGGCGTCGCGGGACTTCACCACCCCCTGCAGCACGCAGAACGACTTGTGCTCCCCGCGCCCGATGCGCCCGCGCAACTGGTGCAACTGCGCGAGCCCGAAACGCTCCGCGTTCTCCACCAGCATCACCGTCGCGTTGGGAATGTCCACGCCCACCTCGATCACCGTCGTCGCCACCAGCACGTCGAGGTCGCCCGCGCGGAACACGCGCATGACCCGGTGCTTCTCCTCCGCCGCCATCTTCCCGTGCAGCAGCCCCAGCCGCAGCCCCTTGAACTCCCCGTTCCGCAGCCGCTCGAACATGACCTCCGCCGACTTGATGTCCTTGAACTCCTCGTTCTCCGACTCGTTCACCATCGGATATACGAGAAACGCCTGCCGGCCCTTCGCCACCTGCTTGCGGATGAAATCGTACGCGGCCGGCAGCTTGTCCTCGCCGATCACGCGGGTCTGGATCTCCCGGCGGCCGGCGGGAAGTTCGTCGATGATGCTCACCTCCAGATCGCCGTACAGCGTCATGGCCAGCGTGCGCGGGATGGGCGTGGCCGACATCACCAGCACGTCCGGATGCTCGCCCTTGGCGTACAGCGCCAGCCGCTGGTCCACGCCGAACTTGTGCTGCTCGTCGATCACCACCAGCCCCAGCCGCCGGAACTGGACCTCCTCGAACAGCAGCGCGTGCGTGCCCACCGCGACCTGCACGCGCCCGGTGCGCAGGCCCGACAGGGCGAGACGGCGGTCGGCCGGCGTCATGTCGCTCGTGATCAGCGCGCACTCCACCCCCATCCGGGTGAGATGGCTGCCCAATCCGAGAAAATGCTGGCGGCTGAGCACTTCGGTCGGTGCCAGGATGGCCGACTGCGCCCCGCCCTCCACCGCCTGCAACGCCGCCATCGCCGCCACCACCGTCTTGCCCGATCCCACGTCGCCCTGCAGCAGCCGGTGCATCGGATACGCCGCCGCCATGTCGCGCAGGATCTGGCCCGTGCACCGCCGCTGCGCGTTCGTCAGCGCGAAGCCGAGCGAGTCCTCGAACTTTTTCCGCAGCTCCCCCGGCGCGGTGTGCCGGTGCGCCTTCCGCAGCCGCTCCACCTTCTTCTTGCGGTCCAGCACCCCGAGCTGGATGGACAGGAACTCCTCGAACACCAGCCGCCGGCGCCCCGCGTTCCCCTGCTCCACCGTCTCCGGGAAATGCACCTGCTTCAGGCAGTCCGCCAGCGTACCGAAACCGAAGCGCCGCCGCGTCTCCTCCGGCAGCAGATCAGCCGCCATCGCGCCGTACTGCCCCACCGTGTTCCAGAGGATCCGGCGCAACGTGCGCTGCGGCAGGCTTTCGGTCAGCGGATACACCGGAACCACCCGGCCGTGATGGATCGACTCCTCCTCCCCGTCGTCCGTGATCTCGAATTCGGGATGGTAGAACACCCACTCCCCCGACTGCCGCACCGGCTTCCCGTGAATGCGCAGCACCTTGCCCTTCGCGAGCTGGTCCTTCAGGTAGGAGGCCCCGTACCATTTGCACTTGAACGGACGCTCCGCGTCGTCCTTCAGCAGCGCGTCAAACGTCGCCTTCCGGCCCTTGGGGGTGACCCACGCCGACATCAGCACCGTGCCCTCGATGTCGCACGGCTCCCCGATGCGCAGGTCGCGCACGCCCGACTGCTCCGAGCGGTCCTCATACCGCCGCGGCAGGCAGTACAGCAGCTCCCCCGCCGTCGTGATCCCCATGCGGGACAGCAGCGCCGCGCGCGACGGTCCCACCCCGCGGATGAATTGCACGGGGGTCTCGAGTCCGGTCTTGAAGTCGGCGGGCATGGCCCGTTCCTATAGCGGAAAGCGGACCGGCGATCCAATCCAGATCACATGAACTTCCCGAAAAGCACTACTTTTTCGGAGCCTCGATCTTTTCCAGCTCCTTGAGCAGGTGATCCCGCAGGGTTGCCGTCTTCCCGTCGGCAAAACGAATCTTGTATTCCTCGCCGGACATGGAGGACTTGGTGCCGATCCTATCGATGAACACCGCGGCGGTCGTGATGCGCGACCCGGCGGACTTGAGCTTCCGGCGCAGATGCGATCCAGCGTCTTTCGCCGTGTACTCCGCACCGTTCCGGATAAAGACCGCGCCTTCGAGCGATTCCACCGAGACGATCAGTTTTTCGATCTTCTCCGCCTCGCCGAGCGGCACGACGGGCGCGTCTTCCGCCCGGACGACGCCAACCATGATGCAAAGGCAGATGAAACGCAGAAGAGTGGCACGAACTTTCATGACGGTGAAGGATATACATGCAGGGACAAGAACACAACACATTGAGCCGGGGTCGATCCTTGCAGCTTTCGGGCATTCCCCATCCTATCCACGACTTCCGAACGCGCCTCGTCACTTGATCAAGACCCGCCCCTCCGCGCCGGCCGGGGCGGTCAAACGCACGAAAATGCGCGAGGACGCCCCGGGGCCGATGGCCTGGGTGCGGTTGACCCGCAGGACGGGTTCCCCCACCCCGCCCAGGCACACGGGCTCGGCCGGGACGCCGTCGAAGAGCAGTCGCGCGGACTCCACCTTCACTGGAGCCCCCGCCGCGTCGACAAAATGCAGCTCGTACAGCGCGGCCTCGTTGATGACGGTCGAGAGATCGATCTCGCATTCGCGCCCGCCCCGCCAGTCGCCCGCCCGCTCCAGCGCGTCCGGCCGGTCTCGCAGCTTCCACTCCCAGAAGGTCACCCCCGGGCCGGCGTACTCGAGAACGTGGAAGCGGACGTAACGGGCCGTCACGCGCTCGAAGTCAAACGCGGCCTTCGCCCCCACCCGCGCGCCCTCGTACGCCACCCGCCACGCCTCGTCCGGCTGGTTGCGCACCTCGATCCGGAACTTTTTGACTCGATCCGCCAGCTCCGAAATCGCGGCGTGCGCGATTTTCCGCGGACGCCCAAGATCCAGTTCCAGCCACGGATCCCGGTCCCCGTCCACCGTTCCCCAGCGCGTGCCGGGATTTCCATCCACCATGAACCCGGCCGCGTACGGCGCGCTGTGGATGCTCGAAGCCGTGGCCGCACATCCCTGCGAGAGCGGCGGCACCAGGTCGGCCGCCAGCGCGTCGTCCACCCGGTGGGCCTGCAGCAGGCGGATGACCGGTGTGCCGACGGCCCGCGTCACCCGCACCCGCAGGGCCTCCAGCTTCACCGGGGGAAAGAACACCAGTTTGCGCCGGCCCACCGCCTCGCCCGAGGCCAGCCGCCGCCACGTCCCGCCGACCTTGCCCTCCACCACAAACTCGCGGATGCGATGCCCGAGGCGGTAGTCCTCCCGGATGTCCGCGCAGTTGACCTCCCCCGCGCCCTCCACCCGGCATTCGGCCAGGTCGCCGGCCACGGCCCCGGCGGTCTTCCCTAGGGGACGGCCGAAGTTCCGCTCGATGGCCTCGCCAAACTCGGCGTAGCGCTTGAGATCGCCCGCGGGAATCGCGCCGCTGGTGTCGGGAGTCGAGTTGAGCAGCAGTACCGACCCGTTGCCGGCGGACTTCACAAAGAGGTGCATCAGATGGTCGAGGCTCTTGCGCCTGGCCTCGTTCCCCGCGTTCCAGAACCAGTTGTGGTCGTAGAGCGTCGTGTCACACTCGACCGGCGCCCAGAGGTCTCCGTCGGGGTCGCTCGCGTTGCCCGCGCCGTTGACCCCGGCGATGTCGGCCGCTTTCAATGTGTTCCAGTTCACGTCCGGCGCGATGCCGCGCTCGTTGCCCACCCACCGAACGCAATCGCGCCGGGTGCCGGCGAAGAGCACGGCGTTGGGGGCACCAGAGCGGTCGATCACCGGGTGGATGTCGATGACGCAGCCGCCATCGAGCCAGATCTCGTTGACCCAGGTCCGGCCCGCACAGGGTGGGCACCTCCTCCCACTGGCGGAGGTAGAGCGCGGACCACTCCGCCTGCTTCGCGGGATCGTCGGTGCGACCGCCGCGGCCGATGCCCTTCGCATAGCGCGTGTCATCCGGGTAGAGGTACACGCCCATCTTGAGCCCGTGCCGGCGGCGGCGTCGGCGACCTCCTTCACCATGTCGCCCTTGCCGCCGCGCCGCAGGGTGTTGCTGATGTTGTACCCGGTGGTGGCGGTCGACCACAGGCAGAATCCTCCACATGCTTGCAGACGAGCAGGATCTGCTTCGCGCCCCACGAGGTGGCGGCCGCGCGAGATCTGGTCCGCGTCGAACTGCTCGGATTGGATTTCGACGAGTCGGTCTTCCCGTCCAGCAGGTCGTATTCCGTTCCCTCATCAGTCGCCACGCCGATGCACACGAACATCGTGCGGCTACTGCTCGTGCCGCGCATATTGATTGGCCGAGGGACGGGCGAAGGTGGGCGGCGGCAGGTTCGGCCGGGCGCATCCGAATCTGGGGCAGGCGCGGCCATGGAGGCTGCGGCGGCGATAAAACCAGCGCAGCGGTGGCAACGGGTACGGGCCGGAACAGGCGGGAACGGACAGGCTTCATCATTTCCTCCGGGTGGGCAGCTTCGACGCGGGGGGCGGCGCGCGGATTCAGCGCTTCGTCCGCTTACGGAACGCCCCCTTGGGCGCGTCGGGGCCGGGCCGCCAGACCTCCCTTCACCGCTTTCCCCGGCGAGGCGGGCGGCCGTGAAAAACTCGTCCAGCAGCACCGCCTTGAAATGCTCCGCGGGCAGCCGGTCCATCACCGCCTTGGCCTTGTAGGGGTCAGGTGGCGCTTGGCGCCATAGACGATGACAAACCAGGGTCCATCGACATCCTTATAATCTTCGATGAGCATTCGGGCGAAGTCCCCGGGCTCCTGGAGGGTGTAGTAGTGGTTCCCTCGGATGACGGGGAATTCGGCTTCATCGAACCCCACCCTCTGCTCGTTGCTCCACTGGGTCAGGCCCTGCACCTCCAACCCACGGGCAAAGGCCTGCCAGACCGGGCCGGAATGGGGCATCCACCAGATGTCGATGTAGCGGGTGTCCGAAAGCGCCAACCCCTGGTTGACCTGCCGGACATAATTCGTCGCCATTCCCGGAGTCATCCGGTTCGGATGCACATAGCCCCACCCGGCCGCGGCGGTGAAGAAATAGTCGTTGGTCGTCGCGGTTTGGTAAAAATACTCCATCAACCCGGAGTAGCGTTCATAAATCGCGGGTTCCACGCCCCAGTTTAGCGGGACCGCTCCGCGTTCGGGCTGGAGCCATCCCGCGTGCCCCTGAAGGGCGATCGCATTCTTGATGCTGTCCCCCTCGTTGACCATGAAGGCGAGATGGATCTTCTTCTCCACCTTGAGGCCGTCCGCCGCCAGGGGCGGATGCCGCTGCCGGAGGGGAAGCGCCGCGGCCCGCCAACGGTTGAAAAAGGAGTTGTTGGGCACCCCCGAACAGATGACGGTCAGTCCCTTTTCGGTCACGGTTCGGACAAAGGTGTTCTCGTCGATGGCCCCCCAGCCGAACACGGGCGTCAGCGGAGGATAGGCCGACAGGATCAGGCCCAGGACCTGGGATTCGTCCGGACGGGAGAACCGCGGGTCCGGCGTCGCGGTGTCCTCGCGGTAATGGGTGAGGTCGTAGACGAAGGCCACTCTCCTGCACCGCCTGATCGATGTCGGTGAAGGTGTCGTCTTCTGCGCGAGGTTGCTTGGCTCTGACCCGTGAGACCAGTCGGCCTTGTTCACACGGGGCAGCATGAATCCACCATCCACCGATGCACCGCCACCGCCCACGCCCCGACCCCGGGGCTGGCGGGAATCGACGCCGCGTCGAACACGATCGGAAGTCCCGGCGCGATGCGTTCCATGGCGGGAAAGGTCCTCGCGCAGGACCGGGAGCGCGTCGAACTGGCCGGCCAGGGTCCCGGCCCAGGGCGACCTCGTCCTCGAAATGGTCGTAAACGATCCAGCCCCTGGCCGTCGTCCCGGCCAGAAACGCCTTCAGGATTCGACCGTGAAGTCAAAAACGCCCCTGCCCCGGACGTCCATCCACGCCTCGGTCAGGGTCGGGTGTCCGACTTTGAACGACTCGGTGTCGCCGAAGGTTCCATGCCTGCAAGATGCTGCTGCCCTGGCTTTCCTCGCCAATGCAATTCCATCCAGAGCGTTGTCGGCTCCGGGTCGAGATAGACGTTCGGCCGGACCAGTTCGCCAGACCCTGGGCCGCCAGCAGGGTCAGCTTCAGGGCCTGGCCTTGTCGCCCAGCCACCAAAACGCGGACGGCCGGGGCAGCCGGCGAACCACAGGCGTCCACGGCGGGGCCGGATACGGAAAAGGAGACCAGCAGGGCGAAGGAACACAGGCTTTGATGGGTCATGGAGCAGTACATGTCGGCCACGCCGGGTTGATAGCGCATCCGCGTCCGGGTTTCACGGGTAAAACGACGTGGCACATGTTCCGGTCCGACCGTTCATGCAAACCTCCGGGCCGCCAGCCGCCGCCAACCCCGCCGCAGGTTGGCGTTTGCGTCCGGCGGCGGCATGCGCCCAGGTGCTATTCCGCTGCCGTTTGAATATCCCCGATCCACGGGCGACACTGGGAAACTCCCGCCATGCCCCGCCCACACCATTCCCTCTTCTGCGTCCTGGCGCTCGCGGCCGGGCCGGCTCCCGCCCGGGAAACCGGCTTCCGGGAACACATGCAGCCCTTCCTGGAGGAACACTGCGTCGACTGCCACAACGCGACGAAGCAGAAGGGCAGGGTCAGTCTGACCGGATTCGACGACGACCCGGCCGTGTACCGCTCGGCCTGACCTGGGTGCGCGTGAAATCGCAGCTCGCGCGGGGCAGGATGCCGCCGAGGAAACTCCGCCTCCCCCGGAGCAGCGCGACGCGGTGCTGGTGGATCGACGGCGTCCAGCAAGCCCTCGAAACCGGCGACGGCATCCGCGACCCCTGCACGTGGGACCGCGCCGCCTCAACCACCTCGAATACAACCGGACCATGCACGACCTGCTCGGGCGCGACCTCCGGCCGCCGACGCCTTCCCGGCCGACGGCGGCGGCGGCGAAGGGTTCGACAACAACGCCGATACGCTCTTCCTCAGTTCGCTGCTGTTCGAACGCTACGCCCTCACGCCGCGCAAACCTGCGTCGAGGCGGCCTTCGCCGACGACTCCGCCCGCAAACGCCTCCAGCCGTCGGACAAGCCCGAGAACCTCGCTCGCTTCCTGCGCCGCGCCTTCCGCCGGCCGCCCACCCCGGAGGAGGTCGGAGGGAGTACACCTCCCTCGCCCGCGGGGAGGCCGACCCCGTCGCCGGCTTGCGCAAGGCCATGCAGGCCGCGCTCGTCTCGCCGAATTTCCTCTTCGTCACCGATCCCGACGCCCCCGCGCCTGGCGTCCACCCCGTCGATCCCTTCGTCCTCGCCTCCCGCCTCTCCTTTTTCCTGTGGCGGACCATGCCGACGACGAACTGCTCGACGCCGCGGAGGCGGGCGCGCTCGCCTCCCCGCAGGGCATCGAGGCAGGCCCGCCGCCTGCTCGCCGATCCGCGCGCCGCCGTGTTCGCGCAGGACTCGCGCGGCCGTCGGCGGGACTGCAAAGGAACTCGGCGTCTCCGTCTTCCCTCGCGGGCGCTTCGGAATACGCATGAAGTCCAGCAGGCGATGATCGCCGAGGCCGAGCCAACTCGTCGCCCACATCTTCCTCCGGAACCGACCGGTCACCGAACTGCTCGACGCGCCGTACACCTTCGTCAACCGCGACCTCGCCGCCTTCTACGGCATGCCCGCCGTGGCGTCCGACGCCGTGCGCGCTCGAACTACCCGACCGCCCGCCGCCGGCGCATCACCACCCTCGGCGCCGTCATGGCCGTCACCTCCTACCCCATTCGAACCAGCCCGGTGAAACGCGGCAAATGGCTGCTCGAACAGGTGCTCGGCCAACCCCCGCCGCCGCCGCCACCCGATGCCGGCTTCCTGCCCGCCGCCGACAAGGTCGAGGCGGCCTGACCCTCCGTCAGCGCCTCGAATCGCACCGCTCAAACCCGGCTGCATCTCCTGCCATGAACCGATGGACCCGCTCGGCTTCGCCCTGGAAAACTTCGACCCCGTCGGTCGCTGGCGCGAAGCGATCGACTCCCTCCCGGTCGACGCTTCCGGCGCCCTGCCCGACGGCCGCCGCGATCGACGGCGTCGTCGGACTGAAGGACCTCTGCTGGAGCGTCGCGAGGCGTTTCTCCGCAACCTCGCCTCACGCCTGCTCGGCTTCGGTCTGGGGCACAAGCCTCGACTACCCCGACCGCCCCGTCATCGCCGACCTCGTCCGCAAGGCGTCGAGCCGCCGGAGGGCGGCAGCCACCTTGCCGTAGGCATCGTCACCAGCGACCCTTTCCGCCTCCGCAACACCACCTCCGCCACGGTCAGCCGCCATGAATAGTCCCCCGACGACCGCCCGCCACCTTCCTGCGCTCCACCGGCGCGCTGCTGGCCGCTGCCGTGGCTCGAATCGCTCAACCCCGTCCGCGCCCTGGGGGCGGGGAGCCGCCGCGCCCGCGCCGCTTCGCCTTCCTCTACTTCCCCAACGGCGTGAACCCGACCGCGTGGAATCCGTCCGCCTCGCCGAAGGCAGCTCCCGCCCATCCTGGACCCGCTGCAAGCCCACCGCTGGCTGACCTCGTCGCCCTCGGCAATCTCTGGAACGCGAGTGCGCGGGTCCGGAGACGGCCACTACGCCAAGACCGGCGGGCTGCTCACCTCCGCCGCCATCACCCGCACCACCGGCGCCAACGTGCGGTCGGGCGGAGTCTCGGTCGACCAGCGCATCGCGCAGCACATCGGCCCGCGACACCGCTTCCGCTCGCTTGAACTCGGCATCGAGCCCGTCACAACCGGCATCGACGGCAATGTCGGCTACACCCGCCTCTACGGCGCGCACATCGCGTGGGCGACCCCGACGCGCCCCCTGCCCTGCGAGATCAGTCCCCGCGCCGCCTTCGACCGCCTCTTCCGCCCTCCCGCGCCCGGCCCCATCCGCGGCAGCGTGCTCGACCAGGTCCGCGCCGAGGCCGGCCGCCTGCGCGCCCGCATCGCGCCCGGCGACCGCCGCAAGATGGACGAGTACCTCGACTCGGTGCGCGATCTGGAGCGCCGCGTCGAACTCGACGAAACCCTCACCCGCAAAGGCGGCAACGCGCGCCCCGAGGTCGCCGCGCAGGTCGAGGAGCTGGCCCGGCGCGTCGACGCCCTGCCCGCCGGCGTCAGCCTGGCCGAGCACTTCAAGCAGGCGCGCGGAGGCGACCACACCGAGCACGTCCGCCTCATGCTCGACCTGCTCGCCCTCGCCTTCCGGACCGACACCACCCGCGTCGCCACCTTCATGTTCGGCAATGACGTCAGCGGCCGCGACTTCTCCTTCCTGCCCGGCGTGCACGGGGCGCACCACGAGATATCGCATCACAACCACGACGCCTCAAAGCTGGAGCAGTATTGCGCCATCAACACCTGGCACGCCGCCCAATTCTCCTATTTCCTCGACCGCCTCAAGGCCATGCCCGAAGACGGCGGGAGCGTGCTGGACAACTCCATCATCGCCTTCGGCTCCTCGTTTCGCGACGGCAACGCCCACGCCCCCGAAAACCTCCCTCTCCTGCTCGCCGGTCGCGGCGGGGGCGTGCTCAAGACCGGCCGCCTCGTCGAATCCGGCGAACGCACCCCCCTCGCCAACCTCCATCTCTCCCTCCTGCAATCGTTCGGCATCGAGGAATCCTGCTTCGCCGACAGCACCGGCCCGCTGGGCGGACTGTTGTGAAATCGCCAGGCCTTCGTGGCTGCGGCTGCGGCTGCGGGGAAATTATAACTCGTGCGGAATACCCCTCGCCGGGGAGGCTGCGCCTGCGCTAAAATCCAAGCTCGATGAATAACCCGTCGGAATCACTTTCCTGGCTCCTTCCCTCCTTCGCGGTGGTCTTTCCCCTCGTGTTCGTCGGGATATGGTGCCTGGTCCTGGGCATTCTTTCCTCCGCGAGCGGGTGGGCGCGACTCGCGACGAGGTTTCATCATCCGGACAAGTTCGACGGAACATGCCACCACTTCCAGTCTGCGCGAATGAAAGGGGTCAACTTCAACTCGGCGCTCGTGATCGGCGTCAGCCCGCAGGGCCTCTACCTCGCGCAGATGATTCTCTTCCGGCTTTTCAACCCGCCGCTCCTCATCCCCTGGGCGGAGATCCATGCGGAGCCGTTCCAGACGTTCTGGTCTACCGGTTATCGACTCACCTTCCGCTCCTTCCCGGACATCACCCTCGACCTGGGCCGCCGGGCCTTTGACCGGATCGTCGCGCATCTGAAATCAGCCTCCCCGGAAGGACGCCAGCCTTTGGCCAGGGATTGACTGCCTGTACCATCGGGGGCGGGCGCAAAGCGGGAAGATTCTCTCGCGGAGAACGCAAAGATCGCGATGGCGGGGTTAAGGGAACGGTAGAGACATCGCCGGGAAGCCCCGCCCCCGTAGATAACCGGAGTCAAAATTCAAAAAATGCCGCCCAATTCTTTTCCAGCCTTCCAGCATTCCTCATAAAATCCATCCCTGTCTTCCTGATCAATCATCCCCCTGGTTTGTTGATCACGCGGGCGTTGCGGATGGCGAGGAGAAGGAGAAGGAAGAGAATGGTGGCGTAGGTGGCGACGCCGGCCAGACTCTTGGATCCAACGGCCGTCTGGGCAACCGGAACGGCCCAGACCGGCGGGGCGAGGAGAAAGACGTCGTCGGAGAATTCGCTGCGGTTGAAAGACCCGAACTGCTTCTCGGCCAGCTCCCAGCGGGAAATCTCCAGCGTAACCTCGTCGCCGGACGCGAACGCGGCCCCGGGAGTGTGCCGGTTCTTCGCCATGCTGCTGACAAACGCCAGGGCCTGCGGGGCGATCTGCTTCCCGGCGGCGTCGCGCAGATCGACCAGATGCAGGCTGCGCACATGATCGGCGTAGGGCACGGTGCCTTCACCCGGAACATCGGAGGCCCTCGCCACGCGGGCGGTGACGCGCACGGGGGCGTCGCCCTCGGGGCCGGCGTGAAAATCGCCCTCGACCGACGGCGGCGTGCCGACGGTCATGGGCAGGGAGCTTCCAATCGCCCGAGGCCAGTTCGCGCTCGGCGAATTCCCACACCACGACCTTGCGGCCGGCCAGGCGGTCGTTGCCGTTGGCCAGTTCCTTCGAGAGAATCTCGCGGGTGGCATACGACCCCGCGTCGTTGCGGGCGATGCGATCGACCAGGCGCTTGAGGTGAAGGCTCAGGTGTTCGGCAAATCCCGAACCACTCCCCCACCCCATGCCGGGCAGGGAGAAGATGTTGGTGAAACTGTCGCCGAGCAACAGCACCTCGGCCTTGGGATCGGGGGACCAGGGCGCGCCCCCGGCGGCCCGCACCTGGGTCAGCTCGTGCGTCTCCGGCGGGAAGAGAGTCTGCGTGTCGGGCAGTTTGAGCATAGTGACGATGTCACCCTCGTTGGTGACGCGCTCGGTTTTGGTCGTCCACGCGGCGACGGGGGCGGAGAGCAGACCAGAGGCCTCGATTTTGGCCGCAGCCGCAGCCGCCACGGCCGTCATGAGCCCCGGAGTCCAATGGGTGTCGGTTTTGAGGAAGGTCTGCAGTCCGGTCCTGGCGCGGTAGGCGGCGGCGAGGTCCGACCCGTCGAGCAACGGCACGCCGGCGTCGGCCAGGGCGCGGGTGAACGCGGCGTGGGAGGGATTGCGCGGGGTGGCGGCGGCGGAGGTTGAAGCGGGAGGCGTCGACGGAGGGTTTGTTGGGCGCGACCAGCAGGACCAGCGCGATGCCGCGGGCCTTCAACTGATCGCGGAAGTCGAGGATGGCGGGGAGCGGATTGGGGCAGACGGGCGGCGCGCCGGATTTGCGCGCGTTTTCGCGGCGGGCGAGCTGGCGGGGATCGAGGAAGCCGTGTCCGGTCACGCTGTCCACGTCGGGTCGGTAGAACAGCCAGCCGTCGCGGCCGACGTAGGCCTTCTCGTTGCCGGCGCCGGGCCAGCCGCTCAGGGAATTCCTGGGTCGGGCCGAGGAAGGCGTCGGTGAGGAAGGAGGCGCGCTCCAGTTCGGTCTCGTAGTCCTTCATCGCGCGGAGCAGGCCCCGGTTGACGTCCATGCGCTTCGGCCACGGCGTGCCGGGGCTGAAGATGACCGGGAGCGTTTTCGTCGCGGGGCCAGCGATCGACAAACTCTGCGGCCAGACCGTGTCCCCTCTTCCCGTCCCTCGCGTCCCTCACGTCCCTCCAATGCTGCACAAAAGGAACCCCGCAAATCATCAACAGGAAGCCAACCGTCATCGTCACCGTCAGCGGGCGCGAGATGCTCGTCCGCCCGATCTCCAGGTGGGCGATCGCTTCGCGGTCCAGGGTTTGGATTCGTCGGCCATGTCAGAAGATGAAGTAGATGAACGGATTGTAGGACTGGCCGGTGAGGGCGATGATGGAGAGGATCAGCAGCGCGAAAGCGGCCAGCGCGCGGGCCGGGGTGATGCGGCGGGTGTAGTCCCAGGTCTGCGACGCCGCCCCAGGTGACGAGGCCGGCCAGGAGCAGGCTGATGATGTAGTAGGGTTGGTAGATCAGTCCGCCGAGCAGCGACGCGCCCTCGCCGGGGGTGGCGAGGCCGGACATCGCGCCGAGGTAGCGCAGGGCCGCGGGCAGGTCCGGCGCGCGGAAGAAGACCCAGGTGACGAGGACGAGAACGTAGGTGATGAGGATGCGGCCGGAGCGCGGCAGCCGCTGGTAGGCGCTGTGTTTGCCGCGGAGGCGTTCGAGCGCGAGCAGGCCGCCGTGCAGGCCGCCCCAGATGACGAAGTTGAAGGACGCGCCGTGCCAGAGGCCGCCGAGGAGCATCACGGTCCAGAGGTTCATCCAGGTGCGGGTCGGGCCCTTGCGGTTGCCGCCAAGCGGGATGTAGAGGTAGTCGCGCAGCCAGGTGGAGAGGGAGATGTGCCAGCGCCGCCAGAATTCGGTGATGGACTGGGAGAGGTAGGGCGAGTCGAAGTTCTTGGCGAAGACGAAGCCGAACATGAGGCCGAGGCCGATGGCCATGTCGGAATAGGCGCTGAAGTCGAAGTAGATCTGGAACGAGTAGGAGACCACGCCCCACCAGGCGTCGAGGGTGTGGGCGGTGGCGGAGTCGAACACGGTGTCAGCCACCTTGCCGCAGGGGTTGGCCAGCAGGATCTTCTTGGCCATGCCGAAGGCGAAGAAGGCCACGCCGCGGGCGAATTTTTCAAACGAGTGGATGCGGTGGCGGATCTGTTCGGCCACGTCGGAGAAGCGGATGATCGGCCCGGCGACGAGCTGGGGGTACATGGCGACGTAGAACATGAAGTCGGGCAGGTGGCGGATCGGCCGGGCGTGGCCGCGGTAGACGTCGATGGCGTAGCTCATCGACTGGAAGGTGTAGAAGCTGATGCCGAGCGGGAGGGTGACTTCGAGGGCGGTCCGGAGGGCGGGGAGCCCCAGCGCCGTGGCGGCGGCGTTGTAGCTGTCGATGCCGAAGTTGAAGTACTTGAAGAAACCGAGCAGCGAGAGGTTGGAGATGATCGAGACGGTGACGGCGATTTTCTGGCCGCGGGTGCGGGGCCCGTCGGGTTCGAGCAGCGGGGGCTCGCCCTTCCAGGGTTTGAAGAGCTGCTTCGAGACGACGAGGCCCGCGACGTAGTCGATCAGCGTCGACACGAACATCAGCACCACGAACAGCGGATTGGCCCATCCGTAGAAGACGTAGCTGAGGAGGGTCAGGACGGGATGGCGGAGGGCCTTCGGCGCGGCGTAGTAGAGCAGCAGCGAAAGCGGCAGGAAATAGAAGAGAAAGAGATGTGAACTGAAGACCATGTCGGGTCCGCGCGGGGCGGGAATGCGCGGCTTAACGTCGCGGGGGCGGGGGGCAAGGAAAAAGCGCGGGGCGGCGGGGTGGCGGGCGAGCCGGGTCCAGGCGCCGGGGCCGGGGCGGACGAGGGAGTCTCAACCCCGGAGCAGCCGCACAAACTCAACGAACATGGCGCCGACGGAAACGAGAGTGATGAGCAGGGCGCCCGAGGCCAGCCAGTTCCAGGCGGACTCGACGGAGCGGCGTTTCCCGGTCCAGAAGGCGGACCGGCGCTCCAGGCCCATGAGGACGCCCAATGCCAACCCGGCGACAAAGCCGCCGCCGTGGGCGAGATTGTCGATGCGGATGCTGCCGGCGAACTGGATGTAGACGCCGAAGATCACGGATTGAATCGTCATGCTCTTGAAGGCCATGTACCAGTCCGCGCGACCGAGCATGCGGGAATAGGCCAGTCCGAAACCCACCAGGCCGAAGATGGCGCCGGAGGCGCCGATTGAACCGCCGGAGGGGCCGGGGCGGAGAAAGGCGGTGGCGCAGCCGGCGACGATCAGGGTGACCACGTAAAGCGAGAGAAAACGCCGACGGCCGACCTCCATTTCGATGAGCGGACCGAGTTGATACAGGCCCATCATGTTGAAAACGATGTGCAGGAGATTCCCGTGGAGGAATCCGTAGGAGACCAGCCGCCACCAGTCCCCCCGCTGGAGCAGGGTGCCGTGGATGAACCCCGCATCGAGGAGCCGGCTCCAGTCCAGGGTTCCGGGCCGGATCATGGTCATCACCGCGATGATGACGTTGATGGCCAGAAGGGCGGGAGCGACCACCGGGTCGGCCGGGAGGAGGGACTGGATGGTCCGTCCGGCGACCTGGCCGGTCCAGGTGCCGACCCGGGCGTTGCAGGAGGGGCAGACGGACTCGTTCCGCGCCATCAGCGCGCCGCAATCCGGGCAGACCTTGTGGGCGTAGGTGATCTGACGGTGCCGGTCCGAGGCGCGGGCCATCCGGTCCGCCCAGCGGTTCTGCCAGCGGCGGATTCGCCACTGCCAGCGGGTGCCGTCCAGACCGATGCGGTCGAAAAATCGTTTCAAATCCATCGCGGCAGAATGACGCACTTTGGCGGGAAAGCAAGAAGCCCCTGCTCCGGTCCGGGGCGTTTTGCGGGGCGCGGAGGGCGGTCAGTCCGCGCGGAACCGTTCCATCAAGCCAAGGGTGGCCTCGCGGATCGCATGCAGTTCCTCGCGGCAGCGGGCGGCGAGATCGACCGGAAACCAGGGGTTTTCGGCACTGGTCTCGAGGGCGCCCAGCGCCTGGTTGAGGGTGCCGAGGGCGCGTTTGAGATACGCGATGATGAAGCCGCAGTCCACGACCTTGTCGTATGCGAGGCTGTTCAGCGCGCCCGCGAGTTTGCAGGCGAGATTCTGAACCGATTCGGAAAGGGTCTTGAGCTGGCCGTCGCGGGAGTCATCCGCCACCAGCAGACGCCGGCATTCGCGCCGGATGTTGACGCAGAGCCGCAGGGCCTGGTCGGCCACCGGGTGGGCGATGTCCCCCTGGGAGGTGACGATCCAATCCACCTTGTGCTTCTCGGGGAGCGGGATCGGCAGGTCCGCCAGGGCGCCCTCGGTGGTGGCCCCCGGGCGGCCCAGTTCCTCGGGGTGCGGCCAGCCCATCTCGCGGGCGATCAGCCGGTCGCGGTCGGGATTGGCGGCGTATTTTTCCAGCAGCTTGTTGTAGAGCGCGTTGGACGCGTCGGTGTTGCGCAGCATCCGCTCCCAGGCGTGCTCGTCAAAGCCCTGCGTCGCGGTGGTGGTGCGGGGAGAGTCGCCCCGATGGGAGTCGGCCCAGCCGGCCCCGTGCGGGGCGGCGGCGGTCTTGCGCGCGGCCCAGCCGGAGGTGGAGGTGAAGACGGAAAATCCCGCGCCTTCGACGATGATTTCGCCATGCACCGGGCTGATCCAGGAAAGGCGGAAGCCGTTGTCCAGGCGGCAGGGAACCGGCTTGCCCTCCTGGCGCAGGCGACGGGCCTCGTAGGGAGAAATCAGGGGGATGGTGATGCGGTGCGAGGCGGTGCAGTCGATGAGCTTGCCGACCTGGCGGCCTTCGAGGCCGACCCGTTCTCCGACTTCGGGCGAGGGGTTCTCGATCAGCACCTTGCATCCGGCGATGTCGGCGCCCGCGTCGCCGGAAAGTTCGAGTTCGATGGGCTCCTCGCGGCCATGCAGCCAGATACGGCCCGTGACCAGGCCTCGAACGTGGTTCGAAACCTCGGCTTTCACCAGACTTCTGCTTATGATCCAGCTCATTGCGATACCAACCCGCCAAAAAGCAGGTTCGAGGCCAACTTTGGGAGAAACGTGATCTTTCTGTGAAGTTGTAAAATGCAGTCACCTGGATGATTGTGGTACCGGGGTTGCCCTGATAGGCACCGCCCCATCCGCCCCCGGCCATGCAGTTCCCCGATCGAATCCTCGAAAAACTCAAGAATCTCCCCGAAAAGCCCGGGATCTACCTGATGCGAAACCGTGCCGGGAAGGTCATTTACGTGGGCAAGGCCAAATCGCTGCGGGATCGGGTCCGCCATTACTTCCAGTCGGCCACCCTGCGGACGGTGTCGCCCAAAATCCGGGGGCTCATTCGCAGCATCGAAGATTTCGATATTCTACCGGTTGCGAACGAAGCCGAGGCGATCCTGACCGAGGGGCGTCTGATCAAGGAATACCGCCCCGCTACAACACCGATTTCAAGGATGACAAGCGCTTCCTGATGCTCTCGATGGACCCGTCCGCCCCTTTCCCGCAGTTCACGGTCACCCGGCTCAGGAAGCACGACCACCACGAGTATTTCGGACCCTACGCGTCCTCCAACTCGGCCCGGGAAACCAAGGATTTCCTCGAGAAGCGCCACGGCCTCAAACAGTGCAAGGCGCGGGAGCCCGGCCCCGAGGACCACAAGCACTGCCTGTCCGACATCCTGCGCTTCTGCTCCGCCCCGTGCATCGGGCGCATCGACCGGGCGGGCTACCAGGCCCGCGCCGCCGAGGCCCGCGCCTTTCTGCGCGGCGAGCGCCCCGTCGTCCTGCAGGAACTCCAGCAGGAGATGCGGAAGGCGGCGGAGGCCTCGACTTCGAGCGCGCCGCCACCCTGCGCGACACGGTCCAGATGCTGCGCCGCACCGTCCGCCAGCGCGCGAACGGACTCAAGGATTTCAGCGTCCGCCGGGAGGAGGCCGGCCTCGGCCTGCGCGAACTCATGCGGGAACTGCGTCTTGAAAAGCTCCCGCGCGTCATCGAAACCTTCGACATCTCCAACATCTCCGGCACCAGCGCCGTGGCCAGCATGGTCTGCTCGGTCGACGGGGTTCCCTGCCGCCAGCGCTACCGGCGGTTCCGCATCAAGACGGTCGAGGGCGCCAACGATCCCGCCATGATGCGCGAGGCGGTGACGCGCCGGTATCGACGCCTGCTCGACGAGAAACTCCCCCTGCCCGACCTGGTCGTATTCGACGGCGGCATCACCCAGTTGCGGGCCGGACGCGAGGCCCTCGACGGACTCGGCCTGCAGGCCCTGCGCGGCGTCGGCCTGGCCAAGCGATTCGAGGAGATCGTGTGGGACGTCACCAACCGCTCCCCGCCCCTGCGCCTGCCGCTCGACTCCCCCGCCCTGCGCATCCTGCAGAACATCCGCGACGAGGCCCATCGGTTCGCCCTCGACTACCACCGCCTGCTGCGCGCCCGCCGCATCCGCGAGTCGGCGCTCGACGACATTCCCGGCATTGGCGACGCCCGGAAAATGGCCCTGCTCCGGCATTTCGGTTCCGTCGACCGCCTGCGCCGCGCCACCCGGGAGTCCATCCGGGAGGTCCCCGGGGTCGGATCCGAACTGGCGGATCTGATATTTCAAACATTGCGGCCGCAGCCGGCGAGGCCGACTCCCTGACCGGACGGCCTGCCCGCAACCGGGGCATCATCCCCCGGGCCGGGGCCCGAGGGGGTCCAGCAGCCCCTGCCGGCGGAGGCGGGCGAGGTACATGGGGCGGAAGACCAGGGAGGTGTAGAGGGCTCCTCCGACGAGTCCGCCGATGTGGACCTCGTAGGCGACCGGGATGCCCATCCATTCGGGGCGGAGCATGAGGACGATGTGGGCGAGCAGCAGCAGGAGACCCATGATCCAGGCCTGGAACTTGAGGAACGGCAGGAAGACGATGAAGACCTTGCGAAAGGGATAGAGGGCGAGGAATCCGCCGAAAACCCCCATGATCGCCCCGCTGGCGCCGACGACCGGGATCATGCCGTCCGGGCGCAGGGCGATCCAGCAGAGCGCCCCGGCGAGGCCGGAGACGACGTAGAGGAAGAAGAAGTGGACCTTGCCCATGGTGCGCTCCACGATCGGTCCCAGCAGGACCAGCCCGAGCAGATTGGTGCCCAGGTGGATGAGATTCCCGTGCAGGAACATGTGGGTGCCGCACTGCCAGGCCCATCCACGCCGCAGCACATCGGGGGCCCAGAGGCCGAACAGCCGGGTGGCCGCGCCTGTCCCGGTGAGGCCGTCCACCCACCGGGCGTCGGCATACCATTGGGCGGCCGCGGCCAGGGCGATGGCGGGGATGAGCAGGCTGAGGAAGCGCGACGGAGCCATGGCCCGCAGAAGGAGGGAGGGGTGGAGGCTCATCCGGGGGGCTCCCGAAAATGCAAATCCGTCGCCTGATTCGCTTTCCAAACCCCCCCGTTACGGGGTAGAAGGACGGTCATGAACGTGAATGACATAGATGGTTACCGGGTGATTAGGAAGATCAACAAGGGAGGACTCACCGACCTGTATGTTGCCGCCGATCCCGACGGGATGCAAGTGGTCATCCGCTTCATGAAGGAATCGTTCATCAAGGACCGGATGCTGCGCGCGCGGTTCATCAACGGCATCCAGGTGCTCAACCACCTGCATCATCCGAACATCGTCGCCCTGCTGGCGGAGGGGATGATGGACGACGAGCCCTTCATGATCATCGAGTATCATGAGAACCTGAACCTGCGGGAACGGATCCAGAAGCGGTCGGAATTGATCGCGCAGCATCCCTTCACCCTCGCGCGACAGCTTGCGGCCGGCTTGAATTACATCCACCAGCGGGGCTTCCTGCACATGGACCTCAAACCGGAAAACCTGCTCATCCGCGAAGACGGCCATCTGATCCTGGTCGACTTCGACCTGGCGCTGGCGCACTTCGGCCGGGCCCAGAAGATCCGGGACCTGCCCGGGACGCCCAGTTACATCGCCCCGGAGACCATCCTGTCGAAGACGCTCGACGAGCGTTCCGAGATCTTCGTCTTCGGCGCGGTGGTTTACGAAATGCTCACCCTGCACAAACCTTTCGAAAAGAACTCGGTGGTGGAATACCAGCGCGCCGTGATCGATCCGCGGGAGAAGCCGTTCCCCCTGGCCCACTACCGGAAGGACCTCTCCACCTCCCTGGAGAAGGTGGTGTTGAAATGCCTTGCCAAGAAACCGGATGACCGCTACCCGTCCATGTCCCTGGTCGTGCGCGACCTGGACGCCCTGCTATGAGCGACCTATTTCTTGAGCCCCCGTCCCGTCCCCGCCGGGGCTGCCTGTTTGCCGGCCTTGCGGCCCTCGCACTCGGAGCAGCCGCGGTGTGGTTCATGTTCTTCCGTGACGGGGGGAAAAAGTCGCCCGCGCATCCGGAGACCGCGAGGCCGCGGTTCCGGCCGCCGCGGCGGGCGCGCCGGCCGGAACCGCGGGACCACCGTCGCCGGCAACGACCGGCGGACGCCGACGGCCGGGGAACCGTTCAATCCCGCCACCGACCGCGGGCCGCCCTGTTGATCGAGGCGCGGCAGCTCAAGGACCAGGACAAGCTGCTGGAAGCGCGCGAGAAGGCCCGGGAGGCGCTGGCCGGAACGAGGAATCCCGAGGCCATCCAGGGGCGGAGACGCTGCTGGGCGGCCTGAACATCCGGATTCTCTTCAATCCCATCCCCGCGCCCGAAAAGGTCGAGTACGTCGTGAAATCGGGCGACGTGCTTTCCAAGATCGCGCAGCGGATGGGCACGACCGCGACCTCATCGCGCGCGGCAACGACATCCGCAACAACGTCATACGGGCGCGCCAGCATCTGCTCATCACGCAGGGCACGTTCCGCATCGTGGTGGACAAGTCCGACAACGACCTGCTGGTCCTCTTCAACGACCGCTTCTTCAAGCGCTACCGCGTCGGCACCGGCCAGCACAACAAGACGCCGGTCGGGACGTTCAAGGTCAACGACAAGATCGTCGAACCCGTCTGGTGGCGGCCGGACGGCAAGGCCATTCCGTACCACGACCCGGGCAACCTGCTCGGGACCCGCTGGATTTCCCTCGACGCCCGCAGCTACGGGATCCACGGCACCTGGGAACCGGAGAGCATCGGCTCCCAGTCCAGCGCCGGATGCATCCGCATGCTGAACGAGGAGGTCGAGGAATTGTTCTCCTACATCCCGCTCGGGACGCAGGTGGAGATCAAGGATTAACGCGCCCCAACCCGGAGACGCCCGTGTCATCGTTCGTGCTGCCCTTTGAGAAACCCATCATCGAGCTCGAGAAGAAGCTCACCGAGCTGCAGAGCTTCAGCCAGGGCCAGGACATCGACGTGTCCTCCGAGGTCCGCAAGATGGAGAAGAAGATCCAGGAGACCCGCGAAAAGGTCTACCGGAATCTCACGCCCTGGCAGAAGGTGCAGATGTCGCGCCACCCGCTGCGTCCGTACACGATGGACTATGTCGGGGCGCTCTGCCAGGATTTCCAGGAGTTGCACGGCGACCGCGTCCACCGCGACGACCGCGCCATCATCGGCGGGTTCGCCCACATCGGCGGGAGCAAGGTCATGGTCATCGGCACGCAGAAGGGCCGCGACACCAAGGGCAACCTGGAGTGCAACTTCGGCTGCCCCTTTCCCGAGGGCTACCGGAAGGCGCTCCGGCTGATGCGGCTGGCCGACAAATTCCAGCTCCCCATCGTCACCTTCATCGACACCGCCGGGGCCTTCCCCGGACTGGAATCCGAGCAGCGGCACGTGGCCGAGGCGATCGCCGTGAACCTGCGCGAGATGTTCACGTTCAAGGTCCCCATCGTCTCGGTGGTCATCGGCGAGGGCGGCAGCGGAGGCGCCCTCGGCATCGGCGTCTGCAACCGCCTGCTCATCCTCGAGCACGCCTATTACTCCGTCATCTCGCCCGAGGGCTGCGCCGCGATCCTCTGGAAGGACCGCAAGTTCGCCGACAAGGCGGCGGAGGCGCTCAAGCTCACCGCGCAGGAACTGCAGAAGCTCAAGCTCTGCGACGAGATCATCCCTGAGCCGCTCGGCGGCGCCCACCAGGATCCCGCCGCGACGGCCACCAGCGTGGGCGAGGCGATCACCCGCCACCTGCGCGAACTCGCGAATCTCTCCGCGCAGGGCCTGCTCGAGGACCGCTACCGGAAGTTCCGGTCGATGGGTGCGTTTACCGAGGAACGAAAGAAGTAACCCCGGATTCAGGACCGCCTGCTCCATGAAGGGAGGGGCGTCCGGTCAATGTGGGTTTTTCTGCTCTTTTGTTGCAATCCGGAAACGAACCGCCCATCATGCGCCCATGATTGCCATACAAAGGCACCGGGAAATCCTGACCGAGTTGAATGCCAAGGGAGCCGTCAAGGTCTCCACCCTTGCGGAACGCTTCAAGGTGACGGAGGAAACCATCCGCCGCGACCTCGAAAAACTGTCCGACGAGGGCCGTCTCCGCCGCACACATGGCGGGGCGGTGCTGCCGCAGGATCCCGACCAGGAGGTGCCCTACTGGCAGCGCGAACTGATGAACGAGGAGGAGAAGAGCGCGATCGCCCGCGAGGCCGCGCGGATGGTCAACCAGGGCGACACCATCATCCTCGACGCCAGTTCGACCGCCTGGCACCTCACCCGCCTGCTGCCGGACGTGCCGATGGTGGTGCTGACCAACTCCAGCCAGGTGGCGGTCAGCCTGGCCCGCCACAAGCACGTGAAGGTGATCGTCAGCGGCGGCATCCTCTCCCCCGCGTCCCTGTCCTTTGTCGGCCCGCTGGCGGAGGAAACCCTCTCCCGCTATCACGCGGACAAGGCCTTCCTCTCCTGCCGCGCCGCGGACGTGGAGCACGGGGTGAGCGACGCCAACGAATTGCAGGCCATGGTGCGTCGCTGCATGATGAAGATCTCCGACCGTCACATCCTCATGGTCGATCACTCCAAGCTCGACCGCCGCGCCCTGGCGACCATCGCCCCCATCTCGGAGTTTCACGAGGTGATCACCGATGACAAGACGACCCAGGCGCAGCGCTCGGCGCTGGCGGCCAAGGTCGGCAAACTGACCATTGTGCAAACCAACCATTGAACGCCAACCCTCCCGGGAGATGAATCGCATGAGCCAGCAAGTATACCTCGCAGTGGATCTGGGGGCCGGCAGCGGCCGGGTCATGGCCGGTATCGTGGAGGCCGGCCGGATGCGGCTGGAGGAACTCCACCGCTTCCCGAGCCCGGGGGCGAACATCCTCGGCTCGCACTACTGGGACATCGCCCAGATCTTCGGGGCGGTGAAGGAGGGGCTCAAGATCGCGTTCGCCAAATACGGGGACGCCGTCCGCAGCCTGGGCGTGGACACCTGGGGCGTGGACTACGGCCTGATCGACGCGCAGGGCCGCCTGCTCGGCATGCCGTACCAGTACCGGGACGCGCGCACGAAGGGCATGATCGACCTGGCGGATAAAAAACTGGGCAAGGCGAAGCTCTACCGGGCCACCGGCAACCAGTTCATGTTCTTCAACACGGTCTTCCAGATGCTCTCGGAGGTGGCCGGGAAATCGCCCGCGCTCAAGATCGCCGACCGGCTGCTCTTCATCCCGGACCTGCTCAACTACTTCCTCACCGGCAAAAAGGTGAACGAGCGCACCATCGCCAGCACCAGCCAGATGCTCAATCCGGTGACGGGGAACTGGGCGCTGCCGGAACTCAGGAAGCTCGGCGTCCCCGCCCGTCTGCTCGGCCGGATCGTCAACCCCGGCACCTCCCTCGGCCCGCTGCTCAGGCAGGTCGCGCAGGAGACCGGCGCGCCGAAGGGCCTCAAGGTCGTCGCGGTGGGCTCGCACGACACCGCCAGCGCCTTCGCGGCCGTGCCCGCGGCGGGCGCCCGCGCGGCGTTCGTCAGCTCGGGCACCTGGTCGCTCTTCGGCATCGAGACCGGCCGGCCCGTCCTCAAGGACGACCCCGAGAACCCGGTGTTCACCAACGAGGCCGGGTTGTGCGGCACCACCCGCTTCCTCAAGATCCTCTGCGGCATGTGGCTGGTCCAGGAGACCAAGCGCACCTGGGACGAGGCGGGCGACAAGCACTCGTGGGACGAAATCACCTCCATGGCCACCACCACGCCCTTCACCGCGTTCATCAACCCGGACCACCCGTCGTTCGTCGAGCCGGGCGACATGCCCGCCCGCATCGCCGCGTTCTGCCGGAAGACGAAGCAGACCCCGCCCGCCACCAAGGGCGCGCTGCTGCGCTGCATCTTCGAGAGCCTGGCCATGAAGTACCGCCACACCTTCGACCAGCTCGAACGGCTGGCCGGCTGGCGGCCCGAGGTGCTCCATGTGGTCGGCGGCGGAAGCCAGAATTCGCTGCTCAACCAGATCGCCGCGGACATCCTCGGCATCCCCGTGGTCGCCGGCCCCGTCGAGGCCACCTCCGCCGGCAACGTTCTCTCCCAGATGATGGCCGCGAAGGAGATCAAGAGCCTCGCCGACGGCCGCAAGATCATCCGGGCCAGCTTCGACACGACCACCTTCCAGCCCCGCCCCGCCGAGGGCCTCGAGGACGCCTTCCGGCGCTTCCTGCGGGTGCTGGACGCCTGATCCCCACCCCCCAACCCGAAAAGGACAACATGAGCAATCATCCCAGGATCGGCATCCGGCCGACCATTGACGGCCGCCTGCGCGGCGTCCGCGAGTCCCTCGAAGACCAAACCATGAACATGGCGAAATCCGTGGCCAGGCTGGTCGCGGAAAAGCTCCGTTACCCCGACGGCACCCCGGTGCAGTGCGTCATCGCCGACTCCACCATCGGCGGTGTCGCCGAGGCCGCCGCGTGCGCCGACAAATTCCGCCGCGAAAACGTGGGCGTCTCCCTCACCGTCACCCCCTGCTGGTGCTACGGATCGGAAACCATGGACATGGATCCGCTCACACCCAAGGCGGTGTGGGGCTTCAACGGCACCGAGCGCCCCGGCGCGGTGTACCTGGCCGCGGTCCAGGCCGCCCACAACCAGAAGGGCCTGCCCATCCACACCATCTACGGGCGCGACGTGCAGGACGGCGGCACCACCGCCATCCCCGCGGACGTCGAGGAAAAGCTGCTCACCTTCTGCAAGGCCGGCCTCGCCGTCGCCACCATGCGCGGCCGCTCCTACCTCGGCATGGGCAACGTCTCCATGGGCATCATGGGTTCCTACGCCGACCATGAATTCTTCGAAAGCTACCTCGGCATGCGCGTCGAGGCCGTCGACATGACCGAGTTCATCCGCCGCATGGAACGAGGCATCTACGATCCGGTCGAGTACAACAAGGCCCTCGCCTGGGTCCGCAAGAACTGCAACGAAGGCAAGGAATACAACCCGCCCAAGAGCCAGTTCACCAAGGCCCAGAAGGAGAAGGTCTGGGAAACCTGCGTGAAGATGGCGCTCATCGCCCGCGACCTCATGGTGGGCAACCCCCGCCTGGCCGAACTCGGCTTCGGCGAGGAGGCCCAGGGCCACAACGCCATCGCCTCCGGCTTCCAGGGCCAGCGCCAGTGGACCGACCACCTGCCCAACGGCGACTTCCTCGAGGCGATCCTCACCAGCTCCTTCGACTGGAACGGCATCCGCGCCCCCTACGTGGTCGCGACCGAAAACGACACCCTCAACGCCACCGCGATGCTCTTCGGCCAGCTCCTCACCGACTCGGCCCAGATCTTCGCCGACGTGCGCACCTACTGGAGCCCCGACGCCGTCAAACGCGTCACCGGCCACAAGCTGACCGGCAAGGCCGCGAACGGATTCCTGCACCTGATCAACTCCGGACCGGCCGCCCTCGACGGCACCGGCGAGCAGACGATCAAGGGCAAGCCCGCGATGAAGCCCTTCTGGGACATCACCGAGGCCGAAGTGCAGAAGTGCCTCAAGGCCACCTCCTGGCACGCGGCCATCACCGAGTACTTCTGCGGCGGCGGCTTCTCCACCCGCTTCTGCACCAAGGGCGGCATGCCCGTCACCATGTGCCGCGTGAACCTCATCCGCGGCCAGGGCCCGGTGTTGCAGATCGCCGAAGGCTGGACGGTCGATCTGCCCCAAAAGGTGCATGACGCGCTCGACCAGCGCACCAACCCGACCTGGCCCACCACCTGGTTCGCCCCGAACCTCACCGGTGAGGGCGCGTTCCGCGACGTGTACTCGGTCATGAACGCCTGGGGCTCCAACCACGGCGCCTTCGGCTACGGGCACACCGGCGCGCAGCTCATCACCCTGGCCTCGATGCTCCGCATCCCGGTCTACATGCACAACGTCGCCGGGGAGCGCATCTTCCGCCCCAGCGCGTGGCATGCCTTCGGCACCGCGGGTCTCGAGGGCGCGGACTTCCGCGCCTGCGAAAACTTCGGGCCACTGTACGGCTGAAGCACCCGCGCCATCCCATTGCGCGCGGAGGGGCGGATGTATTTCCGCCCCTTTTTTGTTGTCATGAACAGACACCCGTTACAAACAGGGCGAAAATCGACCGGAGGGATTCATGCACAAAACCCGCGCCACGATTCATGGCCTTTCCCTGTTCTGCCTTGCCTTCTCCGTTCAGGCCGCCTCCGACGGCTTCATGGAGCGGACCGCACTCTCCGGCATTCCGATCAGCGATTCCGCCAGCAGCACCGGAGCGACGGCCGAGATCGGAGAGCCCTACCATTCCGGACAGCCGGCCGCCGCGTCGGTCTGGTGGACCTGGACCTGTCCCGCCGCCGGACAGGTGGAAATCAACACGCACGGCAGCAACTTCGACACCATTCTGGCCGTGTACACGGGCGCCAGCCTGGCGGGGCTGACCGAGGTGGCGTCCAACGATGACTCCCCCAGCCAGGCGCCGGACAGCCAGGTCCGCTTCGCCGCCACCGCCGGCACCGTGTACCAGATCGCGGTCGACGGTTGGCAGGGTGACACCGGCAACATCACCCTGAACATCCTGGCCGCTCCCGACCCTCCTTCCAACGACAACTTCGCCTTGGCGACGCTCATCTCCGGCGCGGCCCCGCAAACCGCGACCGGGACGAACGCGGGCGCGGGCGCGGAGACCGGGGAAGGCGTGATCGGCAGCGGCGCGTCCGTCTGGTGGCGCTGGACCTGTCCCGCCGGTCAGGGCGGCACCTACGAGCTCGACACCATCGGCAGCGATTTCGACACGGCCCTGGCCGTGTATGTCGGGACCGCGGTGGACAACCTCTCCCGTCGCGCCTTGAACGACGACATTGATGCGGCCTCGACCACTCTCGTCAGCCGCGTCCGTTTCAACGCGGCGGCCGGCACGGTCTACCGGTTCACCGTGGACGGGTCGCGGTTCCTGGGCGACGTCGAAGGCGCCGTCACCCTGCACCTCACCCGCGTGCTTCCCGCCATCGCTTCGCCGTCGAACGACAACCTCGCCTCGCCCGCCGCGCTCACCGGAACCGCCGGCGCGGTGAACGGCTCGAACGTGCTGGCCACCGGCCAGGCGGGCGAACCCGACCATGAGTTCAACCCCGTCGCCGCCAGCGTTTGGTACTCCTGGACGCCCCCGGCCGCCACCGGCACCGCCGAAATCCTGCTGACCTTCACCAACGGGGTCCGGGGCGTGGTTTCGGTGTACACCGGCACCACCTTGGCGACCCTGGTCCGTCTGGACAGCCTCGTGGTCTCGCAGTTCACCAACGGCATCCGTCGCGCCCGCTTCACCCCGCCCGCCGGCCAGCCCCTTCGCATCGCCGTGGACGGAAGCTACGGCGACCAGGCGGCCTTCCGGCT
This sequence comes from Kiritimatiellia bacterium, assembly GCA_046346795.1. Classification (GTDB taxonomy): domain Bacteria; phylum Verrucomicrobiota; class Kiritimatiellia; order SS1-B-03-39; family UBA6053; genus JAXMHJ01. The sequence goes on from JAXMHJ010000050.1 coordinate 28,116, forward strand.
CGCCTACCGGCATCCCCTGCCCTCCCCGCCGGCCAACGATGATTTTGCGAACGCGGCCGTCCTGGCCGGACTTCCCGCCGCCGGCGGGTATTCCAACACTTATGCGACGGTGGAGGCGCATGACGGCGATTTCGCCGTGGATCCCCCCTCCTCCACCGTCTGGTTTGCCTGGACCTGTCCAACCCAGGGGCCGATCCGCGTCTCCGCCACGTCAACCGCATTCGACCCCGGCCTGGTGATCACCACCGGCCTGGAGGCCAGCAACCAGACCTATGTCGCCGATGGCGATGGAGCCGCCGATTTCTACGGGGACATCGGCGTGACGTACCGCATCATGGTGGACTCCTTTTCCGCGGAGGAGGGTGCGTTCAACCTGTCGATCGAAGAGGCGCCCCCGTTGGCGCCGCACAACGACCACCTGGCGGACGCGGAATTTCTGGCTGCGGGCGCTCCGGCCGTTCCCGGCTTGCTTCAGAACGCCACCCTGGAGCCCCTCGAATTCACCAACGGAGTCACCCGGTCTGTCTGGTACTTCTGGTCGGCGGGTCATGATGGACCGGCCGAGGCGAGGGTGGAGGCGCTGGCCGGGACGGGACGCCTCACCGTCTACGCCGGCGGCGATTACGCCACCCTGAACCAGGTGGGTTCGACCACGGCCACCAACGCCCTGCGGGTGGCGTTCGACGCCGGTTGGAACACCTTGTACGCCCTGCAGGTGGCCGATGACGGAGGCAACCCGCTCCCCGCGGGATTCCTGGTCTCGGTGACGCATCCGTTCCCCGTCACGACGTTTGAGCTGACGGATCTGGCGCGCGACCCCGCTGGCAACCTGGCGCTGGAATGGCCGACGGTGCGGGGGGTGGAATACCGGTTGTACGCCGGGCCCGGGCCGGGAGACACCAACAACGTTCTGCTGCGGGCCGAAGTCGCGACCGGATCGGTCATGCGCGCCGCCTGCGCCCCGCCTCCCACCAACAATGTCAGCACACTCTTTGTGGAGGCGGCGGAGGCGGCGGGGGTTGGTCCCGGCCCGCCCTGACCGCGGCCGCCTATTCCGGACCGCCCAGGGCCAGATCCACGAGTTCGCCCTGGAGATGGGTGAGGAACATGTAGAGCAGCAGGTCCTCGGGAATGCCCCGGGAAAAATCGATCGTCTGTTCCCAGTCGTCGGACTCGATGCCGAGCACGACGCCGAGCATCAGGCGGGTGTCGTTGAGGAAGGTGATCCAGCCGTCGAGCCGGGCGGCGTCCAGCGTGACGGCCTGGTGTTTGCCGGCGGTCGGAATGGCGGCGAGGGATTTTTCGAATTCCTCCAGCGCGGCGAGCTTGGCGGCGCGGATGTCGCCGGAAACCATCTCCTTGAAGTCGTGTTCGACGGCGGAGTCGTCGCACGCGGGGGGAAAGAGGCGGGCGACGACCGGGTCGAGAAAGTCGTGCGATTCGAGTCGCGGCCGCAGCCGCCCCGGCAGGGTTTTCAGCAGGTCCATCTCGCGCCGCCGCAGGCGGAGCACCGCGCCCCCGTCGGAGCTGGAGGAGAGGCGCCCCATGTCAGGCGTCCTGCTTCTGCATGGTGGCCTGCAGTCCGTACTGGTGGAGCTGGGTGACGTGCATCTCGGCCTGTTCGCGCGGCTCGGAGGCGACGAGGGAGCGGCCGGCGTTGTGGACCTCCAGCATCAGCTTGGTCGCCAGCTCGCGCGAATATCCGAAGACGCGCTGAAAGACGAGCACCACGTAGTTCATGAGATTGACGGGATCGTTCCACACGATGACGTTCCAGAGCGGCTCCTGCTCCGTGCGGGAGAGGGCCTCGGTCACCGGCAGGGTCCTGGTGGCGGTGCGCGGCATGTTCGGGGAATCAGGGTTTGGCGGAACGCATCATCATGCCCAGCGAGCGGGCTTCGTTTTCGTTGAGCGCCCGGGTGAAGAGCAGGAACTCGTCGAGTTCGCCCCGGAAGGTCCAGTCGAAGTAGGATTCGGAGGGCTTGAAGATGTTGTGGTTTTCGGTGGCCCCGATCACGAGCCGGCTGTTCGGGTCGGACACCTTGCCCTTGCTGGCGATGGAATTGACCTTGGCGCCGTCCACGTAGAGGGTCACGCGCCCCGCGCCGCAGGAGAGCACGCCGAAGTGCCACTGCCCGTCGTTCACCGGCCGGGCGGAGGTGGCCACCCCGTTCGAAGTATGGCCGGCGTGGCCCTCCAGGCGGCCCTCGTCGTCGATGTACATCGTGATGCCGGCGTCCTCACCGGCATACAGGCAGGCCAGGGTTCCCTTGACGCCGTTGGATTTGAACCAGATGCAGAGGCTGGCCTCGGTGGCGTTGGCCATCGCCGCGGGGAAGGAGGCCACCACGCGGGAGTCGCGCCCGGAGAACTCGGCCCCCACGCCCTTGAAGCTGGCGGGGACGGCCTTCACCCCCTGGAGGCCCAGGGTTTCGGTCTGTCCCGCGAACGAGACGGTTTCGGGCAGGCCGTCGAAACCGGTGTAGGCCGCCAGGCTCGTCGCCAGACGCGGGAAGGCCTTCGCATAAACGGGCATGGCCGCGGGTTTCGCGGGCGTCTCGGAGGGAACCGGGGACGCCGACTCCTCCGGGATGTCCTTGTTCTCCGCCATGAGTTTCCGCAGCGCCTGATCCGCCTTGTCCGCGGCGTCGCGGTCCCCCATCCGGGAGGCCCGGTTACGGAAATCCCTGAGCTGGGCGGCCAGACGGTTGGCCGACTGGAGACGCCGCCCCTCCGCCGCGGTCCGGTTCTTGCCCAGTTCCTTCTCCAGCTTTCCGGCCAGGGCCTTGAGCCTGTCGTGCTTGAGCAAATCGGCGTCCGGCGGCGCCGGGTCCGTTTCCAGGCGCTTCTTTTCCTCGCGGACGGCGAGGACACCATCCAGATCTCCCGCCTTCTGGGCGGATGTTTCCAGCCGGTCCAGCTCCGTCCGGTACTGGATCATGGTCGCCTCGTCGGCCTTCCCGACCTCGGCTTCGATGCGCGCAAGGTCGTCCTCGTACTGTTTCTGGAAGGTGTCGGAATCGACCGCCGCCGTCACGGCGAACGGCATCAGCAGCGAGAAGATCCCCGCGGCCAGTCCGGTGGTGAAGTGTCGTGGCATGGCGGGGTTCATTCCGGAAGGGTGAGCCCGGGAATCCCCGGCACGCCTTCCCAATTTTCCGGCTTGTTCCAGGGCAGGTCGCTCTGCGCGGAGGCTTCGGCGGCCTCGACGAACACCTTCACGGAATCATCCGGCTGGATGTCGTAGAAGACCTTGCCCGCGAAATTCGCCGGCAACGCCTTTTGCGCGCGAATGGTGGCCACCCTGGCCGTTCCCGCGGCATCCGACCAGCGCAGGGTCGCGGTCTGCGGGTGGGCGACGCTCATGCGGGCCGGGGACGAAAAGGCGCCGGGTTGGAGTTCCGGAAGCCCGCAAACCTGCCCGCCGTTGAACTCGACGGAAACACCCCGGATGACGGCGGGGGTGGCGTTGGCCACCACCAGGGCATATCCGGACGGAGTGTGGGAAACGCAGGAGGTCCCGCAGGCGAGGAACACCGCGGCGAGGAGGAGGAGGAAACGCTTCATAGCCCGGCAGTTTGCCGATCCCCGCCGGAATTGGCAAGTTTTACCGGCGGAATGCGCACGCCGGGACCCGGATGCGGACGGGCCCTCGTCGGCTTGAAAAAACTTGTCGAAAACCCGTGGCGACGCCGCCATGATGCGCCCATGACCCGAACCCGCATCCGAAGGATGGGATTTGCCCTCTCCGCCGCGAGCCTTGTGCTTTTGGGCATGAGCCTGATTCCGTCCATCGCGCACGGCATCGCCAACCGGCTGGCGCCGGACGGCGCGGTGGGGGACGCCGTCCTGCGGCATGCGCGGACCGGACTGCTCCTGGCGGGCTGCGCCGGCCTGGCCGCCGGCGGACTGGCCGTTCTTCTCGCCGGACGACTCGCGGCCTTCGCCCTCCGGCTGGGCGGCGAGTTCCGGGAAGCGCGCGCGTCCACCGCGTCCGCACTCCGCTCATCGCGACACCGCGCGGAGCTGGCGGTGCTGGCCGCGATCCTGGTGCTCGGCGGCGCGGCGCGGCTCGCGTGGATGAGTTCCCCCATCCGGCTCGACGAGGCCGTCAGTTTCATGAACTTCGCGCGGCTCGGCGGCGTGTACTCCGCACCACCCACTACCATACCAACAGCCATGTCCTGAACACGCTGCTGATGGCGGGATCGACCCGTCTCTTCGGCGAGGCCGAATGGGCGCTCCGCCTGCCCTCCTTCCTTTTCGGGCTGGCGGTGATGCCGCTCACCTTCCTGTTCTTCCGGCGGCTGGCCGGCGCGCCGGCGGCGCTGCTGGCCATGGCCTGCGTCGCGGCCGCGCCCGGGACGGTCGAATTCGGATTCCTGGCCCGCGGCTACTCCATCCAGACGGCGCTGTTCCTGGGGCTGCTGCTATCCCTCCACCGCCTGGCGCTGCAGGGCGGCGCCTGGAGCAGCGACCGGCGTCGCGTTCCTGCCGGCGCTGATGATGTACACCCTGCTTCCCTCGGTTTATGCGATTACCGCGGCCGCCGTCTGGGGGCTGTCCCTGGCCGTCCGCGTCCGGGGTGCTGCGCGGCGCGTGATCGCCCTGTGGGGACTCGCCTCCATGCTCACCATGGTGCTGTGCCCTCATCACCGATATCCGGGATCGAGGCCATCACCGACCAGCACCAGCCGGTGGCCGCGGCGTCATGGTCATCCGGCGCTTTCCTTTCCTGGTCCAGACCTGGGACGGCTGGATCAGGGCATGCCGGGCTGGCTGTTCGCGCCTCTCCTGATGCTGTTTCCATGCGGGGCATGGCGCCTCCGCATGCGCTCGCCCTGGTGGGCGGCGCTGGTGGTGATTCCCCCCGTATTGCTGCTCCAGCGCGTCGTCCCCTACCCGCGCACCTGGTTGTTTCTGCTGCCGGTGTTTTCCGGCACGGCGGCGGCGGGACTCGCCGGCCTCCTCCGGAATCGGGCGCGGGGCGGGGCCTGCTCCTGGCCCTGGCCCTCGTGACCCGCCGCCGGCAGCTCATCGCCAACACCGGCAGCAAGGCGATCGACATTTCACCGGAGTCGTCCGGCTGGCCCGATGACCGGCCGGTGGCGCGGGAACTGGCGCGGCGGGGCGTCTCCCTGTCCGACCGGGTGGTCAGCAATTCGGTCTGCACGCGGCTGCATTATTGCTTCCGGCGTTTGGGTCTTCCGCACGACGCAATCGACCTGCCCCCCGACGCGCGGACCCACCGGGTGTTTTTCGTCCGCACGCCCGTCGGCGTGGAATGGCGGATTAGCGATCCGCTCGGCGACTTCCCGCGGGAGTTGGGTCCGGAGACGTTCATCGCCGATTTTCCCCACGGCACCCGGCTCACCGTGGCGGAGCGCCGGACGGCTCCCAGCCCGTGAGTTCGCGGATCAGTTCCAGCAGCACCCGCTCGGTCACCTTCCGGCTGTAGAACTCTTCGCAACGCGCCCGCAGCGCTTCACCGGTCCGGGCCGCCTCGTCGGGATGGGCGAAGATCCAGCGGAGGCGCTCGGCGATCGCCGGGGCGTCGTCCGGCGGCACGACCCAGCCGCAGCCACCCATCACCCCGGGCAGGTCCGCCACGGCGGATCCGATCAGCGGCTTGCCCATGGCCATCGCCTCGAAGATCTTGCAGGGCATCTGCGACTGCGCGAGCAGGTCGTTCCGCAGCGGCAGCACGATGGCGTCGGCCAGCGACAGGAAGTCCGGCATGCGCTCCTTGGGCTGCGACCCGGCGCACCGCAGGTACGGGGCGTAGGCGGGGTTGGCGCGGAGGGCCTGGAGATGATCGGTCTCGGGTCCCACCACCAGCAGCGCCACGCCGGGGTCGCCGAGGGCGACGAGCGAATCAAGGATCAACTCGACGCCCTTGTGGGGACGGACCACACCGCCAAACACGAGCAGGCGCCGGCCGGCCAGGCCGAGCGATTCCCTGAGCGCGCGCACCTCCCCGGGCGGGGACGGGCGGAAGACGTCGGTGTCCACGCCCATGTGCAGGATGCGGCCACCGAATTTCCTTTGCAGGAAGGTCGTGGTGGAGGTCACCGCGTCGGCGTGCCGCAGCCGGCGCTCCCAGAACGGATGCCAGGGTTCGGTCGAGGGATGGTGGAGGTGGCGGAGCAGGCTGCCGAATTTTTCGCCGGCGCTCATGCGCGCCCACAGCGCCCCGTCCCATTCGTCCAGATACGCCACCACCTTCGCGCCGCGCCGGCGTTTTTCGCGCAGGGCGACCGGCAGCGTTTCGGCAGAGGCCTTCACCGCGAATGACGTCCCCGGTGACGGCGCGGCCGAGCCGCCGGGTTTCCCAGGGCGATCGGGCAGCCGGTAGATGCGCGGCGCGGGGACGACGGTGTAGTCATGCAGGAGCCGCGGTACATGCCGCAGACACCGCCGCCGGGATCGGGGCCGATGATCTGCACCGGGAGGTGGCGGGCGAGGATCCGCGATCACCGTGACCGGTCCGAGCACCGGCGAGGAGATGGTGGGGACGAGAAAGGAGATTTTGGGCGGGGGGCGCGGACACGCCGCAGGAATACCCCCGGCGGCGGCGCGCTGGCAAGGCTGGAGTCGGCTCAGACCCACAACTGCCGGTCGAGGGTGCGGTACTGGATCGCCTCCTGCACGTCATCACGGCGGCGATCGCCGCCCGGCCGGCCGAGATCGGCGATCGTCCGGGAGACCTTGAGGGGATCCGGTCGTAGAGCGCGGGCGCTGAAATTCAGCTCGCTGATCGCGTGGCGCAAGAGCGCGTGGGCGTCATCGGAGAGGGTGCAGTGCCGGTTTGTTTCCGCGCGAGCCCATGTTGGCGTTGTTCACCCCGTTGACGCCCTTGAACCGGGCCTGCTGGATGGAGCAGGCGGAGGAGACGCGGTCGCGGATGGACGAGGAGGTTCGCCCGGCTGCGAGGAGAGTTCCTCGTAGCGCATGGCGGGCACTTCGATGTGGATGTCGATGCGGTCGAGCAGCGGCCCGGAGATGCGGCTGCGGTAGCGCTGGATGGTGGTGGAGCCGCAGCGGCATTCGCGGCGGGGATCGCCCAGGTAACCGCACGGACGAAGTTCATCGCCGCGACCAGCATGAAGCGGCAGGGGAAGTGACGGTCGCGGCGGCGCGCGCGATGGTGACCTGCCCGTCCTCAGCGGCTGGCGCATCACCTCGAGCACGTTGCGGTCGAATTCCGGCAGCTCGTCGAGGAACAGCACGCCCAGGTGCGCCAGGCTGACCTCGCCCGGCATGGGATGGGCGCCGCCGCCGAGCAACCCCGCGTCCGACACGGTGTGATGCGGCGCGCCGGAAGAGGCGCAGGCTCGCTGAAGCGGCTGGTTCGGCGGCAGCTTAACCCCGCGATGCTGTGCACCTTGGTGATCTCCAGCGCCTCCTCCAGATCCAGCGCGGGCTGGATGGTCGGCATGCGCTTGGCCAGCATGGACTTCCCGGTTCCCGGCGGGCCGATCAGCAGCACGTTGTGGCCGCCGGCCATCGCGACCTCGAGCGCGCGTTTGGCGTACTCCTGGCCCTTCACCTCGCTGAAGTCGAACGGATAGCGGCTGCCCTCCTCGAACAGCGCCGGCAGGTCCACCACCTTGGGCGCGATGGGCGCGTTGCCGGCCAGGTATTCGGCCGCCTCCTGAACTGGACACCGGGATGACCTCCAGTTCGCGGACCACCGCCGCCTCCGCCGCGTTGTCGAGCGGCACGATCATCCGGCGCAGCCCGGTCCCCGCGCCTTCAGGGCGATGGCGAGGATTCCCCGCGCACCTTGCGCACCTCGCCGCTCAGCGCCAGTTCGACCACGCAGGCGTCCTCCAGCGTCTCCGGCTCCAGGGTGCCCCGAGGCCGCCAGCAGCGCCAGCGCGATGGGCAGGTCGAAGCTCGGCCCCTCCTTGCGCAGATTGGCCGGGGCCAGGTTGATGGTGGTCCGTCCGAGCGGCGTCGCAAACCCGCTGTTCCGCAGCGCCGTCCACACCCGGTCCCCGCTCTCCTTCACCGCCGTGTCCGGCAGCCCCACCACGATGACCTTCGGCTCGCCGTCGCCGGTGTTGACTTCGATTTCGATGGCGTGGGCGTCGATGCCGTACACCGCGCCGGAACGAATCATGGAGAGCATGGGGAACCTCGTGGTTGCTTGTTGAACGACGGTTCCTATCAAACAACGCCCCCGCCGTCCACCTAAAAGTAAACCCTGGTTTCCGGTGAAAGTTACGGGTGGAATCTCAAGGGCTGATGTCGAGAATCATCCGGTAAAACTGGCGCGACTCCGCGGGCGGAAAGGTCAGGTTGGCCTGCATCCAGTCATAGGTAGGCGTGGTCTGGATCACGCTCTCCTGCAGGGCATGGAGGGGATCGGGATCGAACCAGTCGAAGAGGTTGGGCGACCATTGGATTCCGTAGACCAGGTCGAGGGCGGTGCGGGAACGCCGGAAGCGGATGCTGGAGGCGGAGCCCGACACCCCGGCGATGTAAAAACGTTCGGATGAGGCGAGCATCGGATTGGTGGCGTAGAGGTATTCCTCGATGTTTTTCACATGGTCCAGATCCGGGTCGGCGGAGGGCGCGGTGATCGCCGAATTTCCCGCCTGCGCTCCAAACCAGTCCACGCACCAGGCATCGTAGGCGGACAGCTCATCCGCGCCCAGATCAAGGGCCGTTCCGGTCCGGCGGGGTCGTCCGTCGATATCCTGTTCCCCCGGCATGGTCGTGGCGGACGGGTCCATCGCGTTCACGGCTGGAGACGACCTTTGCAGGTGCAGATCCGGTGTCGAGGTGGATTTGAACAGGGGCAGGCCGAACCGGCTGTGCGGATCGCCGCCGATCTCCGCCTTCCAGGCGGTGAAGCCCGTGATCAGTCCGTCATCCCATTGCCAGAGGCTGCCGGCCGACCCCGCGGCCGAATAGTAGAGGTTGTAGTCGAACGCGTTTCCGGTGTTGCCGGTGCGGGGGCAGCTCACGAGCAGGTTTTGCGGACCGGCGCTCATGATGTTTCCGGTGATTGTGTTGGTGAAGGCGTTGAAATTGAACAGCACTTCCCCGCTGGCGGTCTCCATGGTGTCGTTGTTGAAGAACGTGTTGCGCAAAATCTGGCGGTGTTCGGTCCGGCTTGGGTCGGAGAGCGAATCCGCCCAGATAGAGTCCGCCAATCCGGTTTTGATACACAAAGTTGTCCCGGACGACGACCCCGGTGACCGATCCCCCGGAGGATTCGCTTCCCAGCTCAAGGCCGATGTCATTGTGGTGCAGATGGTTTCCCTCGACCACCAGATCGCGTGATCCGTCGCAATAAATGCCGCCCGCGGCGTTCTCCCCGCCGCTGAAAACGCCGTCGCCATCCGGATCGGTCGCCCCGTAGGCGGGGTTCGCGGAAGTGTCGATGTTCCAGACCTCGTTCGATGCGCAAACCCCGTTGCGCGCCTGGTCCAGTTCCGGCAGGGGGGCGGCTCCGTAGAAGCCCGCCAGATCGATGCCGATGTTGGTGTTGTCGTGCACCCTGTTCCGGGTGACGCGGAAATCCGACACGTTGCCGTTGATGGAAATGCTTTCGCTGTAGCCCGTCCGCAGGTGATGCACCTCGTTGCCGTCGATGACGACATGGTGGATCGTCGAGGTGGTGTTGCCGTAGACGACAATCCCGAAAGCGCCGTGACCGGCGGAGTGATATGCGATGTCGTGGATGTTGTTCCCGACCAGTTCCACGTGATGGGAGGCCCCGCGCACGTGAATCCCCGCGGGAACCTTTTTACCCGAAACGGCGGCATAATTGCGCAGCTCAAACCCCTCGATGCGGACATGCGACCTGCCGTCCAGCAGAAACAGCCCCGTGTTCTGGTTGGAGGGCGGCACCAGCGCGGTCCCGTCAAGGACGGGATGCTCGCCGGTCGCGGCGCTAAAGACGACGAAGCCGCCGGCCTCGCTGCCCGACACGCGGACCGTGACCGCCTCCCCGTACACCCCTTCATGCACCCGGACCACATCCCCCGGAGAGAGGGTGTCGGCCGCCTTCTGGATGGTTTTCCACGGGGCGGAGGCGGTCCCCGGGCCGGCGTCCGAACCGGTGGTCGCCACGTGATACTCGGCGGAACGGGCGGCGATGCCGCCGATCATCAGCATGGATGTCCAGAACCTCATGCCGCTAACGAAACCGCGCCGGGCACAACTGTCAAGAGGGATTCCGGCACCGGGGAAAGGCTGGATCGGCCGGTTGCGATTCCACCGGATTTGGCTTGCGCCAAACATCCCGCTCTGAGAAGTATTTGAGCATCATAACCACTCGCATAGACGATGGTTATGATTCACGAATCAACCCATCCAAATCATAAGAGCATCCATGAAGACCCCATCTGACCTGACCTTCCTCTCCCTTGCCTGCGTCGGCGGCAGCGCGAGCCTTGCCCGCCCCTGGTGGGCTCCTTATGCCCAGGCGCAGGCGGAAGTGATCCGCTTTGGCGATTCCGAACTGCGCGACATTGTCGGGGCGGGGTACAGTCGGGGGCCGCCAGGGAAACCTTCCGCTCGCCGAAGGTATTGACGGACACATCACCGTCGACAAGGTCTGGGCCGACGGTTCGGGGGCGGCGTGGAACGGGATTTTGAAACCATCGGCTTCCAACTGGCCGACGTTTTCTGGATGCCCGCCCAGGGCATCTGCCATCCCCTCGGCATCCTGCACCTCGACTATTTCGAGGTGGACGGGACGGAAACGACCGGGGAGGAAAAGCAGGGGATCGGCGACAACGCCCTGGGAGGAGGAATCAACCTGGGCGCCGAACTCACCCTGACCGAAACCGTCTGGACGCGCATCTCAGGCCGGATTTTCCAGCGACGGGGAGGAGTCCGAAGACGTGGAAGGTGAAGTCGGAGCGTGGGTCTCCAACGACCTGCTGCTCTCCACGGGCGTCAACTATGAGTTCGAAGGCCGTGACGTGATCGGAACGCTTTATCTGACCCGCCGGTTCTGACCCCACCCCATCCAACCCCCATCAACGGGAAACCACCCATGCTTCCCTTCGTATCGCACGTTTGATCACCGCGGCCGTCACCCTCGGACTGGCCGCAAGTTCCACCGCGCGGAAAACCTGACCGGCTCCCGGATTCTGGCGGCCGGGTGTCGTCACCTGGTATGGCGACGAGGCGCTGGACCGGGTCACCGGCCCAGGTTACGGGCTCTCCACCGGGTTCAACCAGCCGCTGGCACCGGGCCTGGATCTGAAGGTCCATGTCGACGGGTACGAGGCCTCCGGCGAGGACGCCGGGTTGCGGATTGATTCCGACGGACGCTCCTGCGGGCTCGACGCGATTCTCTGGTGCCCGGACAAGGCGGCGTCCTCGTTCCGTCCCCAGCTTGACCTCGGCCTTGAATACGACGACGTTTCGACGACGACGGAGGAGGCGGGGGTCCGGGAGGAGGAGGACGACGAGGACGTGGGATTGAGCGCCTCGATCGGGACGGAGATCACCCCCGCGGCGGGCGGCCTTTGGAGCATGATCAGCGCGGGATACCATTGGTACGACAATTCGGACTGGCTATCCGTGCAGGGGAACGCGGGCTATTGGTGCACCGACCGGCTCCTGCTCTCGACCGGGGTCCAATACGGCTTTGACGTCGAGGATGTCGCTGAACCTGGAGCTTTCCTGCAAACTTTGACCGGAACTTCGGCCTGCGCGGGGAACCGCCTGCACCGCGTTCTCCGCGCGGGGAACGGCCCCATGCCCTTCCACCGCACTTGGAGACATCATCTCCTTCGTAGAAACGCGCTGATCCGGTTCGTCGCGTCGGCCATCGTGCTGGGCGCCCCGCCCGGTCGCGGCGCCGCGCCGCTGGCGCGGGAAATCATCGCCCTGTACGATTCGCCCGCGCCGGCGGGGTCCGTCGGCCCGGAGTACCAGGCCCGGGGAATCCAGCGGGTCGTCGAGATGCCGCTCAACCATCTGGGTTTGATCCTGCGGTACCACAACCTCCGCGACGGTCTCCCCCCTCCGGATGCGCTGGCGGGCGTGCGGGGGGCCTTGGTGTGGTTCGATCAGGCCCGCTGCCCGGTAAATCCCGAAGACCTGCTCGCCTGGTGCGAGGGCATGGTGGCGGCGGGGCGGAAACTGGTGGTGATCGGAGATCTCCCTCTGGAGGTCGGACCGGACCGGCCGGCACCGGCCAAGGACCGGCTGGCCCGCTTTTGGCACGTGCTCGGACTGGAGTGGGCGGACAACTCCGTGGACATCACCTACGACGTGGAAGTGCTGCGCAAATCGCCCGCCATGGTCGAGTTTGAACGCCCGCTGCCCCCGGATCTGCCACCGTTCGCCATCACCGGGGTGGCGGACGCCGGGGTCTCATCGTATCTGCGCCTGCGCAAGCGCGGATGCCCCGGCACGGAATCGGACCTGGTGGTCACCGGTCCCCGCGGCGGTTACATCGCGGCCAATTATCTCGGCTATCAGGACCAGGACGGGACGTTTTTGCAGCTTTATGTCAACCTTTTCGATTTCTTCCGCGAATCGTTCGCCACCGACGATCTGCCCAAGCCGGACGTGACGACCCTTGCGGGCGGGCGTATCTATTACAGCCACATCGATGGCGACGGCTGGCGGAGCGAGACCTCCGTGCCCGTCTACAAGGATCGGAATGCGTCCTCCGCCGAGGTGATCTACCGGGAGGCGATCCTCCCCTACCCCGATCTGCCGGTGACCGTGGGTCCGATTGTCGGGGACATCGATCCGAACTGGCATGGCAACCGCTCGGAAGTGCAACTGGCGCGGGATCTGTTCGCCCTGCCGCAGGTCGAGGCCGGGACGCACACGTACACCCATCCGCTCGACTGGGCGTTTTTCTGTGGAAAAC
>JAXMHJ010000051.1:0-40957 GCA_046346795.1 Kiritimatiellia bacterium
CATGCCCACGCTGATCGCGGCGACCTGCTCGGTCACGAAGTCCTCCGCGATCAGGCCCTCCTTCAGCATCCGGTTCGCCGCGATGCGCAGCGCGATCCAGGCCCCGGTGATCGATGCCGTGCGCGTCCCGCCGTCGGCCTGCAGCACGTCGCAGTCGAGGGTCAGCGTGTTCGCCCCCAGCTTCATCAGGTCCACCGCGCTGCGCAGCGACCGGCCGATCAGCCGTTGGATCTCCATCGTGCGCCCGGAGGGCTTCATCGTCTCCCGGCGGTTCCGCTCCTTCGTGGAATACGGCAGCATGCTGTACTCCGCCGTGATCCATCCCCCCGGCACGCCCTGCGCCTTCATCCACGAGGGCACGCCCTTGTCCACCGACGCGCCGCAGATCACCCGCGTATCGCCGAAGGAGATCAGGGCCGAGCCCTTGCAGGCCGGGGCGATGCCGGATTGGAGGCCGAGGGGTCGGAGGTCGCCGGGAAGGCGGCCGTCCGCGCGGGGGAGAGCGGGATTGATTGTATTCATGGGTTCGGTCATCCTTCGCCCTCATCCGCATGAAAATCAAACGCCTTCTTTCACGGTTCTTGATCGCGACGGGGATCCTGACCCTCCTGCTGGCGTTTTCGTGCCTCACCCCCCAGCCCTGGAAACTCCTCAAATGGCTGCACGCCCGACCTGCGGGCGCGGACTTCCAGCCGGCGGCCATCGTCGTGCTCGGCGGCGGCGGCATCCCCGCCGAAAGCACCCTCTCCCGCTGCTACGCTGGCGCGGAAATGGCCCGGAAATTTCCCGGCGTCCGCCTGATCATCGCCATCCCCTCCAACGGCGCCGGCGCGGATTCGCCCGAGGCCCTCATGCGGCTCGAGCTGAAGATGCGCGGGGTGGATCCCGCCCGCATCGATTCCGAGACGAGGGGCCGCGACACCCGCGAGCAGGCCCTCAACGTCGCCGCCCTGCTGGGGCCGGCCGCGCGCACCAACGCCCTCCTGGTGGTCACCTCCGACTACCACATGCGCCGCAGCCTCGCCTGTTTCCGCAAGGCCGGTTTCACCCGCGTCGCGGGTCATTTCGCGACCGACAACTCCGTCGACGCCGACCTCGGCGCCGGCCAGGCCCTCCGCTACACCTTCTGGTCCGCCGCCGAGGTCCTCGTCGTCTCCCTCCGCGAAATCGTCGCCCTGGGCTGGTACCAGCTCCGCGGCTGGATTTGATTCCGCGCCGGGGTCCCCCCGCCGCCGACCACCCGGGCCATGGAGCTTGCGGCTGCGGCCAAAAACACCCGGCCTCTACGTTGCCCAACCGAGAGTTCCGGCGACCGGATAACGCCTCCATAAAAATTTCCGGTGACCGGAATTCAAGCAAGAGCGAATTTCACCATGAGGGAACTGTCGCAGGCCGAGGTAGACGCCAAACCACAAGCCGACATACAACACCAGACGCCGCAGGGAGTAGATCTGGCCAAGCGGACGGCTGGCATTCGTCATCGCGCTACTGACCGTAGCGGGCTCATCGAGCGTTGTGGGATGGGGCGGCATGAAGTCGGGATGGAGTTGCGATGAGGCAAGGTACCTCCGCGAAAGGTTGGATACAAGCGATCGCACAGGAACGTTCTCAATTCCGACCCGGAAAGCACTCTCACAACTTTGAAAAATCACCGCGCCTCTGGTGCGGTGCAAGCGAAAGCGCGACACCGCTCTCGACTTGCGGAGGACAACAAGCGCAGCGAGGCGGCGTCCGCCCTCTGGCAGTGTGGGAGGGCCCCGAACAGCGTTCCAGAAGGCAGACGTGAAGGCTTGTCGAAATCGGCCACCGAAGCGGTGGCGCTCCGTGTGGTCATGTTGCGGATAACCCCGTTCAGGATACGGCAGGGATTTCCAGCCGGAGTCCGTAAGGTTCGAATCGTAGGAAGGCGGAGTCAGAATGTCACCAGCACACCCTCCAGCCGGATGGCCAGGGTGGCGAGATACGCATCCATCCAGAGCTTGGAGTTTACGTCCGGCAACTTCACGGACGTTCCCGGACCCAGGATGTTTCCTGATCCAGCAGCAACGCCGCTACGCGATCCGGGGTGAGTTCCTTGCCCGCCCTGGCCTGATGCCCTCCCTTGATCAACGGGAGTTTGGGCGGGGCGGTTTTTTCGCCCCCTTGGCCGCCGGGTTGAGCACCCAGCCCAAGCCCCGTTCCACCAGATAGGAAACCGAGCAACCCTCATTCACAGCCAGAATCTTGGCCTGACGGTACAGCGTGTCGTCGATGTATAGGGTGGTTTCTATGATTTTGATACCATCAATCTGTCTTTCTGTCAAACGAGCCCTAGGCTAGGTCCTCGCCATATTTGACGATCCATCGCGGCCTTTGCCCGCAGCCGCAAGCTCATTGCCTGGCGAGCACAGACCGGACCGCCACCGCTTCGGTGGCCCCCGCTACGCATTGCTCGGGGCGCTGGTGAAGGCTCGTCAGAATCAGCCACCGAAGCGGTGGCGGTCCGTGCGGATGTGCGGTGGAGACTCAGTCCTCCACGCCCACCTTGAACTCGTCAGAGTTGGCTTTCAATTCCGGCGCGTACATCGCGAAGCCGCGGGCGGGCAAGGCGCTGAACTTGCCGGGAATCTCGGCGCGGAGGCGGTAGCTGACGCTGTGGTTGCCGCGGGCCAGGGCGCGGGTGAAGAAGGCGACGCGCTCGTCGCGGAACTCGACGTACGCGCCCAGGTCGTTGCCGTTGTAGCCGCTGCGAACCTCGACCGCCTCGAACCCGGCCGCCTTGTAGTCCTCGAAGATGAGGTACTCGTAGTCGTTCTTGCTCTCGAGGCTCAGCTCGACCTCAACGAGGTCGCCGCTCTTGAGCACCGCGCCGTCCTCCAAGGGCACGCGGGTGTACTTCTCGACCTTCTGGCTCACCACCTGGCCATGCGCGCCCTGGGCGTTGACGGTCTTGTCTTCGGGAACCAGCTTGTAGACCTTGCGGTCCACCTTGATCTCCAGGCCGGCCTTGGTGATACGGTCCTCGAGGGAGAAGTAGGTAAGGTAGACGTTGGCGTAGAGCGGCCCCGTACCCTTGCGGCGCAGCTCCAGCTTGTGCGCACCGGGCTCGACGGCGTCGCCGAAGAGCACGAGCTTGTTGTCGAAGCCGAAGAGGTTGTCGGGGGTGATCCGCACCTCCTTGAGCTTCTTTCCATCGAGCACGACCTCGAGGGTCATGTCCGGCTTGTCCTCGCCGCTGGCCTTGATGTACTCGGCCATGGCCTCGACGCACACCGCCGTGTCGCGCGTGCTCTTCCAGTAGGTGGCGTGCTTGCGGTTGTTGAGCAGGTACTTGACCAGCCCGGACGCCTTCTCGCCCTTGGGATCGGTGCGGCTGAGCAGCTTGAGGTAGTAGGCCTGCGCCTCGTACTCGCTGCCGTACCAGTACCACCAGTAGCCTTCGTTCCCGAGGTTGAGGTAGGCGGTCTGGTTCTCCTTGTCGGTGACGAGGAACTGGTCGATGTTGCGGACGATCATGTCTCGCTGCTCGATCCGCTTGAGCACGTCCAGCCCGATGCCGAACATGGCCTTGGCGTACACCGGCAGGTCCACGCGATCGCGGTAGAGGTAGCCCAGCATCTCCTCGTTCACCCGGTCGGCCTGCGCCAGGATCATGAAGGCGAAGGCGTCCATGGCGTCGGCCTGCGGCTTGTGGTCCCGCGCCTTCTCATCGCGGATGCGGCGGGTCTCCTCGGCCTGATACCGCTTGAGCCATTCGAGACCGTCGTTGAGCACCTCGCTCGACACATCGAGCCCGGCCGCCTGGGCGATCTGGAGGCCGTGGACGACGTGCGCGGTGGTGTGCGGCCAGGAATGCTCGCCCGACCCGCTGAACCAGCCCCAGCCGCCGTCGGAGCACTGCATGTCGTAGAGGCGCTTGAGCCCCTCCTTCGCCATGCGCGCGACCTCCTCCTCGTCGAACACGGGATTGCGGTCGTAGCGCTGCCACTGCTTCGCGCGCTCGACGTCGTCGCCGATTTCCTGCGCATTGAGATTGACCTTCTTGTCCTTGAGCGCCTTGAGGTCCACGCCCATGTCCTTGAGCACCTTCTGCGTCATCACCGTCGGCAGGAAACGGCTCAGGGTCTGCTCGGTGCAGCCGTACGGATAGTCGACCAGATACGGCAGCGCGTCCACCATCGCGCCGGCGAGGGTCGGCGACCAGCGGGCCTCCAGGACCGATTCGTTGGGGCGGATCTCATTCGGCACCTTGAACTCGATGACTGCGGAATCGCCCTCGGGGCGGATGGCGCGGCTGAACGACTCGGTCTTGAGCATCCCGTGCACGTACACCGGGAACTTCATCTCCATCGCGTCGGACTCGACGTCGGTGAGGGCCTTCATGCGGATGACCGCCTCGCCCTCCTTGAGCACCTTCACGCGCCAGTCGACCCGCTGTTCGCCGGTCGCCCCGATGGTCACGTTGGTTTCCACCGGCACCATGGCCTCCAGGGTCTTGCCGTCCAGGTCGAGCACCACGCGCACCTTCTTTTCGGCGTCGAGGTAGTTGTGCACGTTGGCCGACAGCACCACCTCGTCCTTCTCGACGAAGAAGCGCGGGGCCTGCAGGCGCAGCATGAGGTTCTTGGCGGTGACCACCTCGACGGTCCCCTCGCCCACCCGCGTGCCATGGCCCATGGCCCAGCCGCGCAGTTTCCAACCCGTTAGGTTGTCCGGCATCTTGAATTTCACCGTGGCGACGCCGTTGCTGTCCGACTGAAGGATCGCGTTCCAGTACGCGGTGTCGGCGAACTCGGAGCGCACGGTCGGCTGGACCTCGGCCGGGGCGCCACCCGCCCCGCCGCCGCCAAATCCGCCGGAGTCTTCCCTTTTGGCCTCCATCACCGCGCCGGCCGGCGCGGAAAGTGAGAGCGAGTCCGCCATCGCCATGGCCGCCATGGGCGCGGCCGGGGCGGGCATTTCCGCCGCTTCCATCATGGGTTCACCACCACCCCGGGCGGCCATCTCTTTGAATTTCATGCCGGCCCGGCGGGTGACCGAGTTGTTCCCCAATCCGAGCGCCATCTGGTCATCCGCCACGCTCTCCCCGAACACCCCCAGCGATCCCATGGCCATGTCCTTGGGTTTGGTCATCGGCCAGCTCCCCTTCATCAGGCTGCTGACCACGTTCACGCTGTGGCTGCGCCGCCACTTCCAGAAGAACTCCTTGATCTCCGGCACGTTCGGCCCGGCGATATACTCCACCGCGCGGTCATACGCCGACAGCACCGCCGCGCCCACGAAGGGCTTCCCCTGCAGGTCGGTGAGCTTGAGGGTCACTTCGGCCTCCTGCCCCGGCAGGTATTTTTCGGCGGACGGCACGATGTCCACCTGCGCCACGCGCTGCTCGGGCGGCACGATGATCTCCACCGTCTGCGAATGCACCTCGCCGTCGCTGACGGTGAAGGCCTCGATGAAGAAGTTGGGCATGTCCTTCTTGCTCACCTCGATCTCCACCGCGGTGGTCTTGCCCTTGAGGCGGATCACCTGCGGCATGAGATACACCCCGTTGGCCGGGCGCGCGAAGAGGACCACCGTGCCGTTCTCGCGGTCGGTGTTGACCGCCAGCTTCACCTTGTCGCCCGGCGCGTACTCGCGCTTGTCGGCGATGAGTTCGATCTGGTTGAAGCGGTGCTTCCGCCCGTCGTCCCCCTCCCCGCGCACGATGAACACGTACCCGCCCTCGATGGTGTTGCCCTTCACATCGAGCACGCTGTACGACAGCCGGTACTGCCCCGGCTTGCTGGCCGTGAACTTCTGCGCCGCCGTGCCGGCCGCGTCCGTGTCCAGATTCCAGGTCTGCGCCACCGTCTCCTGCGGACCCTGGTCGGTGTGCGTAACGGACAGCAGCTTGAGCACGCCCTTGCCCGGCACCGGCTTGCCGTCGAGCGTGCGCGCCTGCATCGAGGCCTGCACGGTGTCGCCCACCTGATAATGCCCGCGGTCCACCCAGGTGAAGACCTTGAAGGGTTTGCGGGCGACCATCACCGATCCCGACCCCGTGATGGTGCGGCGCGATTCGTCCGTCACCTCGACCGTGAGCGTGTAGCGGTGGTCCTCGTCGCCGTGCATCGCCTTGGCGATGGCGGTGTCGATCGCCACCTTGACCGTGCCGTCGGGGCCGATCTCCATTTCGTTCTCCAGGACCAGTTCCGGCGGATCCACCGGCCCGCTGAACCACCATGGCAGCGGGCGGCGGCAGCCCCAGTCGCGCCAGCCCGGCCACCAGACGTAGTCCCAGCAGAACCAGCCGTAGCCCGGGCCATAGCACCAGTCCCAGGGCATCGGCGCGTACCAGGTACCGTCATAGGCGCTGCGCTCGACCTTCACCTTGACCTTCGCCTTCACCACCGGCGCGCCGAAATAGTACTTGGCGGTGACCACCGCCTCGACCTTCTCGCCCAGCTTCACCGGCTCGGTCGGGGCGTCCACCTTCACCTCGAACTCCGGCTTCTTGTATTCCTCGACGCGGAAGGTCGCCGCCTGATTGTTGTCCAGGGTCAGCGAATACACCCCCAGCGCCGCGCCCTTGGGCAGCGTGTGGGTGCCCGCGACGCCGGCGAAGTCATCCGCCTTGATGCGCTGGTTGAACACCTCGTTGCCCTGCGGGTCGCGGATGATCACCCCGAAATCGCGCCCGGCGAACGGGGAGGTGTCGGGCATGTCGTACTGCGCCTGCCGGATCCACGCTTTGAACTCCACCTTCTGGTCGGGGCGGTACACCGGGCGGTCGGTGATGCCGTAGTACTTCATCTCGTTGTACTCGACGTCATGCCACTGCCCGATCCACACGCCGTCGAATCCGAAGAAGCACTTGCGTCCGTCGGCCGCCTTCGCGGTCACGATGAACTGCGGGGCGCCGTGCGCGGGGTCCGGCACGAGATCCTTGCCATCCGGGACCACCTGCCCGGCGGCGTCGGAGGACATGGAGAACCGGGTGGTCTTGATGTTCTGCCAGCGCCGCCCGGTGGCGTTGCGCACCGGCACGCCCCAGTAGCCAAAGAACTCCGTCTCGGCCCCCGCGACCGGCGCGCCGGTCACCGCGTCGGCGATGAAGTAATAGGCGCCCTTTGAATTCTCTCCCGGCCCGGAGGCCAGCGGCTTCTTCACGATCGCCAGGTCGGCCAGCCACACCACGATGTAGCACTCGTTGCCGTCTTCCATGCGCGAACGGACGAGGTAGGCCCCGGCGTTCTTGAGCGGGGTCTTGACGGTCACGCGGCGGTCGAAATGCCCGGGCAGCGGCTCCAGCGCCTGCTCCCACTTCGCGACGGACTCCCCGCGGTACTTGTCCGCCTTGCCCATGACCATCTGATGCCCGATCTGGTCGATCTGCATGCGCTCCCAGTCGAGCTGCGCGGGGTCGGACATGAGGTACAGCTTGATGTCCTTGAGCAGCGCGTCGGTGTCGATGGCCCACGCCTCGAAGGTCGCCTTCCGGCCGTTGCGGAACCGGAAGAGCAGCTCGGCCGGCTCGCCCGCGGGCGACAGCTTGTTGTTTTCAAAGCGCCCCCAGTTGGCCGTGATCTGCTTGCGCTGGTTGGATCGCCACTCGTTGGGATCCCCGTTCTGCTTGATCGAGGTCGTCCACAGCTCCGCCGCCTTGGGATACTGCCGCCGGTTGGTGGCGATCTCCGCCAGCTTGTCCCAGTCCTTCAGTTCCGTGTACATGCGGATGAAGTTGTACTCGTCCGGCAGCTTGAAGCGCCGGATGCCCGTCGCCAGCCGCGCGATCGTCTCGTCGTCGCCCAGCTTGTGCAGCTCATACGTGCCGCTGGTGTCCTTGCGGGTGTCGGACTGCTCGTCCGGCACGCGATTGAAGTACCAGCTCCAGCGGGCCAGCGTCTGCACGTCGAACTGCTGCTGCAGGAATTCCGCCAACTGGTGCTTGGCGGTGTCGCCGCCGCCGCTTTTCGCAGCCTGGTCCAGCAGCCAGCGCCAGCGTTCACCGTCGCTCGAGGCGGCTTCCCACGACGCGGGCACCTTGTGGAACACCGGCTCCCCGTTCGCGTCCACCGCCGCGCCCTTGTCCTGCCCGCCGCGATTCCGCCATTGCCAATCCCAGCGGTTGCCCTCCTCATAGTCGGGCAGCCTGGTCAAATCAGTGAGCGCCTGCAACTCCCACGCCGACCAGTAACCGCGGCCATGCAACAGATGGTTGGCGAACTGGAAGTAGAAACTCGCGCGATTGCCCTGATCCGGTTCCTGGCCGACCAGCGGCAGCGCCTGCGCCATGAGCTGCATCGAGCGCACCCGGTCCCGTTCCATGCTGTTGACCTGTTTGCCGCCGCCCCGATGGCCGCCTCTCTCGAACTGCCCCGACACCACAAATCCGAAGTGCTGCGCCTGCTGGTACGTCTGCGCCACCCCCTGCAGCATCCGCCAGTTGCCCGCGTGCGCCGTCGCCACCTTTTCCCGCCAGGTGTCGGTCTCGTGATCGCGGTTCAGGCGCTGGAGACATTGCAGGGCCATGTTCAGATCATCCACCCCCGGGATCGGGTCGAGGTCCCCCTTCTCCAGATAGGTGCTGAAGACCTCGAAGGCCTCCTTGACATTGCCCTCGTTCATCAGCTTCCGCGCCTTGTCGCGGGCCGGTTGATACGGATCGGCGTGGACGGTCATGCCGGGCAGAAGGGCGAGCAGCAGGGACAGGATGCGGAAGCGCATGGGGGATCTCCGTGGGGTCGGGAATTGCTCATGGGACGCGTGCAAACGCGCGGTTCTTGGGGGAAGTTGGCGGCATTTTGATCCTCCGCGGGCGGAAAGGAAACCATGAAGTGACGGATTGCGGGCCGCGGGGCTTGCGGCTGCGGCGAAATTTGGAGGGCGGACCTTCGGGACGCAACGGCGGCGCGGAAGCGCCGCCCTCCATGGGCTCGGGCCAGACCGATTGGCGGGCGGACTTTCAGGCCGCCACGGCGGCGACAAAGCGCCGCCCTCCATGGGCTCGGGCCCGACGGATTGGAGGGCGGACTTTCAGGCCGCCACCCAGGGGCTCCGGCCAGGCCGCCTGCGAATACCACCCGCCCGGTGACGTCCATTCCCGGTCACCCCCACCCCGGCCTCTCCATGCGCTTTCCCTGGCTTGCCATCCTTGTCTCGCCCCTCCTTTCCCCAAGCGGAGCCCGGCCCGGCCGGCAAGACGCCGCCGCAGGTCCTCCTCATCGGCGACTCCATCTCCATCGGCTACACACCGCATGTGGAGGCCTTGATGAAGGGCGAGGCGGTGGTCGTCCATCATCAGGGCAACGCCGGACACACCGGGAACGGCCTGTTGAAAATCGAGCAATGGCTGGGCACCAACCACTGGGATGTGATCCACTTCAATTTCGGCCTGCACGACCTGTGCTACCGCAGCCGGGACCCTGCGAAGAAGGGCCAGGGGGACAAGGTCGGAGGCCTGCTGACCAACACCCCGGAGAAGTACGCGGAGAATCTGGAACTGCTCGTCCAGCGGCTGGAGAAGACCGGGGCGAAACTGGTCTGGGCCAGCACCACCATCGTGCCCGAAGGCGAGAAGGGCCGGTTTGTCGGCGACGACGCCAAGTACAACGCCGTGGCCGAGAAAATCATGAAGGCGCACCGCATCCCCATCGACGACCTGCACACCCTCAGCGCCGGTTTTGCGCCGTCGCATTTTTCCTCGCCCGGCAACGTGCACTACTCCAAGGCCGGGTACGAGAAGCTGGCCCGCCAGGTGGCGTCGTCGATTCGCGCGGCCCTGAAGTAACCCACGGGTAGGGCGAAGCCACCGGCTGAGCCTCAAACCACCGCGGAGGCTCGGCGCGGTCGCCTCGCCCTACCAACCCGTGGGTAGGGCAGCCGGTCCGCCTCTGGAGGAAACCCACCGGCTGAGCCTCGAATCCCTGCGAACCCTCAGGGACCGCCTACATCCAGCCACTGCTCCAGCAGGTCGGTCATCTCGGTGGAAACGCGCTCGCCCTCCAGCTCGGGATGGTCGGCGACCGGCTCCAGGGTGAGCCGGTAGGCCTTGCCCTTCTCGCGCGGCTCGAGCACGGGAACGAGGTCGAGGATGGACCAGTGCTGCACCAGGATTTCCTTCTCCGCCGGAGCCGCTCCCTCGTGGACCTGATCAACGCGGTACTTGTACTCGACCAGGTCGTGCCGGTAGCCGGCCAGGTCACCCGGGGCGCGCGCGGGTGACGTTTCCAGAAGCGTGCAGGTCGCCACGATCCGGGTCGCGGGCTTGCGGTCGGCGAAGCGCTTCGCGTAATCCGCATGGCGCGCCGCGAGAATCGCCGGATCCAGCGCGCGGGTGAACAGAGCGACGCCCTCGAGCCGTCCCGACCACGTGGCGGCGCCGCCCGGCAGCCGGCCGAACACCAGGTCCGCCGGGTTCCAGTCCGACAGCGCGCCGGCCGCGTCAAAGGATTCCAGGGCGGGCTTGCCATCGATGCTGGAGGAGAGCCGGCGGCCGTCAAACGTGATCACCACATGGTTCGGCGCCCCCGGGCGAACATACACCGTTTCGCTGGTGGTCAGGCGGCCGGCGCTCCGCAACCGGAGCTGCAGCCGGTTGGCCGTCTGCACGACCGCCAGGTTCACCTCCCCTTTCGCGCCCGCCAGCGCCAGCAGCGGCTCCCCCGCCCCCTTGCCGTGGTCGGGCCAGGCGGTGAACTCGAGGGTGAAGGCCCCGCTCTTCGCGATTTCAGCCGCGGGATTGACCGCGAGGTCCTGCGTCACGAACACGCCCTTGCCGAGCACCATCTCCTGAAACCGCCCGTGCAGCGCGCGGCCGGTGCGGACCGCCTTGCAGTAGGCGGGTTTTCCGGTGACGGGGTCGCGGATCTCGTTGGTCGCCTTCGCGTGCTCCCACACGAAGACGAGTCCGGCGGGATCGCCGGGCCAGGGCGCGGTTTCTCCCGCGGGATTTGGCGCGGCCGCGGCCTGGAAGCCCGACTCCGCCCGTTCCCCGTCCTTCACCCACAGGTCCGGGAAGAAGTTCGCGTTGCGATTGCGGGAGATCTGCGCCCACGCTTCGACCTTCGTCGTCGCGGCGTCAAACCGGCCGGCGTAAATGTGAATGTCGGAGCCGCCGCCGGTGATGCTGTTGTTGAGCCCCTGCTGGCGGTAGGGGCCGGTGATGGCGAGGTAGCGCGGGTGGTTGCTCCAGCGCGGATGATACACCTCGTGGGCCGCCGCGTCGGGCATGGTGTTGACGGGGATGCGGCGGGCCGGGAGGCCCTCGCCGGTGTGGAGGATGAGGTTCTTGTGCGCCCCGTCGAAGATCCACATCACGCCGCTGTCGTCGGGGCACATCGAGGTCCAGCAGCCCTTGCCCGTCTGCTTGTATCCGCCGTTGGGCAGCTTCGCGATCCCGCCGGAGTTCCACGGGTACAGCCCCGCCGCCCGCGTGCCGTCGCGGGTGAGCTGGAAGTTGTCGGGGTTGACGAGCGTGAGATCCCAGACCAGCTCGTGCTTCGCGGGATCGTCGAGATCAAACCGCGTGACCGGTTTGCCCTCGTGGTCCTTTTTCGACCCGCGGTTGTCGAGGGCGTACACCCAGGTGCGCCCGGTGGCGGGGTCGCGCCAGACCTCGGTGGCGATGCCGTCCTTCGCGACCTGGCGGAGGTTCCCGCCGTTCCAATCGACGACGTAAATTTTGCGGGCGGGAAAATCGCTGAAGACGACGCGGGCGCCGTCGGGCGTGATGAGCGGCTTGCGGTAGTTGCCGGTCTTGCCGAGGATGACGCGCTCGCCCAGGCCGTCCTCGGTGTCGACGCCCACCAGGCGGAGCTGGTTCCCCTTGGCGAAGGGGTCGTCGCCCCTGCCGTCGACCTGCTCGGCCCAGACCATGCGGCTGGGCGCGCCGGTCAGCTCCCGCAAGGCGAGGGCCCCGGCGGGGTTGCCGGCGCGGGGCTGGCAGGCGGCCAGGAGGAACAGCGGGAGGCACAACAGGAGTCGGTTCATCGTGTTCATGGGAGACCCCTAAGATGCCCGCAATCCGGCGCAACACAAACCGGAACCGGATTCCCGGCGCGGCCGCGCGCCCAGGGCCGGCCGGCTCAGATGCGTTCCGGGGCCTCGATGCCGAGCAGGTCCAGACCCTTCGCCAGCACGCGGGCCACGGCGGCGCAGAGGCGGAGGCGGCTTTCGCGATCCCCCTCGGGGGCCTTCATGAAGGGGACGTTCTGGTAGAAGTTGCTGTAGATCTGCGAGACCTCGTAGAGGTAGTCGGCGAGGTAGTTGGGGCGGTAGTTGCGGACGGCGGCGACGATGACCTCGCCGAACTGCGCGAGCCGCAGGGCCAGCTTGCGCTCGATGTCGAGCCCGAGCTTCAGCGGCCAGTCCTCGAGCGCGCGGCCGGGGAATTCGGCGGCGTACTTGTCGAGCACGCTGCGGATGCGGGCGTGGGCGTACTGGAGATACGGGGCGGAGTTGCCGTTGAGGGCCAGGGCCTTGTCCCAGGTGAAGGTGACGAGACTCTGCGGGTTCTGGCTGAGGTCGGCGTACTTCACCGCGCCGAGACCGACCGCGCGCGCGACCTCGACCTGCTGTTCCACGGGCATGGACGGGCTGCTCTCGCAGACCATGGCCAGGGCGCGGGACTCGGCCTCGTCGAGCATCAGCTCCAGCTTGATGACGTTGCCCTGGCGTGTGGAGAAGGTGCCCTCGGGCAGGCGCATCAGGCCGAACCAGACGTGCACCAGCTCGGCGGTGCAGCCCAGCTTGCGGCTGATGCTGAAGAACTGGCGGAAGTGGAGCTGCTGGCGCTCGTCGGTGACGTAGATGATCTTCGCCGGTTGGAACTCCTCCACGCGGCTGCGCACGGTGGCGAGGTCGGTCGCGGCGTAGTTGAAGCCGCCGTCCTTCTTGCGGACGATGGCGACGCCGAGCTTCTCCTCCTCGAGGTCGACCACCTGCGCGCCCTCGCTCTCCTTGAGCAGGCCGGCGGTCTCGAGCGCC
This sequence comes from Kiritimatiellia bacterium, assembly GCA_046346795.1. Classification (GTDB taxonomy): domain Bacteria; phylum Verrucomicrobiota; class Kiritimatiellia; order SS1-B-03-39; family UBA6053; genus JAXMHJ01. The sequence goes on from JAXMHJ010000051.1 coordinate 12,946, forward strand.
GAGAGCACGCCCGGCAGCAGGTCGTTGTAGAAGCTCTCGCCGCGGACGAGATCGAAGCGCACCCCGAGGCGGAAATAGATGCGGTCGAATTCCTTGAGGCTCGCGTCGATGAACGTCCGCCAGAGGGCGAGGTTTTCCGGGTCGCCCTGCTGCAGCTTCACCAGTTCCTGGCGGCACGACTCCAGCCAGGCCTCGTCGGTCTCGCTGCGGTTGTGGCTCTGCACGTACAGGCGCTCCAGCTCGGCGATGGGATCGGCGGCGAAGGCGGCGGGATCGAGGAAGTGCCGGTAGCCCATGATGAGCTTGCCGAACTGCGTGCCCCAGTCGCCCAGATGGTTGTCGGCCAGGACGCGGTAGCCGGCGAAGCGGTGCAGGCGGTCGAGGGCGTTGCCGATGACCGTCGAGCGGATGTGGCCGATGTGCATCGGCTTGGCGACGTTGGGGCTGGAGTAGTCGATCACCACCGTCGCGCCCCCGCCGATGTCCGGGGTGCCCAGGCGCTCGTCGCCGGCCTGGGCGAGCAGCGCGCCGACGATGCCGTCGTCGGCCAGGTAGACGTTGATGAATCCCGGTCCGGCGATCTGGAGATCCTTGATGAACGCGGGGCGCGGCGCGGCCGCAATCTTCCCGGCCACGGATCGCGGCGACTCCTTGAGCGGCTTCGCCAGCGCCAGCGCGGCGTTGGTCTGGTAGTCGCCGAAACCCTCCTCGGTGGTGCGCACCATCGCGAGCTTGTCGGCGGGCACGGGGCTGTCGGGGAAGAGCGCGGCGACGGTGTCCCGCAGCCACTGGGTCAGTTGGAGGTCGAAGGTCATGTGCGATTCCTGTTGGGCCGCCGGATATATCACAGCCCGGCGTCCTGGGAAGAGCGCATACGGTGGAAAATCTCCGGGTTTGTGAAGATTCCTCAAATACTGTCGTCCTTCCGGGCATGAAACCCATGCACCTGCTGCTCGCCGGTCTGCTGGCGATCTCCCCCGCCGCGGCCGCCCCGCACAATCCCGACACCGACTGGTTCAAAGAGGCCGGGTACGGCGTGTTCGCGCATTTTCTCTGGGACGTCCAGAACGTGGGCAACCGCGTCAACACGATGGGCAAACCCCCGGTCACCTGGGATGAACTGGTCGACGGCTTCGACACGGAGACGTTCGCCGACCGGATGAAGGAGGCCGGCGCGGGGTATGTGATGTTCACGATGATGCAGCGCACGCGCTACCTGATCGCGCCGAACGAGACCTACGAGAAGATGACCGGCTACGCGCGCGGGGAGGCGACCTCGCATCGCGACCTGGTGCTGGACCTGCACGCGTCGCTGGCGAAGCGGGGCATCCCGCTGATGCTCTACTGGACCGGCGACGGGCCGCGCCAGGACAAGCAGGCCGCGGACGGCCTGGGCGGCTGGCCGGGAAAGGTCACCGACCCCTACGTTAAGAACTGGGCGGCGGTCGCGGCCGAGTACAGCCGGCGCTACGGCGGCAAGGTGCGCGGCTGGTGGGTGGACGGCTGCTACGGGCACATCGGGTACAACAACGCCCGCTGGGGAATGCTCGCGGAGGGGCTCAAGGCGGGGAATCCCCGCGCCATCATCGCGCTGAACAACCCGTCGATGACGCGCGCCAATTCCAGCAGCGACTTCGACGACTTCACCACGGGCGAGGTCAACAACCTCTCCGACATCCCGGACGACCGCTGGCGGGACGGGAAGCAGTTCCACCTGCTCACGTTCCTCGGGTCCGACTGGGGTCATCCCGGCTGCCGGTTCAGCCTCGACCACCTGGCCGCGTTCATGGCGCCGACGCTCGCGGCCGGGGGCGTGGTGACGCTGGACGTCTGCGTGTTCCGCGACGGATCGGTGGACCCCGCGCAGATCAAGCAGCTTGGACAGCTCCGGACCGCGATGATCCCGAAGCCCCCGGGCGAACCCGTCCCGCCGGGCAACCTCGCCTTCGGAAAGCCGGCGCGGCTGCTGCGACAGGACGGCGGCGGCCAGCTTCCCGCCAACGGCGGCGCGGGCGGATTCCACGGCGCCTCCGCGGGCGTCGACGGCCGGCCCGAAACGTCGGCCCATGCCGGCGACGCCTGGCCCTGGACCTACGAGGTCGACCTCGGACGGACGGCGGAGGTGAACCGCGTCGTCGTGACCTTCGCGGCGAAGGCGTATGCGACCGACTTCGAGCTGCTGGCCTCGGCGGACCGGGAGCACTGGACCCTGGCGGGCGCCCAGGCCGGCCACGATGGCGGCAAATGGAGCCGCGAATTTCCTCCGGTCTCGGCGCGTTTTCTCCGCCTGCGCTGCGTCAAGCCGGACGGGCCGAACCAGCCCGGCGGCCAGATGGGCGTGGCGGAATTCGAGGCGTATGGCCGCCTGGCGCCGATGCCCGCCGGCGCGCCGTTCATCGAGACGCTCCGCCAGGGCGGGACGATCACCATCGCCACGCTGGGCACCAGCCTGACCGGCGGAACCTGGGCCTGGCCGGTGGTGATGAAGGAATGGCTGGATCAAGAATTTCCGGGCCGGGTGACGCTGCACAACCTTGGCGTCGGGGCGTCGGCCTCCAGCCACCCGCCCGGCAAGAGCGGACTGGACATGGCGCGCAAGGCCGCCACCCTGAAGCCCGACGTGGTCTTCATCGAGTTCTCCGTCAACGACTCCTACCTGCCCTACAAGATCACGCTGGAGGACGCGAAGCGCAACCTCGACACGATGATCGACACGGTGCTCGCCGCGAATCCAAAGGCGGAGATCATCCTGCAAACCATGAATACCGTGGTCGGGGAGCACGCCGCCAACCGCCCGCGGCTGGAGGAGTACGCGCAGGTGTACCGCGACGTCGCCGCCGCCCGGGGTTTTCTGCTGATCGACCACCTGCCCAACTGGAAGAGGCTGATGGAGACCGACCGCGCCCGGTTCGACGAACTGGTGCCCGACGGCATCCACCCGCAACTGCCCGGCTACCGGGCCGTCCTGCTGCCCGAACTCAAGACCCGCCTCGCCGGCGCCGCCCCGGTCCCGTGAAGACTTCCGGCCGGGGAGGTTGCGGCTGCGCCGCCCTCCACTGGCTTGGGCCGGACGGATTGGAGGGCGGACTTTCAGGCCGCCTCCCCAGTGGCTCAAGACTGGCCGCAACGGCGGCGACAAAGCGCCGCCCTCCACTGGCTTGGGCCGGACGGATTGGAGGGCGGACTTTCAGGCCGCCTCTCCAGTGGCTCGAGACTGACCGCAACGGCGGCGACAAAGCGCCGCCCTCCACTGGCTTGGGCCGGACGGATTGGAGGGCGGACTTTCAGGCCGCCTCTCCAGTGGCTCAAGACTCGGCCGCAACGGCGGCGACAAAGCGCCGCCCTCCACTGGCTTGGGCCGGACGGATTGAGGGCACCAGTCCGGCCTCTCCAGTGGCTCAAGACTGGTCGTGCAACGGCGGCGACAAAGCGCCGCCCTCCACTGGCTTGGGCCGGACGGATTGGAGGGCGGACTTTCAGGCCGCCTCTCCAGTGGCTCAAGACTGACCGCAACGGCGGCGACAAAGCGCCGCCCTCCACTGGCTTGGCCGGACGGATTGGAGGGCGGACTTTCAGGGCCGCCTCCCCAGTGGCTCAAGACTGACCGCAACGGCGGCGACAAAGCGCCGCCCTCCACTGGCTTGGGCCGGACGGATTGGAGGGCGGACTTTCAGGCCGCCTCCCGGCCGTCAGCCCTCACCCCTTCCGCAATTCCGACAACCGCACCGCGCGATTCTCCCGGCGGCTGATCTCCGCGGCGAACCCCATGTAGTGGCTCTCCACCGACTGCTGGATCGACGAGGTCATCGCGGCGGAGTCCGGGCGGGACATCTCCTCGTACAGCGCCTCCATCAGCCCCTGGTCGCCCCCGCCGTGACCCTTGTACCCCTTCTCTTCCGCGCGGGTGTCGAAGCGCTCGATGGCGTCCCCGTTGTGCGGGATCAGGGCCAGATCGGAACCCGTGAGCTTGCGCAGGGATTCCCCGCCCTTCAGCACCGCCTTGGTGCCGTGGATCTCCAGGTGCCGCCCCTCGTCGAAGGCCGTCATGGTGAAGGTGCCGGTGATTCCCCCCTCGAAATCCATCGCCAGCACCTGGTGGTCCGGCACGTCGTTGTCGCAGCGGTAGGCGCAGCGCCCCCACGGGCTGGTGCGCAGCCAGTTGAGAATCTGCTCGTCGGTGACCGTCTTCCACCCGTCCATCACCATCGAGAGCCAGCCCTTGTGCTTCCCGGTGTACAGGCGCGCGTTGTAGTCGCAGGTGTCGCCGACCGGGCAGCCGTCGGTGCAGCGCGCGGGCGCGCCGGCGGGGGCGTTGCCGGAATGGAAATGACTGAGGCGTCCGTAGCTGTTCACCGCCGCGCAGCGCGCGCCGAAGAGCCAGACCATCAGGTCCAGGTCGTGCGAGCACTTCGCCAGGATCATGGGCGTCGAGGTGGCCGACCGCGACCAGTGCCCCCGCACGAACGAGTGCACCTGGTGCCAGGCCCCCGCGCCCTCGTTCAGGTTGAAGGTGACCACCTTGCCGAGGCGGCCGGATTCGATGAGGCCGCGCACCTTGCGGTAGAAGTTGGTGTAGCGCAGGACGAAGCCGAGCAGCACCCGCCGCTGCCGCTCGGTGGCGATGCGCTCGAGGTCCAGCACGTCCTCCAGCGTCGTCGCGGCCGGCTTCTCCAGCAGCAGGTGGTAGCCCAGCTCCATCGCGCGCTTCGCCGGCTTGTAGTGGTCTGCGTCCTGCGTGCCGATGATCAGCACGTCGGCCAGCCGCGGCCGCGCGAGCAGCTCGTCAAAGCTGGAGAACGATTGGAACCCGGGATTTCCGGACAGGTCGCGCACCGCCGCCACGCGCTCGGGCACCGGGTCCGACCCGGCCACGATGCGATACTTGTCCGGCATTTCCGCCGCGAGGGACATGTAGGTGCGCGTGCGCGAGCCGCAGCCGCAGCCCGCCAGGGTGAGGGGTTTGCCGGAGGACGTCATGATTCTGCCTTGAGTGGGGGTTCGTAAACAGTCACAACATATACACCGGAACGCCCGGGGCAAGCCGCGCGTGAGCCGTCGTTTCCACCCCCCATCCCCCACCCTCATGAACTCCAGGCAACTGGTCGCCAACACCCTCGCGGGCCTGCCGACGCCCCGAACCCCCTCCGGCCCGCTGGCGGTGCACTGCTGCGCGGAGGCCGCGGGCGTGACCCTGCGCCGCTACACCACCGACGCGGGCGCCCTCGCCGACTCGGTCATCCGCTATTGCGAACGCTTCCGGCCCGACGCCATCTGGGTGTCCAGCGACACCTGGGTCAGCGCCGGCGCCATGGGCGTGCCCGTCGGCGCCACCGGCGACGACCAGCCCTTCGGCGCGCTGGGCGGGCCGCTGGTGCGCACGGCCGCCGACATCGACCGCATCCCGCCCCCGGACGTCGCGACGCAGGGCCGCTATCCGCTCATGCTCGACGCCCTCGGGCGGATCGTGATGGCGGTGGGCCGCGACGTGTTCATCGTCGCCTGCTTCGACCAGTATCCGTTTTCGCTCGCGGCGGCGCTGATGGACATCAACGAGATCATGCTCAAGCTCTACGACGACCCGCCGTTCGTGCAGGCGCTGATGCAGCGCTGCGAGGAGTACGCCCTCGCCTACGGCACCGCGCTGGCGGCGGCGGGCGCGGATCTGCTCAGCGGCGGCGACTCCCCCGCCGGCCTGGTCGGGCCGCAACTGTACGAGGAGGTGGTCCTGCCGGCCGAGCAGTCGCTGATCCGCCGGCTCAAGCCCGCCGCGCGCACGCCCGTCTCCCTGCACATCTGCGGCAACAGCACGCCCATCCTGCCACTCATGGCCGGGTCGGGCGCCGACGTGCTGGAGCTGGACCACATGGTCGATCTCGCGCAGGCCTGCCGCATCGCCGGCCCCGACCTGGCCATCTGGGGCAACCTCGATCCCGTTTCCGTGCTCGCCCGCGGGACTCCGGCGGATGTGGAGCGCGCCGCGCAATACGCCCTCGACGTGGTCCGCGCCGCCGGGCACCGCCGTTTCGTCCTCAGCTCCGGCTGCACCCTCCCCGTCGGCACCCCCGGCGCCAACATCGACGTGCTCATCCGCGCGGCCCGGACGTCCGGCCCGGTGGGGTGAATAACTCCTTCGGCCGGCGGCGTGGAACTGGGAGCGGGGATTCCGGTCACCGGAACGATTTCGCGGGAGACGTTCCGGTCACCGGAATTGGCCCGCCGAGCCCCGGTCGACCTGGCGCGACCGCCACCCCGCACCGCCCCCCCACCCGGCTTGTCGTTTAACTTGCGGAGAACCGAGGGGCTAACCGCCCCGGCCTGTTCAATCGCCGCCGCACCGGGATTTGTCATCCCGGGCGCATGCGAGGGATCAGCCCGCGGTTGCATGGGCTTCTCCGGGCGGACGAAGCCCGGGAGGACGCAGTCCAAGCCCGCCCGAAAAAGCTCGCTTGCGCGAGCAGATCCCTCACCCGCCGCGCGGGCTTCGGGATGACAGGCTTCTCATCGGGTTCGGTGAACCGGACCGCCCATGGCGATCAGTGAATCGCCGGTGCGCTCCCCGGGAGCAGCTTGACCCATAACTTGACTCACACTTGACTCATGATTGGACGGCAAGCACCGGAGCGCGATGGTCGGGTTCGCTGCAGCGCAGAGGTGCATCAAGTGTCGTATCCATAATCAATCGCCTCGCTGCCGCAAAACGAAACGCGGTGAATCACGATGGCCTCCGAGTCCGACATCTCCAAAACAAATCGCTGCCGCCTGCTCTCGTCATTACTGCCAACCTCGACGGAATAAACCGACAGATCCGCGACCTCCACGCCGGGCTCAACGCGTGTGCGCATAAAATCACGAGCACGCAGTTCGAAGTCGGAAAGGCTGGCTCGAATCTTCTGGAAAACGTCTCGCTGCAACTGCGATCGGCCGGACTCCGACGCATCCACGGTAATCATGAAACCCTCGGTTGGCGATTTCGGGATGAACGCCCAGATGCCCTGTTCGAACGTGATGCGACCGAACACCGGGTCATCGGCGGCAATCACCGGCTTCTTCTTGAATAGATTGACGAATATGCTCATGGCGCGTGGATGTATCTACCGGCTTTATTGAACGACAATCGGATTGAATTGCATAGGCGACGGTCGACTTTGCCCGGAAGATAGCCCCGACGTCCGGTGCCGGGCAAGGGGAATCCTGCCGGCGTCGGTGGTTTCGCCGGTGGAATCTGCCGGGCTGGTGCCCGGCGCTCCCGGGGAAAGCGGCACGTCCGCGGCCACCCCAAGCGGCGGCGGGTGCAGGTGGAGCTGTTTCCCCGCACGGAGGCCCCACCATCCTGCCGTGATGTTTCGTCCCGGCGTCTTTGCGTCTTGAGCGAAGCGGGCGTGAAATTTTTCGGTGCAGCCGCAATCATCCCGGCCCGGGCCACTCCGTGCGAGCCGACAGTCAGTCGGTCGGGTCGATGACGGCGGGGCGGGCGGATTTCGGCGGATCGCGGAAGAAGAGGAGGCAGACGGCCATGACGCCGAGCGAGAGGACGGCGGGGACGATCCAGATCTTGGGCCAGTCGTGACCGGCGACCTTCCCGGCGGCGTCGGTGAGCGCATACATGCCCAGCACCTTCCCGGCGAGCAGGGTGCCGACAAAGGCGCCGACGCCCCACAGGATGAAGGCGATGAACCCCTGGCAGGCGCCGCGCATGCGCTCGTTGGCCTCGTCGTCGACGTAGAGCTGCCCGGCGATGAACAGGAAGTCGTAGCAGACGCCGTGCAGCAGGATCGCGCCGTAAATGAGCGCGACGGAGGTCATCGAGGGTGTCACGCTGCCGGCCAGGAACGCGTAGCGCAACGCCCACGCCCCGATGCCCATCAGGATGGTCTTCTTGTAGCCGAGCCGCTTGAGGATGAACGGCATCAGGGAGAGGGTGACGACGTCCGCCACCTGGCCGAGGGTCATCTTGCCGGCGACGCCCGTCCACTTCAGCTCGGTGAGGTAGATCCCGGTCATCACGAAGTAGAAATAGAGCGGGATGCAGATGAGGAACATGCAGAGGATGAAGACGGCGAAGGAGGGTTTCTTGAGCAGCGCGAGCGCGTCGAGCCCGAGCAGGTCCCCGATGCTCACGTCGGCGCCGGTCTTGCGGGGCGGCGTGTGCGGCAGGGTCAGGGAGAACGCTCCGCAGAGGATCGAGGCGACCCCGGCGAGATACCACTGGGTGGAGGTCTGCTCGCCGTGCAGGGCGCTGAGCAGCAGCCCCCCGGCGATCCAGCCCACGGAGGCGAAACGCTTGACCTTGGGGAAGTCGGCCTGCGCGTCGGCCAGGTTGTGGAAGGCCAGCGAGTTGCCCAGCGCCAGCGTGGGGGCGTAGAGCGCGCAATAAAGGATGAGCGTGGGATAGAACGACCCGAAGGTGGTCAGGTGCGGCAGCACGCACATCACCACGCCGCCGAGGATGCCGAGCACCGCGAGCATCTTTTCGGAGGCGAAGTAGCGGTCGGCGATCAGCCCCACGATGAAGGGCGAGATCATGGAGCCGATGGCGAAGGCGCCGTAGGCCAGCCCGACGTCCTGCCCGCTGAACTTGAGCGTCTCCGAGAGATACGTGCCCATGCTCACATACCAGGAGCCCCAGATGAAGTACTGGAGAAAGTTGAAGGTCGAGAGTTTGATTTTCAGAGCGGCCTGCACGGGGACCTCCGGTGTCGCTGGGACGCCTACCAGAGTCCGGACGCATGCGCAATGGCGGGACTCGGGCGACGCGGCCGCAACCGGTCCGGCGGGATCAGACCCATCAGGGGGTGGCGGGGAGCAGCACGCGCAGGTCGGTGATCCAGCAGGGGGCGGGCGACGCGCCTCCGGAAAGTTCAAGTTCGCCCGCATATGCCCCGTCGGATCCCGGGCGCAGGAGTCCGCCGATCCGCCCCCCCCGCCCGTCCGGGGCAAGGAGAACCTCGCCGATCCGCACGCCGGCCCGGGTCAGGGTGCACCGCGCGAGATCGACGGCCTCGCCGGCAGGGCGGAGCGACATGGAAACGGCGACCTCCCCGCCGGCGAGCCCGGGAATCGGGGGGAGCATGATCCGGCCCTTGCCGCGCAACAGGACTCCCCACACGGAACCGTCGGACATGCGCATTTCCGGATTGAAGAAGCCGAGGGTGGACGCGCGGCGCTCGGGTCCGAGATCGAAGTACATCGCCCGTCCCGACGGCAACACCGACCATTCCAGGCCGGCGGGCACGGGCTCCCGCGCCTCCACCCGGATGCGGATCACGCCGTCACCGGTCAACGCGCGGGGGAGGAAAACGGGGCGCCACCCCTGCGCGGAGGCCAGGTCGGCGCCGAGGCCGAGGGGCTCGCCCTTGTGGTTGAACCACAGGACGCGGATGCGGTTTTCCAGGGACCCGAAATCCATCCAGACCAGATGATCGCGGTCGTGCTGGACCTGGAAGCGGGCCCGTTCGACCCGGCTGGTCCTGACCTGGCAGGACCAGCCCCGATAGTCCGCCCCGCCGAGCGAGAAGGAGTCGGACCATTCCACCAGGTCGTACGCGTCCTGCAGCACGGCCCGGGCGGAGCGCTGCCGCAGGGCTTTTTTGACGCTCCAGCCCGCGCCGTCCCGGCTTTCGACGCAGAGGATCCCGGAGGCGGCGGAAGGCGGCCGGCCGAGCACGCGATGGGCCTCCATGGACTGCAGCTCGGAAAACCCCGCCAGGGCCTCCCAGACGCGCCCCTCGGGGGGATCGAGCACCACCCGGTCCCCCGGCCGGGAAACCCGGGCCAGCGCGCGCAGCATGCCGCGGATGTCGGACCTCGTCACCCGGTCGCCCCAGGGCTCGGCGGCACGGGTTCGCGGGACCACCACGGCGGCGATCAAAACCAACTGCGCAACCGGCGCCACCCATCCCGCCGCCCCCGCGGGCAGTCGTGATTGCAGCCGCCGGCAGAGGTCGTGCAGGCCGATCCCGGCGATGAGGGCGAGAAAGGCCAGCGCTTCCTGGATGTAGCGCTGGTGCACGAGAAAGGGCACGTAGGCGAGCAGCAGGAACAGGCCGGGCGCGGCGAGGAACCAGCGGGCGGCGCGATTGCGATGGAGCGCGCAGACGCCGGCGGCCAGAAAGAGCAGTCCCCACGGATCCAGCGCCGCGGCCAGGCCCCGGAGGCATCCGGTCAAGTTGGCCCACAGGAACCCCCCGCCCTGCTCCCATGCCTGCCGGAGGATGATCGTGATGAACACGCGGATCTGTTCGCTGCCCCCGCCCAGGATGAGAACCGGCAGGCTCAGCAGAGCGGCGACCAGGGGAAACAGAAAGAGGCCCGACCCCGTCCAGCGCAGCCGGGGGGAAAGACCCGGCCGCCACGCCCACCAGCCGGCGGCGCAGACCCAGCCGATCGCGGCGAACTCACGCACCAGCACGGCGCCGGTCAGGCAGAGCCAGGCGGCGGCCAACCGGCGGAGGGATCCCCGTTCGGCGGCCTGCAACAGCAGGAGAAACCCCGCCAGCATCAGCACCAGCATCAGGGGGCTGCGAAACGCGTACAACGCGAAGTGGGGATAGAGTCCGTAGCCGAGAAAGGCCGAGCACGCGGTCAGGAGCATGGCCGGGGCGGCGGATTCCTCTCCGGTGATCCGGGCGGCGAGTCGTCCGGCGAGCAGGATCCAGAGGGCGCAGAGCACCGGGTTGACCCAGTAGGCGGCGAACGGCCCGAGGAATTCCCGCACGACCGCCAGCAGGCCCGGGTACAGGGGGGCGACCAGCGACAGATGGTCGGTCAGCGGCGCCTCGCCCCGCACCCACCGCTGAAGACCTCGCGCGATCTCCATGTACGTGCCGGAGTCCTGACCGCTGGCATAGGTCCAGACTTGCGCCGACAGCATCCCGACAAAGATCAAGGCGGTGGCGGCGGGGAGGAGATTCTTCCGGGTCATGGCACCTCGAATAGCCGCAGATTCCCGGGATGGCAAGTGCCGGCCCGGCGCCGGGGGTTTTCGTTGGTAATTTTCAAGCGGCCTGCTACGCGACGGGGCCCGGATGCCTGTCGGGCGCACCCATGGCGCGTATTCCAATCGAATCGCGCGTCCCTTCCATTCGAGGTCGGCATGACTCCCCATCCCCAACCCGTGCAGCCGGATCGTCCGGGCAACGCCGCGAAGCGGGAGACCGCGGGGCGGTGGATGGCGTGTGCGGCCCTGACGATCCTGTGCCTCGCCCTCTGGTCCTACGGCAGGCGGAACTACCATTTCATGGCCTACTCGGACGGGTTCACCTGGCTGCGCACCGTTCCCTTTCCCCTGGGCGGCGTCGAGCTCTCTCCGGGCTTCCCGCTCTATCTCAAGCTCGCGTCGGTTTTCTGCGACCGCTTCACCCTCATGCTGGCCAATCTTCCGGTGGTCCTGCTGATGATCACCGCCCTGTACCTGCTGGCGGCGGCCTGCCTGCGGGACAAGGACGATCCGGCCCTCGGGCCGGCGTGCGGGATCGCGTCGGTCGCGCTGTACGTCCTGTTTCACCGCGAGATGCTGCTGCAAATCATGCATCCCTACCGCGACGCGCTGTCGGCGCTTTTCCTGCTCGGCAGCCTGGCCCTGCTGGTTTCCGCCGACAACGAATCCGGGCCCCGCGCTCCAGCGGGGCGGATCCTCCTGTCCGGAGTGCTGCTGGGCTGCGCGTACGCGGCTCGGGAACCCTCGATCTTCCTGGCCATCCCCTCCCTGCTCTTCCTGCTGCTCCCGGGCGGCGGCGCGGCGCGCCCGCCCCGGAAATTCGATTCGCGGCGCTGGCGCGTGTCCTTCTATGCGCTGGGGCTGGGCCTCGTCGTCGCAGCGGTGGCCCTGCATTCCATGCGGGCCTCCGGCAATCCCTGGATCCCGGCCTACGCGGCCCGGAACCACCGCCTGGCGCCCGGGATGCATCTCGGGGCCCTGCCGGTGACCGTGCCGGGCCTGTGGGCGTACTACACCTCCTCCGGGCGGGGGGCGTTCCTGCCTGGCCGCCGCGGGCTGGGCGCGGCCGTCCTGCGGAGGAACTGGCCGCTGCTGCTGCTGATCCTCCCCTGCCTCGTCATCTGCACCGTCTTCTACTGTTTCTACCATCGTTTCGTGGTGCGCTATTTTCTTCACGCGGAGCTGCCGTTGTCGCTCTTTTCGCCTACCGCCTCCTGCTGCCGCAGGGTGTCCGAGGTGGAGGGCCGCCCGCCTGCACTCGTAGCCTGGCTGGCGCTGTTCTCCGCGGCTTCCGGCTCGCGCCGCTCCGCGGTTGCGGGCGGTGCGTCCGGAGGCCGTTGTTCCAGATCCGGCAGGCCTGCCGCCCGTGTTCGACCTGCTCGCCCTCGCCGGCCCTGGACGAACCGGATCTTGTCCCAGGCCGCTCAGCCAGATCGTCACCCATTCGAAGATCGCCTCGTCGGAACCCGTGGAGGAATCCTCTGCATCGGCAACGGCCGGGAGCCCCTGGCGCGGACTTCTTCGACGCGCGGATTTCTCCTGGAGCGCAACCACCGCGTCCTCTTTCTCGAACCGGCCGACGCGACCTGGTAGCCCGGAGGAACCATGCCCTTTGCTGACGAACCATTATGACGTCCGGTTTGTCGGCGAACTGGAGACGGCCGCCTACCATCTGAGAGACCCTCTCAGTGCGGCGCGGGGACTCTGCGCCTGTATGAAATCAAAAACGCACTCCGTCTCGAGGTCCGCGCGAGTTCGCGGAAAGGGCGACGGCGTCCTCCTCCTGTCCCTTCCCATGGACGACCTCTCCGCCGGCGGGGCGACGATCCGGCTTTAGTCTCAACGGAGCGCCGCGGGCGGAAAAGCTCCATCAGCGGCAACTTCATCCCGATCGGCCTCGCGAGCCCGGGGAACAACACGGTCGTCCTCTCCGATGCGCCCCTGCCTGGCGACGTTCACGCGGAATTCCGTCCGCTGGACCAGGGCATCGACCTGGATCTCTCGCTCAGTGACGACTTTCTCCACGCCGGGATCTGTTCCCCGGAGCTGCTGGGCGACCTGGCCCGTCATTATGGCCGGCCTTTGTTGTCGACGAGCGGAAGCATCTTGCTGCGACCCTTCCAGATCGGGACGGAGCCTTTGATGGCGGAAGTGTATTTTCGCGCCCGGCGACGTCCGCAGGACGAACGCACCTGCGCGGTCATCGTGTCCGCGCCCGGGGGAGGCGCGACGAGGCTCGATGTGATCCGGGACGGTCTCCAATCCGTGGCGATCCCCATCCCCGCCGCCGGGGCGGCGGACGACCGATTGCAACTCCGGGTTCAACCGGAGGCGGGCGGCGGGAAGAGGCCGCCACTGATCCTCCTCGATCACATCCGGTTCCGCCGCGCATCCGGACCGCCGGTTCCCCCCCGTTGACCCGTCGGATTGCGCCTTGAGCGGATGAAAACCGGAGGCGCCCCCGTTGCCTGATTCAATCCCCGTCCAAAAGGGGTTTGTCATTGCGAGCGCACGCGAGGGATCAGTGAAACGCCGTTGCGCCCCCGCCGGAGCGGAATCTTTCCTTGATCTTTTTCCCCCCGGCGATGAAAGGCAACGGCGATGAAATCGCCGGTGATGATCCTCTGCCTCGCGGCCTGCCTTTGCTTTACCCGGTGCGGGATGGCAGCCGGCGGCGCGCAGGAGGCTCCCGCCGCCTACAGCCCGGAGAACGCCGCGAAAATCGTCCGGCGGGCCTACCAGAAGGAGCTGGCGCGCCCCCCCGACCGTGATGGGATGGAGACCTACGTTCCACTGATTGCGAGCGGCCGCCGCGATGAGGCCTGGCTGCGCGGGGTGCTGCGCGAGTCGGAGGAGAACAAGCCGCGGCTGCGGCAAATGCGGCGGGAAGACCGGATCCGGACGGCAAGCACGCTGTCCCTCCTGACGCTGGTCTGGACGACCGCACTGGGTATTTTCTGGGCCGCGGGGGATGGCATCTGCCGCGGGCTCCGGCTTTTCCCCTCTCCGGAACCGCACCCCTTCCAGAAAATGACGCTCGGCCTGGGCGCGGTGCTGGGGGTGCTCCAACTGGCATCCCTCTTCTTCCCGCTGAACGGCGCCGCCCTGATCGTCTTCCTGGCCTGCGGCGCGGTCGCCACGGGAGTCGCCGCCTTCCGGGCCGGGCGGGACCGGCGCGCTCCTTCGGACGGTGGCGGACCGGCGCGCGCGGCGGCGGCCGGTTCTTCCCCGTCTTCGCCGGACGGTCTTCGGCCTGCTGGCCCTCCTGTTCGTGCTGGCTGCGGCCGCCAGCGCGCGCAAGAATGTCGAGAGCTATGACACGATGCTGTACCACCTGAGTGCGGTGCGCTGGATCAACGCCTTTCCCGCCGTCCCGGGACTGGCCAACCTGCACATACGACTGGGCACCAATTCGGCCTGGCTTCTCCTGTCAGCCCTGCTGGACAACGGCCCGCTGGACCGCAGGTCGTCCTGGTTCATGCCGGGAATCGGCTGCCTGCTGTTCCTGCTGTATCTGTCGCACACCCTGCTCTTTCCCCGGGAGGGCGACCGGCGGACGCGCCTCCTCGCCGCGCTGCTGCTGCCGTTCGGCCTGCTGCAGTTGGTCAGCCTGGCGCCGAGCCTGTATTTCGACCACCCCGCGCATTACCTGCTGGCGATCTGCCTTGTCGAACTCGTGCGCTGGCAGGAAAGTCCCCGCCGGGATCTGGATGCCTCCACGCTGGCCATGATCGCCGTGCCGGCGGCCGCGTCGTTCATCATCAAACCGGTGGGCGCCCCCTTCCTGGCCCTGGCCGGGGTCCTGACCGCGTGGAGTCTGGTCCGGCATCTTCGGGCCGGAACCCTGGACGGACGGACCGCCGGCGCGCATCTGTTCCCCGCCGTCCTGCTACTGGGCTGGGTGTTGCGGAACGCCATCCTCAGCGGCTGGCTCCTCTTTCCCGCCCAGGCCCTGCGCCTGCCGGTGGACTGGGCGGTGCCCGCCGGGCCGGCGGACAACAGCCACGCCGCGCTGCTGCAGTCGGTGTCGGGGCAGCTCCAGGTCCTGCAATCCTACGCGAGACGGCCGGGCGTGGATTACACCGGGGCCATCCACGCCCCGTTGCGGTCCTGGCTGCCCGACTGGTACCGGGCGCGGAGCGCCTCGACCGAACTGCGCTGGCTTCTGCCGCTGGGAGCCCTGGGCTTGCTGACGGGGGTCGTTCTGCGGCGGGCGCGCCGCTCCGGCTGGCCGGACATCGCCCCGGGTCTGCTCATTTCCGCCAACCTCGTCTTCTGGTTCCACGCCGCGCCGGATCTCCGCTACGGGTCGGTGCTGTTCTGGATGTGGTTCGCCTGCGGCGGCATGTCCGCCCTCTCCGCCCTGCCGGAGCGCCTCGCCTGGCCGCGGCCGTTCGCCCTGGGCCTGCTCGCCTGCGCCGTCTTCAGCGCCGGCAACCTGGCCCTCATCCCGCAGGTTTTTCGCAACACCCCCTGGCGGATCGGAGAGGCCTTCCAGCGGAAGATCACGCCGGTCACGGTGGCCAACGGCCAGATTCCCCCGCTCGTTTTGAACACCCCGTCGTACGGCGACCAGTGCGGCGACGCGGAACTGCCCTGCACTCCCTACCCTCGCGACACGCTGCTGCTGCGGAAGCCCGGCGAGTTGCGCGCGGGGTTCCGGGTGGCGCAGGACCGGAAGGAGTCGGAATGAACCTCGCCATCTTTGATCCGGTCGGCAACCGCGGCGGCGGCAGCCGCTTTCTCGAACAGCTCGTCCCGGCGCTGAAGCGCGCGCATCCGGACTGGGAGGTCACGTTCTTCGCCAACCCCGGTTTTCTCCGCCGGGAGGGAAACCGGCGCGCCTTCGAGTCCGCGGGCGTCAGGCTGCGGGCCCTGGACTCGGCGCGGCTGACGGCGGCGACACCGTTCGGCTGGTCGTGGTTTCCCGCCGTCGCGGCCGGGGGCCAGCAGCATCTGCACGGGTTGCTCCGGCACTTTCCGATCACGCTCTCGGGAGACTTCCGCAAAGAGGCGGAACGCAAGGTGCGCGGATTCGACCTGGCGTATTTTCCCTGGCCCTACCTGATCGAATGTCCCGACACGCCCTGCCCCAAGGTGGCCACGTTCCACGATTTCAACTTCAAGTATTTCTTCGGCACCAAGCTCTACAGCCGGCACCAGCTCGACCTGCTGGACCGGGAAACGCCCAAATGGCTGCAATCGGCCTGGCCGGTCGTCTCCACGGAGTTCATGCGGGCCGAGGCGAAGAAATGGTTTCCCGAAACGCCCCGCGATCCCCGCGTGGTGCGCATGGCGCCGCTGGTCCAGGTGATCGACGTGCCGGAGCGGGAGGCCGCGGAGCGGGTGGAAGCCCTGGGGATTCCCGATCCGTATCTGGTCTACCCGTGCCACCTCTGCGGCCATAAAAACATCCTCAACCTGGCCATGGCGGTTCATCACCTGCGCAGGCGGGGCAAACGCATTCACCTCGTCATCACCGGCAGCGAGAGCGAACTGTGTTCCGGCACGGCGGGCCCGATCGGCATTGAACGGCGAACGGACGCCGGACAGGATGTCTTCGGCCTCGGCTACGTGGACAACCGGACCATGAACGCCCTGTTCCAGCGGGCGGCGGCGGTCATCACCCCCTCGTATTATGAGGCGGGGAACGGACCGGGCATGGACGGCTGGGTCCGGGGCGTTCCCGTCCTCATGTCGGACATTCCCCCGTTCCGCGAGCACGAGCCCTTTTCGGGCGTGCGCGCCGGGTTGTTCGGCCCCCGAGCCGGCCTCCATCGCGGATGCGATCGAGCGCCTGCTGGATGATCCCCTGGGGCGGCCTGGAAAACGCCCGGATTTCCCGCGAGGGGATCCGGCGGCATTCCTGGGACACGGTGGCTCCTGGCGTATGGGGAGGTTTTCCTGGACGCCGTCGCGGGAAACGTCATGACCTGCAGCCACTCGGAACATCGATACCGCCGCATCGGCTGGGGCGCGGCGTCGGGCTGGGCGCGTTTCGCCGCCATTCTGTTCGGCATGTGGACGGTGCCCCTGCTGGTCGCCTATCTGGGCAGGACGGACTACGGCGTGCCCTGGTGGGACAGAGCGTGGTGGCGTGGCGGTTCGCGTTGCTGGACATGGCGTCGCCGGCAGCCTGGAGCAACCACCTCGCCGAGGCGGCGGGACGCGATGACCATGTCCGCACCCGCGCGCTGGTCCTGTCCGCCGGGCTGCGTATCCGTCGTGGGGTTGCTCGGCTTCCCTGGCGTGCCTGCTGATTCCCGCCCCGCCTGTTCAGGCGGGCTTCCGCAGGCGACCGCCCGCGAAGCCTGGCTCATCCTGCAGACGGTGCAGTACAGCGGCATGGATGTTCTGCCTGGTGCTTCCCCTGCAACTGATGCACTCGATCCTGCGCGCCCGCCAGTTGTCCCACTATGCGAACGCCACTTGGTGGCGGGCAGCCTGACCGGGTTCGTGTTTGTCTGGGCGGGCATACACCTGCGGTTGTCCTTGGCCGCCATCGCCACGTTGCAGGCCGCCTCCTTCGCCATCCCCACCCTTCCCCTCTGGGTGGCCGCGGCGCGCCGGCATCCGGCGGCGCCCTCCGATCCGGCTGGCCCGCGGGTCGGATTTTCGTTCGCCCTTCAAGCTCAGCGTGCCGATGTTCATGTTCCAGCTTGGCGGACTGATCATCAACGAGAGCGCGCGTTTCCTCATCTCCCGGCGGTGCGGGTTCGAGACCCGGCGGACTACGGCCTGGCCATGCGCGTCTACGGGCTGGTCTTTCTGGGCGGGGTCCGAGCCGCAGCCGTTCTACCTGGCCCTCCGCGAGGCGCGCGCGCGCGGCCACCACACCTGGGTGCGTCACGCCCTGCTGCGCCTTCCCTTTTTCTCGTCCGCCTTGCCGTCATCGGCCTGTCGGGTATCCTGCTGCTGGCCTGGGGCGACACCATCCTCGAATTGTGGTCGGGGCAGCCGCTGAAACATCCGCTGGCCTGACCGGGTGGGGATGCCTGGTCGTCTTGATGCTGGTCGGCGTCGTTCACCTCCACCGTTTCCGAGGTGATGTCGGCGATGGATCGCGTCTGGTCCCAGCTCCTCCTCGTCCTGGCCGGCAACGCCACGATCCTGTTCACCTGCCTGCACGCGACCGCCGGCATGGGGCGTCACGGGCGCATTCTTCGCCATGCTGGCCGGGACCATGGTCTCCCTGGCCTGGTCGGTGGACCGGCTGGCGCGGGATCCGCTGTTCCGCGCAGGAGGGCCGCGCCGTCCGCCGAGACCTTCCCGGTGAGGTCGCAGCCGGATCGGCACCCTTCCGCCCCCCCGCTGTTCATCCAGTCGCGCCGCCGCGCCGGCGCGCGCGGGGGGAAATCTTCCTTGCCCCCGCGCCCGAATCTGTGGTTAAGCGAACCACGGTCCACCCCATGCCCCAGCCGCTTCGAAACCACCAGAACACTCCTGCGCGCCTGGCCCGACGATTGCCCGGGGTCGGGATGCGTCCGGCCGGAAACCCGCAAGCACCGGATCGCCTGGAGGGATGCTGATGCCCGACATGATTCCCGTGTACCAGCCCTGGATCACCGACGCCGAAAAACGCAACGTCCTGGAATGCCTGGAGTCCTCCTGGATCTCCAGCAAGGGGCGTTTCATTTCGGAATTTGAAACCCGCTTCTCCGCGACGATCGGCGTGCGCCACGCGGCGGCCGTCTCCAACGGGACGGTGGCCATGCACCTGACGATGCTCGCCCTGGACATCGGGCCGGGGGACGAGGTGATCGTGCCCACCTTCACCTACATCGCCAGCGTCAATCCGGTTCTGTACGTGGGTGCCACGCCGGTGTTCGTCGATTCGGAGCCGGCGGCCTGGCAGATCGATCCGGACCGGGTCGAGGCGGCCATCACCCCGCGCACCAGGGCCATCGTGGTCGCCCATTTGTATGGACATCCCGCGGACATGCACCGGTTGCAGGCCATCGCCCGCCGCCATGGCGTGCATCTGATCGAGGACTGCGCGGAGGCCCTCGGCGCCCGCATCGGCGGAGTTCACGCCGGATCGTGGGCGGACATCTCGGCCTTCAGCTTCTTCGGCAACAAGACCATCACCACCGGCGAGGGCGGCATGGTCGCCACCAACGATCCCGCGCTGGACGACCGGATCCGCCGCCTGAAGGGCCAGGGGCTGGCGGCGAACCGCACCTACTGGCACGACCTGGTGGGCTACAATTTCCGGATGACCAACATCTGCGCGGCCATCGGCTGCGCGCAACTGGAGCGGTTCGACCGCATCCTGGCCGAAAAACGCCGGGTGGCCGGCGGATACCGGCGGGCGTTTGCCGGCGGACCGGTCCGCTTCCACGATTCGATCTCGGAACAGATGAAGCACGGCTTCTGGATGTGCTCCATCCTGGTGCCGCGGGCGGATCAACGCGATCCGCTCATGGCGGCCCTGGCCGCGCAGGGCATCGAGACGCGCCCCGGCTTCTACCCGGTGCACACCATGCCCATGTACACCCGCTTTTCCGGACGGTTCCCGGTTGCGGAAGACCTCGCCGCCCGCGCGGTCAATCTCCCGTCCTGGCCCATGCTGACGGACGGCCAGGTGGCCGCGGTGGCGGGGCGCGTGCTGGAAGGAATCGGGACGGTTTCCTGAGGCGGCACATGCACATCGGACTCTATCTCGAACATGTGCATGACAACCGGCTGGGCGGGGTGGGCACCTACGCCCGCCGCCTGGCGGACATCATGGCGTCGCTCCACCCCGCCCTCCGGCTGACCCTTCTGGCCGGAACCGCGGCCGACGCCCGCTGGGCGGCGGAGTTCGCCGCGGCCCGGCCGTCCGCCCGCGTGGGTGTGCGCCGCATCCGCCGGGACTGGCGGTTGGACGCCCTGCTCACCCGCGCGGCCTACCTGGGTTTCCGCGAGCACCGGGAAGACGGCCTCTGGCCGGCGTTGTGCCGGGCCTTCAACTACGTGGAATGGCAGTGCGCCGGCCTGGGCCTGGACCTCGTCTACTCCCCCAACCAGACCCTGCCCCTGCCCCTCTGGCGCCGGCCCGCGGTGTTCACGCTGCACGATGTCCAGGAAATCCGGCTGCCGGAGAACTATTCGGCGGGGGAACGGGCCAGCCGGGCGGTGTACAACGCGCTCCTGCTGCGCGGGACACGCGGCGTGGTCGTCGGCTATGAACACGTCCGGCGGGACATCATGAACTATTTCCGCCTGCCGCCGGAGCGGATCCATCTCGTCCCGGTTCCCGTGGAGCCGCTGACCGGGGGAACCACCCCCCCGCCCTTGACGCCGGAGAACGTTTCCGGCCCGTTCTTTCTGTATCCGGCGCAGACCTGGCCGCACAAGAATCATGAAACGCTTCTGCACGCCTTCGCCGGCCTTTCCGATTCCACGCCCGCGCCCCACCTCGTGCTGACCGGCAAACAAACGCCCCACGCCGCCGCGTTGAAAGAGCTGGCGGCGTCCCTGGGCGTCGCCGGGCGCGTCCACTGGCTGGGCATGGTTCCGGAGGGGCAACTGGCCGGCCTTTACGCCGGCTGCCGGGCCGTCGTGCTGCCCACGCGCTACGAAGCGGGCTCCTTTCCCCTCTACGAGGCCCTCCGCCACGGAGCGCCCGCGGTCTGCAGTTCGGCGACCTCCCTCCCCGGGGTGATGGGCAACCCGGACTTTGTTTTCGACCCCGGCGACCGGACCCGTCTGCGGAACCTGCTGCAACGGCTTCTCGACGACGAAACGTTCCTGGCGGACAACCGCGCCCATGTCCGCAACCGCGCGCTCCTGCTCGACACGTGGGCGCAGGACTGCGCGCGCGGCTTGCTTGCGCTGGCGGAAACCTTCAAAGGCACGACATGAATCCCCCCCAAGGCGACATCGTACTCCTCGGCTCCTCCGGACACGCCGCCGTGATCGCGGACATCGTCGCCCGCGAGGGCCGCTGGCGGCCGGCCGGCGTTCTCGACCCCGCGCGCCCGCGCGGCTCCATCTGGAACGGCCTGGAGGTGCTCGGCGGAGACGGGGACCTCGGCGCGCTGATGGCCTCCCGGGGCATCGTCGGCGGAATCGTGGCCATCGGCGACAACGCCCTGCGGGAACGTGTCACCCGCCGCATTGCGGAGGAATGCCCCGGCTTCCGGTTCGTGGCGGCGGTTCATCCGGCGGCGGTGGTCGCCGCGGATGTTTCCATCGGCGGAGGCAGCGCGTGGTCATGGCCGGGGCGGTGGTGAATCCGGGGTCGAGCGTGGGTTGCGGCTGCATCCTCCTCAACACCCGCAGTTCGCTGATCACGACTCCATCATGGAGGACTCTGCCAGTCGGCTCCCGGCGCCACCACCGCGGCGCGTCCGGATCGGTCATGCCCGCCATCGGCCTGGGCGCCCTTCTGCGGGAAGCCGTGGTGATCGGCGGGGCGACCGTGGTCGGCGCCGGCGCCCTTGTCCTTTCCGATCTGCCCTCCGGCGTGCTTGCTCTCGGCGCGCCGGCCCGCGTCATCCGCGCCCGCCAGCCCGGCGAAACGTACCTGCGTTGACCGGAGCCGGGCTCACCAGCCCCTGCCGCTCAACCGGCGCAACCACGCGGCCAGCCCCGCCCGGCGCTCCATCCAGACCGCCCGGGCGGGGGTCGTCCAACCCTTCGCAATCCGCACCCGGTTCATCTCCCGGTGGCCTCCGCCGCGTTCGTGCTGACGCCTCCGCGCGACATGGAAATCAATCGCGGCAGGTACGCCGGAGGGTGCCGGTCGATGAACCGCGCGAGATGCTCGTAGTCCATGGCGATGCCGAAGGACTCGTCGAACAGTCCGTATTGCCGGAAGAGGTCCCGGTCCACCCAGGTCGCCTGGTGCGGCAGGCAGCGGTAGCGGCGAACCGGGCCGGGCTGAAGTTGCGCCGCACCAGCCGTTCCGCAAATCGCCGGGATAGGTGAAGCGGCAATCCCCTGTAGGCCACCCAGGGGCGGGGCCGTCCCCGCGCAGCAGCTCCGCCACGTCCGCCAGCACCCGGTCGTCGGCCAGCCGGTCGCCCGCCCCGAGAAAAGCAGGATGTCGCCCGCCGCCATCCCCACCCCTTGTTGAAGGCGTGCGCGATGCCGCGATCCGGCTCGCTGATCCAGCGCAGGCGGACGGTTCCGGCCCTCCGCAGCAGGTCCGGGGTGCCGTCGGTGTTGCCCCTGTCCACCACGATGTGCTCGCAGCGGGGATACGTCTGCTGCAGCACGGATTCCAGGGTCGCCGGAAGTTCCGCCCCGCGTTGCGAACCGGCGTGAGGATGGAAAAAACGGCGCGTTGTCTTCCGATGGATGAGGTCATGGCTGCTCCGGGTTGCGCGGGAGACCTGCCGATGGGTGGTCCGGGCCGACAGATACCGCCACCGTTCGCGGGGTCATCAGGACAAGACGCGCCGGCTCACCGGGGGTTATCCCCGCAGCCCGGACCCTCCGGCGGCGAGCCGTCCCACAGATGGCGGGGCATGACGAGGACGACGGACCTGCCGGGTGCCGCCCGCGAAGGTCCGCGGGAAGGCCGGCGCAGGTCCTCCGCGTGATGTCCACCTCGGCCACCAGTTCCTTGCGGTTCAGGATCCGACACCGCCGAGCCGGCAAAGTTGTCCACCCCCCGGCGGAAAGAGAAAGACCATCTGGAGGGGGCGCCCGCCGGTCGCGGAAAACGCCAGGCGGGTGAGGAGGTCGTCCTCCGGTATGCAGCGCACGATCAACTCCGGGGCGACGGGAATCGTCCCGCCTGGGCCCCGGGCGGCAGCCGGACCGACGGGAGGCACGCCGCGATAGCGCCGGCGGCGATGACCCTCCAACGGAACAGGTGGCGGACGGGAGGGCGACGCCGGCGCGTCCGGCGCAGCAGCCAGGGGGCGAGGGTCCGGATGAGAAGACTCGCGGCGACCGGCAAACCCAGGAGCAGGAGAAGGTAAAGGTAGCGTCCCTGATAACCGGGCATCTCAAACATGCCGGTCACGGTCCCGAGCATGGCGAAGACCATGAGCGCCCCCGTGAAACCCCGCACGGAGAAGGGAGCCCGCAGCAGCGATCATGGCGGCGGTCACCATCCAGGAATACGCCTCCGCCGCGGCGGGGCGGAAAAGTTCCAGCCGCTTGGGTTTGGCGAACAACAGCACACTGCGCACGGCGGGCGATGATATCCGGGGGATCGGCACCCGCCGACGGGGGCGATGACGGTCCTGCTGCGTTCGATTTTCTCGAATTCCTTGACCTGGTTTTCGCCGAAGGTCAGCCGATTGCGGGTTCCGGACCGGTGCGGCCACGGCGTAATGGAAGGCGATCCACGCGGGACAAGGGCCAGCATGAGGAGCCCGCGGAACATCGCCGGGGTGGAGGACCGCGCGCGCCGCCCTGACGCCGATCACCCAGGCACCGGCCGCGCAGGCGAGAATGAGCGCGAAATACGTGCCCGTGAGGATCAGAAACAACCAGATCCCCGCCAGCAATGCGGTGACGCGGGCGCGCCCCGTGCGCAGCCTCCGGCGTGAGCAGAACGAGCCACGGCAGCGCGAGACACAGCGTGGAGAACTGAACGAAAAACCAGGTTGAAAGGGAAACGACGTGAAGAAATCCGAAACAGCCCGCCAGTCCGATCGCGGACAACCAGCCGGCCTTCCGCCCGCCCAGCGCGCATCCGAGGGAGAAAAAGGCCGGAATGCCCAGGGCGGCCAGCACCGCCGGACCGAAATGGAGCACGTCGAACGGCGTCGCCCGGATGCGCAGACTGCCGAGCAGAACGGGAATGCCGGCGATGTATTCGTGGAAGACCACCCCCTGGTCGACGAAGCGGTGCACGTACTGCAGAAGCAGATAACTGTCACCCCCCGCGAGGCTGTCGTGGCGGAGCGGATCGGCCAGGCGGAGGCCCGCGCCGCCGAGCGTGAGCGCGGCCAGGCGGAGGCAATCGCGCCGGATGCGGGGGCTGGAAGGCCGGGGCGCGGCGGGGGGCGCGCGCATCAGGACGGCCCAGGCGGCCGCGCAACCCAGCCAGGCCAGGGGCGCGGAGTGCACGTCGGCGAAGTTCAGGACGTGGTGGATCGCCAGCAGCAGCGTCGCGCCCAGCAGGTAGCCGAGACTGGCCGCCGCGGCCGGATGCACCTCCGGCACCAGGCGTCGGGCGGGGGGAATCCAGACCGCGGCCAGTCCCAGGTGCAGGGCGGTGATTTCGATGACGGGGTGCATGTGCGGGTACCCGTCTATAGGCGGCGCGCACCGGCAGTGCCACGAAAAAGGTTTGTGCGGCCGCCCGGCCGGGGAGCACCCCATGCTTGCCAGTCACGCGGATGGAGGGTACCGGAAAGGGGCGGCATGAAATTCAGCATCATCACCCCCAGCTTCAACAGCCTGCGCTTCTTCCCGGAGACCCTGCGCAGCATCCGCGCGCAGCGGCGGGACGTCGAACTCGAGCATATCGTCATCGACGGTGGCAGCACCGACGGAACGGTGGAGTGGCTGCGGGAGCAGAAGGACATCGACCGCCTCGTCGTGGAACCGGACCGCGGTCCGGCGGACGCGCTGAACAAGGGTCTCGCCCTGGCCACGGGGGACGTGCTCGCCTGGTTGAACGCCGACGACGTCTATCACGACGGGGCGCTGGCCCGCGCGAGGGCGGCCCTGGAGGCACGTCCGCACCGGGCGCTGGCGTTCGGCCGGTGCCGCATCGTGGACGAGGAGGGCGGGGAGATCCGCAAACCCATCACCCGCTTCAAGGAACTGTTCTTCCCCGTCTCCTGCCGCTTTGCCATTCAATGCATCAACTATGTGTCGCAACCCGCCGTGTTTTTCCGGCGCGAGGCGTTTCACCAGGCGGGTCCGCTGCGCATCGATTTGAAGGCGGCCTTCGACTACGATCTCACGCTGCGCCTGTGGCGGCGGGGCGGCGCCGTGCGAATCCCCGGCCCCGCCGTTTCGGATTTCCGCTGGCACCCCGGGTCCATCAGCGGGCAGACGTTTGAGAACCAGTTCAAGGAAGAACTCGAGGCTGCATTCACGGATGCGGGACGGTGGTCTCCGCAGGCCATCCTGCACCGATGCGTCCGCCATGGCATCGTCGGCTGCTACCGCCTGCTCAACGCCCGTTCGGCCGGGGACCGCGACAACGGAGAACCCACAAAACAACGGTAGGGTTGATGATCAGGAACTCATGAAAGCAGGAAAAGTGGTTGGAAGGACCGCCAAGTTGTTGCCCTTACCCCGAGCAATCCTTCCTGAGTTCATGAGTTTCTGATCAAACCCGGATTTCCGTAAAGTGGGTATCCGGAGATTCTGCAAGTCGACCAGGCGGGTTGGTTTGTATTTGTTTAGACTTCCAACGCACGTTCATACGCCCGCACCGTCTCCCGGGCGCACCGGTCCCACGAATATCCGAGCATGCGCTCCAGTCCCAGGCGCACCTGCCCGCCCCGGCGTTCCGGCTCGTCCAGCAGCGTCCCGCAGTGCGCGGCGAAGGCGGCCGGGTCCCGCGGATCCGCGTACAGGGCGGCCGGGCCGAGAATCTCCCGGAGGATCTCCAGGTCGGAACAGACCACCGGCGTGCCCGCGCACAGCGCCTCCAGCGGCGGCAGGCCGAAACTCTCGTACAGCGAGGGAAACACGAAGATCTGCGCGGCGCGGAACAGGTCGGGCAGTTCGCCATGGGGGCGGGGCGGATCGAGATGAATCCGGTCCTCCACCCCGAGACGGGTCAGCGTACCCAGCCGCTTCCGGTTCGGCCCCGTCGAGCCCGACCATTCTCAAGGCCGGGGTGCGGCCCGCGCGCCGCCGGTCAGCTCCGCCATCATGCGCACCAGCAGGTCCACGTTCTTGTGGTGGTAGGGCCGGCCCACCCAGAGCAGTTCCCCGTCGGGCCGGGGCGTCCCCGCCTCTTTGCCGGCGCGTTCGAATCCGGCCGGACGTCCGTGATACACCCGGGTGACCCGGTCTTCCGGCAGGTCCAGGTGCCGGAGCAGGACACGACGGTCGGTGTCCGACACGGCGATCAGGCGGCAGCGGGGGTTGCGCCGGTAGCGGGATTGCAGGAGGCGCCGGTAGATCCGCTCCGCCAGCCCCACGGAGCGCGGCATGATGAAGCTGGCGGTGTCGTGCACCGTCACCGGCCTGCGGCGCCTGGTAGTTCCAGCGCGGTGGAGTATGGGAAGTGAACCAGGTCCAGTTTGCGGACTTGAGTAGGGCCGGCAACGCGGCCTGTTCCCACAGAATGCGGGCGTTCCGGCGGCGCGGGTCCACCGACAGCGCACCACCTCGAAGCCGCCGGCCTCGAGAACCGGGTCGGAGGGCGTCCTGGTGAACAGCACGACGTCATGGCGCCCAGGGCGTTGCGGAACGCCGGACCGCCGATCAACTGCCGCAGGTAGGTTTCCGCGCCGCCCGTGCGGTGCGGGTCCAGGGCCACCGCATTGATGCCGATTCGCGCCATGTCGGGCTCAGGCGCCGGGAGGCGGCGGCGACTGGTCATCGGAGGCGTCCCGCGGGGACGGTCCGGGGTCCTTCATCCGGGACCGCAGCTCCTCCAGGCCGGCCTCCAGCATGGCGATCTTCTGCGCCATCCGGGTGCGGTCCTCGTGGAAGCGGGAAAGTTCGATCGAATACTGGAACGCCACCAGGATCTGGAAGCTGAAGACGATGACCACCACCAGCGTGACATACTGCATGCCGAGGATCGCGCAGAAGAAATCCAGCACATGCGTCACCATCGCGCCGGCCAGGATGAACAGGCCCGTCGCCACCCACAGCAGGGCGTAACGCTCGCGCAGCCGCGACACGCGGATGGACTCGAAGGTCACCAGCAGCACCACCGCGCTGAACACGGCCATGAGGATGCGGATGCGGGTCAGGTAGCCGAGTCGGCCCAGTGCGTAGATCAGGGGGGGATCCAGCGCGAAGAAGAGCATGGTGATGGCGGCGGCCGCCCCCCCGGCGGCGGGCAGCCAGCGCAGACGGCCCGACCGCCCGCGCCGGATCAGGAAGGCGATCAGCCACGCGGCCAGCAGCCCGAGCAGGAGTCTGATCAATCCCACCATCACGGCGCCCCCGCCGGACTGCGGACGGGCCGCGCGTCCCGCACGCCGAGTTCGCGCACCACGCTGGTCCGGGCCAGCACGCGGTTCACCGGGCGGAGGCGGTCGATGAAGAGCGCCAGTCCGACCTTGAGGGCGTAGTACGCGGTCCCCCACCCTTCAATGGAGGATTCGCCGTGCTGCCGCGCCCGGAACCGCACGGTCACCTCCTGCATGGTGAACCCCTGGCGGCGCAGCATGGCCAGCGCCTCGGGTTCGGGATATTCCTCGGGATACTCGCCGGCGAAACAGAAGAAGAGCGGACGGCCCAGCAGCCAGAAGCCCGAGGTGGGGTCGGTGACGCGCTGCCGGCAGATGCGGGAAAGGAAGCGGGCGAGCAACTTGATGCCCAGGGAACGGACTCCGCGGGCCTGGTACCCGTCGCCCTTCGGGTCGCGCACGCCGATCACCAGGTCGGTCGGGTTCCGCCGCATCTGCTCCAGCAGCCGCGGGACCTCCGCCGGCGGGTGCTGCCCGTCGCCGTCGATCCGCACGACCATCTGGTAGCCCTGCTCCACCGCAAACCGGAACCCCGCCTGCACGGCGCCGCCCACGCCGAGATTGCAGGGCAAATCGAGGACCGTCGCCCCCCCCTCCCGGGCCACGCGAACGGTGGCGTCCGCGGAACCGTCGCTGATCACAATGATGTCGGAGCCCGGCAACGCCTCCCGGACCTCGGCCAGCAGCGAGGGAAGGGTGGCGTGCTCGTTGAACGCGGGGATGAGCACCGCCAGGTCCCTGCGGGACGGGGCTCGGGCCGGTGAATTCGCGTCGGGCTGCTCCGGATTCAACATGCATCAAAACTAGTGAATCCGAGCTGCGGATGCAACCCGCATCCTCGGGGATGACCACCGGGCGGGGTCGCACCCCGCCTCCGCAGGCCCGGGCAATATCCTCCCGGCCCGCCCGTTCTTGAGGACAGCCATGAACACCATCCAACGCTCCGACTGGACCCGCGCCCGCGCCGCCCACCTGCTCAACCGCGCCGGTTTCGGCTGCACGCCCGAACAGGCCGACG
>JAXMHJ010000052.1:0-39357 GCA_046346795.1 Kiritimatiellia bacterium
AGTCGCGCCAGCCGCCGCACCACCGGCACGCGGACGCCGACAAAGACATCGCGCTCGGCGTACTGCCCGGGCCCCGTCTTGAAGAAGCGTTGCAAAAAGAGCGCGTCTTCCGGATCGCCGGCGGCGCGCAGTTGATCGCGAAGGGCCTTCAACGCGGACATGGCGGGACCTACAGGGCCTGGACCACGCGGCCGGGCAGCATGCGGACGCGGCGTTTCATTTCCAGGCCGATGAGCAGCGAGCTGATCCGGGAACTGGGCAGGGTGCTGGCCCGGATCAGCTCGTCCACCAGCATGCCCCCGGCTTCCAGCAGGGCGAGCACGCGGGTCTCCTCCTCCGACAACGCCGGCAGCGGCGCCCGCGCCACCTCCGGATCCTCGCGCCCGGCCGGATTGGGCGGGATGAGGTATTCGAACTCGCCGGTGATGTCGTCCACGTCGGTCACCAGCTTCGCACCGTTCTGGATGAGCTGGTGGCAGCCGGACGAGCCCGGCGAGTCGATCCGCCCGGGCACGGCGAAGATCAGCCGCCCCTGGGAGGTGGCCTCGTCCACGGTGATCATCGTGCCGCTCTCCTTCGAGGCCTCCACCACCAGCACGCCCTTGGACAGGCCCGAGACGATGCGGTTGCGCATCGGGAAGGTGGTCCGCCCGGGCGCGGTGCCCAGCGGAAACTCGGACAACAGCGCCCCCTGCCCCGCGATCTTCTCCGCCAGCGCGGCGTTCTCCGCCGGATACAGGCAGTCCATGCCGCTGCCCAGCACCGCGAGCGTCCGTCCCCCACCCTTCAACGCCCCCTCGTGCGCGGCCGTGTCGATCCCGCGGGCCAGCCCGCTCACCACCGTGTAGCCCTGTTTCGCGAGCTGGAACGCCAGCCGGTCCGCCGCCTGCCGGCCGTAGTGCGAGCAGCGGCGCGTGCCGATGACCGCGATGCCGTGCCGGTCCGCACTGGTGAGCGTGCCCTTCACATACAGGGCCAGCGGCGGGTCGTGGATCTGCTTGAGCGCCTCGGGATAGGCTTCGTCCAACGGGCAGAGCACCCGCAGCCCGAGCGCCTCCGCGCGGTCAAGTTCGCGCGCGGCATTGACCGTCCTGCGCTGTTCGACGAACCGTCGGGCCGTCTCCAGTCCCATTTTCGGCGCCGCCGCAAGCTCCCCGGCCGAGGCCGCAAAGACCGCCTCCAGCGATCCCAGTGTTTCCAGCAGACCCCGGACCCGCACCGGGCCGATGTCCTGCATCATGTTGAGGGCGACGTAGTATTCGAGTGACATGCCGGCCTCATAGTGGCCCACGGGAAGAAATCAAGAATAATGTGAACGTTCGTTTGTTTCTTCCGCGGCATTCGAACTTCGTCGCCGACGTGTCACACCGGCACGAACAGACCTTCCGACTCGGCGAGGGTTTTCTGATTGGCATCGAAGGTGAGAAATTCGGAAGCCCCCAGATGCAGGGCCGTGGCGACATGCAGGATGTCGGCCAGCCGGTGACCCTCGCTGGCGGTGTGGCTGTTGCTCAACGCCTCTGCCCGCTGATGTACGTCCGCCCAATCAACAGGCGTCGTGACCAGGGCTCCCTTGTTCAAGTCGATTTGCAGGTCCCTCAGCATTTGCCGGCCATCCGCCTCAGGAAAGCCTTTCCTCCTGTCGATACTGTGGAGGCGGCCCTGCAGACGGGTGGACTGGCGGAACTCCAGCAGCAGCAGGGTCGAAACGCGCAACGGTCCTTTCAGTTTCGCCATGTAGGCGTCCGCCTTGAGTGAATGCACCTGCATCCGGTAGAGCGCGCAGAGAAACGAGGTGTCAGGAAAATGGCTCACCCCTCTTCTCCCTCCAGTTCATCGGCGCGCATGGCGGTGACTTCGGCTTCGGTGAAAACCCGATCGCCCCAGATCGCCCTTCTCCGCTTCGCGAAGTTCGAGCATGACAAGCGGGCGTGTTGATTCTGCCACAGCCCTTTCAACACACCGATGAGGCGCCCTCGCTTTTCGATCCCGGAATGCCTCGCCCTCTGCAAGCCGTCTTCGAGCTTGTAGAAGGAATTGCGCAGGTCGCGGGACGGTCGCGGTCTTCATGTGGACGGAATACGTCCACATAGACTCATTGTCAACTATTAGCCCACCTTCGCATCGGGCGGCAAGTACATCCCGGTGCATGGAGGTTGCGACGGTGGCGAGCGGCGCGAATTCTTCTCACGACCACCGAGATGGTTGTGTTCAAACTTGGGGTCTTTGGGTCTTTCGGCCATTCATTTATTTTTCTGCTAGTGCGCAATCCCGAATGCCGAAGCCGAGCCGGAAGAGGAGTTTAGACAGGATGAACAGGATTGGCAGGATGAGTTTCCGCGGGGTGGACCGATTCGAAAGGTCCTGCACCTGATGGGGGACCTCTGGAGTGCGGGGGCAAGCGAAGCGCGACACCGCTTTGCCTTGCGGAGGACAACGAGCGCAGCGAGACGGCCGACGTCGATGGACGATACAGACCGGCAATTCCCAGGGCCGAGTGAGACGAAGGCCGGTTTCCACCAGAGCACGGAGATTTCTTGAGCAGGATAAGCCTGCGTACTCTGTGGTGAAATATCAGGGCAGCTACCGCGCAATCAGGGTGGCTGAAGCGACGGTCAGGACCGCGATGGCATTAGCTACTCGATGTAATCCAGAAGAACCTTGACCGGGGGTGGATTTTTCTGACGGATCCGCACAACCCGAAATTGGTCACGCCATGCTTTTCCGCTAACCTCAGGATCGGCAAGGCCTTCTCGACCGGCACACCTTTCTCCTGCAGCAGTAGAATCGACATGCTCGGGTACGTCTGCACAGAAAGTTTGATGAGTGAGTCACACTGGGTAGGACTGATTGGTACGCTACCGATACGCATCTCTACATCGCCTGGATTTGTTCCGACGACCTGCCACAACTATAAATCTCGTGATTCCGAAGGCGGGGGTGTCTGGCTTTCTGCAACCGGCGAAGAGCAGGGCAAGCTAGACAACAAATTTCAGAACGTTCATGGCCGACACATGGGGCATCCGCTGTCCGCGCACAAGCCGAAAGGTCGCGTACCGGAGCCGGAAATGCGGGGTATTCCTCTTGCGAAAGCACACGCCAAGTGACTGAATGCCGGATGGTTTATCGACCAACACGGAGAAGGGCATGAAGCGCGAATGGCAGGAGGCGGCGATCCTCGTCGGCGTCTGCGCCGGGTGGTTTCATGCGGTCGGCGCGGAGCGGATCAACGACCTGCTCGCCCCGCGGAAAACCCTGGCCGTGGAGATTGCGGCCGCGCCGAAAAACTGGACGGCCCGCATGGAGGGCGGGAGCATCCTCCTTGAGGGGCCCGCCGGGGACGCTTCGGTTACGGTTGTCGTGAAACCCGCCGGTGGGAAACCGTGGAACCTGGATGACTGGAATTACGCGCGGATGGACGTCCGGAACGACGGACCGGGTTTGGTGCGCATGGACGCCCGCCTGGAAAACGCACAGGCGGAGGACTGGCGGAACTGCTTCCCCTGCTCGGCGGTGGCCCTGCCCGGAGAACAGGTGGTGCTCGGCTATCCCTTCACCCGCCCGGACGACCGGTACGACGGACCCGGAATCTTCACCTCCATGGCCGCGCGACCGGACGGGTTCCGGATCCATTGGCGGTCGTTCGATCCCGCCGCGGTGCGGCAGATCCGCGTGACGGTCCGCGCCTCCCGCGGGCCGGTGCGGCTGCGCATCGGGTCGCTCCAGGCCGCGTGGCCGCGCAATGCGGAGACACGGACCCGCCTGGAAGAGCTGCCGCTGCTGGACGAGTTCGGGCAGCTCCGCGCCGTGGACTGGCCGGGAAAATCCCACTCTGTCGAAGGGCTCCGGGACGCCCTGCAACACGAGGCCGGGGTTCTGGAGGCGCGCCCCGATGACGGGCTGGACCGTTTCGGCGGATGGAAGGCCGGGCCGCTGCTGCGCGCCACCGGAAATTTCCGGACGGAGAAGGTGGACGGGCGCTGGTGGCTGGTCGATCCCGAGGGGCGGCTCTTCTGGTCGATGGGCGTCAACTGCGTCGGCTACAACGCCGGAACGCCGCTCACGGGGCGCGAACCGCTGTTCGCCTGGGTTCCGCCCGCGGAATCCGCGATGCGGGCGGAGGTCATCGAGTCGGGCCGCGACAGGAAAAGCGAGGTCATCCAGTTTCCGGCGGCGAATCTGCACCGGGCGCTGGGTCCGGACTGGCGGAAGGCGGCGGACGACCTCACCCACCGCCGCATGCGCGCGTGGGGCGTCAACACCATGGCGGCATGGTCCGACGCGACGCTCATGCGGCAGCAGCGCACCCCCTACACGCTCACCACCGGGGTATGGTGGCCGGTCTGGCGTATGCACGGCCAGCATCTGCCGGAGCCGTTCGATCCGGCCTTCGAGAAGAGTCTGCGCGAAAGCCTCAAGGCCTTCGCGTGGGCCAAGGACGACCCCTTCTGCCTCGGCGTCTTCATCGACAACGAACTCGACTGGCCCGACACCTTTGGGGCGGCCGTGCTCCAGGCCGGGGAGCAACAACCCGCGCGGGTCTGGGCGCTGGAGCGGCTGCGGGAGAAGCACCCCGGGCTGGCGGCCCTGTCGGATTCCCATGAAAAGGAACTCGACGACCCCTATGCCGACTACATCGCAACCTACTTCGAGACCTGCCGGCGCGTCCTGAACGAGGAGTTGCCACGGAGCCGCAAGCTACCTGGGCTGCCGCACCCAGCCATGATCACCCCTGCTGGGCCGGGTGGCCCGGACGCGGGTCGATGTCTTCTCGGTCAACCGCTATGAGACCACGGCAGACGCCCATCAGGCGCCGGCCGATGTGGACATGCCCATTGTCATGTCGGAATTCCATTTCGGCGCGCCGGACCGCGGCGTTCCCGGCTGCGGTCTGCGTTCGGTCCACGACCAGACCCAGCGCGGGCGGGCCTGCGCCACCTATGCGGCCAGCGCCCTGCTCGACCCCCGCATGGTGGAAGGCGTGCACTGGTTCTGCTGGATCGACCAGTCCGCGCGGGGCGCCCCGGCGAGAACCACCAGATTGGTTTTGTCGACGTCGCCAACCGTCCGCACGGGGAGTTCATCCTGCCGGTGGGCGCGATCGCCCGGGAAAAATACCGCCTGCGCGCGACCCCGGCGGATTCGGTCGAGGCGCTGCTCGAAGACGTGTTACGCCAGGCCCGTTGAACGATGGAAATCCACCAGCGCCTCCGCGAACGCCTCGGGATTTTCGCGGTGGAGGTTGTGGCCGGCCCCGGGGATGACGAGCGCGGCCCCGGAGGTTGCGGCTGCGGCGATGTTCGGGGCGATTTCAGCAGGCGGCGTCGAGTTCCACCAGCGCGAGCACGGGACGCTCAGGCGCGGCACCGGCCAGGCGTCGGGCATGCGCCCCGGGCTGAACGCCGCCAGCGCCGCGACGCGCGGGGGCGTTGATCGTCGTCCGCGCTCCTTGCCGGATCCGGCTGAGCAGGGCGGGATGGCGCGCAGGCGAGGCGAAGAGCGGCTGCCCGTACCATTCGCGGAGGAAGGCCGCGGGATTGAACCGCAGGCGGGCCGACAGGGCGAGATCGTGTTCGAGGCGGGCCGACCGTTCCGCGGGATTGGAAAGGCCGAGGCGGCACGATTCCAGGATCAGCCCGGTCGCCGGCCCGAGTCCCTCTCCCAGCGCGGCGAGCGCCAGCCGTGCGCCCATGGAGTAGCCGCACAGGATGAAGGGCCCGGACAGGTGGTGCGGCAGGGCCTCGCGCAAATCGCGCGCGAAGGCGGCGCTCGATTCCGGCGGGGCGCTCCTCCCGTGTCCCGGCAGATCGACGAGCAGGCAGTGAAACTGGTCCTCCACCAGGTCCACCACCGGCGCCCAGTCCGAGCCGTCGCCGAGAAACCCGTGCAGGAACACGACGGCCGGGCTGGCGGGGTTTCCCCGCCTCTCGATCCAGAGCGGCGGCGCGCTCACGGCCCGGTCCGCAATCGTTGCAGCAGCGCCGTCCGGGGTCTGGCCAGGGTGTTCGCGGTCGACCTGCATTTCCACGAGCGTGCCGCGATGGATCCGCGTCACCGCCCGGGCGGCGTCGACCAGGTTCCCCGGCGGTCGCCACGTGCAGGTAGTTGAGGCCGGCCATGCGGGCGCCCTCGAACTTCAGCCCGTGCGGGGTGGTGAAGAGCGCGCTCGAAGACGGACGGCTGGCGCCCAGACCCGGAAGGTGGGGAGAAGATGCCCCCGCCGTCGTTGTTGATCACGAAGGCGACGGGCACAGGCGATTTCGCGAGCAGGGCGAGGCTGTTGAGGTCGTGCAGGGCGAGGGTGAGGTCCCCGACGAATCCGATCACGCGGCGGCCGGCGGGGCAGCGGCGGCGATGCCGGCGAGGGTGGCGATGTTGCCGTCGATGCCTTCGGCCGCTGGCCTGGCGAGGCCACCTGCGCGCCGACCAGGACGCCGCCGAGGAAGCTGTCGAAGACGCGCACCGGAAGACTGTTGCCGACGAACACGTCCGCTTCGCCCAGGAGGAGCCGCGGGCGATCCGCCACCGCGTCGATCTCGCTCAGTTCCGCGTCGGCGGACAGATCCCGGCAGGGCGAGCGCATCCCCGGGCGCTGTCCGAAGGCTTCCACGACCGACGCCAGCCCGGGGTCCGGGACGTCGAACTGGGAAATCAACGGCAGCAGCCCGGTGACAAAATCCTCCACGCCGCACTGGAACCGGGTGTGGACCGACAGATCGGGATCCAGGCGGGCGTCGTCGGGGGCGACGCGCACCACCTCCCTCACCCGCGTGGACATCCATCCGGCCAGTCGCTTGGAGACCAGCCGTCCGCCCACGTGCAGGCACAGGCCGGCCGCCGGGACCCGCGCGGGATCGACCAGCATGAGGTCGAGCGACCCGGCCGGTCCGCACCCTCCGACGCGGTTGAGGCCGCTGGTCAGGTCGGCCGCCACCGGCCAGCCCAGGGCGTTGGCCAGCCGGGCCGCGGCCTGGACCTCGGCGTCGTCCTCCATCTGACCCGCCACGACCACCCCGGGGGTCCCGTTGTTGATCCGCCCCGCCAGTTCCCGGAGCGCGCCGGCGTCCGGCATCCGCACGGCGGGATGCGATGCGCGCACCGGCGGGGAGGCCGGAAACGGCGGCAGTTCCCCGGGCAGGAAGGGTTCGCGGAATTGCAGGTTGAGGTGCACCGGTCCCAGGGCCGACCGGGCGATGGCGTGGGCGGTGATCGAGGCGATAAAGGCGGCCGGAATCTTCTCGTCCGGGCAGGGAACATCGAAGAATCCGGCCACATGCGGCCCGAAGATTCCGCACTGCTGGATGGACTGGTTCGCGGCGTTGTCGCGGAGTTCCGGCGGGCGGTCCGCGGTCAGGAGGATCAGCGGAACCCGGTCGTGCCAGGCCTCGATGACCGCCGGCAGCAGGTTGGCCACGGCCGTTCCGGAGGTGGTCACCACCGCGACCGGCGCGCGGGTGGCGCGGGCCAGTCCAAGGGCGAAGAAGCCGAGACCGCGCTCGTCGAAATGGACATGCGCGGCCAGGCCGGGGCAGCGGGCGGCGGCCACGGCCAGGGCGGTGGAGCGCGACCCCGGGGCCAGGCACGCGGCGGCGACACCGTGGGCGCGCAGGTGCGCGAACCACTGGTCGGCCCAGCCCAGGGCGATCATGCCGGGATCGGTGCTCATGCGGGCCTCACCACCTTCTGGAAGTCGCCGATCTTCGCCTCGATCTCCTCCCATTCCTCGGACGGGACGGAGCCGCGCACGATGCCGGCGCCGGAATAGACGGAGACGGTGTGGCCGTGCACCAGGCCGGAGCGGATGGCCACGGCGAACTCCGCGCCGGTTTTGGAGACCCAGCCGACGGGGGCGGCGTACCAGCCGCGGCGGAAAGGTTCGAGGCGCTGGATCTCGTGCACGGCCAGGTCGGACGGGTAGCCGCCCACCGCGGGGGTCGGATGCAGAGCGGCGATGAGGTCGGCGTCGCCCACCCCCGGGCGGAGTTCGCCCGAGACCCGGGAGTGCAGGTGCTGCTTGCGTTCGAGGCGCAGCAGGCCGGCCTGGTCGTCGACCAGCAGCGAGGAGCAGAGCAGGTGCAGGCGCTGGCGGATGCTCTTGCGCACGATGTCGTGCTCGCGCTGGTCCTTTCCGCTGCCGAGCAGGTCGCGGGCGAGGCCCAGGTCCTGCTCCTGCGTGTCCCCGCGCACCCGCGTTCCGGCCAGGACCTCGCTCTGGATCCGCGTGCCGGTCCGGCGGAAGAGGCGTTCCGGCGTGGTCCCCATGAACGCCGAGCGCGGGCCGGGCTGGAGCAGGAAATGGTAGCAGTTGGAGGTGACCCCGCGGATGCGGTGCTGGAGCACGGCGGCGTCGACGGGCGCGTCGAACAGGTAGTCCGCCCGCCGGGCCAGGACGATCTTTTCCAGGGTCTCGTTGGCGATGAGTTCGAGGGCGGACTCGACCATCACCCCCAGAGTTCCCGGTCGGGGTGGTTGACCCTCCCGGTGATGCACGGAGGCGCGGGGATGCGGGCGGGGTCCGGTTCGCGCAGGGCGTCCAGGGCCCGCGCCGCCGACTCCGGGCCGGCGGTTCCCTCCCCGTCGAGCAGGACGTTGCACGCCAGCCGGGTGCCGTTGTCGTCGCGCACGAGTTCCACCTGCGGAATCCAGAAGCACGAGGGGCCGAACGGCCGCCATGCGGGGTCGGTGGCGGAATCGGGCTGGAAGGAAAAGCCGCCGTAAGCCCGCGCGTCCTCATGATCCGGCAGGTCCCGCAGACAGCGTTCGAGGATCCGGGCCGGCGTCGCCGGTTCGCCGCCCGCGATCCGGTCGGCGGCGCCGATGCCCGCCGTGATGCGGCGTTCATCCTTGCCCGACCACAGCAGGCGGATGTCATCGACCTGCCCGCAGAGCCAGGCGGAGGGATCGACCGGCGAGACCGGCGCGTCCAGCCGGACGACCTTGCGGGGTCGCGGCTCCGGTCCGCGCCGCCAGTCGTCCGCCGCCGCCATCACGGCGTCGCGCAGGCGCCGCGCGGCATCGGTGAGCGATTGATGGTGGACCGGGCTCATGGCGCGGGCTTGTCCCCCCGGTAGATGGTGGCCACGCCGAAGGTCCGGGGGTCGAACGACACGTCGCGGAAGCCGGCCGTGCGCATCAATTCGCAGAAGGCCTCGCCGCACGGGAACGTTTCCACCGTGCGGTTGAGATAGGCGTAGGCGCCCCCGTCGCCGGAGACCCACGCGCCCACCCGGGGCAGGACATGGCGGAAGTACAGCAGGTAGAGCTTGCGCAGGAAGGTGTTCGCCGGCAGCGAGCCCTCCAGGATGAGCGCGCGGCCGCCCGGCTTGAGCACGCGCAGCATTTCCGAGAGCGCCCGGGGGACGTTCTCCACGTTGCGGATGCCGAAGGAGATGGTCACGACGTCGCAGGTGTTGTCCGCCGCGGGGATCGCCGTGGCGTCGCCGGTGCGCAGGGTGACCAGGTGGGACATCCCCTGCTCCTTCACCTTGCGCCGGCCGATCTCCAGCATGCCTTCCGATAGATCCATGCCCTCCGACGCGCCGACCCGGTCGGAGGCGTGCGCCAGCATCAGGATCTGGTCGGCCGTGCCGGTGGCGAGGTCGAGCACCTTCAGGTCCCGTCCCGGGGGCAGGTGGCGCGCCATGCGCTTGCGCCAGCGCACGTCCGCGCCGAGGGAGAGCATGCGGTTGAGCAGGTCGTAGCGCCAGGCGATGCGGTCGAACATCCGCCACACCTCCTTGCGGGAGGGCTCGGCGGCGCTTTGGACTTCCGGATCGGGTTGCATCCGGCTACCATACGGCTTTGCCCGCCATGATCAATCCCATGAATGCCCCCGATCCCTCGTTTTTGGCAGTTCCCGGCCGCGCCCAAAAAGCGGGCTGGCCGGAGCGCGCGCCCCTGATCGTGGTTTCGGTGGCGGCCCAGAAAGCCGGCCTGCTCTTGCCGGGCGGCCGTTGGGCGGGGCCGTGGCCGGTCTCCACCGCGCGGGCGGGAACGGGCGACGAACCCGGCTCCCATCGCACGCCCACCGGCCTGCACCGCGTGGCGGAGCGCATCGGAGCGGGGGCGCCGCCGGGCGCCGAATTCGTTTCGCGCGCGCCCACGGGGCGCGTTCTCACGGCCGGCGAAATGTCCGCCGCCGACGACGACCTCATCCTCACCCGCATTCTCTGGCTGGAGGCCTGCAACCCAGCATCAACGCGCACTCCGCTGGCCGGTACATCCTACATCCACGGCACCAACCGCGAGTCCGATCTCGGGTCTCCGGCCTCGCACGGATGCATCCGCATGTCGAACCGGGATGTGATCGCGCTGTCCGCCCTGCTGCCCGGCGGGACCGACGCCTGGTGCTGGATCGAATGACCCGGCCGGGGGGATTGCGGCCGCGCGGCGATTTCGCGAGCGCTTACAGGTAGAGCTTCTCGCCGTTGCGGTAGTAGTACTCGCCGTCCTTGTCGCGGAGGATCAGGTACAGGTTGCGCGGATTGTCGAGGTCGGGTTTGATCGCGTCACCGGGGCCGCTGGCGGGTTGGGTGAGCTTGGAGATGCGGGCCTTCCAGGTCTTGATGTATTCGGCGGCCATCTCCTTCCGCTGCCGGGCCAGCGCCGCCATGGCCTCCTTGTGCTGCTCGCCCGCCTGCTGGCGGGCCGGATACGGCACGTTGGCGCGGCCGAGGAAATCGGCGGCCTCCTGCTGGCCCGCGTCATTCGCCGCGGTGAGCCAGCGGACGCCCGCCGCGGGGTCGCGGGCCAGGCCGGCGCCGGAAAAATACATCCGGCCCAGGGCGTACTGGGCGTCGGAGTTGCCCAGCGAGGCGGCGGCGGAGAAATACACGGAGGCGCGGGCGGGATCCGGGGGGCTGGCGGGGCCGCCCCGGAGAAACACCTTGCCGATCCGGTTCAGGGCGCCGGGATCGCCGCAGGCGGCGAGATAGCCGGTGGCCTCGGCGTCGGCGGGTTGGAAGGTCGGGATGGAAAGACCGCCGGCCTCGAGGATGCAGCGGGCCTTGACGGCGGACTGGATTTCCAGTTGCTCGACGCGGATCGCGGTGTCGGTGCGCATGCGCTCAAGGAAAGGCAGTTCGACCAGCGGCACCCGCACCTCGCGATTGTTGGCCTGGACGACCAGCACGTAGTTGGAGGAGGTCCACTGGTAGGCGCCCTTGATGACGGCCCCCTTGGGCGAGGTCAGCCCGAGGGGATCGCCCTTCTTGAGCCGGGGGAAGTCCCGGTCGAGCTCGCGCTCCTCCAGGATGCGCATGTCCTTTCGGACGCGCTCGAAGTCGCGCATGGTGAGCACCGGCGGCGGGGTGGGCGCGGGTTGCTGGGCGGGGGCGAAAACGGCCGGCGCAAGCGCGGCCAGCAGAAGGGGGAGGATTCTCATTCGTTCACCTGTTTGTCCCCGGCGGGAGCGGCCGTGAAGCTGCCGGCGATGTCGTTGAAGGCTTTTTCCATCCGGGGATAAAGATCATTGCGGGCGCTGAAGGTCAACATGTAACCTTTTTCTCCGGCGACGGTGAAGAGGTACATGGTGAGGAAGGAACGTCCGTTCTGGTCGTGGGCGAAGAACACGAAGCGGGCGGGACGCCCGTTGATCCGCAGGTCGCCCTCGGTGACCCGCCGGGCGTTGACCAGCGTCTGCGTGACCTGGCGGGACTGCTGGCCGGCGAACTCGGAGAGGACCTGCTGGTCGAGCAGGTCGCTCGCGTTGACCAGCACGTAGGCGCGCTCCAGTGGAAAATCGGCGGGTGGGACTGAGCGCCATGACCCCGTGGCGAGTTCCTTGTCGCGCACCGTCCAGCCTTCGGGGAAGGTCACTTCAAAGCCGCCCTTCTCCTGCCGGACCTGCCGGCCGGGGCCTTGGGTTTGGGCAGGGGCGGCGGGGTTTCGACGGAGGCGGCGGCGCGGGCGGCTCCAACCGGGCGAGCGGGTCGGCGGGAACGGCGATCGAGGCCTCGGACTGCGGAGCGGCGGGCTCCACCACGACCGGCGGCGCGCCGGCGGGGGGACGCGGGCGGGACGGTTTCCGGCGGAACCGGCGCCGACGGCCGGGGCTCCCCGCGCAGCACGGCCAGCATGGCGGGAATCTGCGCGCGGTCGATCATCGCCACATCGGCCAGGCTGTGCAGGATCGCCGACGCCGCCTGGTTCTTCTCCAGGGTGGAGCCGGGCGTGGCGAGCAGGTGGCGGAGCGTCGTGAGGATCTCCTGCTTTTCCACCTCGCTCAGCGGCTTGCCCTGCACCAGGGCGCGGATGCCGGCCAGTTCCACCAGGTCTTCCCCGGATTCGGGGGGCGCCTTCGATGCCGTTGAGCTTGGAGATGAGCGAGTCCACCTGCGCCTGCGTCTCCTGCATGTCCTCGATTTCCCGCACCAGGACCTCGCGTTCCCCCAGCATGTCCTTCTTGAGCTGGTGTTTCTCGGCGGACAGGTCCTCCAGCTCGATTTTCATCATCCCGATCTCCCGGTGGAAGTGCCAGGCGGTCAGGGCGCTGAACAGGGCGGTCAGGCCGAAGGAACCCGCGACCACCCAGGACAGCATCCGGGCCAGCCAGCCCGGGCTCTTCGGTGACGTGAGGCGAGGGATTGCGGACATGGGGCCATGCTCGACAAATCCCGGGCGGGAGCCAAGCCAAAACGACGCCGGCGAAGTGGAAATGCGGGCGAAAAATACCGGCGTTGACAACGGCATCGATCTTGCTCTGCCTGGTGGGGGAGGCTATAAAACCACGCATGAACAAGGCATTCCGGGCATTCTTACTGCTGGCCGCGGCCATGTCGCCCTTCGGGGCCGGGGGGACTCCGTACGACGGCAAGGTCTTCATCACCGGCATCTATGACGCGGATCCCAGCGACGAAGCCATCCCGCCCCTGCGCAATTTCGCCTACAAGGCCCTGGAGTTCTTCTCGGAGGTGGACATCACCGCGGCGGAAGCGCCCAAGTTCGCGATCCGGGTCTACAACGACTCCGTGACCGCCGGTTTCAACCCCTCCAGCGACGCCGCCTTCGCCAGTGGATCGAGCGTCGCCGCCAACTCCCGCTTTTACGCGGTCAAGGATGCGACCGCCTTTGACAATCTCTACAACAACACCGCCGCCGTGCAGGACTGGAACGACCGGAACGGAGGCCCGGCCAACATCGTGTACGAAGGCACCCAGTTGCTGAATTTCGACGGAAACGAGGTCTACCAGCTCGTCTACTACCCGAACGGCATCGGCTCGCCGGCCGGACTGGTCGTGCTGGACACGTACGGGCAGACCAACTACCCCGGCGCCCCGAACGTCCCGCCGGTGCCCTCCTTCTCCTACGACAACAGTTGGGCCTACCGGGTGTCCACCACCAAGGGCAACGGCGCCGTCTTCAACCCCGCGCAGTGGGTCATCCCCGGTGCCAACGCCATCCAGAACTTCACCATGGCCCAGAGCACCGAGGCGATCCCCTTCGGCACCTACACGGCCGTCCCCGAACCCTCGACTCTGGCCTTCGGACTCGCCGGGCTGATCCTGCTCAAGCTGCGCCGCCGCGCCTGATTGATCGCCACCGCCCACGAGATCCCGCAGGCCGGCGCCAGCGCGTCGCCCAGCCCCGCCCCGGACAACGTCATGGCGCGGCCCGCATCAGACGCGTCATTACGTCCTTCATCTCGCGCAGGCCCGGGTAAAGGCGTTCGCGCTGCTTGAACTCCCGCGAATGGTAAATCCACCGCCCGCCGGACCGGCGCGGCGGATATTCCGCGTGGAGCAGTTCGTGAAAAACCAGATACCGCATGAAGGCCGCGGGCACGCCGGGATCGTCCAGCGACGGATGGATGCGGATGAGGTTCAGCGCCGGGTCGAAGGACCCGAAGCGGATCGACCGGCGGCGCGCGCGCCTCGCCTCCCCGGCCTTCCCCCAGGTGATTTTCACCGCCGCGTGCCGACCCCCGAACTCCGCCGCGTTCACCTCCGCCAGCAACGTCAGCAGGTCCACGTGGACCCCGGCGGAGCGGATGCGCGTGCGGCGGACCGGCCGCGGCCCCGCCGGCGCCATCACCGCCGCCCCGCCCTCCCCGTGCAGCCGTCCGGCGAAGTCGCGCACGGTTTTCCACCACGACGACTTGCGCGTGCGCAGGAACATGCCCAGATGCTGGAAGACCGACTCCGGCGCGGCCAGGAATGCCGAGTGCAGCCGCACCCGCCAGGACCCCCGGGCGTCCGACCGCACCGAGGCGAGCGAGACGCGGTTTTCATGGAAGGCCAGGTCCACGCCCCGGCCGGCCGCGGCCTCGATCAACCGGCGCGCCTTCTCGCCGGCACCGGGTTCCGGTGACCGGAACAATTCCGCCGTCGGTTCCGGTCACCGGAAACGGCCTCAGTTTCCGGACGACTGCATGGAGCTGATGAAGCTGGAAGCTTCGCGGATCGCGGCGTCCATGTCCTTCACCAGACTGGCGACGTCGGCCTCGATCCGGCCCACCTCGCCGCGGATCGAGCCGATCGCCCGCGCGTTGAGGTTGTGCTTCAGGAACATCACCTGGTCGCGCAACGCCTTCAGCACGGGCTCCAGCTTGGATTCGGCCCGGCGCATCGCGGCGAGCATCTGGTCGCTCTGCCGGCGCGTGGCGGCGAGCTGTTCCGCGCTCTTCCGGCGCAGGTCGTCGCTGGTGTAGGCGTCCAGCTCGCGGTCCCATTCCTTGAACAGGTCGCGGGCGACGGTCTCGACCGAGTTGATCCGGTCGGTCACGTCCTTCGCGCGGGACTCGCTGCGCTCCAGTTCCGACTTCAGGGTGTTGTAGGTCTTCTCCAGGTCGCCGGCCTCCACCTTGACCACCGCCTTGAAACTCTCCAGCGCGTCGACGAACTGCTCGCGCGCCTTCTCCTGCGCCGTCTGCGCGTCGCCGACGCGGTCCACCATGATGTCGCGCTTTTCCACGCCGAACTTTTCCATCGTGCCGTAGTAGGCGCTCCGGCAGCCCGCCAGCGGCAGCAGCAGGGCGAGCAGGGAAAGACGGGCGAATGTGTTCAACATGGCGGGTTCTCCTTGGGTTGCCTTGCGCCTACCACAACCGCCGGGGTTTTCCAGTCCGCGCTTTGGCGGTTGCACAGCGGCGCGGCCGCCGTTACGAAGCCCGCCATGCCCGCCGACGTCCCCACGCCCCCCAAGGATCCGCGCAAGCTCCCGAGACTCTCCGCGTCCAAGGCCGAGCTGTATTCGGACCGGTTCCAGACCGAAGGCCCGGTGCAGCGGCCCAGCCCGCACCGCGAGGCCCATGTCTCGGCGTGGCTGGCGCCGACCCTGCGGGGCTTCGGCATCCACGAGGCGGAATCCATCCACCGCGTGCGCCGCCTCTGGCCGGCGGTCGCGGGCCCCGTCATCGCCCCGCGCACCTTCGCCGCTCGCCTCACCAACGGACT
Source organism: Kiritimatiellia bacterium (assembly GCA_046346795.1). Taxonomy (GTDB): domain Bacteria; phylum Verrucomicrobiota; class Kiritimatiellia; order SS1-B-03-39; family UBA6053; genus JAXMHJ01. The sequence goes on from JAXMHJ010000052.1 coordinate 15,393, forward strand.
GCTCACCGTTCATGTCGAGAATTCGATCTGGCTCGCCGAAATCAACCGGCTCGGCCGCATGCACCTGGTGGCCCGCGCGAAGGCCGCCGGACTTTCCGACATCATCACCGCCGTCCGCCTCCAGGTCGGCCCGCTCCACGACGAAAACCAAGGAAGATGACCCATGACGCTCCGCATCGATTCCAACCGCGCGATCGAACCACCTGATGGACCTGCTCGCCATCGAGGGCCTCAGCGGCCGCGAGGCAAGGTGGCCGCCGCCGTGAAGGCGAAGCTCATCGCGGCCAGGTGCAAGGCCTCTGGATCACCCGACCCGGAACCGGCGGATCCCCGCACGACTTCGAGGTCAGCAGCCTGATCGTCCGGATGCCCGGCACCTCAAGCAACCGAGGGTGATGTTCGCGTCGCATCTCGACACCGTCCGCTCTGCGCGGGGCGAAGCCGGTCGGCCGCCTCGTCACCAGCGCGGGCGACACCGCGCTCGGCGGCGACAACCGCACCACCCGTGGCCTGCCTGGTCACGCTGGCCAGCGCCCTCCTGCGCGACAGGATGCACCCTCCCCTCACCTGCTCCACCTGGGCGAGGAGATCGGCCTCTGGGGCGCGCGCTTCATCCGGGCGGACGAGCTGGGCAATCCGGTCATGGGCTGGGCTTCAACTACGACTCCGGCGATCCCGCGGAGATCTGCGTCGAGACATCGGCGCCGACTGCTGGGAGAATCGACGTGCGCGGCGTGTCCTCGCACGCCGGTATCCGGAGCACGGCGTCTCGGCGGCGCTCATCGCCGCGCCATCGCGGTAGCGCCGGGGCTGGTTCGGCAAGATCATCCGGAGCCGCGACTCCGGCACCTCCAACGTGGGCGTGCACGCCGGCGGCGAGGCGACCAACCATGTGACCGACCATGTCTTCATCAAGGGCGAGTCGCGCAGCCACAAGGCGGCGTTTGTCAAGCGCATCACGTCCGAAATCGAGAAGGCCTTCCAGCGCGCCGCGAAGTCGGTGAAGAATCACAAGGGCGTGTGCGGAAAAATCGAATTCCGCAAGCGCCGCGAATATGACTCGTTCCGCATGGACGCCAAGTCGCCCCCGGTCCGGATCGCCGCCGCGGCCGCGGCCTCGCTGGGCCTGACCCCCGACCTCAAGGTGACCAACGGCGGGCTCGACGCCAACTTCTTCAACGCCCACGGCGTGCCCACGGTGACGCTCGGCGCGGGCCAGCACAATCCGCACACGATCGAGGAGTACGTGGATCTCGACGAGTTCGTGAAGGGCTGCGAACTGGCCCTGCGGATTACGGAAGCCCTCGCCGCAGGCGGCTGACCCGGTCCTCGTGGCCGTTGAGCAGCTTCTGCAGCTCGTTGCGCAGGAACACCGTCCTGGCCCTGGCCACCGCGGCCTCCAGCACGCGTTGGGCCTCCAGGGCGGCGGGCAGCTCCCGGTGTCCCCCCGGCTCCGCCCGGGTCATCAACAGGTGGTAGCCGTCCAGCGCTTCAAACACGATCTTCTCATCCTCCATCAGGATGGCGAAGTCCCCGTCCGCGATCTGGAACGCGGGATCCAGCGCCAGCAGGTGCAGGGAGCGCTTGTCGGGCTGGCGCGTGTCCACGATCTCCATGCGCCCCGCGCGCACCCGGCCGCGGGCGACGTCGAAACTGTATTCGACCTTCACCCCCACGCGCACCATCGGCGAGACCTGCCGCGTGCTCGCCAGGACGAAGCGCAGATCGGGATCGCCCGCGTCGGGCGTGGATTGGATCCGCCCGTATTGCGTGATCCCGGACCGCACCGCCGACCAGGAGGAGGTGGAGGTGAGGCCCGGCGGCAGCAGGGGGAAGAGGATGCCGGGCTCGGCGTGCTTGAACGCCCCCTGGAGGTTGAGCAGCGTCCCGTCCGGCAGGCAGTCGAAGCGCCCGCCCTCCTCGTAGACGCCGGGCGGCATGGGAAACTCCGACCCCTCGAACGGTTCGATCCGCTGCCGGTAAACCCAGTGCGCCCCGGTGGTGGCGTTGGTGGCGGTGCAGAAGAGGTCCCAGGTGATGACGGAGGGGGCGCCGGCGCCCTGGCGGGTGATGGTGTGACGCCGGATGTCCCCGGGCCGCGCGTCGAAACGCGGCGCGCCGGGCGCGGCCCCCGCCGCGACGGAGGCACAGAGCAGGCAAAGGAGGAGCTTGGCAAGGTGGGGCGGGCGGGTCATGGTCGGTTGGATGGAGATTCTCTCTTACGCGCTCGCCGGCCTTTCCGCAATCCTAGTCGGTTTGTCCCGCACCGGTCTTCCCGGCGTGGGCATCCTGGCCATCCCGCTGATGGCCCTGGCCGACGAACAGGCGCGCATGTCCGTCGGCAAGCTGCTGCCGCTGCTGATCTTCGCCGACCTGCTCACCCTCTTCTGGTACCGCAAGCACGGCGAGGCGAGGATCATCCTCCGCCTCATCCCCTGGATCGCCCTCGGCTACCTTCCCGGCCATTACGCGCTGCGGTACCTGCCCGAGAGCGCGTTCCGGCCGTTCCTCGGGGTGATGATCCTGATCCTGCTGGGCCTGGACGCCTGGCGTCTGCGCAAGGGCTGGCACCACCTGCCCCATCATCCCGCCTTCATCCTGCTCATCGGCGTGCTGGTCGGCTTTTCCACCATGGTGGCCAACGCCGCCGGGCCGATCATCACCATCTACTGGCTCGCCAACGGCCTGGGCAAGGAGCGCTTCGCCGCCAGTTCCGCCTGGCTCTTCCTGGTCATCAACACCAGCAAGATTCCCTTCTACGGGCATCTGGGCCTCCTGAGTTGGGAGTCCGTCCGGGCAAGCCTGCTCTTCGCGCCGCTGGTCGTGGCGGGCCTCCTGTTCGGCCGCCGCATCCTCCACCGCATCCGCCCCGCCGCCTTCAACCGCAACGCCATCGTCCTGGCCGCGCTTTCCGCGCTGATCCTGCTGGTGCCGTGAAGGCCAAGGCTCAGCGGGGTCGCTTCGCCCCACCAGCCACCGGGCAGGGCGAACCCACCGGGTGAGCCGACGAGGTGTTGCGAGGCTCGGTAAGATCGACAGGCCCCGCCGAATCGGGTCGCGGATGCGCTTGCACTGATGCCCCGGACCCATAATGTGGTTTCCTCGTTGTTCCCCATGAAGCGCATGAAAACTTTCCGCCCCTGATCCCAACCCAACCCACCAAGGAGACCACCATGCCAAGACCCGTCACCCTGTTCACCGGCCAATGGGCCGACCTGTCCATCAAGGACATGGTCAAGAAGGCGAAGACCTTCGGATACGACGGCCTCGAACTCGCCTGCTGGGGCGACCACTTCGAAGTCGACAAGGCCCTGTCCGACTCCAAGTACTGCGCTACGCCTCAAGCTCCTGAAGGACAACGGACTGAAGGTGTTCGCCGTGTCGAACCACCTCGCCGGCCAGGCCGTGTGCGACCTGATCGACGAGCGCCACAAGCTGATCCTCCCCCGCACGTCTGGGGCGACGGCAAACCTGCCGGCGCAGGCGCCCGCGCGGCCGAGGAGATGATCAAGACCGGCCAGGCCGCCGCCAAGCTGGGCGTCAAGGTCGTCAACGGCTTCACCGGCAGCCCCATCTGGCACCTGCTCTACTCCTTCCCGCCCGTGAGCGACAAGATGATCGACGACGGCTACAAGGCTCGCCAAGGCGTGGAAGCCGATCCTCGACGAGTACCAGAAGCTCGGCGTCAAGTTCGCCCTCGAGGTGCATCCGACCGAGATCGCCTTCGACATCGTCTCCGCCGAGCGCGCCATCGAGGCGGTCGACGGCCACCCCGCCTTCGGCTCAACTACGACCCCAGCCACCTCGGCTACTGTGGCGTGGACTACGTCGAGTTCATCCACCGCTTCAAGGACTGCATCTTCCACGCCTACATGAAGGACGTGCGCTGGGCGACCACCCCGAAGCTCTCGGGCGTCTTCGGCGGCCACCTGCCCTTCGGCGATCCCCGCCGCTTCTGGGAGTTCCGCTCGGTCGGCCGCGGCTGCATCAACTTCGAGCTGATCATCCGCGCCCTGAACGACATCCGCTACGCCGGCCCCCTGTCGGTGGTGGAGTGGGAGGACGGCGCCATGGACCGCGAATTCGGCGCGACCGAATCCTGCGCCTTCCTGCGCAAGCTCGACTTCCCCGGCTCCAACCGCGCGTTTGACGCGGCGTTCTCGGAAGGTTGAGTCCGGCCCCGACCGATTCCGCCCCGCGGGCGCTCCAGTCAAACGGTGCGCCCGCGGTTTTTTCTGACCGACGGTGAATTCGAGGTGGGATTTTTTATCAGGAACCAGGAACTCAGGAAAATTGCCGTGGGTCCGGTCATCGGTAACCATTCCGAGCCAGGCTTTCGGTCGCCGGCACCTGTGTTCGGCGCGTCATCGCCCGCGACAGGGACCGCCGGCCACCTTGTCACCACGACTTCTTATGAACCATCTACTCCGGGCAACCATATCCCGCATGTTGAGTATATGTGTTTTCGCTTTATTCTCACCAGGGTGCGGCCATTCCGTGCAAACCATGGAGTTTGACGCGGACACGTGGCGCTCGGCTGGCCCGGGAAAACCTCGTCGCGCCTTGGTGGATGATTTACTTTCCAAATACGACCTTGAAAACTGGGATCGCTCGAGGATAGAAGCACTCCGTGGCAGTTCGGACAAAGAATTTTTGCGCTCGTTTCCCGACGCGGATATTGCCTATTATCTTGGACCCGCCAACGAACGCGCAGACAAGATGGGCTCATTGCTCCTCCTGTTTATCAAACCTAATGGCAAAGAGATAAGCACAAAGAACTATCGCATCGGGAGTAAGTATCTGGTCTATTTGTGCGATACCACCAGCATGTGCGACTGAGATCAGGGAACGAACACCGGACCAGCCGGAGGATCATTGTAAATGTAATCAGACGGCAAAGCTGGGGATGGGCTATAACCCGCACTTAATGAAGCCTGCGCGGCACTTGGGGTCTTTGGGTCTTGGCGTGAGAAAATTTTAGACCGCAGCCGCAGCCTCCACGGCCGGTCAGGACTTCGCCAAGGCGAAGGGACAGGCGATGCCGTTGATCTCGGCGGGGACGACGGCGGAACCGGCGGGGCAGCCGGTGACGAAATCGACCGCGAGGGTCTCGGCGCAGATGTAGGCGCGGTGGGTTTCCAGGGCGGCGACGAGGGCGGGATCGGTGACGTCGTGGGAGAGGCGGATGCGGTCGGCGACGTCCAGCCCGGCGGCCTTGCGCTGGGCCTGCACGCGGCTGACGAATTCGCGGGCGAGGCCTTCGGCAATGAGTTCCGGGGTGAGGGCGGTTTCGAGAGCGACGACGATCGCGCCCTGGGCGGCGACGGCCATGCCTTCGCGGGCGGTGCGCTCGACGGTGACTTCGTTGGGCTGGAGTTCGACGGGCTTGCCGTTGACCTGGATGGTCACGGGCTTGTTGTCCAGCAACGTGTAGATGGCCTCGGCGGAGAGGGCCTGCACCGCGGCCGCGACGGCCTTCATCGCCGGGCCGTGCTTGGGGCCGAGCACCTTGTAGTCGGCCTTGGCCTTCGCGGTGGCGAACTGGGATTCGGCGCGGGCGAACCAGACCTCCTTGACGTTGAGTTCCTCGCGGATCTCGCCGACGAGGTCGCCGATGTTGCGCAGGAGGGCCTCGTCGTGGGTGACGACATGGATGCCCGCGAGGGGCTGGCGGACCTTGAGGTCGTGCTCGGTGCGCAGATTGCGGCCGAGGGTGACGACGGTGCGGGCCAGCTCCATCTGGCGCTCCAGCGCCTCGTCGCGGCGGGAGCCGTCGTTGGTCGGGTAGTCGGTCAGGTGCACCGATTCGGGCAGGTCGGCGGTGCGCAGGTTGCGGTACATCTCCTCGCTGATGAAGGGGATGATGGGCGCGGCGATGCGGCTGAAGCTGAGCAGGACCTCGTAGAGGGTGCTGTAGGCCTGGCGCTTGTCGCTGTCGTCCTCGGTCTTCCAGAAGCGGCGGCGGCTGCGGCGGATGTACCAGTTGGTGAGGTCGTCGATGAACTGCACGAAGGGCCGCACGGCCTGCTGGAGCACGTAGGCGTCGAGGGCGCGCACGACCTCGTTCTCCAGCGTGTTGAGCGAGCTGAGGATCCAGCGGTCAAGCGGGTGTTCGCGCTTGTCGGTGCGGGCGGCGGGCGTCCAGCCGTCGGTGTTGGCGTACGTGACGAAAAAGCTGTAGGCGTTCCAGAGCGGCAGGAGGAGGTCCTTGACCACCTGCTCGACGCCGCGGCCGGAGAAGTTGAGGTTCTCGGCGCGGGTGACGGGCGAGTTGATCATGTACAGGCGCAGGGCGTCGGCGCCGAACTGGTTGAGGATCTCGTTGGGGTCGGGGTAGTTCTTCTTGCGCTTGCTCATCTTCTGCCCGTCCTCGGCGAGGATGAGGCCGTTGACGATGACGTTGCGGAAGGCGGGCTTCTGGAAGAGCGCGGTGGAGAGCACCATGAGGGTGTAGAACCAGCCGCGGGTCTGGTCGAGGCCCTCGGCGATGAAGTCGGCCGGGAAGGTGCCCTCGAAATGCTGCTGGTTCTCAAACGGGTAATGCTGCTGCGCGTAGGGCATGGCGCCGGACTCGAACCAGCAGTCGAGCACCTCGGGCGTGCGGCGGTAGAGCTTGCCGCCGCGGGTGAAGGTGACGGCGTCGAGGGTGTGCTTGTGCAGGTCGGTGACGCGCACGCCGGAGAGGGCCTCCAGCTCGGCCACGGAGCCGACGCAGATGCTGTCGGAACCGTCCTCGGCGACCCACACGGGGATGCAGGAGCCCCAGAAGCGGTTCCGGCTGATGTTCCAGTCCTTGGCCTCCTGGAGCCAGTTGCCGAAGCGCTTGCTGCCGACGTAGTCGGGCACCCAGCGGATCTGCTGGTTGTTGGCGACGAGCTGGTCGCGGATGTCCTCGACTCGCACGTACCAGGCCTCGATGGCGCGGTAGATGAGCGGGGTGTCGGTGCGTTCGCAGAAGGGGTAGCTGTGCACGATGGTGGCCTGGTGCACGATCTTGCCCTCGTCCTTCAGGCGGCGCAGGATGCCCTTGTCGGCGTCCTTGCAGAACTGCCCGGCGAAGTCGGGCACGGCGGAGGTGAATTTGGCGTCGGCGTCGAGCGGGTCGACCAGCTCGATGCCCGCGGCCTTGCCCACGCGATGGTCGTCCTCGCCGTAGGCGGGGGCGATGTGCACGATGCCGGTGCCGTCGCCGGTGCTGACGAAGCCGTCGACCAGCATGCGGAAGCAGTTGGGGCGGCCGGCGAAGTACGGCAGCAGCGGCTCGTAGCGGAGGCCGGCGAGGTCGGCGCCCTTTTTGCGGGCCAGGACCTGGATCTCCTCAGGTTTCTTGTAGTAGGCGCCCAGGCGGGCCTCGGCCAGCAGGTAGGCGCAGTCCTCCTGCGGGTCCTTGACGACTACGTAATCGATGTCGGGGCCGGCGCAGAGGGCGAGGTTGGCGGGCAGCGTCCAGGGCGTGGTCGTCCAGGCGAGCGCGTAGACGGGCAGGCCGCCGCCGGGGGTGTCATCGAGCAGCTTGAAGCGCAGGGTGACGGCGGGGTCCTGCACCTGCTGATAGTTGTTGCCGGCCTCGAAGTTGGACAGCGGGGTGGTCAGCTTCCAACTGTAGGGCATGATGCGGTGGTCCTTGTAGATCCGCCCCTGTTCCCAGAGCTGCTTGAAGACCCACCAGATCGTCTCCATGAACGTCGGGTCCATGGTCTTGTAGTCGTTGTCGAAGTCCACCCACCGGCCCATGCGCGTGACCGTCTTGCGCCATTCGGCGACGTAGGTGAGCACCATGGAGCGGCATTTCTCGTTGAACACGTCCACCCCGGCCTCGCGGATCGCGGCCGAGCCGGCGAGTCCGAGGGCCTCCTGCGCCAGCGCCTCGATGGGCAGCCCGTGGCAGTCCCAGCCGAAGCGGCGTTCGACGTAGTGTCCGCGCATCGCCTGGTAGCGCGGGATGATGTCCTTGATCGTCCCGGCGAGCAGGTGCCCGTAGTGCGGCAGCCCGGTGGCGAACGGCGGGCCGTCGTAGAACACGAATTCCTTGGCCGAGCGCCGCTGCTCCAGCGACTTCTGGAAAATCGACGACGCGCCCCAGAACGAGAGGATCTTCTCCTCCATTTCCGGGAAGCTGACCTTGTTGGATACGGGCTGGAACATGCGTGAGCCTGGGGTGTGAATCGAAGGGGCGGAACCCTAATGGCCCGTCATTGAAAATCAAGGGTAGATCGAAGGGGCCGCGGGGGTTGCGGCCGCGAGACAATTCACGCGCGCAGGTCGCGGTGTCCGGTCCGCCCGCCATCCCGTCCGGCCTGAGCAATGGAGGGCGGCGCTTGGTCGCCGCCGCTGCCAGTCCGTCCGTCCGGCGCCAAAAGCGGCGGCCATGAAAGTCCGCCCTCCAAACCGTCGGGCCCGAGCAAATGGAAAACCCCACCCATCAGGCATTCCCCGGTCTGTCTCAAAGGCCTTCCCCCTATGGCGGGGCGGTTCGGAAGAGTGAAAGAGTAGCGCCACCATCAACCCGAGGCAGACCCCGACATGAACGACATCCATCCCGTCAAACTGCTTGTGATTTCCTCCGCCATCGCGGTCTCCGCCGGTCTTGACGGCGCACGCGCAGGATGCGACCAAGCCGGACCCCATGCTGGCGGCGATTTTCGCCCCCCTGCCGGCCGCGATGGATGCGGCGGACAACCCGGGCACCCCGGAAAAAATCGACCTCGGGAAGAAGCTCTACTTCGACCCCCGTCTTTCCAAGAGCCAGGAAATCTCCTGCAACTCCTGCCACAACCTCGCCACCTTCGGCGTGGACAACAAACAGTTCTCCTCCGGACACAAGGGCCAGCTCGGCGGGCGGAATTCGCCCTCGGTCTACAACGCCGCGCTTCACTTCGCCCAGTTCTGGGACGGCCGCGAGCCCACCGTCGAGGCCCAGGCCAAGGGCCCCGTGGGCAATCCCGTGGAGATGGCCATGCCCGGCGGCGACCAGGTGGTCAAGGTGCTCAAGTCCATCCCCGACTACGTGGCCGCCTTCGCAAAGGCCTTCCCGGGCGAGGCGGATCCCGTGACCTTCGACAACATGGCCAGGGCCATCGGGGCGTTCGAACGCAAACTGGTGACGCCCGGCCGCTGGGACAAGTACCTCGCCGGGGATGTCAAGGCGATCACCGCGGAGGAACTGGCCGGCGCCAAGACCTTCGTGACCACCGGCTGCGTAAGCTGCCACATGGGTCCCGCCGTCGGCGGCATGGTGTACCAGAAGCTGGGCCTGGCGAAGCCGTGGCCGGGCCTGACCGACAAGGGCCGCGGCGACGTGGTGAAGGATCCCAACCTCAACTTCTTCTTCAAGTCGCCCTCGCTGCGCAATGTCGCCAAGACCGCGCCCTACCTCCACGACGGCTCGGAGACCGATCTCGCGACCATGGTGAAGAAAATGGCCGAATTCCAACTCGGCCGCCAGCTCACCGACGCCGACACCGCATCGATCGTGGCGTTCCTCAACTGCCTGACCGGCGAGGCGCCGAAGGACCTCGTCGCGGCCCCCGCGCTCCCGGCCGGCACCGCCGACACGCCCAAACCGGACAAGACCTGACCGGACGGGTCAGTTGCAGCCGCAGCCGCCCCCGCCCACGCCGCGGCCGCCATTGGCCGCCTCGCGGGTGAAGTAGACGTGCTCGTACAGGGCGTCGGACTGCGGGTCGCGGTCGGGACGCATGGTGTAATCCGAGAGGGTTCCCCTCTCCCACGGTTCCACGGTGGTTGCGCACCCGCTCAGCAAGGCTGCGGCCGCGAGTACGGGAAGAATCAGGAGGACGGACTTCATTTGGGCTCCTTGGCTGCAGCCTTGGCCTCCTCGGCCAGAAGCTGTTCGATTTCCTTCTTCAGCTCGGTCGTGGTCTTCTCGCCCTTGAATCCGTTGTGGACGAAGCGCACGACGCCCTTGCGGTCCACCAGCAGCGTGGTGGGCATGCTCTTGGGCTCGACCTGCTTGACGTATTCGTGGCGGGCGTCGCGCACCACGGGGAAGTCCGCCGGATTGGCCGCGAGGAACTTGTCCTTGTCGGCGGCCTTCTCGTCCATGTTGATCCCCAGCACCACCAGGCCCTGCGCGGCGTACTGCTTGTGAAAGCCGTTCAGCTCCGGGATGGACTTCTTGCAGGGGCCGCACCAGGAGGCCCAGAAGTCGACCAGGACCACTTTGCCGGCGAGAGATGGCATGTCTCCCTCCAGCCCCACGCCCGCGGTCGGAGGCAGCTTCGCGCCGGGTTGGATCTGGTCGGCGAGGGCCGGCGGAGCCGTGAGCGCCAGCAGGCAGACGCCGGCGGCGACGCGTTCAAGCATTCGTTTCATGAAGGGAACTCCTGTATTCATTGAATCTCCTGGTTTGCAAAGTTCATTGTCCATCCAGACGCAGGCGGATGCGGCCCGGGTGGCGTCGACCCGCTTCAGCCCCTCGTCGGCGCCGACGATCAGGATGGTGGTAGCCAGCATGCCCGCGTCGGTGCAGGTCGGGGCGATGACCCAGGCGGCGCAGCTCGCCTGCGCGGGAACGTCGCTGCGGGGATCGACGATGTGGCCGAACTCGACCGCCGAACTCGAAGTAGCGGCGGTAGTCGCCCGAGCAGCACAGCGCCCCCCGCTCCATCGACACGCCGTCCCAGCAGCGATCCGGTTTCGCCGGCTGCTCCAGTCCGGGCTGCCGGCGTTCACCGCCGGAGGCGCGCCCGACACACGGATGTCGCGCCCGAAGCTCACGGCGTAGCGGGTGACGTCCCACTGGCCGGTGAGATGGCACACCTGGTCGACGGCCCATTCCTTGCCGATGCCGCCCAGATCCAGATGCATGCCCTTTCCGGCAGGAAAACGCTGCCAGGGGAGCGCACCACCTTTGACCAGCCGGACAGCGCGCGCGCCGCCTGGATTTGCGCCTCGGCGGGGGCTGCGGCCGGACCACAGCCGACCAGCGGCCCCAGCGTCGGGTCGAACGCGCCTTGGTGCGCGTGTGCAGCGGCGGGGGGGACCGCAGAGCGCAAGAGTTCATCGGCCTCGTCGTCGGTCTCCACGGGGTGGAGGCCGGCGGCGGCATTGATGCGGCCGACCAGGCTGTCCGGAAGGAACCGGGAGAATTTCGCCTCGAAGGCGGCGAGCCACCCGAAGACCGCGCGAGTGAAGTAGCCCCGGCCTCCGCCGCGTTGCGCGGGCGGAACTGCAGGTCGTTGGTCGTGCCCATCGCCGGGAAGGCGACGTGCACAAACCCGTCGCCCTGGCGGGTCCGTTCCGCGCGCTGCATGCGCGCGAGGAGACCGGCCTCGCTCAGAGCCATATGCGGACTCCGAAGATGACCAGCAGGGCCTTGGTGTAGGCGTCGCTGGAGGTGACGGAATCATTCCCCTCCTGGACGTAACGGTCCACCGAGATGTCGGCCGCGAAGCGGTCGTTCGGCTGGTAGATCGCCTTGAGCCCGTATCCCACCGCGTCGAACGACGACACCCGGTAGTCGGAGGAATAGAACTCCGGATTGCCGGTGAAGCGCACGCCGTAGAAGTCCGCCTCGGTCTGGGTGTAGTAACGGACGGCGGGGCGCAGGGTGAAGGTTTCGCTCAGCTTCTGGTACCAGGCGAGCGAGAGGGTGTGGGACTGGATGCCGAAGCTGTCGTTGTAGAAGCGGTAGGATCCCTCCAGGCTGGCGTTGGCCGGTTCGATGAAGCGGGTCAGGGCCAGGTAGCCGATCTGCCGGTCCTTGCTGTCGGGACGGTGGTCGGGGACCAGCGATCCGTTGACCTCCGCCACCTTGTAGGGGTCGGACAGGTAGCCGTCCAGCATGCCGAGGGTCAGGTTGGCGGTGAACAGGGTCTTCGGGTCGAGGACCTGCGTCACGCCGGCCATGACGTCGAAGGTGTCCTTCTTCTCCTGTCCCGGCAGGAAAATGCCCTCGACGGTGTCGCCGGTGTAGGCGGCGCCCAGCAGCAGGGTGGTGTTCTTCTTGTTGAAGCTGATCGCATCCTTGGCGGCGACCCCCATGGAGGTGTAGTCGCTCTCCTGGCTGTAGGCGAGTTGCAGCGAAGGCGTATGGCCGTTCTCCAGGGCCTTGATGAACTCCACGTCAAAGGCGGTGCGCTGGTCTTCGACGCTCGCCTTGGGCACCTTGCCGTTGCGAAGCTGCTCCTGCGTGGTGGTGGTGACGGTCCGCTGGCCGGTCGTCGTGCCGCCGCCCGACTGGGTGGTGGTGCTGGCGGGGCGGGTGGTGGTGCGGGGCGTGGAGACGGACGTCGGCGCGGGAGCGGGCGTCGGGACGGGCGTCGGGGTGGCGCCGGCCTTGAAAAGATAGGACCTGCCGTTGGACGCGGGCAGGAGCGAACGGATGCGCCGGTCCCCGCCTTCGTTCCGGTCTTCCCCCTCGTGTTCGTCCTCTTCCGGCTCGCGGTACGGAGCCTGATAAACCGGGGCGGGACGTTCGTCGTCCTCGGGCTCGCGTACCACCGTCGTGGTCGTCGCCGGGCGGTTTTGGATCGTGTAGGGAACGGTGGTGACGCGGGTCACCGTGGTCGGACCTGGGAGGCCCCTGGTCGGGGAAGCCCCGGAGATGAGGTTGCAGGACGGCGTTGGCGCGACTTAAGCGACAGGTCCCGTTCCAGCAGGATCCCGGGCTCCCATATCTTGATCCGGTCCCCGCCCTCGGTGTAGTACATGGTTTTGAAATCGAGCCGGTCCTCCGCCATCGCCATCCGGAAGGCGGGGACGTAGCACATGCCGGTGATGAGAATGGGGATGACGACCGGGACCGGGTCGTCATATTGCGTGAGGCCGGGAAGGCCTTCCTCGGCGCGGTGGATGCGCCGGCGTGTTTCCTGGTTCGAATTCTTCATCTGCACTCCCGCATGTACTGAGTTTCCGGCGACGGCGGGGAAGGTGGCGGAATTGCCCCGCCCGGGCCGGCGTTGGGTCCTTTTAAACTTGAACGACCACGTATACACGAACGGCCGCCACGTGACGCATCAATTATCCTGAACAGCCGTCTTGTGATGCCAGGATGGCCAGATGACTGGCGGTCTGGGCCCGCGGCCGTGATTTCAGGGGGATGCCGCAGGGCGTCTCTTCGCCTTCAATCGCGCATGGCATGCTGCCATGCTGGACGGACTGATGGGCGGTAAGGTCCACTCTTCAGGACGAAGGCCTTGCAGGATCAGCAGGTCCGAACCGGGCCGCCCATAATACGTGTGCATATCGTCCACCAAGGTGACGCTACCTTGCGCATCAAAGACAAGAGACCACATCACGCTGGGCCACGGGTACTGGCGACAAGCCCTTCTCCCGGATCATGCCAAAACCCGCAATACTTCCGAAAATCCGCCTTTTTCATTTTCTCTTGCGTATGGCCGCCTTTGCCCATTCGGCTGTGTAATCATCACCGCCGGATGGGGAACCTTGAACCAGTGTGATCTCATGAAGCGCCCTCGGCATTTCACCGGCCGGAATTTCGGCGTAGAGTTGCGCGATGTGATTTGTCGCCAGTTCTTCCGCCGTCAACGCAAACATGATCGGCGACGTGGCGACTTCGGGTTTGCCTTGCACCTCATCCCTTGGTGCGGCGGTTGGGCGGTGGCAGGAGATGGCCATGGCCAGCGGCAACCAAATGAAAAACCGAAGTGGGACTTGCCCTCCCCCGCTCACGTCTCCACCACCGTCTCCGCGGAAGAATCCGCGACCGCGGCGGGGGTGTGGACCGGCTGGTAGAGGGACGGCATCTCCTTGCGCAGATAGGCCTCGACGGTCTGGATGGTGGGGCCGTAGCCGTCCTTGTAGATGATCCATTCCAGCATGGTGGCCAGCTCGGCGGTCTTTTCGTAGCGGGCGGCGGGATCGGGCGCGAGGCAGCGCTTGAGCAGGTCGATCAGCGTCGGGTCCAGTTCGGGCGGCAGGCAGTGCCACGGAATCTCCAGCGCGGCGAACGGGGTCTTGCGCGGATCGAGCACGGCCGGGCGGAGCATCGAGCCGGCCAGCATCTCGAACAGCACCGCGCCCAGCGCGAACTGGTCGGCGCGGAAATCCACCGGGCGGCAGTCGGCCTGCTCCGGGGCCATGTAGCTGACCTTTCCGGTCAGGATGCCGTCCCCGATCAGCGTCATGGAGACGGCCTTGGCGACGCCGAAGTCGGTCAGCTTGGCGAGGCCCTCCTTGGTGATGAGGATGTTCGAGGGGCACACGTCGCGGTGGACGATTTCGAGGCAGCGCCCGGACTCGTCGTGGAAGGTGTGCGCGTAGGAGAGGCCGCGGGCGACGCGGCTGGCGATGTGCACCGCCAGCGGGACGGGCAGGCGCTTGCGGCGCAGCCGGTGGTGGTCGAGCAGGCGGCGCAACGGCAGCCCGTCGACGTATTCCATGACGACGTAGTACTGCCCGTCGGCGGTCCGCCCGAGCTGCAGGATCTGCACGATGTTCTCGTGCACCAGGTCCGACACCAGCTTGGCCTCGGCCGCGCAGAGCTGCATGAAGCGGGAGTTCTCGCTCCATTTCTCCAGCACCATCTTGACGGCGACGGTCTTGGCGAAGCCGTCCGCCCCGTTGAGCCGGCCCTCGTAGATGACACTCATGCCGCCGCGGGCGACCTCGCGCAGCAGATCGATGCGCCAGCGTTCCTGAATGGACTCCATGGGTTCGCTCATTCGTCCCCTTCCCTTTCCAGCGCGCCGGCCCGGCGCGCGATCATGCCCAGCAGGATCGCGAAGAGCATGAGGATTTCGGTGTCGCCGAAGTTGTACTCGACGAGCCCGTTGGCCAGCAAGGCGAAGAAGGCCGCGCACACCCCGGCGGCCAGGCTGCGCTCCGCGGCCGCGGCCCGCCGGACGGAAGCCAGGCCGGAGCCCAGGGCCGCCGCCATCCACGCGACCCAGAAGCCCCCGCCCAGCCAGCCCAGTTCGGCGGAGATCTGCAGGGCGTTGTTGTGCAGGTGGTCGAGCTTGGACTGAACCTTGCGGAAATAGGATTTCAGGTCCTCGTGCCGCATGCTTTTGTAGCCATACCCCCAGGGATGCTCGCGCAGCAGGGGCGGCGCCACCTTGACCCAGAGGGCGGCCCGGTCTCCCTCCTTGGGATTGAACATGCCGGCCAGACCCATCACCCGGTTGCGCGTGGCGGGAATACTCGCGATGAGCACACCCCCGACCAGGATCGCCAGCAGGAGACGGCGGTTGCGGCGCAGGAGCGAAAGCAGGATCACCGCGAGCCCGAAGGCGAGCCAGGTTCCCCGTTTGTTGTGGATGAGCAGCCCGAATGCGGATAGCGCGAGCGCGGCGATCCACGCCCGGGGCGGACGGCGCAGCCGCAGCCGCCAGTCGCCGGCCGGGACCGCCAGCAGGATCAGCAGGGCCGCCAGATAGAACTGCGGGGTGGTCATGCTGCCCGTGTCGAGCAGCTTCACGCCGTGCGCCAGTTCCCACGGCACCCGCACGCAGTCCCGGAGGGCGCTCAACACCGAACCGGTCACGAGTCCGAGCGCGAGGGTTTGCAACGAGCGGCCGGCGAAGGCCATCGGCACGGCGGGAATGAGGAGCAGAATGGCCAGCCGGTGAATGCGCGAAATCCCGCGCGCCCCCTCCGCTCCCACGCCAGGCTGCCCAGGCAGAACAGGGCGAAGACCAGCGCGGCCACCCAATGCCAGCGCGGGCAGGCCGGCCGCGCCCCGGGACGCCGGACGAGCATCCAGAGGGCCAGCAGGGCCGCGCAATAGGCGAAAACCTGGGACAGCGCGTCAAACGGAAGCGACGCGGCGCAGGCGCAAAGCAGACCTTCCAGCCAGCGCCGGGGCGACGCGGCGCGCGCAGCGGCCAGCCCTTCGCGGAAGCGCAGAAGCACGGCGGAAAGGCAGGTCGTCACGGCTTGCCCCCCTTGGGCGGCGCGAGGATTTCATGCAGGGGGGCCGACCATTCCAGGCGGGCCGACACATCCGCGGCGATGTCGCGGAAAACGCGGCATTCCCCGCCGCGCGAGGCCAGCAGCGACTCCTCGATCCCGACCCGGAGCCGGTGGCGCGCGATGGGCGCGGAGCCGTCCGCGAGGCGCAGGACCGGGCTGCCGCCACCCTCCAGGGAGAGGCCGGCGAGCAGCAACGGCCCGCCCTCCGATTGCGCGAGCGCGTCCTTCAAGGCGGAGACGGGAAGGCTTACCAGGGCCAGCCGCTGCCCGAGGGGGAGGTGCGCGTGCAGCCCGCGCAGCGTGGCGGGATCCCCCTTCGCCGGTCGGGGTGCGAGCACGCAGGCGTCCAGGTTCAGGCGTGTGCGCAGGGCTTCCGCCGCGCCGGCGAGGGTCGGCGGTTCGATCCGCGCGTCCAGACGGGAGGCGGTGCGGCCGCGGGCGGAAGTGATCAATCCCGCCGCCTTGGGATCGGCGGGAAAGAACTCGCGAACGGGCTCGATGTCGACCTCCCGGCGGATCACCGCGCGGCGCACCGTGTCGTACACGAGACTGGCCAGCACCACCGACCGAGCGCGGGCGTCCGGCTGCGCCAGCATGACGCCGCCGTCGGTCGCGGGGCGGACGGCGTCGTCGCGGCGCGCGCCGAGCACCAGGTCGAAATCGGGAAACTCCCGCGCGAGTTCCGCGAGCGGTCCGCCGGGCGCGGCGGAGTCATGCACCACCAGGATCCGCATCTCCGCCTCCGCCGCCCGGACGCCCGGGATCCATTCCCGCAGCGCCTCCCGCGCGGTCGAGGTCTTCACCCCCTTGAAGACCTCCGGCGGCGCCCAGAGCGCGGGTTGATCGACGGTCAGGCCGGCCACCAGGACGCGGATCCCGTCGACGGGCAGAATCCGGAAGGGAGGCGTCGACGGCCTTCCGGGGGCCGCATCGGGCGTTTGCAGATTGGCGACGGTCCAGGGGAAGGGCTGTTTTTCCGAATTCCTCAAACCGGTGAACCCGGCCGCCAGCTCCGGCACCCCGGGAACCATGACGTCCGGCCGCAACAGGGTCATGATCCCGGGCATCAACGCGGGTTCCACCGCCGCCTCAGCGGCACCGGCCGACCAGCCGCCGCCGTCGAGGACCAGCAGGTTGCGCTCCTCCTCCCGCATGCGTTCGACCCGCGCGACCAGGCGCGCGAGATCGGGGGCGTCCACCGCCGCCCGCAGTTCCGCCGTATAGGCGATGGTCACCGGCACCTGGCGGGCGGGAACCATGACGGGAAGGAGAAGCGTCAGGGCCGCGGTCGCACCCGCCATGGCCGGCCGGAGGCTCATGGAGCCGGGGCGGGCTTGGCGGAGGCCTTGAAGTCGTCCACGGCCTTCGTTTTCCAGTTGTCGTAAAACTCCTCGAGCGGCTCGCGGTCCGGCACGACGAAGAACGTCTCCGGCGGCCGTTCGGTCAGCACCACCGGCACCGTAATGCGCTGTTCGCCGCGCAGGAGGTCGAGTCGCACCGTGGTGCCCGGCTCCTTCTCCTGGATCACGGCGATGAACGGGGCGGTGCCCTCCTCGGTGACGGGTTTGCCGTCCATGGCGAGGATCAGGTCGCCCATCTTCACGCCCGCCTTCCCCGCGGCCTGTCCCTCCACCAGCATGGCCGCCTCGATCGCGGGCACGGCCTTCCCGTTGATCACCGCGGCGGAGGATTCCAGGCGCAGCCCGAGAAAGCCCTTGGGCCGGTTGTAGATCTTGCGCTCCACCAGCGGCAGCATGATCTCGTCGAGCCGCGAGAGGATTTCCACGTCGTCGGTGACGGCATAGCCGGCGATGCAGGCCTCCAGCACGGCCTGATGGTTCGTCGCCGCCACGGCTTTCAGCGCCGCGGTCGCCTTCTCCCGCACCTTGAACGAGGCGTCGCCCAGGCGGGCCACGTCGTCCGACACGGGACCGGCGCGTCCGGTCAGGGCGAGCGCGAGCAGGGCGGGAAACAACATCGGTCTTGGCATGAAAATCATGCGGGCAATGTAGGCGCCAAACCCGTCCCCGTCCAGATCGCAATGCGGCTTTGCGCGGGCGGAAAGAGCCTCGCGGCGGCGCCGCGCCAGTGCTTTCCATGAGCCCGGCCCGCGCGCATACGCGGGAACGGCGGGGGCCGGGCCGCCGTCCGCGACGATCGTCGCGTCCGCCTTCCGGAAAAGGTCCCGCCGGGGCATTTTCCTCGTTGCGTGAACGGGTATTTTGTGCGCATGAATCCGCTCGTGGACACGGACGCGGGCTGCGAGCCGGCAGGGACTGTCGGGCGGGCATGGAAAGGGTGGGTGCCGGGATGAGGCTGAAAGGGTGGAACCGGGATTCCGAACGATGAACGCGAATCATGAGTCTGCACCAGGCGGGATGACGGCCCTGAAAATCGCGGCGGTCTACGCCGTCGCCGGCGCGCTGTGGATCCTTTGCTCCGGCTGGCTGCTGCATCATTTCGTGCGGGACGCGGCGCACGCGGAGACGCTGGAGAACGTCAAGGGCTGGTTTTTCGTGCTGGTAACGGCAACCGTGCTGGGCGTGTGGCTGGACCGCCTGTTCCGGCGAATCCGCGGTGCGACGGCGCTTCTCCGTCAGAGCGAGGCCCGTTTTGCCACCATTTTCAAGGACAGCCCGATGGCGGAGGTCATCACCCGGTTGCGCGACGGCGTGATTCTGGACGCAAACGAATCGTTCTCGCAGCTCTGCCGCTACCCTCGCGAGGAACTCGTCGGACACACCGCCGCGGAACTGCGGTTGTGGCACTCCGGGAACCGGGAGGTGGTGCTGGAGGACCTGCGCGAACGGGGACGCGTCGCCGCGGAGATGCAGGGCCGGGACCGGAACGGGGAGACCGGTGATGTGCTGGCCACCTTTCAACTCATCGAACTGGACGGGGAACCGTGCGTGCTGGGCTCGCTGCAGGACATCACCGAGCGCAAGAGGGCCGAAAGAGCGTTGCGCGACAACGAGGAGCGACTCCGGTTTTCCCTGGAGAGCTGCCACATCGGGGCCTGGGATCTGGATCTGGCGGACGACACGGCCTTTTGTTCCATGGAGCACGCCCGCATCTTCGGGTATGACCGGCCCCGGTCGGACTGGAGCCGGGGAATTCCTCCGTCACATTGTCCCGGACGACCGGACTCGCGTCCAGGACACCATCCAGCGGGCGGTCGATACGAGCGGCGACTTCAGTTTTGAGTGTCGCATCCTGCGCGCGGACGGAGAGCCGCGCTGGATCTGGGTCGCGGGCCGGCCCACCGCGGGCGCGGGCGGCCGCTCCCGGCGGATGGCGGGCATCGTCCAGGACGTCACCGGACGCAAGCTGGCGGAGGCGGCCCGCCAGGAGAGCGAGGAAATGTTGCGCTTGTTCATCGAGCATGCGCCCGCGGCGCTGGCCATGTTCGACCGGGATATGCACTACCTGGTGGTCAGCCAGCGCTGGATTTCGGATTACGGCCTCGAAGTCCGGGACATCAAGGGCCGGTCGCACTACGACATCTTCCCCGAGATCGGCGAGCCGTTGAAACAGATCCACCGCCGCGGGCTGGCGGGCGAGAGCATGTGCTCCGACGACGACCGCTTCCAGCGCGCCGACGGGACGGTCACGCACCTGCGCTGGGAGATGCATCCTCTGGCGCGACGGCGGCGGCGGGGTCGGGGGATTGTCATCTTCACGGAGGATATCACCAAGCGCAAGCTGGCGGAGGGCGGCGGTGGGGTGCGACTGCTGGGGGCGGCGCGGGTCGAGGACCTGCTGGGACGCCCCTTCCCCGACCGGATCGCACCGGAGTATCATCATTGCATCCATGATCGCATCCGCTCCCAGCGCGAAAACGGGATGGTCGCCCCGGCGACTGGAACAGGAATACCTGCGCCTCGACGGCACGCGGGTTCCGGTCGAGACGGCAAGCGCCGTCGCCATCCGGTTCCAGAACCAGGATGGCCACCACCTGGTCTTCGTCCGCGACATCCGGGCGCGCCGGGAGGCGAAGCAGAACGGAAGAATCTTGAGGCGCAACTGCGGCAGGCGCAAAAACTGGAGTCCATCGGCCTGCTGGCGGGCGGCGTGGCGCACGATTTCAACAACCTGCTGATGGGCATCCTGGGGTGCGCGGAACTGGCGAGGGACGAGATCGCCGCCGATGATCCGATCCGGTGGTGGCTGGACGAGATCACCGTCGGCGCGCGACGCTCCGCCGCCATCACCCGCCAGCTCCTCGCCTTCGCCCGCAAACAGCCGATCTCGCCCGTGGTCCTCGACCTCAACGACCATCTGACCGGAATGCTCAAATTGCTGCGCCGGCTGATCCGGGAGGACATCGAACTCACCTGGCGTCCGTCGGCGCGGGAGGCGTGGATCAGGATGGACATGTCCCAGATCGACCAGATCATGGCCAATCTCGTGGTCAATTCCCGCGACGCCATCGTCGGGGTCGGAAGTCTGATCATCGAGACCCGCCATGTCGTGCTCGATGCGGAACGCTGCGCCGGCCATGCCGGGGTGGTTCCCGGCGACTATGTGGTGCTGGCGGTGAGCGACTCCGGCTGCGGGATGGACCGCGCGACCCGGGAGCGGATCTTCGAACCCTTCTTCACCACCAAGGATCCGGGGAAGGGAACCGGACTGGGTCTGTCGACCGTGTACGGGATCGTTCAACAAAACCAGGGCTTCCTGGAAGTGGACAGCGAACCGGGCAAGGGGACGACGTTCCGCATCTACATCCCGGGCCTGGCTCCGGAGGAGGCGAACCGGGACGTTCCCTCCGCCGCGGTCGAGGCCACCCGCGGCTCGGAGACCGTCCTGCTGGTCGAGGACGAGAAGAGCGTCCGCCTTACCACCGGGATGTTCCTGCAGGGACTGGGCTACACCGTGCTGACCGCGGCCGACCCAGAGGAAGCCCTCCGCCAGGTGGAAGATTACCCCGGCACCATCCACCTGCTGATCACCGATGTGGTCATGCCGGGCATGAGCGGCCGGGACCTGAACACGAAGCTGGCCGAGGTCTTCCCGGAGATCTCGTGCCTTTACGTCTCCGGCTACACGGCGGATATCATCGCGAATCAAGGGGTGCCGAACGAAGGGATGCACTTCCTGGCCAAGCCGTTCACCCGGAAGGAACTGGCCCGGAAGGCGCGAGACGTGCTGCGGGACCGCGGGAGCAGGTCCCCGGCCAGGAACCGGGACCGGGATGTCCAAAACCCGTAGCCGCGCGACGACGGCTGCGCCCGCATGCGGAAGGAGCATCGACATGAGTGGAGACCAGACGCCGGACAGGAGGGGGGAGTCGCGCGACCGCGCAAACCCGGAGAACGTGGACGCGCTGGAGGCGTTGCACGCTTCGGAGACCCGCTACCGGAGGCTGTTCCAGTATCTGCGCTCCACGTTGGACGGGCTGTCGGCCCACATCGCCGTGGTTGACGAGCATGGTGACATCGTCCTCGTCAACAAGTCCTACCGCGAATTCGGCAGACGAAACGGGGTCGAACCCGACACCGTCTCGGAGGGGACCAACTACCTCGCCGTGTGCGACAACGCGCGCGGCGATCACGCCGGGGAGGCCAGGTCCTTCGCCGACGGCATCCGGGAGGTGCTCTTGGGCAAGCGCCAATACTTTGAAATGGAGTACCCGTGCCATTCGCCGGAGGAGAAACGGTGGTTCATCGGGCGGGTCACGTCATTCGAAGGCGAAGGCCCCCGGCGGGTGATCGTCGCGCATGAGAACATCACCGAACGAAAGCGCGCCGAGGAGCGACGGCAGGAAGGGTTCGATCTGCTCCACAATCTCGCCCGGCTTGTCCCCGGCGTGATCTATCAATACCGGTTGTACCCGGACGGGCGTTCCGCGTTTCCGTATTCAAGCCCGGGCATGTACGACATCTATGAGGTGACGCCCGAAGAAGTCCGGGAAGACGCGTCCGTGGTCTTCGGACGCCTCCATCCCGAGGACCGCGAGCGCGTTTCGGAATCCATCCTGGAATCCGCCCGCACATTGAACACTTTCAACTGCGAACTCCGGGTTATTCTACCCGGACAAGGCCTGCGCTGGCGCTGGTCCAAGGCCCATCCCGAGCGGACGGAGGATGGCGGCACCCTGTGGCATGGCATCATTCTGGATATCACCGAGCGGAAGCGGGCGGAGGCAAAACTGGCCGAAAGCGAGGGAATCCTGCGGGACATCGTGGAAAGCACGCTTTCCGGCTTCTGGGATTGGAATCTGGTGGACAACACGGAGCACCTCAGCCCGACCTTCAAGCGCATGTTCGGGTATGAGGACCACGAAATGGAAAGCTCGCCGGAAGCCTGGCAGAAGCTCATCTTCCCGGAGGATCTGCCCGGCGTGCTCGCGGTGCTGGACCGGCATGTCAGGAGCCATGGGCGCGAGCCCTTCTACAATGAGATCCGCTGCCGGCACAGGAACGGTTCGACCGTCTGGGTGGTCAGCGCGGGCCGGGTCATCGAATGGTCCGAGGAGGGAACGGCGATCCGGATGGCCGGGTGCCACATCGACATCACCAAACGAAAACATGCCGGGGCGGAACGGGAGAAGCTGCAGGCCCAGCTTCGGCAGGCGCAGAAGATGGAGGCGGTGGGCCATCTCGCGGGCGGCGTGGCGCACGACTTCAACAACCTGCTGATCGGCATCATGGGTTACGCCGAACTCTGCCGGGACCGGATTGCGCCGGACCATCCGATCCGGGGCTATCTCGACGAGATCACCCACGACGCCGGGCGGTCGGCCGAGATCACCCGGCAACTCCTGGCCTTCGCCCGCAAGCAGACCATCGCCCCGAAGATCCTGGACCTCAACGACGCGGTGGGCGGCATGCTCAAACTGCTGCGACGTTTGATCGGTGAGGATATCACCCTCGCCTGGCGGCCCGGCGCGGGCATGCGGCGGGTCAACCTCGACCCCGCGCAGGTCGACCAGATTTTGGCCAATCTGTGTGTCAATGCGCGGGACGCCATCGCCGGCGTGGGCGAGATCGCCCTGGAAACCGGCAGTGTTGTCATCGACGAGGCGTACTGCGCCAGCCACCCGGAAGCACTTCCCGGCTCGTACGTGTTCTTATCGGTCAGTGACGATGGCTGCGGCATGGACAAGGAGACGCAGGCGCGGATATTCGAGCCGTTCTTCACCACCAAGGGTCTTGGAAAGGGCACGGGCCTGGGGTTGTCCACCGTGTACGGGATCGTCAGGCAGAACAACGGCTTCATCTGCGCCAACAGCGAGCCGGGCAAGGGCACGACGTTCAAGATCTACCTGCCGGAGATCGCGGACGAGGCCAAAGCGCCCGTCTCCGGAAGGGCGGAAACGCCCGGAGGCCGGGAGGAGACCGTCCTGCTGGTGGAGGACGAGAAATCGCTGTGCGTGACATGCAGCCTGTTCCTCAAAGCCCTTGACTACAACGTCCTGGTGGCGGAGACGCCGGCGGAAGCCCTGAAGATGGTGGCCGGCCATCCGGGAGAGATCCATGTACTCCTGACGGATGTGGTCATGCCGGGGATGGATGGCCGGCAACTGGCCCAACGCGTCAGCGCGGCCAAGCCGGGTGTCAAGGTGGTGTTCATGTCCGGCTACACGGCCGACGTGATCGCCCAGCGCGGCGTGCTGGACGAGGGCGTGCAGTTCCTCTCGAAGCCGTTCACACGCAGCGACCTCGCCCGCAAAATCCGGGAGGTCTTGGAGGCGGACTGAAATCCTCCCGCAGCGGCAGCCTCCACGGCCGGCCATCCTACTCCCGAGGGAGGTGCCAGGAGGCGGCGGCGAGGGCGGTGATGCAGAAGGTGTCGCTGCGGAGAATGCGGGAGGTGGGGGAGAAGGGGGTGAAGCCGGCGGCGGCGAAGAGGGCGATCTCGAAGGGGGTCCAGCCGCCCTCGGGACCGATGGCGATGACGCGGGGGCCGGAGGCCTCGCAGGCGGGGGCGATGCTGCCGGCGCCGGGATGGGCCACCCAGCGGTCGTGCCGGGCGAAGAGTTCCGGGGCCTCATCCTCCAGGAACGGCTTGAGCCGGGTGACGACCTGCACGTCGGGCAGCCAGGTGTCGCATGCCTGCTGGAGGC
>JAXMHJ010000053.1:0-38680 GCA_046346795.1 Kiritimatiellia bacterium
GACGGCCAGGCTGCAGGGCCATGTATTGGCCTCCCGTCCCATTTCCGCGAGATAGTCCACCTGGCCGTCTCCGACCCGCATCCAGGCCGAATCCCATCGGGCCGCCCAGATCGTCCGGTCGCGACCGTGAAAGAGCGACCGGAACAGCAACGACGGCGTTCCGGGCAGCCGTTGCACCGGGGCGGCGCGCAGGTTGTCCGACAGAAGGAAAACGCCGCGGCCGGGTTCGTCCCCGGCCAGCGCCAGGCCTCCCTCCGGAAGGGCGAGCAGGGACCACACCGAACGCTTGAGGGATTGCCTTCCGGTCATCAGCGGCCACGGTTTGAAGTCCTCGCCGTCGAATCGCATCAGGCCGCGATGGGTGCCGATCCACACGAAGCCGTCGCGATCCTGGCAGAGGGATTGAACGTCGTTGTCCAGCAATCCGTCTTCGACCGCCCACTCGGTGATGACGTAGCCCTGATGGATCCGCGTCCGCGGTTCAGCCGGGACGGCTCGCGCAAGAAGTAGGCAGGCAAGAAAAAGGAGGGCGGTCCGGTTCATGCTTGCCTACTGGTAGCACGGGGAGACGGGATTTCCGATGTGATTTCCGCCGGAAGGTTCATCGTCCGGGAGGCCGGTTATCCGGGGTGGGTCAAAGTCTTGCGGCGGGTCAAGTCTTGCGGCGGGTCATGGCCCGCGCGAGGATCACCCCGGCAACGGTCAAACCGAGAGAACCCGGTTCCGGCACCGATCCGGCGACCTTGTAATGAAGCAGAAGGGCCGCTCCCGCCTGAATGCCTTCGCCGGTGATGCCCGACGTGGCATATTCGAGGTAATAGGTGTTCAAGGGCAGGTTGGCGGCCCCGCTGAACGCGGGGTCTCCGATCTCGGAACCCAGCAAATGCCACCCGATGAAGTCAGAGCCGATGCCGGAGATGGTGTCAAACGTCCCGGTGATGGCGTCGGCCATGACCAGTCGCATCGTTCCCCAGTCGCCCGTGGTGACGGAATTGGGGGAGGTCGGGCGCAGGAGGTAGGGGTTGATGTTGAAGACCAGGGTGTCCACCCCGGCCAGATTCAGCGTGCCGGTGATCTTGATTTCATTGTAGCGCAGACCGCTGTTTTGCGTGAGGCCGCCCAGGTCGAGGATCGAACCCTGTCCCGTGGTGCCGGACGTGGTGAGGTTGCCGCTGAAGTCCAGAATGTTGCCTTCCAGCAGCACCGGTCCGCTGGCGGCCCCGGCGGGATCGGTCCGGTCTACCGAACCCTCGGTGAGGTTGGCGAGGGTCGCCAGGGTGGCGTTTCCCCATTGGAATGTTCCGGAGCCGGCGATGGCATTGGTGCGCAACGTGCCGGATTCCAGATTGAATGTCCCGTTGCGGGTGAGGGTGGGGGTTTCCAGTGCGCCAATGGTATTGATGCGCAACGTGGCACCGGCGATATGCTACAGTTGCCGGCGGAGAGGGAATTGGCGCCTGGCAGCGCGGCCCCGCCCAGGATCAGGGTTCCGCCCAGCACGGCTCCGTTGCCGCTCCAGGTTTCGTCGCCAGGCAAGATCATCGTCCCCGCCCCGGCCTTGTGAAAATCGGCCGCCCCGCTCAGCGCGCCGTTCAGGGTCAACACCCCGGAGGCATGGCTGACGTTCACGGTTCCGCCCTGGCCGGAGGCCATGTTGATTTCCCGGTCAAGGATTGCGGACGCGGAGCCGCTGTATTCGAGTTGCGCCCCGTGATCGACGTTGCCCGCGAAGACGAGCGCCGTGGTTCCCGGGCCGAGAGGTTGGACACCTGACTGGAGGATGACCGGCACCTTGAGGGTCGCGCCGGTGCCGATCGTCAACGTCCCCGTAAACTGGTTGTTTCCGGTCAGCTCCAGCGTCCCGCCACCCGCGGTGAGCGATCCCGTGAAGGTGTTGTCACCCGTGAGAGACAGCGCGCCTTCCCCCAGCTTGATGAACGATCCCCCGGTTCCGCTGATGACGCCCGCGAAACTGGTGCTGGAGGCTCCCGCCGCGGCCAGATTTTTGCCGCCAAGAACCACCGACGAGCCGGCAACCCCGGCGAGGGAGCCGATGGTTTCCCCACTGGCGGTGATGCCGGAAATATCCAGGATGGCGGATGCGCCCGAGAGATTGACCGCCGTGCTGTCGGACAGGGCGCCGCCCCCGACGAGAGCGAGGGTGCCCGTGCTCACGTCCGTGGCTCCGGTGTAGGTCGCGGCACCCGCCAATTGGACGGTCGCGCCGCCCGTCTTGATCAGGGAGGAGGCGCCGCCGTTGTCCGCGATCACGGAATTGACCAGCAGGGGGGTGGCGTAGTTGTTGTTAAGGGAGAGGATCCCGCCGTTCGTCTCCGCCATGAGGATTCCGTCGCCGGGCGAGAGGCCAAGGGTCAAGGCCGCCGAGGCGTTGCCGATGATAACGCTGCCCGCCCGCAGGGTCCGCCCCTGCAGGTCCAGCGTTCCCGCGCTGGAGGCGTTCTGGATCAGGCTTTGGATGGTGACGATCGGCGAGGAGAGGATCATGCTGCCGCTGCTGCCGGCCTCGACGATGCCAATGCTGGTGTCGAGGTCGGGAATCACGCCCCCGCGGACGTTGATGGACGCGGACGGGGCGTACAGCACCACCCCGTTCGCCAGGCTGTACCCCGCCGAACCGGTGGTGGTTCCGTCGAAGTAGGTGGCATTGCCGCCGATGATCCCGCCGGTCAGGGGCACCGTCCCGCCGATGAAGATCCTGTTCCGGGCGTCGGAGAGGCCGAGGCCTTCTCCATAAAACTGCAAGGCCCCGGGCGTATAGGCCAGCGAGGAGATGGAAAGCGTCGAGGTCTGGTCGGCCGCGGCCCGGTAGGTGCGGACCACATTGCCGCTGCCGGTGACCGTGAGTGCCCCGATCGTTTCACTGTAATTGGTCGAAGCGCTGCCGGGATGATAGAAGGAAAGCGTTCCGTTCGCCAGCGACACGGTGCCGCTGTCCTTGAGGCGGTCGCCCGAATTGGTTGTGTTGTCAAGTAACAGGGTGCCCCCGCCGGACAGGGCGACCCCGGAGGCATCGTTTGCGCTGCCCACGGCACCGGACAGGCGGAGAGTGCCGGCGGTGACACCGAGGTTCCCGGTGAAAGAGTTGTCCGCGGTCAGCTCCAGCGTTCCCGCACCCGACTTGGTGATGCCGCCGGCGCCCGAAAGGATCCCGGTCAGCCGACCGTCCACGGAGGCGGTTCCGTCGTCGGTCTGGATCGTACGGGTTGCGGATCCGAGGTTTATTGGGTTTTCAAAGATGAGAGTCCCCGCCGCCCCGGCGCCGCCCAGAATCAGGCTGCTTCCGGTGGGTACGAAACTTCCGGAGTTCCAGGTCGCGGTGGCGCCGGCCCCGCCGAGATTCACGGTGCGGTCCGTTGTAAACGCGGCGAAACCGCCGCTGCTCGTCCACTTGACCTGCGAAATTCCCGTGCCCGTTCCGCGCGTGAAGTTCCCGTTGTTGAGACCGAGCACCCCGCCGTTGAAGTTGAGCGAGCTGAAGTACCCCGCTCAACGCGATTCCTCGAGCAGGGCGGCGGCGCTGTCGAGACGCAGGATGCCGTAGCTTAGTTTCGTTTCGCCGGGGCCATCGTTGGTGCCCGGGGGCCAGGGTGCCGGGGTGGGTGTCCTCCCCGATCTCCAAGGCTGCCCCTCCCGTGATGTTCCCGCTGATGGTGCCGGTCGCGCCGTTGTTGGCGACCACACGGGAATTCGAGGCCATGGTGATGTTGCCCG
The DNA here is from genome assembly GCA_046346795.1 of Kiritimatiellia bacterium. Lineage (GTDB taxonomy): Bacteria > Verrucomicrobiota > Kiritimatiellia > SS1-B-03-39 > UBA6053 > JAXMHJ01. Next base: position 3,733 of record JAXMHJ010000053.1, read on the forward strand.
ACAGCGTCGAGCCGTTGGCCAGGCGCAGCGCTTCGAGCTGGCCCGCGGTTTCGGACCAGCCATTGCCATTCAACGTGAGGTTGTTGGCCACGGTGATCGCGGCGTTGATGAAAACCTGGCCTCCGCTGTTGACCAGGACGCCACCCGAGCCCAGCCCCGTGGCATTGGTGAGGTTGATCCGCGCATTGCTGATCGTGGTCCCTCCGCCGTATGTGCTGGCGTTGTTCAGGTCGAACGTGCCCTGGTTGCTGGTGCCGCTGCTCTCGGCGGTCCGGAGCCGTTCCCGAGATGGCGCCGGCCAGATCCTGGGCTGTGGTGTCCGTGCGCCGGAAGATGAGGGTGGCGTCGTTGATGATCGACGACGAGTTGACCAGGGTTCCGGAAGTCGCCGCCCCGGTCGCCGCGCCGACTCGCAGCGTGCCGGCGGAAATGGTGGTGGCGCCGGTGTTGGTGTTGCCGGTCAGCGTCCAGGTGCCCGAGCCCGCGTTTTTCCGGATGGAGAGGCCAACGGTGCTCCCGTCCGAAATGACGCCGTTGATGACCCCCATCCCGTCCCCTTTGAGTTCAGAGTGCCGACTGGTGGCGGCGGCGGTTATGTTGCCATTTAATGTGAGCAACCCGCTGGTTGAGCTGATGGAAGTGTTTCCATTGCCGGTGTTCAACGAAAGATTGCCGTTCACGGTATTGTTGCCGGAGTCGTTGGTGATCGCATAGCCGCTGGTGGTGAATGACAAGTTGCTGGCGAGCGTGATGTTGTTCTGGGTGAATCCCGGCGAATGTGTTGTTGGCGCTCGTGGCGGTGACCGTCTTCGGCCCGACTCCGAGGGCTCCGGAGTGGGTGATCGTCAATTTGCCCTGCGGCTGCGAGTTGCTTCCGCCAAAACCGACATTGCCGGTGAAGTTGTTGCCGCTGAGGGTCACGTTGGCCCCCGGTCGCCGAGCCGATGGTCAGGCCTCCGGTGGGTGTCGCGCCGGTGCCGATGCACCGGTTATCGCGATATTTCCATCCCCAAGCAGCGTAAGGCCGTTCGCCCCGTTCGTCACGTCGCCACTTACGGTCAGCGTGCCCGCGTCGCTCTGGATGGTTCCCGCTCCGGCCAGGGTAATGTCGCGATTGGCTCCCAAGTCGTAGCTGTTCGCGGTCGAACGCAACGTGCCCGTGTTCAGGGTGATGGTGTTGGTGGCCGAGCTGTTGCCCAGGTCGTCCGCGCCGTCAATCTGGACGGTTCCGGCGTTGATGGCGGTGATCCCGGCATAGCTGTTGGCATTCAGCGTCAGCGTACCCGCACCGGTTTTGGTGATCCCGGCGGTGCCGTTGATCGAACCCACATTCATCAGTGTGGCGCTTGTGGCGGGGTTGATGGTGAACGTGCCGATGGGGGCCAGTGCGGTGCCGATGTTGAACCCCCCCATGTCCAGGGTGCCACCGCCAAGGGTCAGTGTCGTGGTGGTGGCGCCGACCGTGGTGATGTGGCTGCCAAGAGTCAGGCTTCCGCCGGTGACGTTGATCGTCGAGTTGACCGTGCCGACTGTCTGATTGCCCATCAGGATGCCCGGTGACGCCGTGACAGTGGCCCCGGAAACGTTCAGCGTGGCGGCCCCCGTGCCCGTGCCGCTGGTGTTCCAGCCAAGGGTAACCCCGGTATTGAATACCACCGTGCCGCCATTGAGCGTGAGAGTGCCGGTCGCGCTGTTCCCGGTTGTGCCCGTGAAGTTACCCATCACCAGGGTGTTCACATCCATGTTCCCGCCGCGGAAGGTCATGCTCGACGCGTCGTTGCTGCCCGCGGTGCGCCTGGAAATGGTCAGGGCGTCGATCAACAGGTCGGCGTTGCCTCCGGACAGTCCGGTGCTGGCGGATCCACCCAAATCGAAGCTGCCGCCACTGCCGGTGCCGGTGCTTCCGCCCTGGTTTTCACCGATGTGCACATTGGCCCGGGTGCTGCCGCCCGACAGTCCGCGCAGGGTCAGGGTGCCCGTGGTGGTGTTGAAATTCAGGGTTGTTCCGGCGTTTCCCCGGCCCTGATTGTTGTAGACCCCAATGTAGAGGTCGGCGGTGTTGATGGTGTTCGCCCCACTGCCAAGGCGCATTGTGTAGGCCGATGCGTTGGTGGTGTTGCCGAAGCCGGCGCCCACGCTCACTTTGGTGGCGGTAATGGTGTTGTTCCCGGCCAGGATGGCGGTGAAGGGGATCGAACCGTTGTTGATGGTGCTGCCATTGCCGAGGGCAAGGGTGCCCGTGCCCAGATTGGCGGTGAAGGTGCCGAGTCCGCTCATGTTGACGGTGCCGGTCGCGGTTCCGCCGCCCCCGATGTAGAAATTGGCGTTGGTCGCGCCTCCGCCGTTGTTGACAGCCAGGGTGCCGGTGGCGCCGGTCAGGGTCAGGTTGGTCGTTCCGCTGGACGCCCCGATGCTGACCGCCCCCTTTACCGTGAGCGTCTTGCCCGCGCCGATGGTGATGGTATTGGCGCTCCCGCTGTTGGTCAGGACGTTGAGCGATCCGAAGGTCGAACTGCCGCTGGTCAGATCCAGGGCGGAAACCGTCGTGGAACCGTTGGTGGCCCCGAAATTCAATGCTCCGGTGGTGTTGAACTGGTTGTCCACCGACGCGGCGACCGTACCGGTGTTCGCCAGGGTGACCGCGCCCGCGCCGGTCACCAGGTTGCCGCCGGCGAGGGTATAGGTGTTGGTGCGGTTGAAGACGAGCGTTCCGCTGTTCGCGACGGCCCCAGTTCCCAGCGTGCCGGTCGTTCCGGCGTTGCCGACCTGCAGTGTTCCGGCGATGATCTGCGTGGTTCCTCCATAGGTGTTCGCGCCGGTGAGGATCAGCGTGTTGCCGCCAAGTTTGGTCAATCCCAGCGATCCCTGGGCCGTATTGGCCAGGTTGACCGCATACGTGCGGTCACCGGAGGTCGTGTCGAACCCGATCGCCGAACCGGCGGCGAAGTTGGTGGTGCCGAGCATGGTGGCGACATTGCCGTCGGTCACCGCGTTGTAGACGGCGAGCGTCGCCCCGCTGGCCACCGCGTATTTCGAGTTGGTGTCCCAACCGGGCAAAGCGCCGGTGGTGGCGATGGAGAGGGTGCCGGCGGAAATGGTCGTCGTGCCGGTGTAGGTGTTCGACCCGGACAGGGTCAGGGTCTGCGCACCGGTCTTGGTGATGCCGAAGGCGCCTCCGCCGATGGCCCCTTTGATCTCGCCCGCATAGCCGTTCTGGTTGAAGGTGTGCGTGCCGGAAGCCAGCGTGACGGGACCGTAAGCGGTGCCGACATCCACCACCGTGCCCGATGTGAAGTTGAAGGCGTCAATGGGGCTGGCGAGGGAACCCAGGTTGTGCCCGGTGAGGTCCAGCGTCCCGCCGTTCAAGGTGATGGTGCTGGCCGCGGCTCCGCCCCCGTCCACGATGTCCGCGTTCGAGGTCACGGTCCCGCCGGTGATGGTCAGCGTGCCGGCGGAGGCTCCGGCGGTGGCCTGCGTGGCCAGCGTGAAGGAGGTATTCACGGTCAGGTTGCCGTTGCTGACGTTGATGCTTCCATTGGCCGTCCCGGTACCGGCGGCGCTCTTGTTCGCCACGCCAAGGGTTCCCACCGTGAAATTGCCGCCACCGATGTTTAGAGTGCCGGTGACGTCAAAAGTGCCGCTGGTCGCCGCCAGAGTTGCCATATTCAGGGTGGTGGCCGTGAAGGTGCCGGCGTCAAACGAAAGCGTCCCCTGCGGGCTGTTGGAGGTATTGGTACTGTTGCCCACGGTGACCGTCCCGGCCGTCACCGTGGCGGTGTGACCGCGCAGGTCGAGCAGGCCGGTGGTGGTGAAGCCGGTGTTGACGCCATTGTTGCTGCCGATGACGATGTTGGCTCCGCCCGTCCCGGCCTGATCGGTAATGGTCACCGTTCCGGGGCTGCCTGCGGTCTGCGATGCAAATTTCAACGTCCCCCTCCCCTTTGACAGGCCGATATGGATGGTATCCGCGGCGATGACGTTGGTTCCGGTGCCGAGTGTAATCGAAGGGGTTCCGGAACTGTTTGCGCCGTTGCTATTGGCGATGGAGACCACGTTGGCGTTTATGGTATTGGCCGTATTGGAGAGGAGCAGGGAAGCGGTGACTGCCTGGCCGTAGCCCACACGCAACTCGTTGATTGCGGTGGTGTTGTCGCCGAGGGTCACGCTGGCAAGACTGGTGAGGTCAAGTGTGCTGGTATTCGTCCGGGTGTCCGCCCCCTGGGCAATGCCGATCACCACGTTGGCCGATGCATTGTTTACCGAGAACGAACCCGTCCCGGTCAGGGTCAGCTTGTGGGTCGAGGTCGCCCCGGTGTCCGCGCCAAGGGTGAATCCGCCGGTTCCTGTGACGGAGAAGGTGTTGGGACTCGTGAGGCTGATGGTCTTGTTGTCCGATGTCACGGTCGTCACGTTTGCGGCGCCCGCGTAAATGGATCCCGGGTTCGATAGCGTGCCTGAGGCATAGGCGAGTGTCGAAATCGGGTTGCTGGCGCTGCCAATGTTGCCGGAGGTCATGTCGAGCGTGCCGCCATTGAGGGTGATGGTTCCGGTGCCGCCAAGGCTGGTGATGTTGCCGCCGACGGCGAGCGTGCCGCCGAAAATGTTCAGCGCCGCCGCCGGAGCCGAGTTGTGGGTCATCTCAATGTTGTTCGAGATGGTGAGACTGCCGCCATCAAGCTGGACCGTTCCGCTCGACGTGTCGCCATTCGTGTCGGCGGCGTAACCGATGTAGAGGTTGTCGACCGTCAGATTGCTCGAACCGCCGGTGCCCCCGCCCAGTTTGAAGGTGCCCCGCGCGATTGGAGTGCCGCCCGGGTTGCCGCCGCCGTCCTGGATGCCGACATAGAGGTTCGCGATGGTTCCGGTGACCGTGCCGTTGGTCAGATCGACCACGCCGACGCGGTCCCCATTGCTGCCGGTGTCATTGCGACGGCCAACATACATGTTCGATACGGCGGTGGTCGCGCCCGTTCCGGCAAAGAGGAGCGAGCCGGTCGTGACGCCCGCGTCCCACGTGACCGTCGTGCCCGTACCTTGAGATTGGGATTCCCCAACGATGATCGTCGTCGCGTGGACTTGGTTGGCGCCGCCGCCGAGATACAGGGTGTTTTCCGATTTGCCCGAAGTATTGTTCACGTTGTCCGCCACGGCAAACGTGGTGGCGTACATGGTGCTGTTCGGAGCGAGGTACATTTTGTTGACGCCCCAGTCATAATAATTCGCGCCCGCATTTGCGTATCTGCCGAAGGAGAAATTGCCAAGGGCGGTGCCGCTGGTGCCCGCGTTGAAGGTGCCCAGGTTGCGCATGTCCAGGGTGTTGGTGCGCGTCGTGGAACTGGTGGTGGAGTCGGCGGCAAAATAGAAGGACCCGTTTCCGGTGACGGCGTAGGTGGAAGTCGGCACGCTGCCCGCGGAGTTGAAGGTGACGGACGTGCCGAGGGTGGTGGCCGCGGCATTGAAGATATTGACATTGCCGTTGATCGTCAGCGTCTTGCCCGCCCCGATGTTGATGTTGTTGGCGCTGGCGCTCAGGGTCTGCACCGTCAGGCTGGAGGCGGTCAGATTGCTCGGAGTCGAACTCAGGTCGAGGGTGCTGAGGTTGGCGCTGCCCCCGGTCGCCCCGAACGTCAGCGCCCCGATGGCGGTCGTCTGGTCGGCGGTGTATTTCAGCGTGCCGCCGTCGAGGGTCACCGCGCCGGTCATGGTGTTGTTGACGGAGAGGGTCAGGGTGCCGGTCCCCTTCTTGGTCAGGCTTCCCGCCCCGGAGATCACGGCGGCATGGCTCACGGCGGAATTGGAATTGAAATTCAGCGTGCCGGCGTTGCCGATGGCGCTGGACGAGATCGAGCCGGTGGTCGCGCCGTTGCCGATGTTCAACGTGCTGCCCGCCGCCACCGTGGTGGCACCCGTGTACGCATGCGTGCCCAGCAGGGTGACGGCCCCCGCGCCGGCGAGGTTTACGGCCGTGGTCCCCTTGATGCCGTTGGCGTCGGAGCTGGTCAGGGTGTAGGCGACCGAGCTGTTCTGGAAGTTCAGCGAACCGGTGGAGAGCCCGCCCGTCTGGACGGTCAGGCCGTTGTTGGTCACCGCGTTGGACAGGCCGTCCGTGTCGGCGAAGTAGAGGGCGGTCACCGGCGTGGCAAACCCGGAAATGGTGCTGAAACTGTTGCCCCCGGTGAAGTTGGCGGAGCCGTTGTCCAGATTGCCGTTGGCGGCCCCGCTCCACACACCCGTCACATCGCGCAGTTGGATGGCGTTGAGCTGGCTTGATGCGCTCCCGGTGAGGGTGAAGGCCTGCGAGGCGGCATTCGCGGTGAAGCTGCCGATGGTGTACTGTCCCGCCCCGCCCGCCAGGGTCGTCGTATTGTAATTGAGGGTGACCGTGTTTCCCCCGGAACTGGTGACCGTCTCCGTGCGGCTGGTGGCGGCCCGGCTGTCGTTCACCCAGACCTGCGGAATGTAAATATGGTTGGTCGCGAGATTGTTAAGGGTGATCGTCGCCGCGCCGGTGTTCCCATACGCCGCGCCCTTTGTGAGAAAGGCGTACGCCGCGCTGAGGCCGGTGGGATTGGAAAAGGTGGTGTTGTTGAGCCCGGTGAACCCGCTCATGGTGATGTTGCCGGAGCCCAGGTTGCTATTGCTGTTGCCCGCCGCGAAGGTCACTCCATTGACGGTGGTGGACGTGTTGGACTCGTCGTAGGCGTACACCAGGCCGCCCAGGGTCTTGATATCCGTGTCGGCCGTGATCGTCGCGGGGGCATTCCACGTGATCGTGGCGGCTGGAAGGTGTTGTGACGCGATTAAAAGGAGCACCGTGGCGACCGTGAACATCCGCGGCCTTTGCTCCCCGGAGAACGACATGGCAGAGGTTGGCCAAGATGAACACGACAGGCACCGTTGCCCCCGGGTGGCCGACCTGCCGGCCGGCCGTCGCGTTTCCATGTGGTTTCTGTTCATGCGCGCGTCCTTTGCGTACCTTGGGAAGGGATTCCGGAGCCGCGATTGTCGCCCCGTTCGGGACTTGGTCGTGACAATTCCGTTACGGCTAATTTAGGGATATATGTACGACTTGAATAGCCGTTCAAATGAACGGGGGGAAGGGGGCCTCCCCGGACGATTTCACGGGATTGTCCGACATGAAAGCCCCACGGGCGGCTGCGGCTGCGCCAAAAAGGACCAGGGTTCCCGAAACGGGGAGTCCCCACGAAAACCTCAAGCCAGGAACAACCGGCGCAACATCAACAGTCCGGCCAGGACCAGTCCGGAAGTCGCCGCCTCCGGGACGGCGACCAGATAGATGGAACTTGCACCCTCCACCGCCTCAATTCCGTAGTTGGCGGCGAGATCCGGCGCCAGGGAAAGGTTGTGCGATGCCGGCACCGTGCCGGAGGACAGATCAAAAAGCCGCCATTTGGAACCGCCGGGCGCGGCGGTAAAGCCGGCGAGCGGTGTGACGTTGATGACTCCGCCCAGATACGGGACGCTGGCCGCCAGCACCAGGTCATTGCCCGGAAGCGAGGCGCCCCCGTCATCCGGAGCGCCCAGATCAAAGTTGAGCTGCGTCGCCGGGGAAAGACTCAGAGCGCCGGCCTGGAACCAGTTGTCGGCATGGGTGTCTTGCCCCGGGGACAGGGTGCCGCCCAGCAGCAGGTCCGCGTCGCCCGTTTGTCCCGCCCCGCCGAGAGTCGCGCTGGCCGAGACGGTGATCAACCCGCCGCCACCGTACGTTCCGTTCACCAACAGGGTGCCGTCGGTCACCGAGGTGTTTCCGGTGTAGGTGTGGGTGCCCAGCAGAATCAAGGTGCCGGAGGTGGTCTTGTTCAATCCGCTGGCGCCGCCGTTGATCTGGGCGACGTCCTTCAAGGTTCCCGAACGGAAGTTGAGGTTGTCGATCGCCAGGTCGCCGCTGCCGTTTCCTCCGATCACGTGTCCGGTCATGTCCAGGGTTCCGCCATCCAGTGTCAGCGTGGTGTTGCTGGTTCCGCGGGTGCTGGACGTCCTTGAGGTCGGTGTTGAGGATCGCGGTGCCGCCATTGATGATGAACGCGCCGGTAACGGTGTCGGTGAGGGTGGGGTTGGTGTTCCGGGCCAGGTTGAAGGCGGTATTGACCGTGAGCACGCCGGTGCTGGCGGGACTGGTCCCCAGAACGAAGCTCCCGTTGAGCATGGTAGAAGTGTTCGTCCCTCCCCGAGATCGGAGGCAAGGATGATGCTGTCCGCCTGAAACTGCCGGTGTCGAAGGTGACCTGCGCGACCGGCTGGGTGGCCGAAATGGATCCGTTTCGCTGGGCGATCAACACGGTACCGGCCGACACCGTGGCGGTGTGGCCGGCCAGCAACAGTCCGTTGGTCCCAACACCCATGTAGGTGGCCGAGTACGCGTTGCCCACGGTGATGTTGGAGGTGCCGGCCCCGTTGGCCCCGGTAATGGTCACCGAACCGTCCGATCCGCCGAAGCGGACCACGCCCGCGCCCTTGGAAGCCCTGATCGTCAGGGTGGGCGCCTGCAGTTCGTTGGTCCCGGGCCCGAGGTTCAGGTGCTGCTGCCCGCCGCGTAGTAGTTCTGATTGTTCGAGTCGGCGACGGAGAGGGTGCCCACGTTGATCGTATTGTTGGCGGCCAGGGTCAGGGTGGCCTTGTTTTGGAATCCGAAGCCCACGCGAAGATACCCGGCCCCGGTCGAGGTCGCGTTGAAGGTTTGCAGACCGGAAAGGTCCACCATGGTCGTGCCAAGGCCCGGATCGGCGGTGGTGCCGACGCCTATGGCCACGTTTCCGTTCACGGTCAGGGCCCCCTCCGGCTCCCGGGGAGGCGCCGGTGCCAAGGGCGGTGTTGGTGGATCCGGCGGCGCTCGCGGCCACCCCGGACGTGAAGCCGGTCGCCGTGAGAGTCTGGCCGGCGGGAATCGTGAGTTGGGCGATGTTGGCGGGGCTGGTGGCGTCTGAGGTGTTCGACACCACCGAGATGGCGCCCACGGCAACCCCGGTGTTCAGCGTGAGGTGGCCGACGGTTCCGGAGCGTTCCCGCCGAGCCGGTTCCCATCGACACGGCGGAGGTGGACGAACCCAGCGTGCCCCCGGCGGCCAGGATCACCGTGCCATTTTGAATGGCGGTTGCGCCGGTATAGGCGTTGACCCCCTGAAGGTTGAGCGTGCCGGCGGTGGTTTTGGTCAGGCCGCCGTTTCCGTTGATGGTGCCGACACTGTTGAGCGTGCCGGACTGGAAGGTGAGGGTGTTGATGGTTTCGGTGGCGGTGCCGATGTTGAAACCGCCCATGTTCAGCGTGCCTCCGTTCAGATTGAGGGCGGACGCGACGCTGGCGTTCCGGCCCCCGCGCCCTCGATGATGTGGCCGGAGACGGTAAGGCTGCCGGTTCCCGTGATGTTGAGGGTGCCGTTTGCCACGATCCCCGCCGTCGTGGATTTGCCCAGGGTGATGCTGGTCCCCCCGGTGGCGCCGACGGTGGCCACCGCCGTTCCGCCCAGGTTCACGATCCCGGTGGAGACGCTGCCGGCCATGCTCGCGACATTCGAACCCAGGGTCAGTCCGCCCGCCCCGATGGTGATGGTCCCGCCATTGAGCGTCATGGTTCCGGTGCTGGTGCCTGAGTTGGTCACCGTGTTCCGCCGGTCGCCGATCAGAACCCCGGTGACATCCATGACTCCCGTGTCGAAGGTGAAGGAGCCGAATGAGTTGCCTCCATTGGTGCCGGTTCGTCCCGCGATGTTCAGGGTGCTCAGCAGCAGGTTGGAGGAATGCCCCGCCAGATTCACCGTGCTGGTCGGAGCATACCCGGTGGTGCTCCCACCGTAGGAAATCGTCATGGCCGCCCGCCCGGTTCCGGCCAGGTCGCGCACCTGGAACGTACCGGCGCCGCTGCTGAAATCCAGCGTGCCACTCGCCCGGTGGGAGGCCAGGCCGAGGTTGATGGTGTTGGCATTGAAGACGTTGCTCCCGCCGCCCAGTTTGATCGCCTGGGTGATGCCCGACGGGGAGTCGGTGGTCAGCGTGGTCGCCATGATGGTGTTGTCGGCGGCCAGGATCAGGGTTGATCCGACGGTGCTTGCGCCGCCGGGGTTGGAGGGATCTCCGACGCGGAAGGTCCAGGTCCCCAGGTTGGCGTAGAAGGTCCCGAGACCGCTGAAGTCCACCGTCGCCCCGTTGCCGACATTGGTGGTCTGACCGTTGCCGATCTGGACGTTGGCGTTGGTGGGGGCGCCGGGCGCTCCGATGGAAAACGTCCCCGCCCCGCTCACGGTCAGCTTGGTCGCGGAGGTCGCGGGGGAGTTGTAACCGATCGTCACCGCGCCGTTGACCCGCAGGGTCTGCCCCGCGCCGATGCTGATGGTGTTGGCGGCGGCGGAGTCGGTCTGGACGACTGTGTCAAAGGCCCCGCCAAAGGTGGCGCTGGTCCCGGACAGGTCCAGGGCGGCGGACGGTGGTAAGCCCGCGGAAATCGCCCAGGGTCAGCCCCCCGGTCAGGGTCGGGTTGGTGGTGGTCAAGGCCAGCGCCGTACCCGCGCCGATCGTGGTTAGGCCGGTGTACTGTTCGCCGCCGTGGCGCTCAGGCCGGACAGGGTCAGCGTCTGCGCTCCTGTCTTGGTGAGGGGTGAAGGCTCCGCCGGCGATCGACCCCTCGATTTCGCCCGCGTTCGCATTCTGGTGAAAGGTGTGGGTTCCCGCGGCCAGGGTGATGGGACCGAACACGGTCCCGACATCCCGCAGGGTGCCGTTGGTGAAATTGAAGGCGCTGATCGGCGCCGCGAGGGTGCCAATGTCATGCCCTGCATGTTGATGAAGCGCGGCGGCCCCGTTCAGGGAGGATGTGCTGGTGGGGGCTCCAATTCGTGATGTCTCCCCCGAGGGTGAGCGAGCCGGCGGTGACGTTGACGGTGGAATTCACGGTGCCCAGGTGCGGTTGCCCATGATGATTCGCGGCCGTGACCGCGGCTCCGGACACGTTCAGGGTGGCCGCCCTGTTCCGGTCCCGCTGGTATTGAGGCCCAGGGTGACGCCCGTGTTGAAGACGACCGTGCCGCCATCCAGGGTGAGGGTGCCGGTCGCGCTGTTGCCGGTGGTGCCGGTGGTGTTGCCCATCACCAGGGTGTTCACATCCATGACCCCGCTGCGAAACGTCATGCTCGACGTCATTGCCGCTCATGGTCCGCCGGGAAATGGTCAGGGTCGATCATCAGGTCGGCGTTGCCGCCGGACAGGCCGGTGCTGGTGACGCCCAGGTTGAAGCTGCCGCCGCTGCCGGTGCCGGTGCTGCCGCCCTGGTTTTCACCGATGTGCACGTTCGCCCGGGTGCTTCCGCCCGCCAGCCCGCGCAGGGTCAGGGTGCCCGTGGTGGTGTTGAAGTTGAGGGTGGTTGCGGAACTGCCTGCCCTGGTTGCCGTAGACCCCTTGGATGTACAGGTCGGCCGTGTTGATGGCGTTCGCCCCGCTGCCCAGGCGCATCGCACACCGAGGGCGGCGGTCGTATTGATGAAGCCGCCGCCCACGCTGACCTTGGTGGCGCTGATGGTGCTGCTGGCGGCCAGCAGGAGGGTGTTGGGAACGGCATTGTTCGGTGTTGGTGGAACCCAGTCCTACGCCCAGCGTCCCCGTACCCAGATTGGCATTGAAGGTTCCCAGGCCGCTCAGGTCGATCACGTGGAATTCATCCCGCCGGCCGCCGATCCCGAAGTTGGCGCGGTCGCCCTGCCGCCATTGTTGATCGCGAGGGAAAGCGCTGGCGCCGGTCAATGTGAGCTTCGTCGTCCTGCTGGTGGCCCCGATGTTCACGGCCCCGCTGAAGGTCAGGGTCTTGGCCGCCCCGATGGAAACCGTGTTGGCGCTCGCGCTGTTTGTCCGCGCGCGGTGAGGGTGGTCGCGGTCAGGTTGACCGGCGTGTGGTGGCCAGGTCCAGCGCGCTGACGTTGGTACTGAGATCGGCCGCTCCGAAGGTGAGCGCCTTTACGGCCGTCTGGTCGGCCGTGAATTGAAGGGTGCCGCCATCCAGGGTCGTCGCGACATTGTCCGTGGACGCTGCAACAATACCAGGCGCTGCGCGACTTGAAGCAGACGTCGTACCGCTTCCACCGCGCCGTGAGCAGTTGAAGGAGGTGTTGAAGGCTGGTGCTGGTGATGGTGATGGCGCTGCTGGAGAGGGTCCTGCCGGTCACCCGTTGGCGTCGTCGACGCCGTCGATGCTCAGGTGCTCCCGGTGGCGATGGTCCCCGCGCCGGTGTGCGGTTCCCAGCAACGTGACTGTTCCGCCGCCCGTGACGGTCAACTGCGTGGTCCCGTTGATGCCGGTCGGCCGGCGCTCTCCACCGAATAGGCTGGCGCTGCCCGGCATCCACCAGACCTGCGGAAATCCCGCCCAGTCGAAACGACGAGGCTGGTGTTGACCACCGGATTGAGCAGACCGTCGGTGTTGGCGAAATACAGGCTGGTCACGGGGTCAGTTGTGCTCGCGGACGTGGCGAAACTGTTGCCGCCGGTGAACGCAGGTAGAGGTGCCGTCCAGACTGTGCCGGCGGCGCCGCTCCACACCCCGGTCACATCGCGGAGTTGGATGGCGTTGAGCTGGGTCGAGGCGCTCCCGGTGAGGGTGAAGGCCTGGGTGGCGGCGGTGGCGGTGAAACTGCCGGTCGCGTATTGTCCCGCACCTCCCGCCAGGGTCGTCGTATTGTAATTGAGGGTGACCGTGTTTCCGCCGGAATCCAGACCGTTTCGGTGCGGCTGGTGCCGGCCCGGCTGTCATTCACCCACACCTGCGGGAGGTAGATGTGCCCAATCGCCAGGTTGTTCAGGTTGATGGTCGCGGGGGCGGTGCTCCCGGGCCGCGCCCCGGTGAGAAAGACATAGGCCGCACTGAGGCCGGTGGGATTGGAGAAAACCGTGTTGTTGACGGTGGTGAGCCCTGTCATGGTGATGTTGCCGGCGCCAAGATTGCTCGCGCTGCCCGGCCGCGAAGGTGACACCGTTGACCGTGGTGGAGGCGTTGGACTCGTCATAGGCGTAAACCAGGCCGCCAAGGGCGAGCACATCGGAGTCTCCGGTGATGGTCAGCGGGGCGTTCCAGGTGATGCTGGCGGCGGCCGGAGCTGAGGAAACAAATGGATGACAGCAGGATGCAAAACGGAAATGGTCGTTTCATGGATCGGCCTGTTGCTGGGAGAGGATCGCGTTTGACCGGGTACTAGGCTTTTTTCCCGGCCGGCATAGCCGTTCAAACGAACGGGGGAATTAGGGCCCGGAGTGGTCCGTCACCGGCCCGCTTGAGTTCGACGGTGAAGAACTATGGCTCGCACGGCTCAAGTCTTTGGCTACTCCGTGATCCGCGGCGCGAGCAAAAGGCGGTGAGGAGTGCGGAACGTGTTCTACATGCGTTCTCAATGGTTGTGGGCCGGTCGGCCGATCTACCGCGCCGTCTGCACGTTCAGCGCCTTCAAGATCGAATTGGTGCAAGCCTTCCCGAGGATCGGGTAGGCTTCGTTCTTCCAGTGGAATTGATCCCCGCGGGCCAGCTCCAGCCGGCCGGCCAGCAACGAGTAGAAATCATTCACCGGGACGTTCATCCCGGCCATCACCCCGGCGGCCATCCGGTTCTGCTCGACGATGTTCGGATTGATCTCCATCCAGCCCGGGGCGCGGGGTCTTGGTGGTGACGGGCGTGCTGCTGGCCCAGATGATCTTCGCCTTCCGGACATTTGACCTGAATCACCTGGATCATCGCTTTGGTCAGCGGCTCAAACGTGCCGTCCTTGATGCGTCCCTTGGGCCAGCCGTGCAAGCCGGTGTTGATGTGCACGACGTCGTAGGGGCCCTTGTCCAGAACCTCGCCCAGCAGCTTGTTCATGTGCTCCGACTGGCAATACGGATTGATCCATGCGTCCACGTAGACCTTTCCGTTCAGTTCATTCTTCACGGTCTCGAAGTAGCCGCCGAGCATGGAATCACCGACCAACAGGGCGCGGGGTGGGGTGGAGATCGGTGACCTTGGCCTGGCCGAGGCGCCAGCCCGCGCCGTCGGGATGCAGGCGCTCGTCCGGTTCCGGCGATTCCGACCGTTTGCCTGCCGCCGGAACCGATCGGGCTTCAGCTTGTGAAGAACCCCGCGTCCACCCAATCGGCATGGTCGGCGGCGATACCGTCCCCGGCGTCGGTCACCACCAGGCACCTCCCGGTGGCGCTCGGTGAAGTCCACATGGAACGCCCAGCGAGCGGATCGTTTTCGTAGAGAGCACCGGCGACTCCGGCCAGCAATTCGGGCGACTCCATCTCCTTCACATCGCCATACACCTCGAAGGTGACGCTCGCGCGCTCATCGTTTTTCGTCTCATCGTCAAGACCGACGACCGCCCCGAATCCTTCGCGCCCGCCGGCATGGCGTAGACAAACTCCGAACGGCATGGCCGCCAAGCCCGTGCCGGTAAGCCTTGCCGTCCACCATCAACGGCTTTGCTCCAGTACGGATTGATTCACCCGCGGCGTTCCCCATCCGTTGCTTTTTGAAACCGGTTGCAGACCGTCGAGGTAAACCTGCGGAGCTGCGCCGGAGGCGCTCCGCGGGCACGATGGCGGCGCCCCCGGCCGGCAATTCGTCTTCGGCCGGTATCACCGCCGGCTGTACCGGGCCGCGCTCGAATTGGGATCCGCCATTTCACTTGCCAATGGCGGCGCTGGTGAGCGCGAGACGGAGGTTGGGCCGTCCTGGGTGGCAGGCGGCAGCGCATGCCACGAGTTCTCCCCGGACCGACGACCGCGCGCAACTCATACGAATCATTCGCCACGACACGGCTGACTCCGCTGAGCGTCATCGCCTGGGCATCCCACTTCTCCTCCATCACGTCCAGCGCGCCCTGCATGACGTGCCCGGACGTGCTTATCAGTTGCCAGGGCGCGGGTTGACGGGCCGAGCGGCCAGCACCCGGCACGATCCGCCGGAATGGTTGTCTTCAGTTCACCCTTGAACGATGGAAGGAAGCGGTTGTTCCAGAAATCGAACTCCAACATACTCGTCGGCAGGCGGCAGACCGATGCGCCTGACCGCGCAGGCGAACGCCGTCGCCCCGCCCCAGTTGAACAACGCCACGATATCCTGGTCCTTCGCCGGAAACGTGCCAGATGCGGGCCGGGTCATTCTCGAAATAGTCCACCGGCCGCGCGGGAAGGTTGTGCGGCAACAGCGTGCGCTTCAAGATGTCCAGGCGGTCGGCGGGAAGTCCGGCATCCAGTCGCTGTTGTAGAACAGGTAGCCGCTGACCGCGGTGAAGCTCGCGTTGACCCGCGCCTTTTCGAGCTGCGTCCGTGCGCGCACACTCACGCAATCGGGATCGTTCCACCAGACGCGTCCGTTGAGGAAATAGTTCCGGGACGCATGCGGCGCCCCGATGTTCCCCGAACCGGTATCCGGACCGACGCGCATCGCGTCCACCAGTCCGAAGGCCCCCCCGAACGAGCGCATGTTCTGCGACACGCAGCAGCCGAGCAGGAACACCTCCGCCCCGGCGGCTTCGCGGACGATCTTGAAGCCGTCGCGGTAACACTCGATCTGCGTCTTGTCGGGATCGGCCGGCGCGGCCTCGCCCATCTCGTCCCATGCGTAGCCGTTGTTCACATACATCAACCGCGTGCCCGTGCCGGTCCAGAGGCCGTCCATCTTGAACAGCTTGTAGCCCCACTCGTGCGCGAACCGGCCGATGAGCAGCCGCAGATAATCGCGCGTCTCCGGCACGCTCATGTCGAGGCACGTGCCGCCCCAGCGCGCATTGAACGGCTTTCCGTTCCGGTCCTTGTAGAACCGGTCCTGATGTTCCCGGAAGGCCTGGTTGTTGGCATCGCCGGCAAACGGGATGAACCAAAGACCGGGGATCAAGCCCAGTTTTGCAATCCCGTCCGCGGTGGCCTTCATGCCGCCGGGATACGGTCCTTTTGGATTCTCGCTTTCAAAAACGCGTCCGCTGATCTGCCAGCCATCGTCAATCTGGATGAAATCCAAACCGTACGGCTTGAGTTCCTTCGCCGCGTACACGGCGAGATCGGCAAGATTCTTTTCGTCGCAGGCGCGGGAATGCTTCTCCGTGTACCACGTGCAGAATCCGGACTGCTTCGGCAACAGTTTGATCGCGTAATGTTTCGCGACCGCATCCGCAAAAGCTTCCAGTCCCAGCCGCGCGTCCGCGAAATAGCCCAGCGCAAACGTCTCGGTTTCCACCGCCACACCGGGCTTGACCCGCAAGCGGCCGTAATCAACCTGGGCCGCAATCCGCACCGAACCGTTTGTTGCCGGCGAGAACACCACGCCGCTGCCGCGGTCCTGGGTGAGCCAGGCCCCGACGATCCCGCTGCGGGTCTGCGGATTGGCAATCGCCAGCCAGGCGTAACTCCCGGTATTGTCCTTCGGCGATTGCAATCCGCCGGTCCCGATCGTCTTGAGCTCCCCCGGCACGGCTGCCGATGCCGAGAGCAGGGGAACCCGGTTGAACACCGCCGGTTCCGCGCCCCCGGCTTCCAGCGTCCCGCGGAACAGGGCGAACGGCAGGTCCGGGAACACCATGACCTTGCCGCCGGCAAGGGCAACACACTGACCCTCGCCGAAATCGGGATCCTGGATGACGGTCCGTGCGGCCGGGCCGCGGGCTTCGGCCCACCGGCCATCCTGGAGGACAGTCTCTCCTCCGGCATTTTCTTTCAGCGAGAAGGCGCCTGAGTCCGGATCGACCGAGACGCTGAGCCAGCGATTCCCAAGGGTCAGCGGCTCCTTGGCCAGCGCTGCCGACACTACCGAGGTCATGGCCAGAACCACCATGGAAGCTGCGGCGGTTGCGGCGGGTTTATGAATGCTCATTTCGGGTTCTCCGAGTGTGATTGAATTGCCGCAGTGCGACGAGGAGCGTGACGGCGCGCTTCATGATCCTTGCGGATTATCCGCGCGAACAGTTTTTGTTTCGCCATTCACACGGATCATGACCTCGCGGGGCTGCGGCGAGGCGATGCGATACTTGGAAACCTGGCCGTCCTTCCACTCGATGTCCACGGTGAATCCGCCGCGCGCGCGCAGGCCGATGGCCTTGCCGGTCGGCCAGGCCTTGGGCAGGGCGGGCAGCAATTCGATTTCGTCGTTGTGACTTTGGAGCAGCATCTCGGCGATGCCGGACGTGCCGCCGAAATTGCCGTCGATCTGAAACGGCGGGTGCGTGTCCCATAGATTGTCCATCGTTCCTTTGGACAACAGCGTCAGGAGCAATTGATGCGCCCGGTCCCCATCCTTGAGACGCGCCCAGGCATTCAGACGATGGGCCATGGCCCAGCCCGTGCTTTTGTCGCCGCGCATATTCAAGCTGACCCGAGCGGCCTCCATCCACTCCGGCCTCTCGGTGATCAGACTTCCCGGATAGAGGCCGATGAGGTGGGAAATATGCCGGTGATGGGGCTCCCCAAACTCACCATAGGCCTGCTCCTGCCGGAATTCCTTGAGTTGCCCGGAGGTTCCGACCAGAACCGGTGAAAGGAGCGGCAACTGCTTGCGGACGGTTTCGAGTATCGGATCGTCCTTGCCGAGAATGCGCGCCGCTTCCAACGCGATCCGGTAGTTTTCGCAGACCAGTTGCTGGTCGTAGGCCGTGCCGGGAAAGTTCACATGAGGCCCGTCCTTGGGTTTGTTTTCCGGCGACCAGGATGGATCGCAGAGCAGCGTTCCGTCGGGCTGCGGCTTCAGCGCGGCCGCCAGAAACCGGCAGGAACCGATCACCATGGGCCATGTTTTCTCGAGGATGTCCTTGTTCCCGGTGAAACAATACCAGTCCCATAGCGGCAGGATCACGAAGGTCCCGTGCCGGCGCCCGAAGTGCCCCCGGGACCGCCGACGGTGTAGGGAGTGTTTCCGTCCCGGCGGTCCACCCGTCTGTGACGATCCGGTCGGCCTTCCAGCTTTTCAATGTATCGGCGGCAATCTGCTGCTGCTTGGCGAACGCCGCCTGGAAGAAGTCCCAATAGGGATCGAACGTATCCTCCAGTCCGGTGGACGAACGCCGGCCAGTAGTTCATCGGATGTTGGATATTCGCCCAGTACCCTCCCGTCCACGGCGCGCTGCGGTTCATGTTCCAGATGCCCTGGAGATTGGCCGGCAACGGCCTTTCCGCAGGTGCGATCAACAAATAGCGACCATACTGGAAATACAGCTCCTCCATAGATGCGCCTGCTCGGCTTTTGTTCGCGGGCGGCGCGCAACTGGTCGGTGAGGTACAATCCCGCTTCCCCGCCCAGGCGAAGATCGGCGCGCTCGAAAAGCATGCAGTAGTCCGCGATATGTCGGGATTTCAAGGTGGCGAATCCTTTGGAAACCGGCAGACGCAAGGTCGGCCTTGATTCGTTCGGACGGAACCGAAAGGCCTTCGAGCTTTTTTGGCGCTGTCGTTTTCCAGAAAGACCCGGGGTGAAAGCTGGTAGACGTGCCCAGGGTGACATATACCTCGGCTTCATCGGCGCCGGTAACCCGCAGATTCGCATTTGCGCCGTCCGCCTGGCTCTCGACATTGCCGCCGGACCTCACCCTGATCCGGATCTCATAGGCGAGCTGGTAAGGTTGCGTGATGCCGCCCAAGACGAGTTCAGAGCCGTCGACAACGGCGGTGCCGGTGCGGCAGGATCCCAGATAGGGCTGCACCGCGCGGAGTTGAAAGGAGATCCTGCCGGGCTTCGAGGCGGTCAGGCGCGCCGCAAAGACCTTGTCGGGATAACTGGCGAAAAGCTCCCGGCGGTATTCCACCCCATCCTGCAGGTATCGGACACGGCCGATGGCATGGTCCAGCTCCAATTCCCGTCCGTACCCTTCGATCTGGTCGCTGCCGTGGTCCATGATCAGGTGTAGATCCAAAAGATCGGAAAGGGCGACGGAGGCCCAGGCTTTTCCGTCCCGGATGAGGGTGTCGTCTTTGACACAGAAACTTTTCTCGGTGAACTGCCAGCATTCCTCGCCCGTACCGCCGAAAAAGCTGACGCCAAAGTGTCCGTTGCCCAAGGGAAGGGATTGATGTTCCCACCCCTTCAAGTCGATGGGCGCCGGACGGTCGTAATGAAGCCGGTATCGTCCGGGGTTTCCCTCCACACTGGCAAAGGAAGTCTCCGGCTCCGCGAGCAGGTTGGGAGCGGTGGCGGCGAGTTCGTTGCCGGTGAAACGGTAACGAACGGATGGCAAGACGTTCGTCAAGACCGTCCCGGCCATGATGTTGCCGGACTCATCGAGGAACGACAATCGCACCCCGTCCATTCGTTCGGTTTCGGCTTCGGTGCGATTCCAAACCTCCACCTCCTCGATCTTTCGCGCTTCCGGAAACGTCAACCGCCACCATGGTGCTGTATCTCCGGGATTGGTATGAGTCACTGATTTCTGGAAAAAATTCCCCTCGGTATTGCCATCCACGGCCAGCCCGGCTTCGCCTCCGTGGACCGTGCTGGACTGTTCCGCTTTTCCATCCCGGGCGATATTCTTGCCCCCTGAGACAACCTTCAGTTCGGCAACCGAAAGAACGCCGCCCTGTTTCTCCAAACGGATCTCCTTGACCTTGGGCAGATCCGCTGTCTGCGCCCAAAGATTGCCCGCGGACGCCAGGGCCACGGTCCATATGAGTTTCAGGCAAATATTCGGGTGGACGCGAACGCTTTTCATGGTGTCGGGCTTTTCGTTTCCAGGCAGATCACCGACGCGATGGGATCGGGCGCCTGGGCCGGGAGGGCAATGGTGAGGTTGTCATCGGCTTGGGTTACGGACAGCCGGTTCGCGCGGTCGGCCAGCAGGTAGGCTTTCACGACTCCGTCCTTCACCGCCGGCAACTCCAGTTTGCCGGTGGCCGGCCAGTTGAAGAGGTGAAGGTAAATTTTGCCGGGCCGGGTGGTGCAGCGCCAATCCTGCCGCGGTTCGAACACCGGCTTGCCTTTGCCGTCCTTCTTCACGGGGCTGAACGCGCCGAATTCCACGCCGAACGGGCTGCGGCCGGCGCCGTAAATGGCCTCGCCGTTGACCTTCAGCCACGCGCCGACTTTGCGGAGCATGTCCTGGCTGGGTTGCGGGATGACCCCCTCGCCGTCAGGTCCGACGTTCAGCAGATAGTTGCCACCCTTGCTGACGATGTCCACGAGCTTGAAGGTCAGGTCTTCCGGCTTTTTCCAGTTGTGGTCGTGCTTCTTGAATCCCCAGGTGTCGTTGAGCGTCGCCGGCGTTTCCCACGCGTCGGCCCGCGCCGGCTGGGATGTCGCCCTCCGACGCGTAGTCGCTCTGGCTGCGCCCGCCCAGACGTCCGCTGACCAGGCACTGCGGCTGCAGTTCGCGCACGAGTTGTTCAAAGCGCCCGGCTCGTTCCACGCTCATCACCTTGAGCGGGGTATCGAACCAGACGACCGCGATGGGCCGTACCCGGTCAGCAGCTCGCGGATTTGCGGCACGGCCTTGCGCGTCAGGTACGCGTCGAAGTCGCCTTCCTGCCGGGGTCCCATCGCGGCTCTCATGGACCGGATCGTTCTCGTGCCGCCCCTCCCACATGGCGCCGCCCGGGGCCGACCAATCCTGCGCCTGCGAGTAGTAGAACCCGAACTTGATTCCTCGTTTCGCGCACGCGGCGGACAGTTCCTTCATCGGGTCGCGCTTGAACGGCGTCGCGTCCACGATGTTGAAACGGATCGGCCTTCGACCCGACATGGCGAAGCCGTCATGGTGCTTGGCCGTGATGATGAGGTATTTCATCCCGGCGTCCTGCGCCAGTTGAGCCCAGGCTTCCGCGTCGAACTTAACCGGGTTGAAACGGCCTGCCAGTTCCTCGTACTCCGCGACCGGGATCCGGGCCTTGTACATGATCCACTCGCCGATGCCGTCGTAATACTTGCCCTTCCACTCGCCGGCGGGCGACGAGTAAAGCCCCCAGTGGATGAACATCCCGAACTTCGCCTCGTGCCACCACGCGAGGCGCGCTTCCCGCCCGGAGTCCGCCGGTTCGGCCGCCGGCCCGTGGATAGCGCCAAACAGGAGCGCTGCGGCGATGAGAGGAAGGGGGCTGGAGCGTTTCTTCATGGTCCACCTTGTGTGCGGTAGGCTGGGTGAGTCGGCGGGTTTCTGGAGACGCTCCGCTCTTGCGGCACATTCACAGGGGGCGGCGGCGGGGGGAGGGTGCGTCATTCGCATTCCGGGAATCTTATTCCGGCGGATACAACTGCAGTTCGGAAACGGCGGCGGTGTCCTTCGACTCGAAGATCTCCAGCCGGAAGACCTGTCCGGTCACCGCCGGGAAGGTCTGCGTGACGCCGGTGCTCTTCGTTTCCCCATGGATGACCTCCCGCCATTCCGTGCCGTCGCGCACTTGCAGCCGGAACTTCTGGCCGCGCTTGCCGGCGCCGCGGTGCGGTTCGTCGAAGGCCATGGCGGCCACCGCCACCGGCTGCTGCAGGTCCACCTCGATCCAGCCCTCCCGGTCGCCCTTCTTCGCCTCCCAGCCGCGGCCGGCGGTGCCGTCGAAGGCCTTCTGCGCGTCACCAAAGGAGGCGCGCGCCGGTTTGCCGGGGGTCAGCGGGGGGGCGACGACGGGCTCGTCCGCGAGGATGAGCTTGATCACCGAGGCGATGGCATCGGGCTTCTCCGCGGGCAGGTGGATCAGCACGGCGCGGTCGTCCGTCCCGGTGGTCAGCGGTCGCGCCGGATCGGCCAGGAGGGCGGCGGAAACGATGCCCGCCCGCAGGGGCACGCGCAGGAGGCCGTTTGCCGGCCAGTCGAACACATGCAGATACAGCGTGTTCCCGCGGCGGGTGCAGCGCCCCCAGGACAGAAAGGGCATGGGGCTGGCGGTGGTGCCGTACACCGACTCGCCGTTCCGCCGCAGCCACGCGCCGATGTCCCGCAGCCGCTCCACGCTCGCGGCCGGGATCTCGCCCTCGGCGGTCGGGCCGACGTTCAGGAGGAAGTTCCGCCCTTGTGGCAGATGTCGAGCAGCTTGCGCAGCAGGTCGGCGGTGCTTTTCCAGTCGGTGTCCTGCCGCTTGACCCCCACGTGTTGTTCATGGTCATGCACGTTTCCCAGTCGCGCCCGGGCGGGCCGCCGGTGGAGGGGATGAACTGTTCCGGCGTGTCGATGTCGCCCTTCACCCCGCCGCCCAGCCGGTTGTTCATGATCACCCCGGGCTGGCATTCCTTCACGACGTCGAGCAGCCTGCCCGCCAGCTCCGGGGTCATGTTGCGCGGCATGTCCCACCAGAGTTCGAACAGCGGGCCGTAGTTCGACAGGATCTCCCGCACCTGGGGCACGGCGATGGAGTCCACGTAGTTGGTCATGTCGCCGTGCTGCGCCTCGTCCCACCAGCCGCGGCCCGGCGGCTGTCCGCCCGGGGTGCCAGTCCATCGCCTGCGAGTAGTAGAGGCCGAATCGCAGGCCTTCTTTCCGGCAAGCCTCCGACAGTTCCGCCAGCGGGTCGCGCGGGAAGGGGGTGGCGTCGCGCAGGTTGAACCGGCTGGCCTTCGACGGATACATGGCGAAGCCGTCGTGATGCTTCGCGGTGATGGCGATGTATTTCATCCCGGCGTCCTTCGCGATGCGCACCCATTCGGTCGCGTCGAATTTGACCGGGTTGAAATCCCGCGCATAGGCGGCGTATTTCGCGACGGGGATGACCGCGCGGTCCATGATCCATTCGCCGTTGTTGTCGATTTCCCGGCCCTCGTAGCTGCCCGCGAGCTTGGCATACAGGCCCCAGTGGATGAACATCCCGAACTCGCCTCCCGCCAGGCCTCCATGGCCGGCCCGGCGGGCGCGGCCGGGGTGGCGGGGTGTCCGCCAGGGCGGCCGGCAGCCGCCCGCACAAGGCGGCGAGGGTGAGGCACAGCGCCGGCCACAGGCGGGCCGGCTGTTCGCTTCGCAAGGGTCGGAGTACGCGGTTCCATGTTGATCTCCAGGCGGGCCTGTCCAGGGTCCCGGATGTTTCTACCGGATTGGAATGCGGAAACGGACGCTTATTCAACCGTTCATTTGGACGGGCCGGGGTGGCGGGGCGGGGGCGCCGGTGTCCGCCGAACCCTTGACCGGCCGCACGGAGCCACAGCGTTCCGCGAATGCTCTTTCGCCGGGCTTCGCAAGTCCGCCAAGAGCCGCATAGGCTGGCAAACACATCGCGGCTTCGCGCAATTCGATGCTCCCCTCATCCATTTCACGGCACCGTTTGCGGACCTCGTCGCGCCTGCAGGGACGTTCGTCGCCTGACGGACGTCAAAGCTCTCGATCAGCCGTTCAGCCTTATGCTCGCGCATGCGGGGAGAGGGAGGCACATCCGTGACAATCTCTGCGGATGTACTCATTCCGGAACACTTCCTGTTATGCGGCAGAGCGGTCAATTCCCTGGTTGGCAAAGCAACATTCTCTCTCCCGGCGCGAATGCCCTGCGGCGTCGCAAGCAACGCCCCTACACTGGGTCAGACCACCGTGGTGATGGAATCGCCGCCGCATGTCCATCCTCATTGTTTCGAGAATCGTAGGGGCGTCGCTTGCCGACGCCCGTCTTGGTGGAAAAGAGAGTGATTACGACCATCGAAACCGTCCCAAATCATCTAAAAATTTGCGCCCTTCGGGCAGACCCCAATCCACTCACCAACACGCGGCTGCACAGACAAGGTGTTTCCGACCTGCGCACATCATGGATCACGCTTCATTACGGGGAGAAAGCCCGGTTCTAGTTGGAACCGCCCGGTGCGGACCCGCATGCCGGGTGGTGTGGGGCGGCTGGCCTTCACGGGTCAGTCGGGGCCACCGATTCGGCGACTGTATCAAGTCTGTGTCTTCTCATCCTTCGCCTTACGATCATAACGCCGACAGATCAAACCAAGCCGGAGCCAAACGGCAAATCCAAGCGCCATGCCGATGCCAACGGCTCCGGCGAACCTCCAGAACGAATCTGCGCGCCTGAAGAAGCCGACTGCCAACGGCAGCGCCATCACAAGCACTATGAAGCCCACCTCCTGGAGCACTGTATGGGAATTTGCTTGTCACATGCGATACGCCGAACAGGATAATTATGCCGTGCGCAGCTTTTGCAGGGTGTACCACTGCGGGCCGTGGGTTCACCCTGGATACATCGCCCGGACGGGCAGACTTCGTCCATCGCGGTGCATTTGTCCCGGGAGAGTAGTCCCGGGATGATCCTCCTGCAAGTCCATTCCGGCCGCCGTGATCAAAGCGCCTCAATCCGTAATTTGAGGGTCAGGCCGAGGCCATGGAGGGCGGCGCTTTTGTCGCCGCCGCGGCAAGCGGCCAGGCTGGAGCCCCGGGACGGCGGCCATGAAAGTCCGCCCTCCGGGCGGTCAGGCCAAGGGCATGGAGGGCGGCGCTTTGTCGCCGCCGCGGCAAGCGGTCAGGCCGGAGCCCCTGGACGGCGGCCATGAAGTCCGCCCTCCAGGCGGTCAGGCCGAAGGGAATGGAGGGCGGTGCTTTGTCGCCGCCGCGGCAAGCGGCCAGGCCGGGCCCCGGGACGGCGGCCATGAAAGTCCGCCCCTCCAAACGGTCAGGCCAAAGGGAATGGAGGGGCGGTGCTTTCGCCGCCGCGGCAAGCGGTCAGGCGGAGCCCCTGGACGGCGGCCATGAAAGTCCGCCCTCCAAACGGTCAGGCCAAAGGGAATGGAGAGGGCGGCGCTTTGTCGCCGCCGCGGCAAGCGGGCCAGGCCGGAGCCCCGGACGGCGGCCATGAAAGTCCGCCCTCCAGGCGGTCAGGCCAAAGGGCATGGAGGGCGGCGCTTTGTCGCCGCCGCGGCAAGCGGGCCAGGCCGGAGCCCCGGGACGGCGGCCATGAAAGTCCGCCCTCTAGGCGGTCAGGCCGAAGGGCATGGAGGGCGGCGCTTTGTCGCCGCCGCCGCAGCCTCCGCGGCCCGGGTCACTCCCCGAAGGGGGCGACGACGTTGAGGGTCGGGGAAATGGAAGCGGAGGGTGTCGGTGTCGGTTGAGGAAGAGGAGCTTGGCGTTGGGGCCGGGCGTCCATGGTGACATACACGGGGAGGCCGCCTTCGCGCAGCCCTCCCAGACCTGTGCAGGGCGGCGACGGTGGAGGGATCCCAGTAGAGCAGGGGGGGTGGCAGCCGAGCATGGTGGCGTGCATGCTCATGGCGTTGGATTCGGCCAGGGCGCCCAGGTCGGCGAAGCGCCGCGCCTGGATGGCCTGCCGGATGCCGGCCAGGTCGGCCGCACCTTGACCGGCCAGGACTGGTAGAGGATCGATTCGTCGCGCGTGCGGTTCATGCCGTCGCGCGGGCCGGTCTTCTTGGGGGCGTCGGAGAGGGGCAGCCAGCCGGATGCGGAAGTCGGGCCAGCGGTCGGGCAGGGGCTCGGCAAAGCTGTCCATGCCGTCGGCGCGCGCGCCGGCGTGCCATTCGACGAAGCCGTGGAAGACCGAGCGGGCGGCGCTGCCGCTGCCCATGCGGGCGAGGATGGAAAGGTGGCGGGGGGAGAGTTGCCAGCCGAAGTAGTCGTCGAGGGCCATGACCACCGCCGCGAAGGCGGAGGCGGAGGAGGCGAGGCCGGCGCCGATGGGGATGTCGCTCGTGGTCTCGAGGTGGAATCCGGCCTGCGGGTGCGGCCGGTAGTCGTCGAGGAAGGCCGTCATGCGCCGGGCGGGCTTCGCGGCGGGGTCGATGACCTCGCCGTTGATGACCAGCGTGTCGGCGGCGCCCGCGAGGAAGAGGGTCACGCGGGTGCCGTGGTGTCCGAGCGAGACGGAGAGGCTGCTGTTGACGGGCAGGTTGAGGTCCTCGTCGCGCTTGCCCCAGTATTTGCAGAGGGCGATGTTCGCGGCGGCGAAGGCGCGGCCCTGTTCGCGGGCGGGGTCGCGCTTTCCGGCGGTGAGGCGGTCGATGATTTCAAACGGCTTCAACGAGGACTCCTCTTCCCGTGATGCGCGCGGGAATGTTTCGTATCCGGCGGCGCCGGCCTGTTCGTCGCCCAGCGCGACGGCGCAGTCGCCGAGGCCGGAGCCGGAAATCTTGCAGCCCAGGACCGACGGGTTGTCGCGGAGCGAGGCGATGATCTCGTAAAACGGCCGGTGCGACACGCCGAGGGCGTCCTGCAGGCCCTGGTGGGTGTTCATGAGCGCGCCGACGCGCGCGAAGTTGCCCTCGCGGAAAGCCTCCGCGGCCTCGACCGTCACCGCGGCCATGGCCTGGAAGACCGCCTTCGCCACGTCGGGATGCCGGGCCTCCCAGGCGTTCACGCGGGCCACGACGTTCGCGGTGGGATCCTTGCCGCCGGAGTAGACGAGGCTGATCGGCGGCTTGCCGGGCAGAGGGGTGACGCGGCGTGTGCCGGGCTCGAAGAACACCACCCCCCCGTGCACCGAGGCGGCGGCGTCCGTGCCGGAGCCCGTGCCCTGGACGGTGCGGATGACGCGGATGGCGCGCTCCAGCAGGTCCGCGGGCTCATGGGGCAGGCCCTGCAGGCGGTCGAGGGCGGCCAGCGCGGCGACGGTCACGGAGGCGGAGGAGCCCAGTCCCACGGTGCTGGAGAAGCCGGCCTCGACCCGCACATCAAGGCCGTGCGACAGGGGCCGGAGCGCCTGCCGGAGGGCGGTGATCAGGAAGGTGAAGGGTTTTCGCACCTCGAGCATGTCGAGCGTGGTCTCCATGCCGCCGAGGTCCGAAACCACCCGGACCCGGCGGTCCGGGCGCGGTTCCAGGATGACGCGGAGGCGCGCGTCCACCGCGCAGGCGACCGCCGGGTGCCCGCGCAGGACGGCGTGCTCGCCGAAGAGCATGATGCTGCCGGGGGCGGAGGCCCTAACCAAGCCGGGTTCCATCGCGATCCATGGTGACGGGGTTGAGTTCGTAGCCGCGTCCGGCGAGCAGGGGGTAGAAGTCCGAGATGCCGGTGACGAGGACGATGCCGCCGCAATCGCCCTCGACCGATCCGGCCCCGCAGATCTTCGCGGCGCCGCCGGCCTCCTCGACCTGCCGGATGAAGGCCGCCACCGGGGCGGGGACGACGCCGATCTTCTGGAGGAGCCGGTGGTTGGCGCGGATGGCCTGCCGCCACATCGGGGCGTCGGTCTTCAACAGGGCGTCGGCGGTGGCGCGGGTGATCTCTCCGAAATCCTGCCAGATGGCGGAGCCGGCATGCCGTTCGCGCACGCGGGCGACGCATTCGCCGGTGGAGGACGCGGGCACGCCGGTGTGGACCAGGTCGAAGGGCAGGGGGAAGGCCGGGAGCGGGCGGGCCTCGCCGTGCTGGAAGAGGTGCAGGCCGCCGTTGAGGCAGGTGTGCAGGTCGATCCCGCTGGAACGGCCGTGCTGGAGGTTCTCGGCGCGCAGGGCGGGGGACATCAGCTCGCTCCGGTCGGCGTCGGGCAGGGCCGCGCGCAGCAGGGCGAGGATGACGGCGGCCGAGGAGCCCATGCCGGAGCCGTGGGGGATGGTGAGCTGGAGGGTGACGCGCAGTCCGCGGGCGGGGCGGGTCAGGGCCAGGGTGTAGAGCAGCAGTTCGGCCGGGGAGGAAAGCACCTCGCGGATGGAGCGGCGGCCGGCGATGAACTCGGCGTGGAGCTGGTCCAGCCGGTCCACCAGCGCGGGCAGTTCGTCGAGGGGCATGGCGATCTGCGGCTGGTTCGCGAAGGTGACCGAGACGACCGGCGCCTCGATTTCCGTGATCTCCGCGATGGCGTGGCGGTCGACCGCGAGGGCGACGGCCGGCTGCGCAAAGGCGACGGAATGCTCCCCGGAGAGGATGATCTTTCCGGGGCTGACAGCGGTTCGGGAGGGAGGGCTCATGGGGGGAGGAGGAGGGATTCGTTGGCGTGGAGTCGGGCGACATCGGGGGTTCCCAGCAGGAACATGGCGGTGCGGAATTCCCGCCCGATCTTGCGGATGGCCTCGACCACCGCGTCGGGCGAGTTCATCGCCGGCCGCAGGAACGGCGCGGCCAGGCCGCAGAGGCGCGCGCCCAGGATGATCGCCCTGGCCATGTCGATCCCCGAGCGCACGCCGCCCGAGGCGATGAAGTCCACGCGGTCCTGCCAGGGCTTGAGGAGCCGCAGGGCGTCGGGCGTCGGAATGCCCCAGTCCTGGAAGAGCATGCCGAGGGTCCGCGCCGCGGGGGAGGCGTGCCGGTGGCTCTCGATGCGGCTCCAGGAGGTGCCGCCCGCGCCCGCCAGGTCGATGTGCCGGATGCCCGCCGCGTGGGCCAGGGCGACGTCCGCCGGGGAGAAGCCGGAACCGACCTCCTTGAGGATCACCGGCACCGGCAGGCCCGCGGCGATCTCCCGGATGCGGTCCGCCAGGCCGCGGAAATCGGTGTCGCCCTCGGGTTGCACCGCCTCCTGCAGGGGATTGAGGTGAAGGTGGAGCGCATCGGCGCCGAGCGTGGCCACCGCCTCGCGGCACTGCTCCAGGCCGAAGCCCAGGTTGAGCTGGACCGCCCCCAGGTTGGCGAAGAGCAGGGTGGTGGGCGCGGCGTCGCGCAGGGCGAAGCTTTCCCGGGCGGGCGGATGGGTGAACTGGACGCGCTGGGACCCGACGCCCATGGCCACGCCGCATTCCTCCGCCGCCTCGGCCAGGTTGCGGTTGACGCGCCGGACCAGCTCGTGGTCCCCGCCGGTCATCGAGGAGATGAGCAGGGGCAGCTTCAACCGCTTCCCCAGGAAGGTCGTGCCGGTATCGATCTCCTCCAGCGAGATCTCCGGCAGCGCCCGGTGGATCAGCCGCACGTGGTCGAAGTGCCCCATCGCGCGCTCGGTCTCCGCATCGTTTTCAGGATGCGGATGTGCTCGATCCTTCCGGTCGTTTGTCGGGTCGCCGCTCATGCGCGCTTCCAGCCGGAGGTGGGCCGCCATGAGTTCCCCGGGATTGGTCAGCGCGGCCATGAGCGAGAGTTCCCCGCACAGGGTCGCCGCCCCACAGAGCCGCAGGCCGCCGACGTTCTCGCCAGGCGCTCCCGCGCGGCAGCCCAGGCGGTCGAGGTTCTCCCGCACAAAGGGCAGTCCTTGCCGTTGCCGACGGTGCCGACGATGACGTTGGGCAGGGTCGCGGAAAAATACAGGTCGTCGCCCCGCGCCTCGGCGTGGGTGAAACTGCGAGCCCTCGACGATGTTCGCGGCGTCTGTCCACGGTGGCCAGGTAGAAGCCCAGCAGGATGTTGGCGTAATGCGCGTTCGCCGCGCGCCGTGCCCCGGCCAGCATGGTGCCGAGCAGGTTCTTCTTGATGTTGAGATCGGCGATCTTCGCCAGGGTGGACTTCAGGTAACGCGCCACGATCTTCCCGGGCACGGTCAGTTCCGAGATCACGTTCTTGCCGCGGCCGAGGATGCCGTTGACCGCGCTGACCTTCTTGTCGGTGCAGAGAAGTTGGCGGAGAGCAGGACGTACGCAGGTCCCGGCACGTTGCTTTCGATCCTGCATCAGCCGTTCCGAGGCCTTGGTGGCCATGTTGTGGCCCGACGCGTCGCCGGTCTGGAACTCGAAGCGCAGGTAGAGCAGGTTGGCGACGTGCTGGGTGTGGATGTCCAGCAGGGTCGCAAAGCGGCTGGTCTGGCGGACGACCTCCGCCAGGTCGGGCTGGCGGACCCGGATCAGGGTGGCGGCGGCCGGGGCGGCGCCGGCGTCGGAGGCCTCGAACACCACCGATCTGGTCATGCGGTCGTCCACCACCGTCACCCGGATGCCGCCCGACAGCACCGACACCCGCGCCCCGCGGGCGGTGCTCGGCCACAGCGGAGACTCGTAGGTCGCCAGCGGCACGGAGATTTCCTCGTCCACCCCCTGGTGGATCATGCGGAGCGGACCGACCCATTGCATGGGCACGGTGGCGAACTGGGCGGGGGCGTCTTCCATTCCCCCCCCATAGCCTCCCGCGGGACAAAGTTCAATCCCGCGAAATTTTCCCGCTTGAATAGTTGCTGGATTGCTGGTTCAAGCTCCCCCATGATTCGCCGGGGTTTCCTTCGCACAGGGTTGCTTGCCGCTTCGGCCTCCTTACTGGGGCCGGAACGCCTTTTTCACAGTACGATCTCATCCCGATCCAGGTCCGTCCGGGGGACACCCTGCACGGCCTGGCCCTGATGAACGACACCGACGTGGAGACGATCCGCGAACTCAACCAGATCACCGGGAACCTGATCCGCCCCGGGCAGGTGCTCTTCGTGCCCCGGCCGGCGCCGGCCGGTGACCGATCCCGCCCTGGCCCCGCTGATCGAGGCCAACCAGGGCCTGGTCGTCGAAAAAGGTCACTGGAAATACCTGGTGGCCCACCACAGCGCCACCCCGACCGGGAACGCCGAGATTTTCGGGCAGTACCACAGCAACATCCGCCACATGGAGAACGGTCTGGCCTATCACTTTGTGATCGGCAACGGATCCCCAAATCCGAGGACAGCCAGCTCGAGGTCGGCCAGCGCTGGATCAAGCAGTTGCAGGGCGGGCACGTCCACAGCGATGAACTCAACAAGATTGCCATCGGCATATGCCTGGTGGGCAATTTCGAGAGTCAGCAGCCCACCGAAAAACAGGTCAAGACCGCCAACGCCCTGATCGACTACCTGATGCAGACCGTCATCCCCAATCCGTGCGAGTTCACTCCACAAGGAAATCAGCCGCATTTCACCCTCTGCCCCGGCCGGTTCTTTCCCCTCGAACAAATGCACGAGCGATTTGGCTGAATTGCACCGACTGTAATTATTTCATTTTGTTGAATACTTTGTCCCGTTTGGTGTGTATGTGTCCACCTTGGTTCTGGACAACCACATCCAATTCAATGTTCGAGCGCTTCTTCTCATCGCCCCTGCTTTCCTTCACGCTTGCGCCCCTGCTCATGGCCGGTCGGGTGTGGGCCTCGGATTATGGCGACGCACCGGACACCTTCCGGACCACGTCGGCCTCCGGTGGACCGGTGCATTTGTCCGGAGGCGTCGTCCGGTTGGGCAACCAGGTCGATTACGAGTCGGACGGCGCCCCTCATGCGCAGGCCCTCGGGGATGATCTCGCCGGGGTGCTGAACGACGACGACGGGATCACCTTCACGTCGCGCCTGCTCCCCGGGGCTTCGGCCTGCCTGCAAATCGTGGCGCCGGGCGGGGGCGCGTCAGCGCCTGGATCGACCTTGGCAACAACGGGGTCTTCGGTTCCAACGGCACGGGCAGCGGGGAAAGCATCTCGCTGAATCCCAGCCAGCTTTCCGCCAGCACCAGCACGGTGGTGTTCACCATGCCATCGGCCGCCCCATCCACCGGAAACCTGTTCGCCCCGCTTCGGATCCCAGACCTCCGGCAGCCTTCCCGCGGCCGGCAGCCCCGGAAGCCCGTCGGTGGCGTCCACCGGGGAGGTCGAGGATTACTGATCGCCACCGGGTCCGATTTCCCCGACGCCTGAGCTACAACGCCTCCGGAACCACGACCCAGCACCAGATCATTCCAGGCCTCTGCGCTTGGCCGGATCGTGGACGCCGAAAGCTCCGCGGCGCTGCGCCGGCGCCAACGGGGATGACCTGGCGGGGTATGACGACGACGACGGCGTGGAATTTCCCGATCCGCTGGTGCCGGGCGAAGCCGCCGCATCCGAGGTGACCATGGCCCTACCGGGCGAAGTTGTCCGGGAAAAGCGTCGTCTATCTGCAAGGGCTGGATCGATTTCAATCGCAACGGCACGTTCGATGCTTCCGACCGGGTGGCCAACAACCTCACCTTTGCCATACCCTCCTACGCACCGCAGACGCTCGAATGGACCGTCACAGTGCCGGCCGGCGCCACTCCCGGCGCGACCTTCGCCCGTTCCGCCTTTCCGGCACCTCCGGAGCTGGAGCGCGACCGAAACCGCGTCCAACGGGAGTGGAGGACTGCGCCGTTTCGATCCTCCCCCTCGACTTCGGCGACGCCCCCGCCTCCTATCCGGTGACCGCGCGGACGCAGAACGGCGCGCGGCATCAACCCCGGCGGCCTACCTCGGCGGCGCCCCCGATACCGAGACCGACGGGACCTCCTCGGCGCATGCCGACGCCGACGACCTTTCCGGATCCGACGACGAGAATGGCATCACCTTCCCCGTCGTTCCCGCCTCCGCCAGGCAGACCGGCGAGGTGCGGGTGGTGGTTTCCGGCGAGGCGGGTTTTGTGGACGCCTGGATCGACTTCAACGCGGACAGGGACTGGAACGACGCCGGCGAGCAGATCGCCGCCGCCGGCCGCGGTCTCCGCGGGCACCAACACCCTGCACTGGACGTCGGGGACTCCGCTCCTGCGGACCACCAGCACCTTCGCCCGTTTTCGCATCAGCCGGACCGGGGGCTGCCCCTCGAGGCCTGTGCCCGGACGGCGAGGTGGAGGACCACCGGCTGACCCTGCCGGACCGCGACACCGACCGGGACGGCATGCCGGACTATTGGGAAACCCTCGCCGGGCTGGATCCCGTTGCACGCGACCGATGCAACCGAGGATCTGGACTCGGACGACCTGCCCAACCTGGAGGAATGGATCGCCCAGACCGACCCCGCCAACCTTCTCGCGCCTGACCGCGAAGATCTCCCTCGGCCCCACCAACGGCAGCTACCGCCTCCGCTTCCTGTCCTCCGCCATCCGCACCTATCGCATCGAAGCCTGCACCGACCCCGCCAACGACCTGGCCGATCCTGCTCCAGGGCATTCCGGGCACCGAAGGGGCTATCTGGAACCGCTCGTGGAACTGCCCGACGCCGGCGCCCGGCTCCGCGTGGGCGTCGAAATCGCCGCCCACCGTGATCAGTCAGGCGGTCGCTCCAGCACCGGCCGGAAACTGCGCCGGTGGGCAGGGCAGGGGCCGTGCCGGCGGATGGCCGCCAGATGCTCCGCCGTTCACAGCCCATGTGGCGCTCGAATCCGTACTCCGGGTGCCGCAGGGCCAGTTCCCGCATGATCCGGTCCCGGGTGACCTTGGCCACGATGCTCGCGGCGGCGATCGACAGGCTGAGGCTGGTCGCCCTTCACCACCGATTGCGACGGCGGCGCCCCGGCACCGGCAAGCCGTCCACCAGCGCGAAGCCGGGCAGGGCGTGAGGGGCCGAGAGGGCGCGCGCCATCGCCGCGTGGGTGGCGCGCAGGATGTTGATCCGGTCGATCTCCTCCGGCCCGACGACCGCGGCGGCGAAGGCAAATCCATGCTCCGGGGACGTCAGCACCGCAAAACAGGCTTCCCGGCGGGCCGGGGTCAGTTTCTTGGAGTCGTCGATTCCCTTCAGGAAGGCGGGCACGCCGCAGCGCAGGCGTTCCCCGGGAAAAACAAAGGCCGCGGCAACCACCGGCCCCGCCAGCGGCCCGCGGCCCGCCTCGTCCACCCCGGCCACGCGGACATGGCCCGAAGCCCATGCCTGGCGTTCATGCCGGAGCATGACGGGTGCCCCGTGATCAGCTCGCGCCGGCCTTGGCGGCCTTGCCGATCAGTTCCCGCACGTAGTACAGCTTGGCGCGGCGCGCCTTGCCCTGGCGGGTGACCTTGACCGAATCGATGTAGGGGGAGTGCACCGGGAAGACGCGCTCGACGCCGGTCCCGAAGGAGATGCGGCGGACGGTGAAGGTTTCGGTGCCGCCGTGGCCGTCCCGGGCGATGACCGTCCCGGAGAACTGCTGCACGCGCTCCTTGTCGCCTTCCTTGATCTTCACGCCGATGTCGACCACGTCGCCCACCTTGAAGGAGGGAACGTCCTGGCGCTTTTGTTCTTCGCTGATTTTCTGGAGGAGTGGGTGCACGGCGGAATCCTTTGAATGCATGTTGAGAAAGGCGCGGAAGGTAGCGTCCAAACGCCCGGCGTCAAGTCCATATGCAGCGTAAATTTGGGGCTTCCGGCGGAATTTGCTGAACACTTGCCTCTTCACGCGGTCTGTATTATACTCCGCGATCTCAGCAACCTAAAAGGGGGTTCCCATGTTTCGCAAGTCATCCGCCATCGCGCTCGCCGGCACCATTCTCTTCGCCGCCGCCCTGCCGTCCCACGCCTTCCTTGACAGCATCTTCGGCAGCGGGGGAACCAAGACCGAGGACACCAACAAGAAGAACCTCGGCGGCTCCGACTTCAAGGGCGTCAAGCAGGCCATCGGCGTCCTGAAGTTCACCAACGACGCCGGCTGGTCCGGCCGCTGGGATCTCGGCAACAACCTCAGCGTCATGCTGGAATCCGCCCTGTACGATTCCGGCCGCTTCGTCGTGGTCGAACGCGAACTGCTTGGCGGCGTCATCGCCGAACAGGATCTCGCCACCAGCGGCCGCACCGCCAAGGCCACCGGCGTCGCCAAGACCGGCAAGATCCGCCCCGCCCGCTACATCGCCTCCGGGTCGGTCACCACCGTCGAGGACGACACCTCCGGGACCGACGGCGGCATCAGCATCAAGGGCGTTCGCCTCAGCGCCGGCGGCGGCAAGTCCACCGTGGCCATCATCGTCAAGATCATCGACACCACCACCGGCGAAATCGTCGACAAGCAGAGCATCACCGGCAAGGCCGGCAAGCGCGGCGTGCGCGTGGGCTACTCCGGCTCCTCCTTCGGCGGCGACCTCGGCGGCTTCGCCAAGGAACCCATCGGCGAGGCCGCCCAGGACTGCATCGACCAGGCCGTGAAGTTCATCTCCGAGCGCATGTCCGCCATCCCCCTCGAAGGGGCCGTGGTCAAGGCCTCCTCGGCCAAATCCGTCATCATCAACCGCGGCTCCCAGTACGGCGTCACCGAGGGCCAGGTGCTCGAAGTGTCCACCCCGGGCGAGGAAATCACCGATCCCACCACCGGCGAAATCCTCGGCCGCGAAGACGGCAAGGTCACCGCCTCCATCAAGATCACCAAGGTGCAGGAAAAGATGTCCACCGGCGAGGTCACCAGCGGCGAACTGCCCAAGGCCGGCGACACGGTGACCTTCAAGTAAGTGGACATCCAGTCAACGCCCTGCGCCTGCAACTGGGCGAAGTGGAGAAGACCGGGCTATGAAGGTTTTCCGCGGAGGCTCC
>JAXMHJ010000054.1:0-38393 GCA_046346795.1 Kiritimatiellia bacterium
CGCAACCTACTTCAAATGAACCGTTTACACTGTTTGCTAGACATAGATTCTTCGGGCTTACCGAACTAGAGTCCTTTATGGCGTCGGCAGTTGAGCCATACGCTAAATCTGGGCAAACAGATGAAGCGGTACTGGATTTCTCCTGCGTCATGGTATGGGATATATCAGCGCTACTCTGGCTTGTTATCGGATTGCATCATTTTAAGCAGGAATATGGGTTTTCTTTCCGACTGCGGCTTCCTGACAACGATGGGGTCGATGACCCTGCCTTAAATGATCGTTTGGGTCGTAGCGCTGACTATCTAAGGCGCTGGCGATTCGATCGAGCATTACGAAATATCAACCCTAATGTGGACGATCTTCTGATCAATGAGCAACAAGGTTTCTTTTCGACAAAAGAACCGCGCAACCACTATCTCCCGCGAAAAACTGACAATGAATCCGGACTGCTTCAGTCTTTAATCTCGCGAAGTTTAGCTGAAATCCGCAACTTGTCGGATCCAAAATTTACAGGTTCTCAGCCAATATCAGTAGAAAACATCTCGCAATCTGTAAAAGATTTTCAAGCGGCCAGAATAGGAGATATTCTCCACAACCAATGCAATTTCACGCCACGTGAAGCAGATCTGTTTTCAGACAATCTAATCACTGAGGCCCTACTAAACGTACAAGAGCACCCCAAAGCAAGCATTGGGATGATCGCTATTTCGATCTTAGGAACCTCCAATGAAATTATTCTCACAATTGTTGATAATGGAGAATCTATACCAGAGACCATCTATCCCAAGTATCTGACCTGCCAACAGCGGAATGAATTGAACTTAGATGATAGACCAACTCCCCAGTACCAACGTGATGAGATAACCCACGAAGAAAGAGTGGAAATTACTAATTACGCCACAAAAGCCGGCATTTCGCGAAAAGAACCCAGAGAAGGTCACATAACCGGCATGGGGCTTACGCACATAAGGGATGATACCGTGAACACTTTTGGAGGTAAACTAATAATTATAACAGACAAGGTCAAATTGCAATATAAAGGGAATTCTGAGAACCCTCCTGAGAGCGAAAAGTGGCAGCACGAATGGCGAGGCAACTTGCTGCGTATAGCTCTTCCGTTATCAAAATGATTTCAATTATAAAATTGCTGCATTTTGCAAATCAACCACCACCCTTTTGTTCCCTTCCCAAGCACCGCTAAGCGGACCTGATATTGTGAATTTCGCAGCAACAACAAGCAACGTGATCTTGGCGGATATCAGCTCAAAAGATCATGCATCTCTTGCGAAGTTTGGAATTAATGAAGTTCCATGGGACAGTTGGCGTGAGCCTAGTCGTGACAGTTCCAGCATTCTGAAAATACTAAGTATCTGTGATCGATGTTTGAATGCCGAATTTGCACGGGTGTTTTCTTGCACCTTACAACAACAACCAGAGGCGCACGACCTCGCTTCGTACTTTGAAACTATTCAAGCGGGAATCCAGTCGAAAAAAGAAGAAGTTCAAAGAGAGCATTTAGGCGATTCCTATATCGTTCTCAACTTAATGCCGTACTACCTGTCCCCGTCCCGAGCCGGCAAAATAATCACAGGCTTGTTTAGCCCCAGTTGGAAGGCCGCTTACAGCAATTCTAAAGCAATTGTGCTGTTAGTAAGAAACTTGGACCTCTTTCTTAAATCCAATACATTACTTAAAGTTACCAGGGAACGAACTGATACTTATCCTGTACTATACTTCGTGGACATACGCGGCTATGGTATCAAATTTGAACAAGACGGCTTATACGAAAATTTTGATGTTCCAAGGCATTGCTATAATTCAATGCTTGGTGCGAATGAAAATATAGTCAGGAACATCTTGATATGGAAAACAAACAGCTATATTAGTCACTATAGGCTCCCTCATTCCCATGTGAGAACACACTATGACATGAGCGATTTTATTGTGCGCGACGATGTCTGGGAGTATGTTTTTGAAAAATTTGTATCTCTTATGGGTGCGCTTCGCAGAGTTTTACTCATCGGGATCGGTATGGAGCATTCTGTGACAGCGCGCATGGGCAACCAGTTAAAAAGGATGCTAAAAGATTCTGATAATGTTCATTTTTTGCACTGCACAGGCAAGCCTGCATCTGAGATACTTGACGGCAAATGGTCTGAATCGTATGATGGGGCAATCGTAATCTCAGACATCATTAATAGCGGATTGACATTTTCTCCATTTTTGAAGCAGCTTCAATCCACGAACAGCAATGGCAGCGCAATCAAAGGGTTTGTTGTCGCAAGAATGAAGAATTCCCCAACGGAACGTGAAGGCGTGTCCATTACATCAGCATTAACAATTATGCGTGAGTATTACGATCCGGGCTCCTGTAAACTTTGCAAAATCGAGCAGCCATTTATCGATGTAGATAAAGAGTCCGATTTCCATCGTGTGCTTGACGAACAACTCACGCCATTTGATTTTTGGGAAATGGTTAAAGACGCAAAAGCACTTAAAAGAAACGAAGTTGCTCCAAATGGAAGAAAATACTGTTACCGCGTTGATACGACTTCATTACTCAAGAAGTATGAAAAGTGGCTTTCAAACATAATTCGCCACAAATACACGAAAATTTGGAAGAACAATTCCATTCATGCATTGGTGACTGTAGCCGAACCTACTGGAGAATCTTTTGCTAATCTTGTAAGCATGGCTATAGGAGTCAAAACAATTATATGCGTGCCAAGAGATGACTTGAAAAGAATCACGCCTAAGGGGGGGCTCCCGAAAAATCTAGACAACCGGTTAACAGACTATTCCAGTGTTCTAATTGTTGATGATGGTATTAATTATGGCGACACTATTTCGTCCTTGCTTTTATACGCTAAGGCGTGTGGTTCACAAGCTTTTGGTGTCTTGGTCTTCGATAACCGACTTGACGAAAGAGGCTTGATTAAGCTGCAAAAGCACATGAATTTATCCAATCTTGTCGCCTTGTATACTTGGCCTACAAGGACTAAAGCTCTTTAGTGCCAGCGGGAAATGTTATGAATACAACAGCAATAAAGCAGCTTGAATCAATGCTTGATAATTTCCCGGACGGGAGCGAAGAGATTGAAGGTGTGATTTTAGATTACATCGGCCGAACCGGCTTAACTCTTCATGATATATTGCAGCGCAACCATAAAATATATTCTCACTTTTTTTTGGGAGAAAATTGCGAAGCAGGAAAACTATTAATCCGAGCCACGGTACAATCGAGTGAGGATTATGATGAAATTCTTTTAAAGTGCGATCAAATTTACCCTAAAGTGTGCACATTAACGGAGGAAATAATGTCAGATGCTTCTGGTTCGTTAAACAGTATTCACGGTATCGAACGAGATCCAAAATCTTACCTGGAATGTACTGACTGTACTGTAATCTGGCAGCTTTCAGATATTCATTTCGGAAAATTCAATAAGCTCGATAATGACCCTCGACAGTTGGCGTTTATGTTGGCAAAAATACCAACTCAGTTTCCTGCCCTGAAACCGGACATAGTTATTGTTACCGGCGATGTCACTAGTGTTGGAAAAGAAGCCGAATACAACAGTTTCAAAGAATTCAGCAAGGTTTTGATGAAATCACTGTGGGGTGAAGTTATTCCGGAAAACTACTTAGTTATACCTGGCAATCATGATGTTAGTTGGCAGGCAAACGGCTTTGCAGACAAGATGGCTGCCTTTAAAAAGGCTTTCCTCGACTCTGACTTTTGCATTTCACCTTTTAACACTAATCCTGTTAAACTATACGGCGATGAAAGTGTAAAAGTCTCCACGGTTGATAACAACCCTGATACGACTCCTCCTTTCTGTGTCGTAGAATACGAAAAGCATAAGCTTTTTATTGTATTACTCGTGTCTGGTTATTTTTCTGGTGCTATTCCTAACAGTGTACGTGAGCTGCTAAGTTCCGAGTCCGCCTCTGAAGATGATTTAATTAGTTTGCTAAGAGCTGATGAGGGTTCGGTAAACAACGAATATCTGTTTAACATTTCGAATTTTGCATTCCCTTCGGGCAAAACAGGATTTGGCATTATTCACCACAATCCTATTCAATACGGAATCGAGACGTGCAAAAATCGTTATGCACCGTCTCTTTTGAAAACACTAGCTCAAAAGAATGTAAACGTTTTATTCCACGGTCACACCCACCTTACTGAGCAGGATACTCGGCGCCCATTGACACCCGATCATTCTTATCCAATACCATGCCCGACTTTATGTAGTATTACAACTGCTGGCTCTTCGCGTGGTTTTAACATTATTCTACACGGCCGGGGAGAATCGAGCGTTAAAACCTCCTGTTCCCACTGGCATATGACAGAGGCCGCAGATTTCAGTCGGGTCGGGCTTTTCCCACGCTACCTTGTTACGCATAAATCAAGCGGCTTGGCCGTTACGCACCTTTAGCATTTTAAATGTAATCATCACTCCAAGTCTTCTGTGAAGGTGCCGATGGTAAGCGTCCGGCGAACCTGTGAATTAACCACATTCTGTACGAGGCGAACGCATCACCAGCGTAAGCGTCAAATAGACCCCACCCCGGATTCGGTTTGAGCCGGCCGTAGTGGCGGGAGGGGTGAAATTCAACTCAGGCGCCGACTACGGCCGCGGCTTTCGCGGCGGTGCGGGCGGCCTGCCACTGATCCGGCAGCAATTCGCCAAGCCGGGTCTGGTCGTGGTCCATGATGCGGCGGAGGATGTCGTCGAAGTAAGCCTCCGGGTTCACCGAGTAGAGCACGCAAGTCGCGGCCAGGCTGTGCAGGATGGCCGCCGCATGCCCTCCGCTGGCCGCCCCGAAGAATAGCCAGTTCTTGCGGCCGATGGCAAAAGGTCGGAGCATTCGTTCGGCCCGGTTGTTGTGGATCGGAACCCGGCCGTCCTTCAGGAAAAGAGTCAGCGGCCCCCACTGGTTGTCGGCGTAGGTCACGGCCTTGCCCAACAGAGACCTGGGCAGGACGCCGTCCGGCTTCTTCCAGTCGTCCAATCGTTCCCGGATCTCCGCCACCACCGGCACGGCATGCTCCAGCCGGAGCGCCAGCCGCTCGTCCGCATTCATCTGCAACTCGTCGGCCCGGCGTTCGAGGTGGAACAGTGCGCGGATCAGAATCACCATTTTCATGCCCATGGACTCGCCGGTTTTCCACGCGTTGTAAAAATACCGGCGCGTATGCGCCCAGCAGCCCCCCCGCAGGCACACGTCCGGCGAGAACAACGGGTTGTAGCCCGGGAAGGCGTCGGCAACTATCGTGCCCATGAAGCCGGCTAGAAACGCCAGCGGCCCCTCCTTTTCCCTCGTCGCGGTGTAATCGAAGACCACATGCCACGGGGCCAGCGCCCGGGCCGTCACCCAGATCCGTCCGAGGCTACATCGACCGGATCCGGGTTGTCGCTCGCGCACCGGGGTGTCGTCGTGATGAATCACCGGGCAGGCCAGCACGCTTTCCTTGAGGCACTCGTACAGCGGCTCCACCGCCCGCGCGGCGTTGAGGTAAATGTTGCAAAGCGTGGCCCGGCTCGCGCCCCAGCCCAGCCGGGAGAACTGTTCGGAGAGCCGGTTGAGCGGCAGGTGGTCGCGGGTCTTGGCCACGATGATGTGCGCCATGAGCGAGGCGTCGGCGATGCACCCCGGAACCGCCTCGGCCGGGCGCGGCGCGGTGTGGACGCCGATTCCCGACTGCGCGCAGTGTTCGCACTTGCAGGCATACTTGAGCTGGCGGTGCACCAGCTTGTGCAGACGGGCCGGCTCGTAACCGATCTTGACCGCTTCGTCCGCGCCGATCAGGGCCATTTCCTTCCCGCAATGTTCACAGGTCTTTTCCTCCGCCGGGAGATCGTGGACCTGGACCACCTCGGGCAGATCATCCGGAATCACCCGGCGCCCGCGCTTGCGGCGGACCTTGAGTTCGGGCGGGGGAACCGGCGCGGGGGTGGAATCTTCGGGGATGACGGGCGCCGGTGCCGCCATCCCCAGGGCCAGCTCCAACTGACCGTCCTGGATCTTCTCACTCTTCCTCCCGTAAAGCATCCGGAGGACCTGGTTGAGGCGCTGTTCCAGCAGGCGGTGCGACTCTTCGAGCTGCGCGATGCGGGCGTCCTTGCGCTTGAGCGCTTCGCGGAGCAGTTCGTTTTCGGCCTGAAGTCGGGCGTCGTTCATATGACAATAACTCAAGCAAACGACATGCCACTCCCGCGCTTTCGACCAATAATATCAGTACTATTTCGAGCCTCTTGCATAGCGCGGGCTTTTGCGCCGGATCACCGCCTCCGCGCCCTCCAGCATCAGCGCCAGTTCCGCGGGACTGAGAACCGCGTCTCCCGCTTTTGCGAAAAGAAACCGGCCCTTCTCCAGCCGCTTGCACCACAGGGCGAACCCGTCACGATCCCAGTACAGAGCCTTGAGCAGGTCACGCCTCCGATTGACGAACACGAAGAGGTCTCCGCTCAACGGATCCTGGCGCAGGCCCTGGTGCACCAGGCCTGAGAGCTTGTCGAAGGAGCCGCGCAGATCCGCCGGAGTCCGGTGCAGCCAGATCCGCCCGCCCGCCCAGCCGATCATATCCGCGCCGCCGCCGCGAACACGACGGCAAGCTGGTCCTCGTTCCAGGTGGCCGGAACCCGAACACGGACACGTCCGCCCCAGTCCAGGGTCAGACCGGTTGCCTCGTGCGAGAGGGGTGGCGTGATCCGGACGAAGGCGCCCGACCGGATCTGTTTCCGCCAGCGATAGATCGACGCCGCCGTGACTCCATGTCGCTGGGCCACGGTCCCGACCGCTTCGCCGCTTTGCTCCCATTCGCCCACCACGCTCTGCCAAAACGCCTCGTCTCGTCTCTTGCCTGTCTGCATGTCCGCTCCTTGGGTTGGAGCGCCATCCTGCCCGAAGACCGGGGGCCGTGCCTAGGTGGGGTCTATTTGACGCTTACGTTAATAACAGCATGTTGATGATTAATTCCGGATGGCTCATGTCCGGCTCCATTTACGAGATGCTGGGATTGCAAGACCATCTTGAGTATTATGTCGTCACAAAACTGGAGTTGTGAGTCCGGAGCCCTTGGTGCAGACTCTTTCGCGCATTTCTCTGGAAGGTCCGGGGCGCGACCGGACGTATTCGAAAA
This sequence comes from Kiritimatiellia bacterium, assembly GCA_046346795.1. Classification (GTDB taxonomy): domain Bacteria; phylum Verrucomicrobiota; class Kiritimatiellia; order SS1-B-03-39; family UBA6053; genus JAXMHJ01. The sequence goes on from JAXMHJ010000054.1 coordinate 7,145, forward strand.
TCAGGCTTAAGGCCTACACGCCGCGGGTGTCGGGCGGCCAGATGATTTTGTGCATCTGCACCTGGAAGCGCACCGGCAGGCCGTCGTCCATGATCCAGGTGGCCAGGTCGATGGTGGAGATCTGCCCGAACACGGGCGACATCAGCACGGGGCACTTTTCCGCGATGCGGTGGCGGGCCAGCATGTCCTTCGCCCATTCGTAGTCGTGGCGGTCCTTGATCACGAACTTGACCTCGTCGCGCGCGGCGAGGTGTTCGATGTTCTTCAGCCGGTTGCGCGCGGCCATTCCGGAGCCGGGGCACTTGAGGTCCATGATGCGGTGGACGCGCGGGTCGACGCGGGAGATGTCGAGGCTGCCGCTCGTTTCGAGCAGCACGGTGTAGCCGGCGTCGCACAGCCGCTTGAGCAGCGGCAGGCAGCCCTCCTGGGCCAGCGGCTCGCCGCCGGTGACCTCCACCAGCTTGCAGGGCCACTGGGCGATGTGGTCGAGCACGGCGGAAACGGTGGAGGGGCGGCCCTCGTAGAAGGTGTATTCCGAGTCGCACCACGAGCAGCGCAGGTTGCAGAAGGACAGCCGCACGAAGATGCAGGGCAGGCCGGCCCAGGAGGATTCGCCCTGGATGCTGAAGAAGAGTTCGTTGACGGTCAGGGCCCCGGGGTCCGAGGTCTGGCCGGGGCCTCCGTTGGCGGGGGGCTGCGGGCTCATGAGTGGGCCTCCAGAAACACGGCGAGATCGGCCAGCGAGCGTTCCATGTGGGCCGTGGCGCGCTCGCGCTTGCCCGCCTTGGGCAGGTCCACCGGCGGCACGATGCCAAAGTTGGCCTTCATCGGCTGGAAATCCTTCTCGTCGGCCTGCGTCACGTAGCGCATCAGCGCGCCGAGCATGGTGGTTTCCGGCATCTCCCAGAGGGGGCGGCCGGTGAGCAGGTGCGCGGCGTTGACGCCGGCGAGCAGGCCCGTGGCGATGTTGCCGGCGTAACCTTCCACGCCGGTGATCTGCCCGGCCATGAAGAAGTCGTCGCGCGCCTTGGTCTGCAGGGTGGGGCGGAGCAGCCGCGGGGCGTTGATGAAGGTGTTGCGGTGCATCTGGCCGAAGCGGAGGTATTCGGCGCGGCCGAGGCCGGGCACCATGGCGAACACGCGCTGCTGCTCGGGGAACTTGAGGTTGGTCTGGAAGCCCACCAGGTTGTAGCAGGTGCCGGCGAGGTTGTCCTGGCGGAGCTGGAGCACGGCGAAGGGGCGGCGGCCGGTGCGCGGGTCCTCGAGCCCCACCGGGCGCATCGGCCCGTAGGCCAGCGAGAGGGGGCCGCGGCTGGCGATGATCTCGACCGGGAGGCAGCCCTCGAAGAAGGTGTGCACGCCGGCGCGGACCCCGCCCTCGATCGCGGACTCGAACGACTCCAGTTGGATGCGTTCGGCGGCGACGAGTTCGCGCACGAAGGCGTCGTACTCCTCGCGGTTCATGGGGCAGTTGATGTAGTCGCCGCCGTCGCGGTCGTTCTGTTCCCGGCGCGAGGCGCGGAAGGCGAGGGTCATGTCGACCGACGACGCCTCCACGATGGGCGAGATGGCGTCGTAGAAGAACAGGTGTTCCGAGCCGCTGAAGGCGGCGAGGGCGTCGGCGAGGGCGGGGGAGGTGAGGGGGCCGGAGGCGAGGATGCAGGGGCCGTCGGGGATGGCGGTGGCCTCCTCGCGCACGAGCCGGATGCGGGGGTGGGCGGCGAGTTCGGCCTCGATGCGGGCGGGGAAGCCCTCGCGGTCGACGGCCAGGCAGCCCCCGGCGGGCACGGCGGTTTCGTCGGCGCAGCGGATGAGCAGCGAGCCCATGCGGCGCAGTTCCTCCTTGAGCAGGCCGGAGGCGCGGTCGGGCAGATTCGAGCCGAGGGAGTTGGAGCAGACCAGTTCGGCCGGGCGCGCGGTGGTGTGCGCCCCGGTTTCGCGCAGGGGGCGCATTTCGACGAGGGTGACGTCGATTCCGCGTTGCGCGGCCTGCCAGGCCGCTTCCGACCCCGACAGGCCCGCGCCGATGATGGTGAGCCGGGGCATGGGCGGGGTCGGTATCACAAAAGCGCCCGGGCGCAAGCGGGAAGAGGCGGGGGGGCGGTAAGCTTTTAGCCATTAGCCGTTTAGCATGTAGCTTTTCGGTCTGACTTCTGACCTCTGCCCTCCGACCTCTGACTTCCTCCCGTCCCCCCAATTGCCCCATGACCAGCCGGCGCGGCGGGGTATGTATGGCCCGATGTCGCGCTACCTGATCGATCTCCACATGCATTCCACCTTCTCGGACGGCACGGCCACGCCGGAGGAGCTGGCGCGGATGGCGCGGGTGGCCGGGGTCACGGCGATGTCCCTGACCGACCATGACACGGTGGCCGGGGTGCCTCGGCTGGTGCAGGCGGCGGGGGCCTTGGGCATCGCGGCGATTCCCGGATTGGAACTGGATTCCTCATACGAACATGGCCCGATGCACTTCCTCGGCTACGGCGTCAATCCGGCCTCGGCGGAGTTGCAGGAGCATCTCACCTGGCTGGCCGGCGGCGCCCGGGCCCGGATCGGGGACATCCTGGGCAGGCTCAACGGACTCGGGCTCCGGGTGACCTGGCGGGATCTTGAACCGCTGGTGGCCGCGGACGAACCGCCCGGCCGCCAGCATGTGGCCGAGGCGCTGGTCCGGAAGGGACTGGTCCGCAGCCGCCAGGAGGCCTTCTCCCGCCTGCTTGGATCCGGAAAGCCCGCGTTCGCCCCCAAGCGTCTTTTCGACCCGGTGGCCTGCATCCAGCTCATCCGGGCCGCCGGCGGGGTCGCGGTCCTGGCCCATCCCGTCGCGCTCAAGTTCTCCCGGCGCGACCTGCGCATCGTGGTGGGCGAGCTGGCGGAGCAGGGGCTGGACGGCATCGAGGTTTATTATTCGGAATCGATGCCCGACGCGGAAAAAATCTCCCTGGCTCTGGCCCGGGAGTTCAACCTGCTCTCAACGGGCGGCTCGGATTTCCACGGGGAGACCACACCGGGGTCTCGGTGGGCCGGGGCGCCGGCGGTCTGCACGTGTCGGAAGACCTGCTCGCCCCGTTGATCGCGCGGATCGCGGACCGACCGAAGCTGGGACCCCTGAGGGAGCGGCGGGGTGGGTGAACGATCATCCCCGGCTTTCTTTTCCCGCCTGAATCATTGACATATCCCCCCCGGCTGTGGCTAAATCCCCGACTCTCTATTCCATACACCAAAACAAAGGACTGAATTTCCATGAAGCGCACTTACCAGCCGTCGCGCATCAAGCGTGCGCGCACCCACGGTTTCCGCTCCCGCATGGCCACCGCCAAGGGGCGCAAGGTTCTCGCCAACCGCCGCCGCAAGGGCCGCAAGCGCCTGACGGTCAGCGACGAGAAGTGATTTCCAGCCATGACGGAAGGCCCCGGAGATGATCGCATCCGGGCAAAGCTTCGGAAATCCGCCGAATACGAGCAGGTTTTCGAGCACGGCCGGAAGGTCGTCGCCCGCCGTCTGGTTGTCTGGGTCCTTCCGCGTCCCGGCGCCCCCTTCCGCGCCGGACTCGTCGCCAGCCGCAAGGTCGGCAACGCGGTCGCCCGCAATCGCTGCAAACGCCGCATGCGTGAACTCGTCCGCGCCCAACTTGACCGACTCGCACCCGGACACGACCTGGTCGTCATCGCCCGGGCCGGTCTGCGCGACTGCCCGTGGGCCGACGCCGTCGCCGACTTCGAACTCGCCTGCCAGCGCGCCGGGATCCTGGCTCCTCCGCCTGCCGGTTAAGCTGGCGATCCTGCTCGTCCGCTTCTACCAGGTCGCCTTTTCCTGGATGGCCGGTCCCTGCTGCCGCTTCCATCCCAGTTGTTCCCACTACGCCATCGAAGCCCTGCAGGTGCACGGCTTCTGGAAGGGGAGCTGGCTCGCCTTCCGCCGCATCACCCGCTGCCATCCCGGCCGTCCGGGTGGCTTTGACCCGGTTCCGCCCCGCCGGAATCCCGACCCATAACCCGAGATCCCCGTCCCATGAAACGCAACGACATCATCATCGTCCTGGTCCTCATCCTCTCGGTCTTCCTCTACCCGGCCTTCGACCGCAAGTTCATCGCCCCGCTGTTCCCGGCCCGGCCCGCCCCCGCGGCCCCCGTCGCCACCCCGGCGGAAACGGCCAAGCCGGTTCCGGCCGCGGCCGCAGCCGTCAACCCCGAGACTCCGGCGGTCCCGCCCGCCCCCGCGCCCGCCACCACGAACACCGCTCCGCGCGTGGAGATCCCCGAGCAGTTCGTCACCCTGCGCAACGGCCTCGTCGAGCTGCGTCTGACCAACCGCGGCGGGGCCGTGGCCTCCGCGACCTTCACGAACTACACCGCCAGGGTCGAGCCCGCGAGCGGCCCGCTGACCTGGGACTTCACCGAGGAATCCTCCGCCGCCTACCAGGGGCTGGAGGGGATCTCCGCGGATAACGGTCTGGAGCTGAAGGCCGGAACCGACGGCCGCACCGCCACCTTCACCGGCACCACCGCCGGAGGGCTCCGCTTCACCCGCGAGATCACCCTCAGCGAGAAGAACTACTTCCTCACCATCCGCGACTCCTTCCAGAACGCCGGCGCCGCGTCGGCGGTCCTGCCCCGGCACCAGATCCGTCTCGGCCGAATCCACCAGCTCGACAAGGTGTCGGAGGTCATGCCCACGCTCGGGCTTGACGTTTCCCACGAACAGGGCGTGGGGGTGAAGCACTACAGCCGCGACGTGGCCAAGTGGGCCAGGAACGCCGGCGCGGGCGAGTGGCACACCGAAAAGATCCGCATCCCCGCCGACTGGGCCGCGCTGAAGAACAAGTTCTTCACCCAGCTCCTCCATGTGAAGGAGGGCGACCTCTCCCGGATCGACGCCGTGAACGTCCGCGTGCTGGCCAAGAAGGATGGCAAGGGCGCCGACCGGGTCGGGGCCGACCTGCTGTTCGAGTCGGTCAACTTCGCCCCGGGCGACGGCTTCACCCGCGAAATGAAGCTCTATGTCGGCCCGAAGAAGCTCACCATGCTGAAGGAGATGGGCGAGAACTTCGGCGAGGCGATGGACTTCGGCCTCTGGCGCATCTTCGCCTGGATCCCCCGCGTCCTGCTCAACCTGCTCAATTTCTTCCATGACACCCTGCCGCCCTACAACTACGGCGTGGCCATCATCCTGCTGACCCTGCTGGTCCGCGGCCTCTTCTGGCCGCTGATGAACGCCAACTCCGACCAGATGCGCAAGATGCAGGCCCTCGCCCCGGAGATCGCCGCCCTCCGCGCCAAGTACAAGAACGACTTCCAGAAGCAGAACCAGGCGATCATGGCGCTCTACCAGGCCAAGGGGGTCAACCCCATGGCGTCGCTGCGCGGCTGCTTCCCGCTGCTCCTCCAGATCCCGGTGTTCTTCGCCCTCTTCGGCGTGCTGCGCGCCGCGGTCGAGCTGCGCTACGCCAAGTTCCTGTGGATCAAGGACCTGTCCGAGCCCGAGAACCTCTTCGCCGGCTCGCTGCCCTTCAGCCTGAACCTCCTGCCGCTGCTGATGGGCGTGACCATGTACCTCCAGCAGAAGCTCACCCCGTCCACCATGGATGAGATGCAGAAGAAGATCATGCAGTTCTTCCCGCTGATGTTCCTCTTCATGTTCTACTCCATGCCCGCCGGCCTGCTGCTCTACTGGACCACCAGCAACCTGGTGAGCATCTACCAGCTCGTCCACAAGACGCGCAAGGAGAAGCGCCGCGAGGCCGCCGAGGCCGCCGCCGGGGGCGTCACCGTCCTCCCGCCCGCCGCGCCCGCGTCCCGCAAACCGCCGCCCGGCAAAAACCGCCCCCGGAAATGAGCACCGCCGGCACCAAGATCCTGTCCATTCCCGACGCGCTGGCGCTGCGCGACGTTCTGCGCCAGGAGGGCCGGTGCGTGGTGTGGACGAACGGCTGCTACGATCTCTTCCACGCCGGCCACGTGGCCAGCATCGAATTCGCCAAGGCCCAGGGCGACGTCCTGTTCGTGGGCGTCAGCTCGGACGAGTCGGTCCGGCGCAACAAGGGCGACCTGCGGCCCGTCGTGGACGAACGGAACCGCGCGACCGTCATCGCCGCCCTGGAGGCGGTGGACGTGGTGGTGATCTTCCCCGACAAGGATGTGACCGGCCTCGTCCAGCAGTTTCAGCCCGACGTGCTCGTCAAGGGCGCCGACCGCGCCGGCCAGGTGCTGGGGCAGGAATTTGTCGAGTCCCACGGCGGGCGCGTCGCGCTCTGCCCGGTGGTGCCGGGGCTGTCCACCACGGCCCTCATTGAAAAGGTGGTGAAGGCCTACGGGCCCGGGGTCCCATGAGCGCCGCGCCCGTGTTCGAGGCCTCCCCGCAGGTCGTCGTGCACGGCGGCGGCATCGCCGGCCTGTGGATCCTGCGGGAATTGCTCGGCCGCGGCCTCGACGCCATGCTGGTGGAGTCGGATGAACTCGGCGCCGCCCAGACCGTCGCCTCGCAGGGCGTCATCCACGGCGGCGTGAAATACGCGCTCAACGGCGTGCTCACCGATTCCTCCGAGGCCATCCGCGGCATGCCCGGCCGCTGGTCCCGCGCCCTGCAGGGCGGGGGGGCGGTGGACCTGCGCGGCGTCGGCGTGCTGTCCGACCACCAGGTGCTCTGGTCCTCCGCCTCGATCACCGGCCGCCTGACCACCTTCTTCGCCAGCCGCGCGCTCTCCAGCCGCCTTTCCCGCGTCGAGGCCGCAGCCCTCCCGGAAGCGTTTCATCATCCCGGCTTCAAGGGCTCGGTCTACCGCATCGAGGAGCAGGTGCTCGACATCCCGTCCGTCGTCTCCGCCCTGGCGACGCCCGTGCTGCCGCGCATCCTGCGCGTCCGCGGGGTGGAATTTTCCGCCTCGGGCGGCGCCGTCCGGCCGGCGATGTTTCAAACGGATCAGGGCGCGGTCGCGGTGCGCGGCGCGCGTCATGGCTTCGCCGCCGGCGCCGGAAACGAAGTCCTGCTGCAGGACTGCGGCCTGGCCGGACTTCCGCGCACCCAGCGCCGGCCGCTGCACCAGGTCATGGTCCGCCTGCCGCGCCTGCCCTCGCTTTACGGAGTCTGCATGGGGGGCGGCCCCAAGCCGCTCCTGGTGGCGACGACCCACCGGCATTCGAACGGCGAAACCGTCTGGTATCTCGGCGGGGAACTGGCCGAATCCGGGGTGAATCGCGACCCCGCCGCGCAGATCGCCGCCGCGCGCGAGCGGCTGGACGATCTTTTCCCCTGGATGGACTGGACCGGGGCGCAGTGGGCGACCTGGCGCGGCGACCGCGCCGAACCCGCCCGCGACGACGGCGCGCGCGCCCCGGGCGCCGTGGCCGTGCGCACCGGCAACGTCATCACCGCCTGGCCCAGCAAACTCGCCCTCGCCCCCACCTGGCCGATCAGGTGGTTGACCGCCTCCGCCGACCTCGCCCCGCCTCCGCTCAAACCACCTTTCCCGATCTCCTGCCCGCCCGGCCATCGCCCGCCCGCCGTGGGAGACGGCGGTGTTTGCGGGGGGATGAGGTTGGATGGGGTCGAATTAGGTAAAGCCTCGCCCTCGCCCTTCGTTGCCGGAAGGCAGCTCCGGCCGCTGGTGCCGCAAGTCCAATCCCGCCGCCGCGATCCGGGCCGACGCAAGCGATGGCTGCGAGCCCCGCCCATCTGGTGCGGTGGCAAGGCCGCGCCCGGCGGCGACGAAGCGCCGCCCTCCGCGGCGCTGGCCCGGCGGGTTGGAGGGGCGGACTTTCAGGCCGCCGCTGGCGGCGGCGGCCTGCCTCCATGGGCACTGGCCTGACGGTTTGGAGGGCAGGACTTCAGGCCGCCAGCGGCGGCGACGAAGCGCCGCCCTCCATGGGCACTGGCCCGGCGGATTGGAGGGCGGACTTTCAGGCTGCCGCGGCGGCAACGAAGCGCCGCCCTCCGCCCAGGCGCACTGGCCCGGCGGATGGAGGCGGACTTTCAGGCCGCGGCGGCGCCGGTAACGCCGCCCTCCATGGGTTCGAGCCGGCGGATTGGAGGCGGGACGCAGGCCGCCACGGCGGCGCCGGCTCCCGCCCTCCATGGGCACTGGCCTGACGGTTTGGAGGGCGGACTTTCAGTGCTTTCACCGCCGGCGGCGACAAACGCCGCCCTCATGGGCACCTGACCTGACTGGTTGAAGGGCGGACTTTCAAGGCCGCGGCGGCGACGAAGCGCCGCCCTCCATGGGCACCTGGCCCGGCGGATTGAGCGGACTTTCAGGCCGCCACGGCGGCGACGAAGCGCCGCCTCCTGAGTGGGCCGGACGAGTTCGAGCAAGGGCAAGCTCAGCGCGGCCCCGTCCGACCGGGATCCACCGGTCGCGGCGTCGAGCGCGCCTCGCTGCGCTCGTTGTCCTCCGCAATCCAGAGCGGTGCTCGACGCCCCAACGCCCGCACCCAGAGGTCGTCTTTCGCGCGGCCGCAAGCTCCGTGGGTGGGCGAAAGCAGCCAGGCTCGCCTCCAGGAGAACCTCCTTCGTACCGCGGTGGTTGGAGGTTCACCGCCCGATCCGGTACGTGCGGACGTGAACGCGCGCGAGACCAAAATCCTGCGGCGGCAACTGACCGCGCATGCAACGGCCTCCTCGTCTCGGCCCTCGGCCTGGGCACCGTGAAACTCGGGCGCGACCGCGGGGTGAAGTATCCCGGCGAATTCAAGATCCCCGGCGACGCGACGGCGCGGCGGCTGATCGAGGAGGCGCTGGACCTGGGCATCACCCTGATCGACACCGCCCCGGCCTACGGCGTCGCGGAGGAGCGGCTGGGCGGATTGCTGGAAGGGCTGCGGGACCGGATCGTGCTGTCCACCAAGACGGGGGAGGAATTCGACGGGACGGGCTCGACCTTTGATTTCAGCGCCGCCCACACGCGCAGGAGCGTGGAGCGGAGCCTGCGCCGGCTTCGCACCGACCGGCTGGACCTGGTGCTGATCCACTCCGACGGAGACGACCTGCGCGTGCTCGATCACGGGGAGGTGCTCGGCGAGCTGTTCCGGCTGCGCGACGAGGGCCTGGTGCGCGCGGTCGGCATTTCGACCAAGACGGTGGCCGGCGGGTTGCGGGCGGTGGAGCTGGGCTGCGACGCGGTGATGGTGGCCTACCATCCGGGGGCGCCGGAGGATGCGCGGTCATCGGGCGGCGGGCCGCGCGAGCTTGCGGGGTGCTGCTGAAGAAGGCCTGGCCAGCGGTCATGCCGCGGCGACCGTGGAGGACAACCTGCGCTTCGCCCTGGCCAGCCCGGCGGTGAGCAGCGTGATCGTCGGCACCATCAACCCCGCGCATCTGCGGGCGAACGTGGCGGCGGCGAATTCGGTGTTGAGGCAGTAGAACCCGCCGCCGGCAGGACCGTTGGCAACCAACGTCATTCGGAATAGTACGCCCAGCCGGTGCGGCGGATGTCGACGTCCTCGCAGGTGACGGCCCATTCGGTGGCGGCGCAGAGGGCGTAGAGGGCCTCGTCGCGCGGCGGCGGAACCACCCGGCTGTGCGCGGGGGCGGGCAGAGCTCGCAGGCGGTACGGCAGGGCGGGGTTTTGCGCGCGGGGAGCGGCGAACGACGCGGTCGACCGTCTGCTCGGCCATGAGACGGTAGACCTTGGTGAGTTTGCCGCCGGTGACGTCGAACCAGCCGTTGCCGCCATCCACGGATCTCGTGCGACCGGGAGATGTCGGAGGGCGAGCCGTCGCGTTTGCGCACGAGCGGGCGCAGGCCCGCCCACGAGGCGAGGAGGTCGGCCGCGGTGACGCCCGCGGCGGGGAAGGCGCGGGCGAGGGCGTCGAGCAGGTAGGCGGTGTCGGCCGGTTCCACGCGCGGGGATTCGAGCGGGCCGGCGTAGTCGGTGTCGGTCGTGCCGACGTAGGTGCGTTCGCCCCACGGGATGGTGAAGAGGATGCGGGGCCCCTCGGTGAGCACGACCGCGCATTGCACCGGCAGGCGTTCCCGCGGGAAGACGAGGTGGATGCCCTTGGTGGGGCGCAGGCGGGCGCGGCTCTGCGCGAAGGAGCCGGCCCAGGGTCCGGCGGCGTTGACGACGCAGCGGGCCTCGACCTCGCATGCGGCCCCGGTGAGCGTGTCGGCGAGGCGGCAGCGCCAGCCGGCGCCGTCGCGGCTTCGGCCGCCTCGAGCTTCAGGTGGTTGCGGACCCGCGCGCCGTGGGCGGCGGCGGACAGCAGCGTGTCGATGACCAGGCGCGCGTCGTTGGTCATCGCGTCGGAATACACCACCGCGCCGCGCAGGCGGGCCAGGTCGATGCCGGGGGCGAGGCGGGCGATCTCCTCCATCGGGACGCGGCGCGAACGCGGCTCCGCGGGCGAGCGGGCGATGAGGTCGTAGATCCAGGTGCCGATGCGCAGCATGGCGGGCGACCACGGGCCGCCCTTCAGCGCGGGGTACAGGAAGGGCAGGGGGGCGAAGAGGTGCGGGGCGATGCGGCGGAGCACCGCCTTTTCGCGGCCGGCCTCGCGCACCAGGCCGACGCGGCCCTGGCCCAGGTAGCGGATGCCGCCGTGCAGCAGGCGGCTGGAGCGGCTGGAGGTGCCCGCCGCGAAGTCCTGCATCTCGCACAGGCCGGCGGCCAGGCCGCGCATCGCCGCGTCGCGCGCCACCCCCGCGCCGACGATGCCGCCGCCGACGACCAGCACGTCGAGGGACGCTCCGTCGAGCGGGTTGGGGAGGGGGAGCCCGGTGATAAGTTCGCTCACGCGGGGATTTTACACCGTTTGGCCGCCGAAAACCACGAAGTTCCGGTGACCGGAACCCGGTTTTCCGGTCCGTTCCGGTCACCGGAATAGTTGCATTTCTGACTCGGATGTGCGCCCGCACTGTGATGGATTCCGCGACAGCATTGAAAAACCAACCCATCGAAAGAGACCCACGATGAACCTGAACATGTTCCGCGTTTCCCTGGCGGCCCTGGCGACCGCCTGCATGACCTCGTACTCCGCTCCCGATTACAGCGTGGCGCCCGGCGCCGACCTGCTGCTGCGGATCAACCTGAAGGCCATCCAGGCCTCGCCGCTCTTCAAGGAACTCGACAAGACGGAGGACGACGCCGATCTCGACGCGAAGCTGTTCGCCGCCACCGGCCTGAAGAAGGAAGATGTGCTGGGCTTCAGCGCCTCGGTCGTCCTGGACGGCGTCACCGAGGAGTCGATGGCCAATCCCGAGGCCCTCATCGCCACCCTGCCGGTGATCGCCCAGATCCATCTCGCCAAGGAAGTCACCCAGGCGCAGGTGCTCAAGGGCGTGGACGTCATGAACGAGAAGCATGCCGAAGGCGATCCGCTCAAGGCCGTCGCCACGGGGGACGTGATTCACTTCACCGCGGGTGAAGGCAAGCCCGGGTTCTTCGGCGGCGTTGCCAAGGACGGCAAGAGCCTCTTCCTCGCCCCGACGGAAGCCTCGGTCAAGGGCGCGCTGGAACGCAGCTCCACCGGCAAGCCGGCCGGCGTCTCGGCCGACCTGGTCAACGTGCTGGAAAAGGGTTCGCATTTCGACCTGGCGGTCGTGCTGCCGGCCTCCCTGCGCGCCAAGATCAGCCAGCAGATCGACGGCATGAAGGCCTCGCAGGATCCGGGCACCGCCGGCTCGGCCGCGATGTTCGCCCCGTTCGCCGGGCTCAAGAGCCTGTCCATCAGCGGCAAGCTGAACGCCGCGGACGCGGATTTCAGCCTGGCGCTCGACCTGGGCACTGATGCCAACGCCGTCGCCGCGAACCAGACCCTCTCCATGTTCAGCATGATGCTCGCCGCGCAGATGGGTCCCGCGGGGCAGAAGCTCAAGTTCGCCCCCGAAGGTTCGGTGGTGAAGCTGAAGATGAACCTGACCAAGGAAGAAATGATGGAAGCCGGCAAGGGCGCGATGCAGGGCGCCGGTGGAGCCGGTGCTCCCGAGGACATGGCCGCCCCCGAGGAACCCGCCGCCCCCGAGGAACCCGCCGCTCCGGAAGCCACGCCGGCCGAACCGGCCGCCCCCTGAGGTCCGACCCCGGGCCCCGGCTGCCTGCCAGCCGATGCCGACTGCGGCTCCGCCAACCCGGCGGGGCCGCTTTTTTTTTGTCACCGCGCGGCCGCCGCCCGCCATTCCGGGGGAAGATCGGGCAGGGTCTCCACCAGGATCTCGAGGATGCTCCGGCGTTCGGCGTCGCCGAGGTGGGACTGGCGGTTTTCGGGATCGCGGCCGGTGAGGGTTTGCAGCATGGAGGCGAGCACCCGGCCGCGCAGGGGCTCGGGCAGGCGCGTGAAGCCGGGCGTGTAAACGAGGTAGCTGCAGCGGTACTTGAACAGGCGGTCGAGCAACTGGAAATCCTTGAGGGACCGTCCCGCCGCGTCCCGCCGCGCGTTGGCCTTGAACGCGGCCTTGAACGCCGGGGCCCCCTCGATGCCACCTTCCGGCAGCGGGGCTTCGCCGCGGAAGAACAGGGCGTCGGTCACCGACCGGACCTGGGCGTCCAGCACGCTCTGGTAGCTGCCCCGCGGGTCGGCTGCGATGTCATGACCGAGCTCCTTCAGCATCGCCTCGCGCCGGTATCCGGCCTTGCGGACGGCGATCATGGCGGCGGTGAGGCGGTTGTGCACCTCGACCTGGTGCTCCAGCACCATGAGGGCGAGGATGTCGCTGGTGGGGGCGGGGTAGGCCGCGGTGCGGAAGAAGGCGTCGAGGGTGGCCGGGGCGCCGGGCTTCGCGACGGCGCGCGGATTGGCCGCGTCGATCCACTGGTTGCCGAGGTGCGCCGCGCCTTCCGGGACGCCGGTGACGTACCAGCCGCCCCAGCGTTCCGCGAGCGGGCTGGAGGGGGTGGTGAGGAAGGAGGGCTGGTCGGGGGCGGCCTCGCCGGTGGGGTCGGTCATCACCGAGCGGACCATCAGCCCCGGAATGTCCCCGGTGCGGCTGCCGCCGTGGCAGGAAAGGCACTCGTTGTCACGCCGGGCGTGCAGGGCGCCCGGGCCGCGGATCTCCACCAGGTGGAAGACGGGGCCGAGGTCCGGGTCCATCGCCGCGACCTCCAGAGACCCGCCGGGCACCCAGCCGACGTAGACGTCGTCGTTGAAGAACAGGGAGCGCGGGGTAGCGGGGGAGATGCGCGCGCGCTGGAGGCTGGTCTTGGAGAACACGAGGACCTGGGATTCCGGCGGGACCGCGAGCCGGGCGAGCAGGGCGCGGACGGTGTCAAGGGTTTCGGCCCCGGGCGGAACGGCGAGGTTTCCCTCCGCGTCCACCATCCGGGTGAGGGCGTCGCGCGCCGGCGTCCGCGAGTAGCGGATGGGCGCCTGCTCGTAGTCCTCGAACTGGCCCCGGGCGGCCCCGGCCGCAAGTGCGATCAGCGCGACGGTCTGGAGGATTCGGTGCATGATCCGTTTGGACGGCGGGGGCGGGGGGGTATTCGGAGGAGCGAGTCTGCTGAATTGCCATCCGACGGTCGTCCTGATACTCCGCCGGGCATGAAACGCGAGCCGATCGTCAGGTTTTCCCGGTTGATGCCGAGGCCGGACAACCAGGATTCGCGGGTGCGGATTCCGGTGACGGTTGCCGGGGAAGCGCCGGTCGGGGCGCCCGCCGGGAAGTCTCCGCCGGCCGGACCCGCCCTGATCCTGACCGCAAGCGGGGCGGGGGGGGCGGTTCGCATCGACATCGTTCGTCCGCCCGGCGGGGCGGAGGACTGGGTCGGCATCTTTCAACAAGGCCAGACCCCGGGGCCGTTCAGTCCGGCGCTTCTCTGGCAGTATGCGGGCGGGACGGATGGCGAAATTGAGTTCGACGGCCTGCCCCCGGGGGACTACTTCGCCGCATTCTTCTCGAACAACGGCTACCGGGAGATCGCCCCGCGACTGGTCTTCTCCGTGGGGAAGCCGGCCGGAACGGTGACCCTGCCGTCCGCCGGAATCACCGCCGGGGACGACCTGACCGTGCACTTCTCGGGCGGAGCGGGGAACGCCAGGGACTGGATCGGGATTTTCCTCCAGGGGGCGGAGCCGGGCGCGGAAACGCTGGTCGCGTTTCGCTATGTGGGCGGCTCGGTTTCCGGGCGGCTGGGCTTTCACCTGCCGCAACTGGCCCCGGGCGACTACTTCGCGGCGATGTTCGCGGACGATTCCTATGTCGAGATCTCCAACCGCCACCCGTTCACCGCCCGCGCCGCGCCGGAGGTGGCGATGGTCGAAACCCGCCTGGACGCCGACCGGATCCGCCTGGGCTGGGACACGATTCCAGGGGCGGCGTATGTTGTCGAGCGCGCCTCGGTTCCCGGTGTCTGGGTGGATTTTCTGACGGTCGAGGCCGCGTCCACCACGCATCAGGTGGTCCTGCCCGGCAATCCGGACGAGACGCCCCGCCGCTGGCATTACCGGGTGCGCGAAGCGTAGGGCCCGCCCGGCGCCGCCGGCGGGGTCAACGGCCGAACGCGAAATAGCGCAGCCAGATGTACAGGGAGGACACGGCGACGCTCAGCAGCATCACCGGCAGGCCGACGCGGGTGAAGTCCATGAAGGTCAGCCTGTACTTGTTGATGTTGGCGATGCGGGCGATCACCACGTTGGCCGACGCCCCGATGAGCGTGCCGTTGCCGCCCAGGCAGGCGCCGAGGGCGAGGGACCAGTACAGCGGCTCCGCGATCTGAACCAGGGCCGCGGGGCCGGCCGGGTCCAGCCCGGCGTTCGCGGCGAACACGGGTACCACCGCCTTCAGGATCGGGATGAAGGAGATGACCAGCGGGATGTTGTCCACGATGGAGCTGATCAGGGCGCTGACCCACAGGACCGACAGGCAGGTGGCCAGGAGGCTGCCGCCGGTGAGCCGGATCAGGTGCCCGCCCACGCAGGCGAAGACGCCGTTCTCCTCGAGTCCGCCCACCAGCATGAACAGGCCGGCGAAGAAGAGGATCGTGTCCCATTCCACCCGGGCCAGGCAGTGGGGAAGGTCCATCCGGCAGACCAGGCCCATCAGGAACGCCCCGGCGAGGGCGACGATCCCGGTCTCCAGTCCGGCCGCGGGGCCGGCGAAGAAGCCCGCGAAGATCAGGCCCAGCACCGGCAGCGCCCTCCGGAGACGCCCGGGCTGCACGATGGCGGCGGCCGGATCCGTGAGGCCCAGCCGGGCCTTGACGTGTTCCGAGACGCGGAAGGTGTTCCGGCAGACCAGCATCACCACCGCCGCCGCCGCCAGGGTGATGATCAGGGCGATCGGCGCGAGGTGGAGCAGGAAATCCAGGAAGGACAGGTGCGTCTGGCTGCCGATGAGGATGTTCGGCGGGTCGCCGATCATGGTGGCGGTGCCCCCTGTGTTGGAGAAGACCGCCAGCAGGATCAGCAGCGGCGCCGCGGGGAGTTCCAGAAGCTGGGTGATCAGGATGGTGACCGGGGCGATCATGATGACGGTGGTCACGTTGTCGAGCACCGAGGAGATGCCGGCGGTGACCAGGCAGAGCGCGACCATGAGCACCCCGCCGTTGCCCCTCGCCCGTTGCGCCAGCCGGATCGACATCCACTCGAACACCCCCGTGGAGGCCAGGATGTTCACCACCACCATCATGCCGATCAGCACGAAGATGACGTTGAGGTCGATTTTCCCCAGCGCATCCTCGTACCCGATCCGCCGCGTCGCGATCATCGCGGTCGCGCCCAGGATCGCCGCGACCGTCTTGTCCACCTTCTCCGTGGCGATGAAGAAGTAGGTGGCGAGGAAGATGGCGATGGCGGCGAGCATGGGGTGTCCGTTCAGAAGTTGATGGCCCGGTCCAGCACCGCGAGCCGTCCGATCACCCCGAGGAGTTTCCGCTCCGCGTCCACCACGTACACCTTGGTGTGGTTCCGGACCGTAAGCTGGAAGATCACCTCGATCAGCGTTGCCGCGGGGGGCACGGTGGCGCAGTCGGCGGACAGCAGGTCGCGCGCGGCCAGCTCCGCCTCCTTCTCAAAATATTTCTCCAGGGGGTTGAAGTGGCGCACGAACGACACGCTCTGGAGCTGGGTGAAAAACTCCGGCATGCCGTAATGGACGATGGCGTCGCTGGTGACTTCGCCGACGACCCGGCCCTCCGCGTCGACCACCGCCGTGGCGGCCTCGCGGTGCTTGTTCATCCAGGAAGGCCACCTCCCGGATCGGCGTCTCCGGTTGCACGCGGAAGAGGGGCGGATCATCATCTCGCGGGCGGTGAGCGAGAGCTCCAGGGCGAGGTTTTGCAGAACGCAGGATGGCGCAGGCTTCCGCGGGGGTCCGGGCCGCGCGCAGCCGATTCCTTGAACCCGGGGGAGCGGAACAGGCGGATGAACGCCCCCCAGATCTTCAGGACCAGGTTGGGGTCGTGGAGCGGGGCCAGCACCAGGACCGAAAGCGTGACGTCCTTTTCCTCCGCGCCATCGAACGCCACGGGCGTCGGCAGGACCGCCACGCTGAGCCCCAGGGTGGAAAGGTTGTCCATGCGCGCGTGGGGGACGGCGAGTCCCTCCCCCAGGCAGGTGCTTTGCAGATTCTCGCGGGCCAGCACGCTCTGCAGCATCTCGCCGGGCGGGGGGGAGGGGATGCCCTTGCTCCGGAGGCGGGCGTGGACCAGATCCACCTGCCGGGCCAGCAATTCGTCGCGGGAGGACGCCGCAAATCCCGTCAGGATGCACTCCGGGAAGAGATGATGGGCGAGGTTCATGAAAACCCCTGAATGTAGGCCTCCGCGCCGGCCGCCGCAAGAAGGTTCGGGTATTTTCCACTGGAACGGCCGGGGATGGTGGGGTAGCTGTCCGGCTGTCGAAGCAACCAACCACAACCTCCAGGGAGAATCGTCATGTTTAAAAAATGGATCGCCGCCCTCGCCGGCCTCGCCGTCCTCCTGTCCGCAGGATGCCTGGAAATGACCAGCACCACCACCGTCCAGAAGGACGGTTCCGGAACCATCGTCGCGCGCATGCTCGTGGGACCGCAGATGGCGCAAATGGCCGCCGGCAACCCGGGCCCGGACGGCAAGCCCGTCGACATGCTCGCCGAACTCCGCAAGGAACTCGAAAAGGCGGAACAGTACGGCGAAGGCGTGAAGCTCGAAGGTATCAAGGACGCCAAGAACGAGGCCGGCTGGACCGGGCTCGAGGCCTCCTATTCCTTCGCGGACGTGACCAAACTGAAACTGGGCGGCAAGAAGCAGGGTGAGGAAGGCGGCGGCCCCATGATGGAAGGCCCCGAATACAAGATCGCCTTCACCAAGGGCGATTCCTGCAAGCTGGTGCTCACCCCCGAGAAGAAGGCCCCCCCCGCGGAACTCACCGCCGAGGAAAAGGAGGCGGAAGCCGCCGCCGACGCCCAGTCCGAGCAGATGGCCGGCATGATGGCCCCGATGCTGGCCGGCATGAAGATGCAGATGTTCCTCAAGGTCGAGGGCAAGGTCACCTCCAGCAGCGTCGACGCGCCCAACAAGCTCGACGACGGCATCCTCATCATGGAAGTCCTCATGGACCAGGTGATCAAGGATCCGAAGAACCTCGGCAAGCTCCAGAAGGCCGCCAAGACGGGCGAAAAGCCCGACGTCCCCGGCGTCAAGATGGTCGACCCGGCCAAGGAGATCGTCGTCGAGTTCAAGTAACCGTTCGACGTTTCAACACGAACCAGCCGGTCCCTCGCGGGGCCGGCTTTTTTTATCCGCGCGGAGCCTCCGCCCCGGCCGCCGGCGCGAACCGCGCCAGCACCGCGACCAAAACCACCGTGACGATCTCCACCAGGGTGGACCGGTCCGCGAACATGGCCGCCAGGTCGGGGCCGTTGCACCACGAGGCCTGGGAGGAACTCCCACCGCCAGTAGCATTCGTCCCCCGCGGCCCCTGCCGCAGGCACTCCAGCAGATGACGCTGCCCGACGCCCACGCCGGCCTTGTAGACCATGTACGACGCAAGTCCGAGGACCGCCAGCCCGGCCCGCGCCGCCCCCCCGCACCGGTTCCAGGTCTCCCGCGCCAGCAGCACAAAATACAGCGCGCCCAGGATGGATGGCAGCAGCAGAAAGCGGGGCCCCCAGTACCAGGCCCCGTGCCACGCATGCCACCTGGCATACGCCGCGACCAGCCCCGCCGAGAAGAGCAGGCTCGCGGCGACCAGCCGGCGCGCGGGGCCGTTCAGCCCGTCGCCGCGGCGGGTCAGCAGGATGAGACCACAAAAGAAACACGGCATGAAAAACACCATGCCGCGCGCCGGCGCCACCAACTGCCCGGCCAGTCCGTGCAGGAACGGGGTGGTAAAACCCTCCCCGGAATACCCGAAATTCGAGAGGCTCCCCCGGCGGGCCAGGTTCTCCAGCGCGCACAGCCCCGCCCCCAGCAGCAGGGTGAGCCCGGCCACCCAGGCGTCGGACCGCCGGAGCGCGGCCGCGACCGGCATCCTCCCCGCGACGATCCGCCACAGGAAGTTCAGCGCGATCAGACCTCCTCCGACAAAGAGCAGGAGCGGGTTCAGCGGCACGATCCACACGCAGCAGAGGACGAACCGCGCGACGGTCCGCCACCGTTCCCGCCCGGGGGCCTCCCCGTCCAGCCGGCAATACAGCCCCAGCCCCGCCAGGCAGAACAGCGTCCACAGGCACTCCGAGTAGAAATCGCGCGCGTGCGGAATCAGCATCGTCCCGAACAGCAAAAACAGGGTGCCCCACGCCGCCTCGTTCGACCGCCAGCCCGCCCGCTTGCGCAGGAACGTGAAAAACCAGGCCGCGACCCCGAACGCCACCACCTTGTTGAAGCGCCTCACCCAGTGCCGGAGGATTTTCGTCCGCGCCTCCGGGGTCGCGCCCGCCGCGCGCGCCTGGAGATCGCCCGCCAGATAGAGCGGCGCCGCCAGCAGCGGCTGCACGACCGTGTACCGGTCGGCGTTCAGCCGCCCCTCCGACATCAGCGTGTCGAGGGTCTTCCAGCGCACGATCCCGTCCCCCTCGATCTGCCCCTTGTCCGACAGCAGCAGCGCCAGCGCCACCACGATGAAGAAGACAACCGCGTGGGTTCTCTCCGACAGCGCGCGGCGGCCGGGTTTCCCGGGGACGGATGGATTCATCGTTCGGCAAGCCTCATGAGCGAACGGTTAGTCCATCCCCGGCCCGAAAACAACCGGCAAACACACGGCTTCCCCGTAACCCCCGCCGTGGAGGCTGCGGCTGCGAGGCAAAATCCATCAGCCAAACCCCGATGCCCGACTCAGGCGGCAAAACCTTATCCATTCCCGCACACAGGCGTATGATTATTCTTGGCTGGAGAGGTATGGTCGGATCGGTTTTGATGAACCGGATGATCGAGGAGGGCGACTTCGCCGGACTCGACGCCACGTTCTTCACGACCTCGCAGGTGGGACAGCCCGGGCCGGATGTCGGCCAGGGGTCGGCCCCGCTCAAGGATGCCTCCAGCATCGAGGAACTCTCGAAAATGCAGGTCATCGTCACCTGCCAGGGCGGCGACTACACCAACCACGTCCACGCGCAGCTCCGCGCCGCGGGCTGGAAGGGCTACTGGATCGACGCCGCCTCCGCCCTGCGCATGGCCGGGGACAGCGTCATCATCCTCGACCCGGTCAACCGCGACGTCATCAACCGCAGCCTGCGCCGCGGCGTGAAGGACTACATCGGCGGCAACTGCACCGTCAGCCTCATGCTCATGGGCCTCGTCGGCCTGTTCCGCAAGGGCTGGGTCGAATGGATGAGCACCATGACCTACCAGTCCGCCTCCGGCGCCGGCGCCGCGAACATGCAGGAACTGGTCGCCCAGATGGGCTTCGTCACCCAGGGCCTCTCCCCGGCCACCGCCGCGCTGGAGCTGGACCGCCAGGTCGCCGCCCGCCTCGCCAGCCCCGATCTGCCCACCACCGCCTTCGGCGCGCCGCTGGCCGCCAGCCTCATCCCGTGGATCGACAAGGCCATGGAAAGCGGCCAGACCCGCGAGGAATGGAAGGGGCAGGTCGAGACCAACAAGATCCTGCGCACCCGCAAGACCATCCCGGTGGACGGCCAGTGCGTGCGCGTCGGCGCCATGCGCTGCCATTCCCAGGCGATCACCATCAAGCTGAAGAAGGACATCCCGCTGCCCGACCTCGAGGCCGAGGTGCTCGGCGCGCACGAGTGGGTCAGCCTGGTGGCCAACAACAAGGCCGACACGCTCGCGAAGCTCACGCCCGCCGCGGTGTCCGGCTCGCTCAACGTCCCCGTCGGCCGCTTCCGCAAGATGACCATCGGCCCGAAGTTCGTCACCTGCTTCACCGTGGGCGACCAGCTCCTGTGGGGCGCCGCCGAGCCCCTCCGCCGCATGCTGCTCATCCTGCGCAAGAAGATCTGACCCGCGCAGGCATGCTTGAGGAACTCCGCCGAGCCACCGCAGTGATTTGAGGCTCACCCGGCGGGTTCGCCCTACCCGGGGATTGGTAGGGCGAGGCCACTGGCCGAGCCTCCGCAGTGGTTGGAGGCTCACGCGACACGGTTGGTTTCCTCCCGAGGCGGGCAGGCTGCCCTGCCCAGGCGCCGGTACCCCGTTTGGCCGCAGCCGCAGCCTCCAAGGCGGAAATCCTCGCCTGCGGATGACGTTTCACGCGCAGCCTGGCGTCCATGCCGGAGAACCCTGATGCGCCCCATATCCTGCCTGGCCTTACTGCTGTTTTTTCATCAGACCTGTTGCATGGGTGTGTCCGCGCGTGCGGGGGCGACGGGGGAACGGAGACCGGGATGAAGGAGCTGATCGGCAAGGCGGAGGAGGGGGATGCGCAGGCGCAACTGGACCTCGCGTTTCGGTATCGCGACGGCAGGGGCGTGGCGAAGGACAACGGCGAGGCGATGCGCTGGGCTCACCTCGCCGCCGATCAGGGGAATGCCAACGCGATGGATTTTGTCGGCTGGATGTTCTTCGTCGGACGCGGCGTGGAGAGGCAGCCGCATATCGCAGCCGGTTATTTCAAGGCCGCCGCGGGGAATCCTCCGCCGCCGCGTGGAATCTGGGTCAGTGCTATTTCGCGGCGCAGGGAGTGGAGCACGACATCCCGAAGGCGTTGGAGGTCTGGGAAAGTGCGGCAGCCATGGGGCACGGTCGCGCGGCCTCGACCGCCGCGATGACTTATCTTTCCGGCGAAGGCGTTGCGAAAGATCCGGTCCGGGGCCGCCGGCTGGCCGGGCGGGCGGCGGAATTGAACGATCCCGGCGGTCTGGTCGTACTCGGCAGAGCTGCAATTCCAGGCCGGGGAAATCGAGCAGGCCCACGAAACCTGGACCCGGGTATCGCGCATGAAGCCGGTCGGCCCCACGGGTTCGCCCACGCAGCCGGGCGATCACATGGCCGCGCAGCAGGGTGCGGATCTGCTGAAGCTGATGGACTGGCGTTCGCGCAAAGGCGTACCGGGGGAATTCGCCCTGGTGGCCGTATCGCACCTCCATCAAGGGTGGAACAACTGCGGGGCCGCCAGTTGCGCCATGCTGGCGCGCGCGGCCGGCAAGGACATCGGCGGCTGGGACTACAAACGGCTTTGTCCCTCACCCCTGGGCACCGGAACGGACTGGGGGCATCTGGTGGAGGCGGCGGGCAAGCTCGGTCTGCGGTGGAAGCTCATCACCTTCACCCCGGACGATGACGGTTTTGCAAAGGCCGCGGCGTTCGTCCGGAGCGAACTGGATGCCGGCCGCCCGGTGGTCATCGATTTCAAATACACCGGCCCGGAGTATCCCAACGGCGAGGCCGGTCACACGCTGCTGATCTGCGGATACATCGCCGCGGAGAACCTCTACATCCTGTGCAATCCTGCGATCGCCTCACCCGGCCTGCAACTTATGACCGCGGATGACCTGAAGCGCTACTGGCGGTCGGATCATTACGGAAAAATCTCGAACAACATTCTGTCCCGTCCGGCCATTGTCATGGACGGTAGTGCGGAGGGGGAATGATTCCAATTCATCCTCCTTGGTGCCTTTGCGCCTTGGTGAGAGAAAACGGATTCGATATCCGCCGCCTTCCATGAGGTCGTTCCGGCCTCCGAGCGGTGGCGCCCCGTTTGGCCGCAGCCTCAGCTTCCACGGCCTAAATCCCCGCCTACGGCCTCAAGATGGAATCTCTCGCAGAGCTCGCAAAGAGCTCGGAGGGGTCTTATGGCTGGCACCCGGTGCCCTTCCGATTCGTGTGTTTTCCGTTCATTCTTCGTGATAGGAATCTTCATTTCTGGGTCGCTTATGCAGTTAACGTCGGAACAAAGGACGCGCAGTTCAGCGTGGTTGTGGACCTCCATCGTTGGATGGGCCATGGTTCTGGGTTTGGTCATTATCCTCCAAGACTCTGTGCACGGCTGGCTCTGTGTGACCCTAATTATCGCGAGCTGTCTGCTTTTGGCGTGGGGTGTCGTGGTTTCCAGGAAGAAGACATATTGCAAGGCTTGCGGAAGCAGAGTGCTTTGGGGCGAAGTTTATCTGCCGCGAGGCTGTCGAGAAAACGATCAAAGAGAATCGCCTTCGCCCGCCGCTTCAAGTGAAAGCAATGCTTCGGTCGAAGGACGGCTGGCGGTTTGTCGTTCAAACGTGCGAGAAATGCCGCTACCAGAGGGTCGTGTCCATGGCCCCTGCCAATTGGGACTGAATCGCCTGCCCGTCGGCGGATTCCAGCTCTTGGCGTCTTTGCGTCTTGAGGCCGCTATCGCGGCCGGGCGTGAACTCAAATTCCTGATCACCTAACAATCGGGAGCAGGAATGCCGCCCCCAGCCAGCACCTCCGCGATCTTTGCGTGCTCTGCGAGGGCAATTCTTCGCAGCCCTGATGTCATGGGAAATTCTGCTGATCCACCCCGCGGGCCGCATCGTTTCATCCGGCCGGTGGATCGGCCATGCGTGGCAAAGGAAGAGGATTCTCTCGTAGAGCACGCAAAGATCGCGGAGGGGGCTGATCGAAGACACACGGGATCCTTCCTCCCAACTCCGATTGCGGGTTCCATGCGAAAATACGGACAAGCAACCCCTTCGCGTCCTTTGCGATCTTCTGTTTACAATATTGGCCGCAGCCGCAGCCTCCACGGCCGGCGATTCAGCGCGCGGCAGGAAACAGTTTGTCCCGCAGGAACTGGAGGGCGAGGGCTTGCATGTGGGCGGCCTGGGTGTTGTTGGCGGCGCCGCCGTGGCGCCTTCGATGTTTTCGTAGTAGTGGGCATCGGGACCATTTCACGCATGCGGGCCATCATCTTGCGGGCGTGGCCGGGATGGACGCGGTCGTCGCGGGTGGAAGTGGTGAGGAGGACGGAGGGATAGGCCGTGCCCGTGCGCAGGTTGTGGTAGGGCGAGAAGGTTTTGAGGAAGGCCCATTCGGCGGGCTGGTCGGGGTCGCCGTACTCGGCCATCCAGGACGCGCCGGCGAGCAGGCGGTGATAGCGGCGCATGTCGAGCAGGGGGACCTGGCAGACGGCGGCGTGAAGAGGTCAGGATAGCGTGTGATCATGTTGCCGACCAGCAGGCCGCCGTTGGAGCCGCCCTGGATGCCGAGGTGGCGCGGGGAGGTGACTCCGCGGGCGATGAGGTCGCGGGCGACGGCGGCGAAGTCCTCGTAGGCCTTGTGGCGGTTCTGCTTGAGCGCGGCCTGATGCCAGGCGGGGCCGTATTCGCCGCACCCGCCGCGGATGTTGGCGACGACAAAGACGCCGCCCTGCGTGGTCCAGAAGCGGCCGTTTCCGGCGTGATACCACGGGGTGAGGGAGTGTTCGAATCCGCCGTAGCCGTAGAGCAGGGTGGGGTTGAGTCCGTTGAGGGGCAGGTCGCGCGGCATCACGATGAAGTAGGGGATCCGCGTGCCGTCGTCGCTGGTGGCGAAGTACTGGCGGACTTTGAGCCCGGCGGGATCGAAGAACGCGGGGGTGGATTTGAGCAGGCGGGGCGCGCCGGTGACGTCGCACAGGAGCAGGCGCGTGGGGGTCGTGAAATCGGAGGTGTAGATGAACAGCTCGTCCGACTCGTCGGCGTCGACCGCGCTGACCTGCACCGATCCGAATTCCGGCAGGCCGGGCAGGGGGACGGGCGTGAGGGCGGGGTCGTCGAGGCGGATGACCTGCACGCGGCTCTTCACGTCCTCCAGGAGGTTGAGAAAGAGATGGTCGCGCGTGACCCCGGAGTCGGCCAGCGAGGTGGACGGGGTGGGGGTGAAGGCGGCCTTGAGGTCGCGGCGGCCGGCCATGAAGTCGTCGAAGCGGGCCATCAACAGCGATCCGGCGGGGTGGACGGTTTCGCCGACTTTCCAGGCGTCGCGCAGCTCGATGAACAGGAATTCCCGCGCGACCCATTTGCGGGCGGAGTCGGGCGCCTCGATCTTGCGCAGGTCTCCGGCGGCGGTGCGCAGGAAGACCTCGTTGCGGTAGAAGGCGACGGTGCGGTGGACGAAGTCGCGTTCGAAGCCGGGGGTGTCGTCGTGGTGGGCCCCCGCGCTCATGTCGGTGTCGCGCGCCTCGAAGATCGTGACGGCGTCGGAGAGGGGCGTGCCGCGTTTCCAGAGCTTGCAGACGCGCGGGTAGCCGGAGCGGGTCATCGAGCCGGGGCCAAAATCGGTTTGCACGAACACATGATCGCGGTCGATCCAGCTCATGCCGCCCTTGGCCTCGGGGAGATGAAAGCCCTCGGGCAGGAAGGCGCGGGTTTCGAGGTCGAACTCGCGGACCACCTCCGCGTCGCCGCCGCCGCGGGAGAGGCTGATGAGGGCGCGGGTGCGTTCCGGGCGGAGGAAGCGGGAGCCGGCCCAGACCCAGTTTTCCTTTTCGGCGGCGGCCAGCGCGTCGAGGTCGAGCAGGACGTCCCAGGCGGGGGCGGTTTTTTCGTATTCCGCCATGGTGGTGCGCCGCCAGAGGCCGCGGGGGTGGCGGGCGTCGCGCCAGAAGTTGTAGAGGAATCCGCCCTCCTGGCGGACGCCGGGGATGCGTTCGTCGGAGTCGAGGATTTCGAGCAGGCCTTTCTGCAGTTCGTCGAAGCCCGGGCTTGCGCCGAGGGTTTGTTCGGTTTCGCGGTTCCGCTCCTTCACCCAGGCCATGGACTTGTCGCCGGTGAGATCTTCGAGCCACAGGTGCGGGTCGGAGTCGTCGGGGCCGCCGGGGCCGTCGGCGACGGCCGGGGTGGCGAGCGCCCAGTGGAGGGCCAGGCCGGCGAAGGGAAGGTGGAAGGGGAGGTTTGTGCGCATGGGGAGCACCATGCCTCATCCGCCGTTGCGCAGGCAACGTCATTTGGTCCGTGGGTTTATTCATGCCGATTTGCAAATGAATGAACGGGTGGCGCGGGCGTCGAAAGGGGTCTGTTCATCACTCCCACCCAGGAACCCCTCCATGATCACGCAGAATCGCCGTCGCTTCCTCCAAACCTCCGCGATCGCCGCCGGGGGCATCGTGCTGCCCCGCTTCTCCATCGGGCAGGACAAGCCGTCCAAGAAGCTCAATTTCGCCGCGGTCGGCGTGGGGGGCAAGGGCGACAGCGACGTCTCCAATTCCTCCGAGCTGGCCAACATCGTCGCCATCTGCGACGTCGACCGCCGCACGTTGTCGAAGGCGCAGGCGAAGTATCCGAACGCGAAGTCCTTCGAGAATTACAGGGAAATGTTCGAGACGATGGGCGACAAGATTGACGGGGTGACGATCTCGACCCCCGACCACGCCCATTTTCCCGCGGCGATGATGGCCATCAGCCGGGGCATCCACGTGTGCGTCCAGAAGCCGCTGGTCAACCGGATCTGGGAGGCGAACGCGCTGCACCAGGCCGCGAAGAAGAAGGGCGTGAAGACCAACATGGGCAACCAGGGTCACACGGGCGAGGGCATCCGCCGGCTCAAGGAGTGGGTCGCCGCGGGCATGGTCGGCAAGGTCAAGGAGGTCCATGTGTGGACCGACCGTCCGATCTGGCCGCAGGGTTCAAGGCCGGGCCGACATCGGTGCCGCGGACACCCTGGACTATCTGAACTGGCAGGCGTGGCTGGCCCAATGCCCCGAAATCCCCTATCACAAGGGGCTGCATACGTTCTCCTGGCGCGGCCACAAGGAATACGGATCCGGAGCGGTCGGCGACATGTGCTGCCACATCGCCGATGGTCCCTTCTGGGCGCTGGATCTCGGCGAGCCGTACCGGCTCGAAGGCGAGTGCGAGGACATCACCGACGTCACCTGGCCGGTGAACGGACGGGTGGAATGCCGCTTCAAGACGCCCGCGCATGGCGAGATCAAGCTGACCTGGTACGAGGGTGGCCGCCGTCCCGAGCGTCCCGCGGACCTGGAAGCCAGCCGCGAGTGGAACGCCAAGGGTGGATTCCTGATCGTCGGCGAGGAGGGCACGATCCTCAACACGGACGACTATTGCAGCAGCCCCCGCATGATTCCCGAGGAGAAGTTCAAGGCGTGGATGAAGGACAAGCAGCCGCCCAAGTCGATCGAGAGCAGTCTCGCCCCCGGGAATCCGCAGAAGGAGCTGATCCTGGCGATCGAGCAGGACAAGATCTGCGGGTCCAACTTCGACTACTCCGTGCCGCTCACCAAGTTCGGCCTGCTGAGCAATCTGGCGATCGCGAATCCCGGCAAGGTCATCGAGTGGGACGCCTCCGCGCAGAAGGTCACCAGCGTTCCCGAGGCCAACGCGATGCTCAAGCGCGCCGCGGTCCGCCCCGGCTGGGACTTCACCGCGTAACATCCGCGCGGCGGCCGCCCTGCAGCGCAGGGCTTCCGCTTGCCCGGGCCGCGTGTCATCCCGCGGCATGAACCGGCTCGACCGGGGTCGGGCCGGGCGTGGCGTTTCCACGGTTGACGTCCTGTCCCGCGGCGGTATTCCTGCCGCCCTTCGGGAGGTTAGCTCAGCAGTTAGAGCATCTGGTTTACACCCAGGTGGCCGGGGGTTCGAATCCACACCACCTCCCCGCAGGCATTCCTCACCAGCCCCGCCTCCAGCAAGGCGTTCAGCGCGGCGTCGGAGTCGGCCCTTGCGGCTCCGGTTCGTTTCGCGAGTTCATCCCGGGTCACCCCCGGCCGGGCGGTGGTCCAGACGGTCGCCGCCAGCCGGAGAGCAGATGCATCTCCCGGTGTCGGTGCGGTGCACCAGGGTGGCGGAGCCTGCACCGACGGAAAGGCCAGCCCGCAGAGGCTGCCGCCCCGCGCCCGTTTTCCGGCCGCGGAGGGTCAGCACCGAACACAGCGCGGCGGGCGCCCCGATCCAGGCGGGCGGGAGTCGTCCCTCCGCATGGGCCAGGTCCCCTGTGCCTTCGCCACCTGGCGCACCGCGCCCGAGGCGGGTGGGGTGGCCATGCCACTCCAGCCGGCGGCGCATCCAGAAGGTCAGGGGAGAGGGGGCGGCCTTCATCCCCGGGCATCCGGTGAGTTCGGAGGCCAGGGACATGACTTCGTCGAGGATGCCCCTCCGGCCGACCTGCTCCGCCAGCCGCTCCAGGTCCTCCCATGCCTCCGCGCCGAGCCGGGCGGCGAGGGCGCCGCATTCAACCAGGTTTCGCAGCAAAGGGGTGTCCACGGGGTCGTTGGCGATGTGCAGCGCGTGATGGAGCAGCCGGGCGGGGTCGTCGAACCGCCAGCCCTCCCCGGCGGGGACGCGCCGCGCCCACAGGGTCTCCAGATGGGCGGGGGACAGCGGCGGCGCGGTGAGATTGTGATGCAGTTCGACGGCCAGCAGGGTGGAGTGGTCGCGCAGCGGGGCGAGGTGATGATGGCCCGGCATGTCCCGGGCGATGCGGAAGCCGGCCCCCGCGAGGCTCTCCCCCGCGGCTAGGCAGGCCTCCGGCGACGGCAGCAGAAGGTCCGCATCCGTCATGGCGCGCTCGCAGCGCGCGGCGTACAGGTCGGCGGCGACGGCCACGCCCTTGAGCTCGATCCAGTCCAGGCCCGCGGCGCGCAGGGTGGCGCGCAGACCGGCCAGCGCCACCTCCCGGACGGCGGCCTCGCGGGCCTCCTCGGCCGCCGCAGCCGCAAGTTCCCGGGCCAGGGCTTCCGGCATGCCCGTGATCCTCATGCCGGCGGAGAGCCGGTTGCCCAGCAACGGCGACAGACGGTTGGATTCCACCAGCGCGGCCCAGCGATGCCAGTCGGAGGGCGGTGGGGGCGATCCGCGGTCATCCTCCGCCCCGAGGTCGAAGATCGTCCGCAGCAGGGCCGTCAGATGCGCCAGTTCGGGGCTCATGTCCGCTCCTCCAGGCATCGTCGGGCGAGTTGGACGGAGACGGGCGCGCCGGGGTGGCGCAGGATGCGGCAGGGCAGGGCGCACAGTTCCCGGATCCACTCCAGCGCACCTTCGCCGCGCGCGGCGCCGCCCACGAGTTGCTGCACCAGGGACAGGGCGGCGAGCTCCGGGGCGAGGGGACGGATCTCGCCCTCCGGGGGCGAGGCGGGATCGAAGAGCGGGGTCGCCAGGGCCACGACCCGCCCGGCGGGAATCGCGGAGTCGCATTGGTGTTCCGGGGCGAAATAGCGGATCGGGCCGCGCGCGGGATCGAAGTGGACCTTCCCTTCCGCGGGCAGGAGGGGAAAGGATCCTTCCTTGAGGGTCAGCGCCTTGCAGAACGGATGGAACACGCGCCGGCCGGGGTGGAAGAACACCAGATCGTCCCCGGCGTAGGTCCACCCGTGCCGGGCGAGGGCGAGGCAGAGGGTCGACTTGCCCGAGCGCCGTTCCGCCGGGAGGAGCAGGAAGCGGTCTCCGATCCCCATCAGCCCGGCATGCAGGACCAGCCATCCAGGGGCCAGCCGGACGGCCAGCACGGAGCCGATCTTCTCGATCAGCGGGGCGAGGTGGGTGTCGGCGGGGACCGAGCAGAGGGGCGTCCCGTCCATGCGCAGGACGCCTCCGCCCCCCGGGGCCGGCTGCAGGTGGAAGCCCACGCGTCGCCCCGCGGGGCTCCCGGCGGCCGCAACCGGGAAGACTTCGCGGGCCGCGGCGGCAAGAGGGTCCCCCCGCCATTCGGACACGAGGTCCGGGCCGAGCGTGGCTTCGTGAAAGGTGGCCGTCACGGGCATGGAGACACTGTGCCGTGAAGGGCGGGGGGCGGAAACAAAAAACCGCCGCGGGATGCGGCGGTCTTCGGCGGCGGGGGCTCCGACGGATTCAGGAGCCGGAGCCCTGGGCGCGGGCTTCATGAGGAAGCAGGGTGACGACGAGGGGAAGGGCGGCGCCCGCCAGGCCGAAAGACTTCACGAACGAGCGGCGGTCTTCCTTCTTCTTCAGAAAGGAGGCTTCCGGCTTCGCGGGAGGCTGGCGGGGAGGAAGGGACGTCATGTGGGCAAGGTAACCAGTCCGTCGCAGGCTGTCAAGGCGACCCCGGAAAACAACAAGGCCCGCGTTTCCGCGGGCCCGGCCGGGTTATTTCATCTTTTCTTCACGGAAGACGACGTGCTTGCGCAGCTTGGCGTCGTATTTCTTCAGCTCAAGCTTCCCGGGCTTCACGCCCTTGGGGTTCTTGGTGGTCGTGTAGAAGGTGCCGGTTCCGGCGGTGGAGACGAGTTTGATCAGGTCGCGGGGCATGGTTCACTCCGAAAGGGATTAGGTGTGCTTCAGGAAATCTTCGCGGCGGGGATTGTCGTATTTGCCCGCCTTGAGGTCCTTGACGCGGACCCAGAGGGTGCGCACAGTCCCGTCCGTGAAGGTGATCTTCTTGCGCTGCATGTTGGCCTTGAACGTGCGGCGGCTGATGCCGGTGATGTTCAAGCCGATGCCCCCGGTCTTCTTGGGAAGACCGCGGCGGGTGATGCGGTTGCCTCGTGCGGTCACTCGGTTGCCGCGGGTATTGATCTTGGCCATGGGTTACCTCTTCGAAAAATGTGGAGTCGTGCGGTGTAGCCGCAGCCCCGCCCTTTCGTCAACAGGAAAAACGAGGGAAATCACCGGCGCACCGGCGTAGATCCTTTTCCCGGAGGCGGATTTGGGGTAGAATCCGGTCTGCCAAGGATAACATCATGAAAACCTGGAATCCGGTAATCGCCCTCGCCCTCTCCCTGCTTTGCCTGGCCGCGCGTGCGGAAGACAAGTACGACGTCCTCTCCGTCCACAAGACCAAGGCCACCTTCGAGGGGCTGCGCGCCCACCGCTGCATGGGGCGAACCTCGCTCTGCCCGGACCAGTGCGGGCACTCCGGCACCCTCGCGGTTTTCAAGATCGACGAGTACACGGTCTACGAGAAGAAGGGGGAGTACGGCGATCCGAAGCAGGAGACCTTCCAGTTCATGACCGAGGACAACCTGAAAAACGCCAAGGTGCCGGCGGAATTGCTGAAGACCCTGCAAACCCTCAAGCCCGGCGACAAGGTCCTCCTGGAGTGGGAGCATCGCTACATGAACCGCGACGGATCGCGCTGGCCGGAGCGCCCCGTCACCCGGCTGGAAAAACCCGAGGCCTGATCACCCGGCCCGGGCCGCCGCCACCGCGTGCCGGGTGAGGGTCGTGATGCCCGCCCAGTCCCCCGCGGCGATGCGCTTGGGGTCGACCATCCACGACCCGCCCACCGCCGCCACCACGGGCAGCTTGAGGTACTGGCCCATCGTGGATTCATCGATCCCGCCGGTGGGCATGAACTGCACGCCGGTATGCGCGTAGGGGCCGGACAGGGCCTTGAGCATGGCGAAACCACCCGCCGCCCCGGCCGGAAAGAACTTCTGCAGCGTGCAGCCGAGGGCCAGCCCCTGTTCGACTTCCGACGGTGTCATCACCCCCGGGGCGAAAAACAGCCCTTCGGAGGCCGCGGCCGCGACGACATTTTCGCGCAGCCCCGGGGCGACGCCGAACTGCGCCCCGGCCTGCCGGGCCTGGCGGACCTGCGCCGGATCAAGCAGGGTTCCCGCGCCCACCAGCATGTCGGGGCAGGCCGCGGCGATCCGCCGGATGGCCTCCGCCGCCGCGCCGGTGCGGAAGGTGACCTCCATGACCGGCAACCCTCCCTCGAGCAGGGCCCGTGCAAGCGGCTCCGCCTGGGCTGGATCGCTGAGAATGACCACCGGTACGATGCGGGAGACCTGGATGCGTTGAAGAGGGGTGGGGGACATCGGATTTCCTCCGGGTTGGCCGGACAGCATGGGCGGTGCCGGCGGCGAATCAAGCAGATACGTCGCCCGGCCGGCCGCTTCGATGGCCGCCGGCCCCCTGCCCGCGCCTTGACGCCGCTCCGGAAAGTTGCGAATCCGTCATCCCGCTCCCGGGCGGATCGCGCCCGCGAGGTTTCCCCCTCAGATCCGCCTGGAGGCCGGCCCATGATACGATCCGCCCGACTCGCCCTGGTTTTCGTCCTCGCCCTGCGCGCAGGTGCGCTGTCGGCCGC
>JAXMHJ010000055.1:0-37701 GCA_046346795.1 Kiritimatiellia bacterium
CGCCTTGACGAAACCCGGCACCTGGGACTCGTCCTTCTCCCACACGTTCTGGCCGATCACCACCACCCCTTTACCGCCATGCGACTTGTGCAGCTCGTTCAGGTGCGGAATGGCCGCCTTGCACGGGCCGCACCATGTCGCCCAGAACTCGACCACGTACACCTTGCCCTTCTCGAAGGCCTTCACCGGCTCGCCCTGGATCCACTCGCCCGTGTTCAACGGCGGAGCCGGGTCCATGACCTTCAGGGCGCGGGAGTTCAGGCTGGTGAGAAGAATGGCGGAGAGCAGGACAGGCAGGAGCTTCATGGTACCTCGCGAGTTGGGAGAAGCCAATCAGGTGGCGGGCGCACCCGCAATCGGAAAAGAGGGTTTTGGCAGGGGAGACGATCAGAACTCGTCGTACGCGATCATGTCCTTTTCGACGCCGAGGTCGTAGAGCATCTTGTTGACGGCGGCGATCATGGGGGGCGGGCCGCAGAGGTAGTATTCGATCTCGGTGGGATCGGGGTGGTTCTTGAGATAATTCTCGAGCACGGCCTGATGGATGAAGCCCTTCATGCCGGTCCAGTTGTCCTCGGGCTGGGCCTCGCTGAGGGCCAGGTTGTATTTGAAGTTGGGGAACTGCTTCTCGATGGCCTCGAATTCCCCGGCGTAGAACACCTCGCGCAGGGAGCGGGCGCCGTACCAGAAGGTGACCTTGCGGTCGGTCTTCCTGGTGTGGAAGAGGTCGAAGATGTGGCTGCGCATGGGGGCCATGCCGGCGCCGCCGCCGATGTAGCACATTTCGCGACGGGTGTCCTTGGCGAAGAACTCGCCGAAGGGGCCGCTGATCCACACCTTGTCGCCGGGCTTGCAGTTGTAGATGAAGGTGGAGGCGATTCCGGGCCTGGCGCCGGGGACGTTGGGGGGCGGGGTGGCGATGCGGACGTTGAGCATCACGCAGTTGCCCTCGGCCGGGTGGTTGGCCATGGAGTAGGCGCGGAAGCAGGGCTCGGTGTTCTCGCAGGAGAGATCCCAGAGCTTGAAGCGGTCCCAGGCGTCGCGGAACTTGGGGTCGATGTCGAAGTCCTTGAAGGAGATGTTGTACCTGGGGATGTCGATCTGGATGTAGCCGCCGGCCTTGAAGTTGAGGTCGACGCCCGGGGGCAGGTCGACGATGAACTCCTTGATGAAGGTGGCGACGTTGCGGTTGGAGCGGACCGTGCCCTCGAATTTCTTGATCTCGAGGATCTCGTCGTGGACGTGGATGTCCAGGTCGTTCTTGATCTTGAGCTGGCAGGCGAGGCGGAGCCCCTCCTTCTGCCCCTGCTTGTTGATGTGGCCGGTCTCGGTGGGCAGGATGGAGCCGCCGCCGGACTTGACCTGGCACTTGCACATGGCGCAGGTGCCGCCGCCGCCGCAGGCGGACGGGAGGAAGATTTTTTCGCCGGCGAGGGCGGAAAGCAGGCTCTGGCCGGGGCGGGTCTCGATGACCTTTGCGCCGTCGTTGATATTGATCTTCACCACGCCGGAGGGGGCGAGGGATTTCGAGGCCCAGATGATCCCGAACACCAGGAGGAGGATGAGCCCGGTGAATACGACGACGCTGGCGATGACGAAGGTGATGTCCATGGCGGGGTCCTTGGGGCCGGGATTAGAGCTTGATGCCGGCGAAGCTCATGAAGCCCATCGCCAGGAGACCGGTCACGATCATGGTGATGCCGAGGCCGCGCAGACCGGCGGGAATGTGGGAGTAGCGCAGCTTCTTGCGGATGCCGGCGAGGGCGACGATGGCCAGCGCCCAGCCCGCCCCGGAACTGACGCCGTACACCACGGATTCGACCCCGGAGTACTTGCGCTCGACCATGAAGAGCGAGCCGCCGAGGATCGCGCAGTTCACCGCGATCAGCGGCAGGAAAATGCCGAGCGACGTGTAGAGCGCGGGCAGGTATTTATCCATGATCATCTCCACGAGCTGCGTCATGAACGCGATGGTGGAGATGAAGCAGATGAAGTTGAGGAAGGACAGGTCCATCGTCTGCAGGGCCGGGATGCCGGTCCAGGCCAGCGCCCCCTTGCCCAGGATGCAGTTGGCGATGAGCCAGTTGACGGGGACGGTGATGGTCTGGACGAAGATCACGGCCATGCCGAGGCCGGTGGCGGTCTCGATCTTCTTCGAGCAGGCCAGGAAGGAGCACATGCCCAGGAAGGTGGACAGGAGAATGTTCTCCTTGAACATCTGGTTGATGGCGAGGTTGACGAGTTCCATGACGGTTCAGGCCTCGAACTTGTGGTTGATGGAGCGCTGCGCCCAGATGATGAGGCCGAGCACGATGAAGGCCCCGGGGGCGATGAGCATCAGGCCGTTGTTGGGATAGTCGGCGGGCATGACCCGGAAGCCGAGCCAGGTGCCGCCGCCGAAGACCTCCCGGACGCTGCTGATGATGAAAAGAATCATGCTGTAACCCAGCCCGTTGGCGAGGCCGTCCACGAAGGAGGCCCACGGGGGATTGGCCAGCGCGTAGGCCTCCAGGCGGCCCATCACGATGCAGTTGGTGATGATGAGGCCGACAAAGACGCTCAACTCGCGCGAGATGTCGGGCAGGAAGGCCTGCAGGAACTGGTCGGTCACGATCACGAGGGTGGAGACGACGGCCAACTCGATGATGATGCGGATTTTCCCCGGAATCATGTTCCGCATCATCGAGATGACCAGATTGGAAAAGGCGGTGACAACCGTCAGAGCCATGCACATGACCAGGGCCTTGTCGACCCGCGTGGTCACG
The DNA here is from genome assembly GCA_046346795.1 of Kiritimatiellia bacterium. Taxonomy (GTDB): domain Bacteria; phylum Verrucomicrobiota; class Kiritimatiellia; order SS1-B-03-39; family UBA6053; genus JAXMHJ01. The sequence continues at coordinate 2,766 of JAXMHJ010000055.1, forward strand.
GCGAGGGAGGAGCAGATCCCGAGGATCTGAACCGTGATCGGGTTGTTGTCGGAAAAGGGGTCGAGGAGGACGCGTTTCAGGGGTGTTGCCATGGGATGCTCACTTGCTCCGGATGGTGCGGAAAAAGTTTTCGTAGCGGTCCAGGTCGGCGTTGAGAAACCGGGTGACGCCGTTGCCGGTGATGGTCGCGCCGGAGATGCCGTCCACCGCGTGGGAATTGCCCTCGGGGAAGCTGTCGGCGACCTTGCCCTTGATGACGCGGATCGGCACGCGCTTGCCGTCCTGGAACACGACCTTGTCCTTGAAGTTTTTCTGGAACCATTCGGCCTCCACCTCCCCGCCCAGCCCCGGCGTCTCGCCGTGCTTGTAGAAGGTGGCGCCGGAAACGGTCGCCAGATCGGACCGCAGGGCCAAGTAACCGTAGATGGTGGACCAGAGCCCCTTGCCGGAGACGGGGAAGGCGTAGGTCAGCGGTTTTCCATCGGGGCCGCGTCGCACGTAGAGCGGCAGCTTGGTCCGCGCGTCGAACTCGTCGGGATTCACCTGGGCGGGCTTGACGCCCTCGATCGGGGCGCCGGTCCCGCCGTCCAGAACCAGTTCCTGCACGTCCCGGGTGTAAATCTCGTTGACCTGTTTCGGCGGAATGCGCTTGTGGCCGGCGGTGAAGACCTCCACCCCGAGCGACTTGAGGATGTTGAAGCGCTTGTCGATGCGAACATTCTCCTCCTTGTACGGCTTGAGGGCGGATTCCGACACGGCGAGCAGGATGCTGCAAACCAGGCAGACCACCACCGCGAACACGAGCACGTAACCGTCACCCTTTGGCTTTGACATACGCGAGCCTCCGTTTGATGTGCGCCTGGACGACGTAATGATCAATCATGGGGGCCAGGCCGTTCATGAGCAGGATCACCAGCATGATGGCCTCGGGGTAGCCACCCGCGCTGCGAATCGTGATGGTGAGCGCGCCGATCAGCAGCCCGTAGATCCACTTGCCGGCGTTGGTGGCGGCGGCGGACACCGGGTCGGTGGCCATGAAGACCGCCCCGAAGGCGAACCCGCCGATGCAGAGCTGCCAGACCGTGGGGAGGTCTGAGGCCAGCTTGAGGTGGTCGCCGCCGAAGTGGAGGAAGAGTTCCGAGACCGCGACCGCACCGAACAGGCAGCCGGCCATGATGCGCCACGCCCCCACCCCGCTCAGGATCAGAATCGCCGCGCCGATCAGCGCGCAGATCACGGAGGTCTCGCCCATGCTGCCCGGTTCCAGGCCGGTGAAGGCGGACCACAGGGTGCTGCCGTTGGCCTTGAGCGCGGCCATCACGTCGGCGCCCGGGGTCATGTCGGCCACGGCCACGCCGAGCGGGGTCGCGCCGGTCAACCCCTCCAGCGCGTACTTGCCGTGTCCGGCCGCGCCGACCCACACCTTGTCGCCGGTGAGTTGAAGGGGATAGGCGAAGTAGAGGACGGCGCGCGCGGTCAGGGCGGGATTGAGCACGTTGAAGCCCGTGCCGCCGAAGATCTCCTTGCCGATGACGACGCCAAAGCTGATGCCGACGGCCACCTGCCAGAGCGGAATGGTCGGCGGCAGGGTCAGCGGGAAGAGCAGCCCGGTGACGAGAAAGCCCTCGTTGATCGGATGCTTGCGCACCACGGCGAAGAGGACCTCCCACAGACCGCCGACGATGTAGGAGACCAGGATGACCGGCAGGCAGAGGATCAACCCGCGGAGCACGTGGTCCGCAAAGGAGGCGTTGGCCACCAGGTTGACATGGTTGTACTGGAAGCCCGCGTTGAAGATGCCGAACAGCGTGGCCGGCAGCAGCGCGAACACCACCACCATCATGGTGCGCTTCAGGTCGGAGGCGTCGCGGATGTGCGGGGCGCCGGTGGTGACGTCCGCCGGGGTGAAGGCGAAGGACTCCCCCGCCTCGAACAGGGGCGCCAGGCGCTCCAGCTTTCCACCCGGTTCAAAGAGCGGTTTCTGCTTTTCCAGCAGATGATGCAGGAACTTCATGCGTCAGATTCCTTCCTTCTCAAGGTCTTCCAGGCCCTTGCGGACGATGCCCGCGAGGTCCATCTTCGAGGGGCAGACAAACGCCGGCAGGGCGAAGTCCTCGGGGTCGACGGAGAGCAGGCCCAGCTTGACCGCCTCGTCCAGGTCGTTCGCCAGCACGGCGCGCAACAGGTAGTCCGCCATGATGTCGAGGTCGACATACCGGTCGTAGAGGCCGGTCGGCACCATCGCGCGGTCGCCGCCGCGCTTGTTGGTGCCGAGCGCCCATTCGCGCGCCAGGCCGCCGAGCCAGCGCGAGGCCACGGAGCGGTGGGCGCTGAACTGGTCGAACCCGGGGCGAGCCAGCCGAGGAAATGCCGCGACCGGTCCTCGAGCAGCACGTTGACGGCCGATTCGGCGAAGGGGATCAGCGCGGCCGGGGGGATTGCGGCCCTGCCGAGCACGTCGCCGGCGATGACGCGCACCTCGCCGTCGACCAGGCGTCCGCCGGTGATCTGCTCAACCCCCCGATGCGCACCCGGTAGTGCTCGCCGCGCCGGGCTTCACGCCCGGTCCGCCCAGGGCCACGACCTGGTGGGACGGCACCGCGCCCTTCAGCAGCAGTTCGCCGATCCGCACGGGGTTCGCCGCGGTGACCGTCCAGACCGTGTCGCCGGGCGCCAGATGGGGCAGAGCTTGTGGATGTGGGTGCTGGTGTTGCCGGAGGAGGGTCCGAGAATTCCGAACCGTGGCGTTCTGGAAACCGGACAGCGCGGCATCCCTTCGCGATGCAGAGAAAGACGCCCCTGGCGGCCGCACTGCTTGAGCGCGTCAGTCCGGTCTGGAATTCCGCCCGCGCCCCTGGACGACCGTGGCCGCGTCCGCCCGGTGCGGGGCGGTGGCCATGGCGTTGACAAACACCGCCTTGGGCGTCGCCGACGGGGAGGGAATGCCGGAAAATGGCCGCTGGCGCAGGAGACCGATCAGACCGGATTTGCAGAGAATGCCGACGATCTCCTCCCGCGAGGCCTTGAGCACGGACTCCTCGGTGAACGTCGGAAAGGATTCCGCGATGTCCGCCGGCGCCACGTCGATCACGATGCCCTCGATCACGCGCCGTGCGCCGTACACCACCTGTTTGACGGTGCCGGCGGAGGGGGCGGTGACCAGGATGGATTCGTGCTTCTTGTCCTGCAGCAGCGCGGTTCCCCGTTTGACCGGCTGGCCTTCCTGCACCAGGAGGCGGGGCTTCATCCCCTTGAAATCCGCCGGGGTGACGGTGATTTGCCGGACATCGGCGGCATCGGCGAGCTCGCGCGCCGGGGCTCCGGCGAGACGGATGCAGAGGCCTTTGCGTATCTGGATGGGTGCGTCCATGGGACTCCTGAGAAATCCGTGAAAAAGATCGGCGAAAGCTATGGGCGAAGCCCCGAAAGTCCATGGAGAAAGGGGCGAATTCGGCGTCTCCGGTCTTAAAACAGCGGGCGGAACGGACCGGGGGCCACGACCGCCAAAATTGTATCGCGGCCGCGGCCGGTCAGCCGTTTTTCATGTTGATGCGGAAGCGGATCGCGAGCAGGCGGATGCACAGGGTGACGGCGGTGGTGATGCCGATGGAAAGGGTCTGCGGGATGCCGAAGTGGCGGAGGATCAGGAAGAGGATTCCGCCCAGCAGCGCGGCGGTGGCGTAGATCTCGCGCTTGAAGATGAGGGGCACCTCGGCGCGGAAGACATCGCGCAGGACGCCGCCGAAGACCGCGGTGACCACGCCCATGGCCAGGGCGGCCCAGGGGGCGAGCCCCTTCTCGATGGACAGGATGGTGCCAAGGCAGACGTAGACGCCGAGGCCCATGGCGTCGATGACGAGGATGGGTCTCTCGATGCGCCGCACCGCGTGGGGAAGGAGCAGGGTGAGCAGCAGGCCGGCGGTGGCGGAGGCGAGGTAGGAGGGGTCGCGCAGGAAGGGCGGAGGCAGGTCGCCGATGAGCACCGAGCGGAGCGTCCCCCCGCCGGTGCCGGTGATGATGGCGAGAATGAACATGCCCCAGGGGTCCATGCCCTTCTGGCGGGCGGCGAGCGCCCCGGAAACGGCGAAGACGAACACCCCGACGATGTCCCAGATGAGAAACACGTGCGGCAGCATGGGATCAGTCGGACCTGGGCGATTCGAAGGCGCGGAACTGCAGGTCGTGCAGGTGGCGGTAGATCCCGTCCCGCTCCAGCAGTTCCTGATGGGGGCCGATCTCGGCCACCTCGCCCTTCCGCAGAACCACGATGCGGGTGGCGTTCTGGATGGTGGAGAGCCGGTGCGCGATCACGAAGACGGTGCGGCCCACCATGGTTTCCTCGATGGCCTCCTGCACGATGCGCTCGGACTTGTTGTCCAGCGCGCTGGTGGCCTCGTCCAGGATGAGGATGGCGGCGTCCCGGTAGATGGCGCGGGCCAGGGCGATGCGCTGGCGTTCGCCGCCGGAAAGACGCATGCCGCGGTCGCCCACGATGGTGTCGTAGCCGTCGGGCAGCGCGTCGATGAACTCTTTCGCATGGGCCTTTTTCGCGGCCGCGCGGACCCGGTCCATGTCGAGGGTCCCGGCGCCGTAGGCGATGTTCTCGGCCAGGGTGGAATTGAAGAGGAACGGATCCTGGGTGACCATGGCCATGCGGCCGCGCAGGCTGGCCAGGGTGTAGTCGCGGATGTCGGTCCCATTGATCCGGATGGCGCCGCCGGTGGCCTCGAAAAGCCGCGGGAGGAGATTGACCAGGGTGGTTTTGCCGCTGCCCGAGTCGCCGACCAGGGCGATGCACTCCCCGCCGGACACCTCCAGGTCGATCCCCTTGAGCGTCGGCTCCGGGGCGCCGGGATAGGTGAAGACCAGCCCCTCGAACCGGATGCCGGCGATGGGACCCGACAGGAGCCCGGCCCCGGGCCGGTCGTTGATTTCCACGGGGGTGTCGAGCACCTCGAAGATGCGCTCGGCGGCCGCGGAACTCTGCTGGATGGCCATGTGCATGTTGCCCAGCTTCTTGACCGGCTGGTAGGCCATGACCAGCCCCGCCGCGATGGTGAGGAAGGAACTCATGGGCATGCCGGAATTCTTGATGTAGCCGAAGGCGAAGACGAGGCTGACGGCCGTCAGCAGTTCCATGAAGGGCTGGAGCAGGAACTTGGCGCGGGCCATGCGCATGAGGCGGGAGAAGACGCGCTCGTTCTCGACCGAGAACTTGGACAGCTCGAAGGCCTCGGCGCAATGGGTCTTCACGATGCGGATGCCGCCGGTGTTCTCCTGCAGCACGCCGACGAGGTCGGCCAGGTGCTCCTGGTTCTGCCGGGAATACTTGCGGATCTTGCGCCCCAGCTTGATGATGGGCAGGAGGCAGACCGGGAAGATCGCCAGGGACAGGAGGGCCCAGTGGGCCTGGATGCGGACCGACTCCCAGATCACGTAGGACAGCGCGCCGAGGAGGGTGAAGGGCTCCTTGATCAGGTCGGTCACCACCACCGACACCGACTGCTGCACCACGCTGGCGTCGTTGGCGATGCGGGAGACGATGTCGCCGGCGCGCTGCTCCGAAAAGAAACCGAGCGAGAGTTTCTGGATGTGGGCGAAGGCCATCCGGCGCAGGTCGGTCACGACCCGGTACCCCACCCAGTGGATCATCACGACGCTGAAATACCCGGCCGCACCCTTCAACAGCAGGAGCGCGGGAACCGCCGCCCCCACCACGACCATCTGCCAGAAGCCGGAGGCCACGGTGGAGAAAAGCAACTGGAGCGTCTTCTCGAAGAACTTGAGCAGGGCCACCAGCGACCCGCCGCCGATCGCGCCCAGGAGCGCCGCCAGCACCAGTTTCCCGGCGTAGGGGCGCACATGGCGGAGCAGGCGGCGGTACACCGTGCGGGGATTGCCCTGGATCGCGGCGCTCATCCTCATCCGTGCAGCGTTTCGAGATAACGTTCGGTCTCGATCGCGGCCATGCAGCCGCTGCCCGCGGCGGTGATGGCCTGGCGGTAGGAGGAGTCCTGCACGTCGCCCGCGGCGAAGACCCCGGGCAGATTCGTGCGGGTGTTCTTCGTGAGGAGGTAGCCGACGGGGTCCTTCTCCAGCTCGGGGAAGGCCTCGGTGTTCGGCTTGTGCCCGATGGCGGAGAACATGGCGCTCACCGCGATCTCGCGGATCGCGCCGGTGACGGTGTCGCGCAGCTTGAGGCCGCGCACCAGCTTCTCCTCGACGCCCAGCACCTCGTCGACGATGGTGTTGGTCAGCATCTCCACCTTCGGGTTGTGGGCGACCCGTTCGGTCATGATCTTGGAGGCGCGGAAGGCGTCGCGGCGGTGGATGAGGTACACCTTGGAGGCGAAGCGGGTCAGGAAGCCGGCCTCCTCCATCGCGGTGTCGCCGCCGCCGACCACGGCCACGGGCACGTCGCGGAAGAAGGCCCCGTCGCAGGTGGCGCAGGAGGACACGCCGTAGCCGATGAGCTTCTGCTCGGACTCGATGCCGAGGTACTTGGCGCTGGCGCCGGTGGCGATGATCAGGGCCCTGGTGGTCAGGACCCGGCCGTCATCGAGGGTGACGCCCAGTTCCGACCCCTTCAGGCTGCTGGCGACCGCGCGGCCGAACTCGAAGCGCGCACCGAACCGGGCGGCCTGCCGGCGCATGACCTCCATGAGTTCCGGTCCCATGATGCCGTGCTCGAACCCGGGGAAGTTCTCGACGTCGGTCGTCGTCGTCAACTGCCCGCCCGGCTCGTGGCCTTCCACCACCAGCGGCTTGAGGTTGGCGCGGCCGGTGTAGATGGCGGCGGTGAGGCCCGCGGCGCCGGATCCGAGAATGAGGACGTTTTCCATGGCAGGGGATGGGTTCGGGGTTGTCAGGGGGCTGGCTTTTGGGTAGCGGGCCTGAATACCCGACCAACCGGCGGGTTGGCAAGATTTCCGTACCGACAAAGGAGTCATCGTGGAAAACCAGGACATGCTGCGGCAATTGTGGGAGATGCAGGCGAAACTGAACCTGCGCATCGGGGTGGACCCCTCGAAGATGGACGAGGCCGATCAGGCCAAGTGGGTGCTCAACTACACCCGGGCGGCCTCGCAGGAGATCGCCGAGCTGATCGACAGCGTCCCCTGGAAGTGGTGGGCCAAGTACCAGAAGTTCGACCTCCAGAACGCCCGCGTCGAGGTCGTGGACCTCTTCCACTTCATCATTTCCATGGCGCAGGTGCTCGGGATGTCGGCCGACGACGTCCACAACCTCTACGTCCAGAAGAACAAGCTCAATTTCGAGCGTCAGGACAAGGGCTACGCCGAAAAAGACCATGGTGACAACCAGGGTCTCAAGGTGTAGAATGCCCGCCGAATGGAGAACCCACACATGAACAACCTGAACCGCAGAGCCTTTCTCACCGCCCTCCCCCTCGTCGCGTGCGCCCTCCCGGCGCTGGCCAAGAAAGACCTGGTGGAGGAATACAAGCCCAACGCGATCTACAGCGACGGCAAAAAGGGCCGCCGCTGGGGTCAATTCAGCCAGACCCTGCCCGAAAAGGCCTACTACCAGGCCAAGGTCAAGATGCGCCGGGTTTCCGGAGGCGACGACACCTTCGTGAACCTCCGCTTTGGCAAGGACGGCGCGACCCTCGACGGCAGCAAGCGCGTCTACCTCAAGAGCGGCGACACGGTCGAGGAAACCTGGACCTTCGACCGCACCGTGCCCAACGGCAAGCCCCTCATCCTCAACGCCTACAACGGCGAAGTGGAAGTCTTCCGGGTGCTGGTCTGGCACGACTGAGCGCCGGCCCCGGATGCGGACGGGCGGAACGTTCCGGTCACCGGAACTTTTTCGCCCGCCGGGTTCCGGTCACCGGAACTTCCCCGAAACGATTGAACACACAGCCGGTCCCGCTCCTCCAAACAGCCATGAAGACCCCATCCAGAAACAGCGGCTTCCTGATCGCGGCGGGCTTGATCGGCGCCGTGGCGGCTCAACCCGCCCTGGCCTCCCTGCCGGATTTCACCCGTTACGAGGTGATCCTGCAGAAGCAGCTCTTCGGCAAGCCGCCGCCGGAGGTCGTGGCCAGCCCCGCCCCGGTGGCACCCCCGGGCCCCTCCTGGATCACCGAATACCGGATGGCCATGCTGGTGGACGAGGGCAACGGCCAGGGCCGGGCCGGATTGATCAACATCAAGGACAACTCGTCCATCATTCTGAGCGTCGGCGGCGAGCAATCCGGCATCAAGCTGGTGTCGGTGGATATTCCCCTGGAGTCGGCCGTCTTCGAAAAAGGCACCGACAAACAGACCATCAAGATGAACTCCGGATCGGCCATTCCGGTCGCGTCCGGGCAGCCCCCCTCCGCGATGGGCGCCTCCTCGCGCATGAGCATGGGTCCCGGCCGCCGGTTTGGCAGCGGTCGCATGACGCCACCCCCGCCCCCCGCCGCGGCCCAACCCGTCCAGCCCCGCCTCACCGGCGAGCAACTGGAGGCCCATCTGAAGGAATACCAGATGGAGGTCCTGCGCAAGGGCATGCCTCCCCTGCCCGTTCCGCTGACCCCGGAAATGGACGCCCAGTTGGTGAGTGAGGGGGTTCTGCCCGCGATGGATGCGAACGGCAACGTGGCCGCGCCCGCGGCACCGGCGGCGACTCCCGGCGCCCCCGCGGCGCAATAACCGGCCGTTCAGCGCTCCGCGGCCTTCACCGACAAGCCCGCGGTTCTGCCCGGGCTGAGAAACAATCCCGTTTTTTCGTCGGCGGCCACCCGGAAGGGTTCGGCCGGCTTCCGGACCTCGACCTCCCCCGACTCCGCAACCGTCCATGCGTCCGCCCCGGCCTTGCGCCCCACCCCCTCCACAGGCCGGACCGTCCATTCCTCGACGGACCATCCGTGGGTCTCGATCCAGCCGCCCGGCCCGCGGACCGGCCGGCCGGGTTCGACCAGCAGGGGCATCCAGGGAGGCAGACCCAGCGCCCCTCCCTCCGGCACCACCGAATGCAGGAACCGCGCCGGAACCGGGGCGTCCGACGCGAGGCGCACCCAGTCCATGGCGGCGCAGGCGGCGGGATCGGCCAGCCGGACCCCGTGCAGCCGGCCGCCCTCCAATTCCCAGCCGGCCAGCACGCGACCGCCGGCATCCAGGACCGACAGGTTCGTTCGTCGTCCGGCGGGAAGGCCCAGCAGGTCGACCCAGAGGATGGACGGCACGCGGGGGGCCTCGGGATCGATTTGCTGGCTGTTCTTTTTGCTGATGAACGGCGTCACCTTGCAGATGCGGAATTCGCCGAACGCGACCTTGAGCGGTACGACCCGGCCATCCGAGCGCGTCGCCGGCACCAGATTGAACCCGGCCCGGCAAAGCCGGACCCCCGCCGGCGGAACCAGGGTGGGCCCGGTCGCACGATCCTCGCGCGCCCATTCGTTGAACGGCTCGAAATACACCCCGCCCGCCACCGGCCGGGCGGCGTCCCCCCGCGGCCAGGTGGACGCATAACCCATCAGACACGCGCCCAGACGGCGGCTTCCGGGCTCCAGGTAGAAGGGCCGGCCGACGGTCAGCGAGGCCGCGACCCGGCGCAGCGTTTCGTGGACGTCCGCGCGGGTGATCCGCGGGCCCCAGGGCTTTTGGACCGCCGCAAACCCGAACGCGGCCGGCACCAGCAAACCGAGCACGACAGCGATCACCGGCCGGCGCATCCGGTCCGGCAGGGCCGCGGATCCGAGGGCTGCGGCTGCGGGCAGAAAAGCGGCGCAGGTGACGGCATAACGGGCGTGCGGGGAAAGCAGGCTGTGGACAATGATCGCGACCGCGGTCATGCCCGGCAGGAGAACCGCCGCCCTGCGCGTGGCGGGAAACAGGAGGGGCGCGAGTGACAGCAACACCCCGGCGAGACCGACTTGCGCGGTCGTCGAGCGCAGAAGACCGGCCAGGGCCTCCCGCGGATCGACGGGCGTCAACCCCATGCGCAGGTTGGTCCACACCGCGGACACCTGGCGGTTGACCTCCGGAGCCCGCAGCAGCGCCGCCGCAAACGCGAGGAGCAGCGGGCCGGCGGTCCAGGCCATCCGGAGGCCTCGCCCGCGCCGGTCCTCCACCCGCAGCCACGTTCCCGGCAACACCCCCGCCAGCGCGACGGGGACCAGCGTTTCGCGGATCGCCGCCACCAGCAGAACGAGCACCCCCGCGGCCAGCCCGGCCGACGGCCGGCGTCCCGCGCACGCCCGCTCCACCGCCCAGGCCGTCAACGCCAGCGCGGGCAGCTCGCGAAACGGGTAAAAGAGGAAGGCGAACGTCCGCCCAGGTCCGGCGAGCCAGGCGAACACCGTGGCCCAGACGGCGAGCCAGGCCGTCGCGGCGCGCCCCGTCTGCACGGAGACGATGCGCCACAGCGCGACGAGGAAGAGGGAGGCCCACCGGCAGTTGCACCCACGCCGGGGCGAAGGGACCGCCGGTCTTCATGAGCAGCGCCAGCGCGACCGGCCAGCCCGGCGCCAGCCACGACGAGGCGGCCCGGATCGATTCCACCGAAAACCCGGAATCAGCGATGGTCCTGGCCAGCGGCAGGTAGATGGTCGAGGGATCCTGGGCCGAAACATAAGTCTGCGCGTTCCACAGGCCGAGCCAGAGCGCGGCGAACGCCCCGAGCCAGGCGGTGGCGCGGGCGACGGTCGTGCGGGGGATGGAATGGAGAAATCGCATGGACACCCCGCCCGTTTCCTGTAAATGGCGGGCGAGATCAATCCTATGCCAGACCTTAAACTTGTAGTCCAGATCCCCGCCCTGAACGAGGAGGCGACCATCGCCGACGTGATCCGTCGCATTCCCCGCGACATTCCCGGCGTTCATCCGACGGAAGTCGTCGTCGTGGACGACGGGTCGACCGACCGCACCGGCGAGCTGGCCCGCGCGGCGGGCGCGCATGTGGTCCGGCACGAGAAGCCCCGGGGCGTCGGCGCCGCCTTCAAGTCGGGCATCGAGAAATCCGGCTCGCTGGGGGCGGACATCATTCTCACCATCGACGCCGACGGACAGTTCAATCCGGAGGACATCTCCCGGCTCCTGCAGCCGATCTTGAGCGGCGAGGCCGACTTCGTCACCGCGTCGCGCTTCAAGGATCCCGCCCTGATTCCGGAAATGCCCCAGGCCAAGAAGTGGGGCAACGACTTCATGGCCCGCTGGATCAGCCGGCTGATCGGCAAGCGGTTTTACGACGTGTCCTGCGGCTTCCGCGCCTATTCCCGGAACGCCTACCTGCGGCTCGTCCTCATGGGCGCCTTCACCTACACCCACGAAACCTTCCTCAACCTCGCCTTCGCCGGCGTGGCCATCGCCGAGGTCCCCGTGAAGATCCGCGGAGTGCGCGAATTCGGGACGTCCCGCGTGGCGAACAGTCTCTTCAGGTATGGCACCCGCACCGCAAGCATCATCCTCCGCACCTACCGGGACTACCGTCCCCTGCGCTTCTTTTCCTACATCGCCGCCGTCGGCGCGCTGTTCGGTTTCGGTTTCGGCGGATTTCTGCTCTGGTGGAAATGGCATTCGGGCGGGCTGTTCCCGCACAAATGGGCGGGCTTCGCCTCCGCCTTCTGCCTGGGCCTGTCCATCTTCGTGTTCCTGACCGGCGTGGTGGCGGAAATGCTCGACCGGATGCGGGCCTCCCAGGAGGAGCTGGTCTTCCGCGTCCGCCGCATGGAGCACGACCTCGCGCGCGAACGGGCCTTGCGCGACGGCCGCGGCTGACTCCGGTTATCTGGACGTTCCGCCGCCGGACTGCGGCGCCCATTTGAGCGAATACAGTTGGAAGCCCAGATCCCGGTCATCGGTCGAGGCGCCGGCCTTCGCCGGATTCCACACGTCCGATTCAATCGTCAGATCGGCGCACACACGGGGGCCGGGAGGAACGTCCGCCGTCCAGACGAAGGCCTGCTCGGACAGGGCGGATCCGTCCGGGATCTCGAAGCTCTGCCCGGTCCCCTGGAACCGCAGTCGCACCCGCCGTCCCTTCACCGGGGTCGCGTTGCGCAGCGACAGGACGAGGCGGTAGTCCCGCCGGCCGGGCTGGAGCGGGACCCGGACGACGGACCGGCCGGACGTCCAGGCCAGGCGGCGGGAGAGTTCATCGCGCTCGGGCGCGTGAAAGCCCTCACGTGCGCAGGCGTTCGCCGGGGTGGTCCAGGTGAGGTCCAGCGCGTCGCCCAGCGGCTCGGCGTGAATGTCCGCCAGACCCGCGCCGGCGAATTCCATGTGCCAGTTCCCTGTTCGTGATGGCGGATCGCTCCAGCAGGAAGAGCACGCGGTTGCGCGGCTGGTAGGGATCCGGGGGCCGCACGTGCCCGATGCCACCACCGTGCCGGCGGCTTTCACCGACCAGCCAAGGTTTTGGGACTCGTGCGGCGGCTCGGCGCTCATGTCGATGTCCGGCATGGCGTGCCCGGACACCAGCAGGGCCGCCTCGTCCCCGGCCGGCAGGCTGCGGCGCCGCCAGGCCGTGGCGGAGATGAAGCGCTCCACCTTGTAACGGAAGCCCGGGAATTCGGGAAAGGTCAGCCGTGCATAACCGGCGCGGGGAGCGGCGGCGGACGCGTCTCCCAGCGCATACCAGTAGGCCCCGTCGCTCCCGCGCAGATAACGGGTTTCGCCGGACTCCAGCCGCACCGGCAGGTAGTCCGGGCGTTCCAGCGAGGCCAGCGGAGTCCGGTTGTGCCAGAGCTTCGAGATCCGCGAGACGGCGAACCCCAGCGCCGTGAAACAATCCGGGGAAGTCCGCACGGGGAGGGTGCACGAGAAGCCCTCGTCAATGCGGCGGTTGCTGATCTCGGCGTGGTCCGCGAAAGGATGGTCGAAGTATCCGGCGTCGAAGTTCTTCGCATCATATCCCGTGTCCACCACGATCCGTTCATCCCAGCCGACCAGGCGGACGTCGTCCAGGTCCGGAATGACATGCGGCGCGGCCGCGTGGATCCGCACGGTCTTTTCGCCCAGGACGAGCGGATGATAAAACCGGGTCCGGTGGGTCTGGACGTCCACCGGGGCTCCGTCGGCGGTGACGACCAGATTGGAGCCGGCCGCGCGCGCATTCAGGAAGAGAAACGCGGTGCCTCCCGGGGGCGACGTCAGCGTGAATCCGGCCTCGGTCCGGTCCCAGGGCCGGATCTCGTACAGCGTCAGTTCGGGGCGGGAGTCGAAATCCTCCAGCCCGTATTCCGCCGCGGGAAGCCTCAGCACCGGCCGCAGGCGGAAATGCTCGCGGAGGAACGCCTCGTCCGCCCGGGCGTAATCCACGATCACCTCGCCGTCCCCGCCCCAGTGCTTGGGATCGCGGTCCTCGTTGTCCAGGAAGTACACGCTCCGGCCCAGGGAGAGCAGCCGCGCGACCTGGGCCGACCCGTGGGCGGCCGGCTGCAGGGCGATCAGCTCGTGCAACGCCGCCACGTCAAACCGGCCGTACACGCCCACCACGTCCCGCAGCTTGCGGTTGCAGAGCACGAGGGCGTTTTCGGCGACCGGCTTCTCCAGCGCGGCGACCAGCCGGCGGGCCTCGCCGATGCTGAACACGTCCGCATTCCGCGTCTGGCCGATCTTCTGCAGGGGGGTGAACAGGGTCGCCAGCAGCACGACCACCGTCAGGGCGGGGACGCGCGCGACGAGCGCCATCCCCCCGGCGCCCAGCAGGATGCTGTAGAGCAGGGTCGCGAACACCATGTGCCGGTTGTCGGCGTTGCCCCATTGCAGGTACAGGGCGAGGTGCGCGGCCAGCAGTCCCGCCACCAGCCAGATGAAGGGGCGCTTCCGGCAGGTCCACAGCGCGGAGGCCGCCAGCAGGACCGCCGGCCAGTGCAGCAGGAAGGCGTGGCGGTAGACTTCGCGCAGATAGCGGCGGGTGGTCAGGCCGACGTTGCCCAGCGAAAGCCCGTGCCCCCCCTCCGTCGCGGAGTATTCCCGGGTCTCCCGGAGGATCTGCAGGCTCTTCAGCGGATTGCCGGTCGACAGGTAATTCTGGAGCAGGAACGGCATCAGCCCCGCCAGAAACAGGCCCGCGCAGACCAGCAGGAGCAGCGGCTTGCGGGGATGCCGCCGGAACGCGGGGGACAGCAGGACAAAGAGCCCGATCACGGGGAGGTAGGCGGCGTTCGCGATCTTGACCGTGCAGCCCAGGCCCAGGAGCAGCGCGCCGGCGCAGAGCCAGCGCGCCCGCCCGGTCCGGGTGAAGCGCAGAATCCCCAGCAGCGCCCCCACCAGCAGGCACATGAACAGCGGCTCGCGCCAGGGATAGTGCATCTGGCGGAAGGTGGGATGGTCGAAGGCGGGGAAGAGCAGACACACCGCCGCGGCCGCCGCGATGCCGGCGACACCTCCGCCGACGCCCCGCCGGACCAGGAGAAAGACCAGGAGCAGCAGCAGCGGCCACAGCAGGAAGTTCGCGTAGATGGCGGAGATGATTCCGGTCGTGCGGATCAGCAGGGAGAGGAAAATGGGATAGCCCGCCTCCACCGTGTAGACCATGGAGCCGTCGGACCGGATGGCGGTGTTCCACACCGGGCCCATGGTCCCCTGCGTCCGGGGGGCGTCCGAACGGGCGTGCAGTTCGCCGGCCAGCAGCGCAACCGAGTTCTGCAGGGTGAAGTGCCCCTTCGCCAGGTTCTTGGCGTAGCCGACATAGGTGTAGGGATCGGCGACCACCGTCGCGGAATGCGAACGCCACACCGGCACGGTTACCCGCAGGAGACCGGCCGCGAAGAGCAGGAGCAGGATCGCGACCAGACTTCGGTCCGACCAGCGGAGGACCGGGAGTTTCATGAGGCGACCGCCTTGGCAAAAAGCTGCTCGTACCGGCGGGTGACCGCGTCCCAGGAAAATTCATCGCGCGCACGGGTGGCCGCCGCCGCCGCCAGCCGGTCGCGCAGGCCGGGCTCGTCGAGCATGCGGCGGAGATTGGCCAGCAACGCGGCGGAATCGCCGGGGGCGAAAGCAGGCCGGTGGTGCCCTCCACCACCGCGTCCGGAATCCCCCCACCCTCGTCGACACCGCCGGTGCGCCGCACAGGGCGGCTTCCAGGAAGACGATCCCGAACCCCTCCACGTCGCCGGGATGTCGAGGCACGGCAGCACAAAACATTCGGAGGCGGCCAGCACGCGGCGCAGGTCGTCGCCGGAAAGCTTGCCCAGCAGCCGGGCGTGGTTCTCCAGGCCCAACTCCCGGATCCGCGCCTCGATCTGATCGCGCAGCCGCTCCTTGTGGGCCAGCGACAGCTTCGCGTCCTCGCCCACCACCAGGTAGAGGACCTCCGGATGGGTCTTCACCAGCTCCGGCAGGACGCGGGTGATGAACTCCAGCACCCCCTTGCGGCGGATCAGGCGGCCGACCGTCACCAGCACGCGCCGGCCGGCAAGCGAAACCCCGGGCAGTTCCGGCGCCCCGTCCACCGGCCGGTCGAAGGCGGGCACATCCACGCCCGGATGCACGATGCCGATGCGCTCCGGTGCGCATCCCGCAGCAAGCAGCAGATCGCGCGTCCCCTCGCTGTTGGCCGCCAGCCGGTCGGCCCGGCGGGTCAGGAATCGCACCGCGGTCTGGTACATCCGGCCGCCGTACAGGATGTCGCTGCCGTGCATCAGCACGACGTACGGAATCTTGTGCCGGCACGAAAGCCACCAGGCGGCCGGCGCCGACACGATGCTGCCGCAGACGATCACGTCCGGCTTGAACTCCCGGCAGATCGCCGCCCCGCGGGACAGGCAGAAGCGCAGAAACGACGGAATGCCCTTTTTCGCGGCCCGCTCCACGTCCGGGGAGGTTGCGGCTGCGGCGAACGGGGCCAGCAGACGGACCTCGTGCCCGCGGTGGCGGAGGCCGTTGAACAGGTGGTTGACGACCACTTCAATCCCGCCAAGGGCCGGCGGAAAGTTCCAGGATAGGATCAGGATGCGCATGATGGGTACGAATCCGACGCGGTTACCACAACCCGCCCCCCGCGCAAAGGGGTTTTCCCATCCGTTGGCGAGAGCGGGCGCATTTCCGTTTTGTTGATGGCATACGATTTCAAGAATCCGCAAATTCCGGCCGCCGGAACGATTTTCGCCATCAGGTTCCGGTCACCGGAAAAGTGCTTTCGTTTCGTTTTTCGACCCTCCAGAATCTGCTGGGCTCTCGCCGTTGCCACCTGCGAGGCCGGCCCTTCCGGGCGAACCGGCCCGTTTAAAAGAACCATATTTTCTATTGACTGAAGCACAAAAAAGTCCAGCCTGATTTAGTGAACTACATTTCCTTCAACGAAGTTTCCAAGCCTTTTCAGGGCCTCCTGGCGGAAAGGAACGCCGGAGCGTTGCAGCAGCCCTACTTTCTCCGCTGGGCCATGACGTGGCTGACCAAGACCGGACAGGCACCCGCCGAGGACGACACCCGGCTTTTTTCGAGGACCTTGGGCGGAGGCCAGGCCTGCGGGACTGGCAATTCGTCCAGGCGGTCCGTGCGGTGGCTTGGATGGTCCGGGACATTCTCAGGCTCCCGTGGGCGGAACAGTTTGACTGGCGCGGGCTGGCCGATCAGGCGAAGTAACCGAAAACGATCATCGAACGACGGGTCGCGAAACCATCCGGGTGGCGCCCCGGGCAATTCCTCTGCCGCCCCATGACCCCGCCGTTCCGCTCCCGGCGACCGATGACGAGGCGGAGCGCATCGCCGACGCTGTGCGGCGCGCCGTTCGCGAAGCCAATTCCAGTTACGCGACCGAGCAGACCTATGTCCACTGGAACGTCCGCTTCACCCGGTTTTGCCTCATGCAGGCCCGGCGGACACCCGAGGAGGTTGGTCCAGCGGGAGTGACGGCCTATCTCAACCATCTGGCCCTGGTCCGAATGTGGCGGTCGCCACGCAAAAGCAGGCATTGAATGCCATGGCTTTCCTATTGAAGAAAATATTCGTCTAAAATTTCGATCTGGAGGCGTTTGCGCACGCCGCCAGCCATCGTCGTCCACCGACCGTTTTAACCCGAGCGGAGGTGCAGGCGATCCTTGCCCATCTGGACGGAATCTGGAAGCTCGCAGCCATGATCATGTATGGATCCGGCTTGCGCTTGATGGAATGCATGCGGCTGCGCGTCAAAGACATCGATTTAGTCAGGGCACGATTACCGTGCATGACGGCAAGGGGGCAAGCACCGGGTGGTACCGCTTCCCTTTCCCTTGACGCGCGATTGCAGACACATCTGACCGAACTGCAAGAGCGTCATCGCCTGGACGTGATCGGGGTGGGCGCCGGGGTGGTGCATAAGCTCGAAGCCTTCAGCCGCAGCAACCCCGCGCGGCGCGGGAATGGCACTGGCAATTCATATTCCCGGCCGCGACCTACTGCTCTCATCCGAGGACGGGGGAGCTGGCCCGTTACCACATACATGAGGACACCATAGTAGAGCCAGGGATGCCGTCCGCAAAGCCGGCATCCCCAAACGGGTAACCTGCCATACCCTTCGACATTCCTTTGCCACGCACCTCCCGCAAAGCGGAAACGACATCCGCACGGTGCAGGATCTACTAGGGCACGCAGATGTCGCGACCACCATGATCTATCTCCATGTCATGAAACGCCCCGGTGCTGGAGCTCCCAGCCCGCTGGATCTGGATTGAGGCCACCGGCCCCGGCGCGATTCCATGATTTCGGAGTTGCGTGGCACCTGTTGCCGCCCCGTGGCGGCAACAAAGGGCGATGGCGGCCCACAGTGGAGGGTCGTTTTCCTGGCTAAAGGACGCGTCGCTTTTGCCCCCCAAAACCGACGAGTCGTTCAATAAAACTGTTAGGCGGCATCACGCCATCGCCATGAGGAACACGCACGACCGAGGCCGAGTTGAGTTCGGGCGAGCGTTGCTTTGGAGCGGCCAGCCACGCGGCGGCATTCGGCTTCGCTCTTCGGATGCGTTTGTGATTCCCTTCAGCCTTCTCTGCGGCTTCGCCATTCCGGGAGGCCAGCGTGATTACCAAGGGAGCACCGTTCTTCTTCATGCTCTGTATCCCCTGTGCTTGTCGGCCTCTACATCGTGTTCGGGCGCTTCTTCGTAGATGCTCACACACGCGGGAGCACGTTCTACGGCGTCACTTCCGAGCGCATCATCATCGTCAGCGGGCTGTTTTCCCGGCAGACGAAGTCGTTGCAGCTTCGGACTGTCAGCGACATTTCGCTTTCGGAGCGTTCAGATGGCAGTGGCACTATCACATTTGGCCCACAGCATCCAATGGCGCGGAGCATTCCCTCAGGGTGGCCAGGTGCTGGTCAGTATGCAGCCCCGGCCTTTGACATGATTGAGCGCGCCAAGGAGATTTACGACCTCATCAGGCAGACACAGAAGACAGCCACATGACCATGCTGCCTAACCATGCGCTGCAGCGAACCCGGCCATCGCATCGCGGTTGTAATCGTGGCGTCCCGCGGGCCGGGTCGCTGAGCTTGGGTCGTTCGGGCATTGAGAAAATGAACTGGAAAGCGATCTTCGCATCAACAAGACGGCCTGTACCCGTCGAAAAAGAGTTTCATTCTTGAAGCCGTGGTTTGGCCGACTCACAGCCAGGCCAACGACCTTCTCGTTCGGCAAATGGCGGAGATCAATCACGTCCAGCGCCTTCTGTGAATGGGATGAAAGATAGGACTTCTACGCACTTCGCTTCCCCTCGACGAGTTAGCTGGAATCCAAGAAACACATCGAACAAGAGCGAATTCAAATTGGCTTCATGCATCGTCAGGGCCAGTGACACCAAAAGTCCCAATCACCGTCCACGCCGTGGGCGGGCACGTATTCAGCATTGAGGCCGAAGCGCCGTTGAGACCAATCGCCTTCGCGACTGGGATGACAATCGAGGATCTAACGGTCTCCGACGCCATCATGCTGGAGCACGAGGCATCACAAGGGACTGATATACAACCACGTCACTCACAACGGAAGGCATGAAGCCCGAACAATCGAGTTCACTCGTACGCTTGTCCCGCGACGGCAAACAGATGTAGAAAGGGCGCCTTCTCGTGGCGCGGGCCAAGCGCCGGTGACTCGTGACGTTCGATGCAAAGCAGAACACTCAACATCATGACCAAGGATGACACAGCTAAGGGGCCGAAGACCAGAGTGCGCTGGTTTCTGTGGTTCTTCAGCATTGCCGGAATGCTCGGCGTGATCATCTCGATACGAGACATTTCGCTCGCGATTCGTTCCCGATCATGGGCGTCAACCGATGGACATGTCATCGTGTCCGAAGTCCGGCACGGAAGACAGGCCGGCGGAAATGCTCGGGGCAGCCGCGCAGGCAATCGAGCTACTGTTCGCGCGCGGATAACCTATTCCTATAGCGTCGGAGGTGCCAGTTATACCAACAGCGCGATATGCGCAGGAGATCCACATTCGTTTCATACGGGCTCTGATGTAGCACGCGCGCTTGTGCGGCGCTTCCCCGAAGGAAGCGAAGTGGTCGTTCATTACGATACAAGCCGCCCATCAAACGCTCTGCTGCTCACTGGATTTATTGCTCGATCCCTGTGGCTTGGGCCAGTCGCATCGCTTCTATTCGTTGCCTTGGGCTACTTCGTCGATATCGTCATTCCTCAGATGAAGCGATCAAAGCCGTGACACATCGAATACTGCGTGAGCGTACGCTTCACCCGCGGCATTTCGGTGCTGCGCCGCACTCTGCGCCACGGGTTCGCGTACGCCTCCCGCCGCCATTGACGGCGCCAGGCCGCCTGTCCATGACCAGCAAAAGCACAGCCTTCACACAGGTGGGAGCAGTGCGAGCGCACTGGCGCGATTGCTCCCGTTCAGCTTGGCATGACGCGGAGACCTTCGGGGCTCTTTGGCGGAGCCGGACACGACTGGTCGTGGTTTTCGACGGCGGCCACTGATGGGGATTTGGAAGTTTGGTCAGATTGAGTTTCATTTTCGACACAGATGGACGGTTGTATCAGATTTACACCGAAGATGAGGACCTCAGTCCACGAGTCATTGCGAAAGACCCAGCGGCCTAACCATGCGCTGCAGCGAACCCGGCATGGCGTCGTGGTTTGCAATTGGAGCGTCCCGAGTGCCGGGTCGCTGAGCTTGGGTCGTTCGACGGCAGAGGAGAAGATGAAGTCGCTCAGTGTCATGCGCGTGATCAGGTCCAGTGCCCTCAACTTATCTATTGTCGCGGCCACGTTTCTAACAGGATGTACCACAACGAAGGTTACGGCGGCGTCGATGAGGTAGTGCCGAGGGGGTGATAATTAACCCAAGTTGAACAGTTTGGTGGTTCGCCGACCAATTTCGGCCGCCCCGGAGTCCCTCCCACGCCCCTGATTTTCCGCAAGTTTTCTGCACGCAACCGGCGTGTAGTGCACCACACCCCATTGGCAACGACATGCCTTTCGAGGTCATAGTGCGGCATGTCTTCACGCCGAAACCGCCGCACCCGAAACGGAGACCTACGAGTACTTCGTCGCCCATGCGCACCGTCCGCACCGCCAAGGGACCGCGCCATGAGCTGGTGGGCCAACCTGCTGGGCAAAGCCCCCGGACTCGATCCGGACACCCGCCACGGATGGGAGCACATCGCCGATCTGCTCGAGGGACGCCGCCCCGGGGTCGTTCAGGGCGAGCTGGGAAACCCCATGCCGCCCGCGCCGCCACCGCCGCGGTGGGCCGAGGTCGATGTGGGCGGGCTGCGGGTCGAGTGGGTGCGCGACTTCGGCGAGGGGTATCTCGCCCTTACCCTTGGCGGCGGCTCGGGCTGCACACCCTGTTGGGCGGGATCATCGAAGCGGGCCGCGAGACCGTGCCGTGGGAGGAGATCGCCTGCATCCTGACGGTCGCGCGCTTCTGCGGCAACCAGAGCGAGCTGGAGGTCGCCGAGCGTTGCACGCCGACCTGGAGGATCTGCTCGGCGTGCCCTTCGCCGCCATTCACCACATGCGTCTCTATCGCGGGCTCGATGTGCTCCACCAGCACAAGGACCGCCTCTGCCAACACCTGCTCAAACGCTACGAGAGCTGGTTCGGGGTGGAGTTCGAGTTCCTGCTCTACGATGTGACGAGCACCTATTTTGAAGGGCAGCCGAGGCCAACGCCAAGGCCGAACGCGGTATTCGCGCGCGACCAGCGCCCCGACTGCAAGAAACCAACATCGGCCTGGTCTGCACCCCCGAGGGCCTGCCCATCGGCTACGAGGTCTTCTCCGGCAGCACCGTGGATGTCACCACCGTCGAGGACATGGTGGAAATGCGATGGAGAAGAAGTACGGCCAGGCCAAACGCATCTGGGTCATGGACCGCGGCATGGTCAGCGAGGACAACCTCGACTTCCTGCGCAAACGCGAAGCCCGCTATCTCGTCGGCGCGCCCAAGCAGCAGCTCCGGCCGTTCGAGGCCCAACTGCTCGACACGGCCAACTGGACCGAAGTGCAACCCGGCGTGGACGTCAAACTCGCCGCCCATCCGGATGGCCAGGGAACCGAGCAATATGTGCTGTGCCGCTCCAGCGACCGGCGCAACAAGGAGTCCGCCATGCTCGAACAGCAGCGCCAGCGGCTGCTGGCGAAGTTGGAAAAGACCGACGCCGGCCTGCGCAAGCGCCCCGCCAAAACCCCGGGGTCATCGAGCGGCGCATCGGCCGCTGGCTGGCCGGTACCCCGGCGCGGAGAAACTCTTCGAGGTGAGCGTTGAACTGGATGCTGCGGGCCGGGCCTGCGGGTTGAAGATCGAGGAGAAGCCGGAGCGTCGGCTGGGCCGGGCTGGCCCATGGCGCCTACCTGCTGCGCACCAACTGCACCGAGAACGACCCTGCCCAGCTCTGGCGCTGGTACATCCACCTCACGCAGGCCGAGGAGTGCTTCAAGATCAGCAAGAGCGACCTGCACCTGCGTGCCCGGTGTTCCACCAGACGACCAAGCGGGTCGAGGCGCACATCCTGGTCTGCTTCCTGACGCTGGCCCTGTGGCGGACGCTGGAGATGTGGATGAAGGGCAAGGGGGTTGGGGGACTGTGCCCGTCAGTTGATCAAGGAAGTAGCCACCGTGCGCAGCATGGATGTGGTCTTCAACGCCCGCCCCACCCTGTCCGATCCGACCGAGCTGCGGCTTCGCGTCGTGGTCTCCGCCCGGACCGGATGGTGGCTGAACTGCCAGGACCGCCTTGGCTCGAATTACCCCACGCCCCGAGAATGCTGCAAAATGTAGTGCCACAGAACCCCCAGAAATCGTCGTAAACCACTGCAATTAGGCGGAGAGATTCCCGAACTGTTCAACTTGTTAACCCCTCTGTCCTGCGCGGCATGACAGAGATTAGCTCAATGCCTGTAAAGAGTGGTGAGTCGGGCAATATGACTGTAGTCCTCCTGGTCGGAGGCGCGGACTATCCACAGGTGCCTACCAGCACTTTGACGACTTTACGCTGGCAACACGGATTGACGGGTTCACCGGCACAAACTGGACGGGCGCCGGGGTGCGAGCCAGATCGCGTAGCCTGACGACCCGTCGAGCATTGAGATGAGGTGCTTGACCTAAATGCAGACGGGAGCGATGAGATCGTTGTGATCGAGTCAATACGCGGGATGCGGTTGGGATCCGGGAGTATACCGGGTCTTCACTTACAAGAGGTCGGGGAAGTCGTGCCAATCGGCGAAGTAGCCTCCGAGGAATTGGCCAGATAGCAGCCTGTTAGCAGAGGCGAGAGATACATTACCGTGCACGTACGCCATTGGAGACAGCTTGGGACACTGCGGGCAACCACGATGGACTGACTACTACCGGTTCGACGGCACGCGCTTGATATTGGCCAACAAGGAAATGCCTCGGCAATTCCGCAAATGGCCAGATGAGCTTCTGTCGACTACTACAGACGAGCCCGTCGGATGCTGAACTGTGGTACTTTCTCGGGAGAGCACTGCTCATTCTATCCAGGGATGAAGAGGCCTTGCTCGCATTCCGGAACGCCTCGAATCTCGGCTACCGAGCTCATGACTCTGGATACTCGGGCCTCACCAACTGGCAATAAGAAATGTCGTTGAACAATGCGTGGAGCGTACATACCCGCGGCACGGCAGCTGCGTACGCACCTCCCGCGCCGCAGGTTCGTGTCCGCTCACGCATGACGTTGAAACCAAATCGGGCGATTAGTCCCCGGGATGGCGATCGCCTTTGCATCGGGCCTGCCCGGTCTGCGGGAAAGTGTTTACGCGAAGAACAACTTTGCGCCTTGGTGCCTTGGTGAGGAAGCCTCAGAATTGATCGCCGCCATCAACGCGACAAGCCGGGGGCATGCTTGACGAAGGCGGCGTGCAGCGAGGTCTGCGCGAGCGCGGATTGCTCGCGACGCACCACGAACTGGATGCTGATCCGGTGCATGGCCTGGTTGACCGCAAGAATCTCCACGCCCGCGTCCGCCAGCGCGGACGTTGCGACCGCCAGAAACCTGCTGTCCTTCATGTTGGTGCCCAGAACCGTCACGATCGCCACCTCGTGCAGGGTGATGGTCGCGCCGGGCCGGATGACGCGGATGCGCTTGACCGCCTGCTCCACCTTGCCGCTCTTCTGCGGGAAGTAATGGGTGATGGCGTTGGCCGTCGTGTTGGTGGTGATGTAGCTGATCCCGCTCTCGGAAATCGCGGCCAGGATCTGGGCGTCGTACCCGGTCTGGCCGACCATGTCGGAATCCTTGATGTCGATGGCCAGGATGTCCTCGCGGCCGCACACCATCTCCACCCGCGGCTCGGCCGACACGAAGTCCTCCGTGATCAGCGTCCCGGGATGCTTCGGATCAAACGCGTTCTTCACGCGGATCGGGATGCGCTTGAGCTGCAGTTCCTTGGAGGCCTTGGAATGGATCGCCTCCATGTTCATGTCCGACATCTCGTCGGCGATGTCGAAGTTGGTGTTGCCGATCACCTCCACGTTGTTCACGCCCATCAGCACGGGGTCGCCGGTGCTCAGGTGGAATTCCTTGTGGATGATCCCCTCGCGCGCCAGGGTCACCGCGGCGATCTTGCTGAAGGTGATCTCGCTGTAGCCGCGCGAGTACTGGGTCATGATCCCGCCCTCGCACTTCACATAGCCGGTGACGACGGGCATCTCGCGCGCCAGGTCGATGTGCTCGAACGCGCGGCGCACGACCTCCTCGATCGGCAGGATCTCGGTCTCGCGCCAGCGCGCCAGGTCGACGCACACCGCGTTGACCCCGTGCTTGCGCAGGATGGCCGCGGAGTTGAACGCGCTGTGCGACTCCCCGATCGCCGCCAGCATCTCGCAACTGGCCGGCAGGTAGTTCTCGGGGGCCAGATGCCCGTAGGCGCGCAGGTTCATCAGGTCTTCCAGACAGTCCTTCACCCCGTCCAGACGCTCGTCCACGAATGCGTCCGCTTCCGCGCAATTCAACCCCAGCGCCTCGAACTTGCGGTTCAGGTTCTTCAGCAGGGCGCGCACCTCCTCCAGGCGGGTCTTCCATTCCGGCCGGCCGGCCGCAAAATGGGCGTACACGCCCGGGGCGCTCGTCTTCTTGTCCTCGAGCAGGGCGTTGGTCACCCCCGAATAGGCCGAGACGACAAAGATGCGTTGGTAGAGGGCGGGGCCGGACTGGCCCGCGACGATCACGTTTTCCATGACCTCGCCAAACCTCGACATCGAGGTCCCGCCGATTTTTTCAACCGTATGGAGTCGCTTTTGCATGCACTTCACCTTTCTTGCGCGCGGGGTGCTACCACGAACGGGGCGTTCCTGCCAATCCTCGATTAAAAGTTCGCCCGGAGCATGGCCAGACTCCGGGTCACCCCGGAAACCACCTCCTCGTTCCCCTCGAATTCCAGGGAGACATACCCCTGGTAGCCGGCGTCCCGCATGATCTTCGCGATGCGGCCGTAATCGAGGTCCAGCGTGTACCACCGCCCTCCCCCGTAGTAGGTCTTGGTCTGGATCAGACAGGCGTGCGGGGCGATTTTGGCGATGCGATCGTACGGATCCTCGAGGAAATTGCCGGTGTCCACCGTGACCTTGAACCACGGCGACGGCACGTCGTTGATCACCCGCAGCACGCCCTCGGGCGAGATGGCCAGCCCCCAATGGTTCTCCATGCCGAGGACCACCCCGCGCTTCTCCGCGTGCGGCACGATCTGCTCGAAGGCCTCCTTCACCCAGCCGAACGCCTCCTCGTCGGTGTGCCCGGCGATGGGCGGCTCCAGGCCGCGGTTTTTCATGAGCACGTCGAAATTCGCGCTGGTGTCCCAGCGGCCGGTGTTCACCCGCACGGTCGGGATGCCCATCTCGTGGGCCTCGTCGATGAAGCGGATCGTCTCCTCGATGTTCTGCTTCCGCTCCGCCGGATCCGGCCGGAGGAACGTCTGGTGGGTCGAGTAGCCCATCAGGTCCAGCCCGAGCGAAAAGGCCCGGCGCTTGTATTCGCGCATCTGCTGCGCGGTGGGCTCGCCGATCTGCCGGCGCAGCAGCTCGACCCCGTCGAAGCCCAGCTTCGCCGCCAGGTCGATGCAGGATTCGATCGACTGGTACTCCTTGTACCGGAACTGGAAGAAGGAGTAGGTGGACACCCCGATCCGCGACTTGCGGGCGGGCGGGGTCGCCGCGGGAACGGCGTCCTGCGCGGAACCGGTCATGGCTCCGGTCGCGGCCAGGGCCGCGGAAGTGAGAAAGGTGCGACGGGAGGGTTGGTTCAAGGGTTCAGTTCCTTGCGCCGGGACCCGCGCCGCTCGCGGCCAGCATCGTCAGCCCCTGCTCGCGCAGCTTGGGGTTGGTGATGCTTCCCATCCACGTCAACGCGACGCGGGGATCTTCGCGGCTGAGCACCCTGGCGTAATCGTAGACCATCCGGTCCATCGCCGGGTTGGGCACCTGCGGCGCGAGCCAGCGGCCGGAGTCCACCGTGTCGCGGGCCGCCCAGGTGTTCATGACCGAGCGCATCTGCTGCTGGTGGAACGCGTCCGTGCCTGCGTTTTGCAGCCACTCCAGCGTGTCGGCCGGGGCGGTGCGCTGCCACGCGTTGACCAGCGTGCGGGTCGCCAGCAGCGACATGGCCGGATCGGGGATCTGCTGCACCCAGCCGGCCGCCTCGCGCGGGCTGAGCTTCGCCCACTCGCCCACCACCATCGGCACGAGGGCCTTGGGGTTGGCGCCGGAGGACGGGTCGTCCTGCATGGCCACCAACACCTTGAGCCGCTCCCCGGGGGTCAGCGTGCGGGTCAATTCCGTCAGGGCCGCGCGCTGCTGGTTCACCGTGGGCAGCGACCAGACCAGCCGGGCCGCCTCCGGGGTCGCCTGATTCAGGCCCAGATTGCGCATCAACGCGTCCCCGCGGATCCATTCGGTGCGCGGGTCCAGGCCGTGGTAGTTGGTCACCCACTCCAGCGCGGATTTGGGGTTGGCGTCGGCCCAGCCCTGCAGGATGCGGCGCGAAACCTGTTCCGCGACCTTGGGGTCGGCCGCGGAAGCCTGGGTCCCGGCCGCGGCCAGCGCCGACGTCATGTCCTGCCGGCCCCACTGGTAGAACACCTGGTCGCGCAGGCTCGCTGCCAGCTTGGGATCGGTGAAATCGGAGCGGTGCTGGTCCACCCAGAGCGCGGCGGACCGGGGGTCCTCCTTCGACCAGGAGTTCAGCATCACCTGGGCGATGGCGCCGCGGTTGGCCGCCGGATCGGGCACCTGGTAGAGCTGGTAGAAGAAGGCGCTGCGCTGGTCCGCCGGCACCAGGCGGGACAGCTCCCACAAGGCCTGGCGCTGCTGGTCCGCGGTGGGCATGTTCCAGGCGGTCTGGAGGGCCGCGGCCGTGGGCTCCGCGTACCCCAGGTTCCGCATGATCTCCCCGCCGGACACCAGCTTCGTCCGCTCGTCCAGATCGCCGTACCGGCTGACCCAGTCCAGGGCCAGTTGCGGGTTCGCCTTGGCCCAGCCGTTGAGCACGCTCGACATTGCGCTCTGCAGGTTGCCGGCGTTGGGGTCCCCCTTCATCGACTCCACCATCCGCAGCGCCCCGGCCATGTCGCGCCGCCCCCAGTCGCGAAGGATCGCGTTGCGCAGCCGGTCCCGCTGATCCGAGGCCTCCAGCGCCATGACCGCGGCCAGCGCCGACTTCAGCTCCGCCTCCGACATCGCCCGCGCCCATTTGAAGACGTCGTCGATCTTGATGTCGGCGGGCGCCGCCAGCGCCTCGCGCAGTGCCTTCAACGAGCGCGCCCCCTCGTCCCTGGCCCGCCGGGTTTCGGCCTCCCGCGGGTCGTCCGTTCCCACGGTTTCCGCCTGAATGGCCACGGCCGCACCGGTTTCCGCGCGCGCCGGACCGCCGCCGGACCGCGCGGCCGGAGCGGCGCGGGTTTCCGCGGCGGGCGCGGGCGAATCCGCCGCCCCGGCGGTCAGAACCGATTCGGCAGTCGGGGCCGGCGACGCTTGGAACAAGGTTTCCACGGAAGCCCACAGCGAGCCGGCCGCCTTCCGGCCCTCCACGACCGCGTGTCGGATGGCCCTGACCGTCTCGACCATGGCCACGGGGTGCGCGCGCCAGAGGAGGATGGCGGCGGGAACCGCCACCACCAGGGCCAGTCCGGCCCGTCTCGCCCGCCATGTTTGTGCAACCCGCGCCATACCCCTTCACTGTGGGGCGGCGGGAGGCGGGTCACAAGGGGAATTTTGGGGAATATCCGGTCCCGAAACTGCATTTGCGCTGTTTTTTCTTCCCGCCGCCGGGGCGCTCTGCTACTCCGTTGAAAACCCGCACCCCACAGGCGCTTCATGGCCAAGTATATGTTCATCACGGGCGGGGTCGTGTCCTCCCTCGGCAAGGGAATCACGGCCGCTGCGATCGGCTCCCTTCTCACCAGCCGCGGACTCACCATCCGCATCATGAAACTCGACCCGTACCTCAACGTCGACCCCGGCACCATGAGCCCGTTCCAGCACGGCGAGGTGTACGTGACCGACGACGGGGCGGAGACCGACCTCGACCTCGGCCACTACGAGCGCTTCACCGGCCAGCCCACCTCCAAGAAGAGCAACGTCACCGCCGGACGCATCTACTGGGAGGTCCTGCAGAAGGAGCGCCGCGGCGACTACCTGGGCTCGACCGTGCAGATGATCCCGCACGTCAGTTCCGAGATCAAGGCCCGCATCAGAGCCCTCGACGAACCCGGGGTGGACGTCATCCTCTGCGAAATCGGCGGGACCGTCGGCGACATCGAGGGCCTCATCTTCCTCGAGGCCATACGCGAAATCGGCCTGGAGGAGGGTCGCGACAACGTGGTCTACGTCCACCTGACCTACGTGCCCTACATCAAGGCGGCCGGCGAGGTGAAGACCAAGCCGTCGCAGCAGCGTCGCCAAGCTGCGCGAGATCGGCATCATGCCCGACGTGCTCATCTGCCGCAGCGAGGTGCCGCTGAGCGACGACGTGCGGAAAAAACTCTCCCTGTTCTGCAACGTGCCCCTGCAATCGTGATCGAGGAGCGCGACGTCGAGAAGACGATTTACGAAGTCCCCGTCGTCCTGAGCGAGCAGGGCCTGGATGAAATCATCCTGGTCCACTACCGCATGGCCTGCCCCCCCGCCCGCCTGGGTCCGTGGCGCGACGTCATCGACGCCATCGTCCATCCCGTCGGAACCGTGCGCATCGGCGTGGTCGGCAAGTACCAGGCCCTGCAGGACGCCTACAAGTCCATCTACGAGTCCCTCGCCCACGGCGCGGCCGCGCACAAGCACAAGCTGGAGATCGTCAAGATCGCCGCCGAGGACATCGAGGACGGCAAGCTCGACGACCTCGGCACGGTGGACGGCATCCTGGTGCCCGGCGGATTCGGCAGCCGCGGCATCGAGGGCAAGATCCGCGCCATCCAGTACGCCCGCGAGAACAACATTCCCTTCCTCGGCATCTGCCTGGGCATGCAACTCGCGGTGATCGAATTCGCCCGCAACGTCGCCGGCCTGGCCGGGGCGCATTCGACCGAAATCGACCCCAAGACGCCCCACCCCGTCGTCGCCCTGATGGAGGAGCAGAAGGATCTCAAGGACATGGGCGCCACCATGCGCCTGGGCGCCTGGCCCTGCAAGTTGAAGGAGGGCTCGCTGGCCGCGAAGGTGTACGGCAAGCTCCAGATCAGCGAGCGCCACCGCCACCGTTACGAATTCAACAACGAGTACCGCGACCGCCTCACCAAGGCCGGCCTCTCCCTGTGCGGGACCACCCCCGACGCCCGACTGGTCGAGATGGTCGAGCTGCCCGGCCACCCCTGGTTTGTCGCCGGCCAGTTCCACCCCGAATTCAAATCCCAACCCCTCCTCCCCCACCCGCTCTTCAAGGGCTTCGTCGGCGCGTCCGTAGCCCGCAAGACCGCCGCCCCGCCTGCGTGATCCGGTTGAATCCTGATGCGCGGCGTCGGGCCCGCGCTTGATTTCCCCCCTTTCTGGCGGAACTTCCACGGCTTCATTGCAACCCCGCCGGAACTTTCATCATGTCCACCTCAGCCCCGCCTCAAGAGACGGCCGCCGCCCCCCGCATCCCCTGCCGACCGGGCAAGAAACCCCGCCTGGTCGTTCTCGGCACCGGTTTCGCCGCGCTCAGCATGCTCGACAAGCTGCACAAGGAAGCGTTCGACATCACGGTCGTCAGCCCGCGCAACCACTTCCTCTTCACCCCGCTGCTGCCCAGCACCACCGTGGGATCGATCGAGTTTCGCAGCATCATCGAACCCATCCGCAGCGCGGTGCGCTTTAAAAACTTCACCTTTTTCCAGGCCTTCGTCACCGCGATCGACACCTCCGGCAAGCGCCTGAGCTGCGAAGGAGCCATGGACGGCGCGCGCTTCACCATCGACTACGATGTGCTCGTCGTGGCCGTCGGAGCGGTCAGCCGGACCTTCAACATCCCCGGCGTCCGCGAACACGCCCACTTCCTCAAGGAGCTGAACCACGCCCGCGCGATCCGCCAGCGCATCATCGAATGCTTCGAGCGCGCGGCGCACCCCGGGCTGCACGAGGAGGAGGACCGCCGGCTGCTGCACTTCGTCGTGGTCGGCGGCGGGCCCACCGGCGTCGAATTCGCGGCCGAGCTGCACGACTTCCTGACCCAGGACCTGCGCAAGTGGTACCCGCGCGAGGCGGCCATCACGCGCATCACCGTCGTCGAAGCCTCCAGCAACATCCTCAACGCCTTCCACGAGGAACTCGGCTCCTACGCCATGAAGCGCTTCCACCGCAACCGCATCGACGTCCGCACCGGCGCCGTGGTCAAGGAGGTCACCCCCACCTCGCTCAAGCTCACCGACGGTTCCGAGATCCCCTGCGGCCTGGTTGTCTGGTCCACCGGCATCGAGGCCACCCCGCTGGTGCAAAGCCTTCCCTTTCCCAAGGACAAGGGGCAGCGGCTGCATGCCGATCCCTATTTCTGCGTGGACGAATCCGCCGCCATCTACGCCATCGGCGACTGCGCCACGCGCATCGGCGACGAACTCCCCGCGACGGCGCAGGTCGCCATGCAGGAGGGACGCTATCTCGCCTACGTGCTCAACCGCAAGGTGGAGGGCAAACCGCCGAAGGTTTTCAAATACAAGCACCTGGGCATGATGGCCTACATCGGCAACCGGCGCGCCCTGGCCGACCTGCCCAACTGGAAGGGCCGGGGATTCAGCGCCTGGGTCTTCTGGCGCTCCGTCTACCTGACCAAACTCGTCAGCCTGAAGAACAAGATGACGGTGGCGTTCGATTGGTTCAAGGCCCTGCTCTTCGGGCGGGACGTGAGCAGTTTCTGACGACGGCCCGCCGGAGGCCTCCGCAACCCCCGGAAAGCATGAGGCATCGCGCTCGACAAACCGGGCGTCGGGTGGCATAGAAATCCCCCTCGTATCGGGAAGCGTTCCGGTCACCGGAACACGTTTTTGCGAACCCTTCCGGTCACCGGAACCCAACTCAAAGGACACAACTCCTATGAACACAACCCAAGCAGACATCGGACTCGTCGGTCTCGCCGTCATGGGCGAAAACCTCGTCCTCAACATCGAAAGCCGCGGCTACACCGTGGCGGTCTACAACCGGTCGACCGACAAGGTCGCCAGCTTCGTCAACGGGCGCGCCCAGGGGAAGAAGATCATCGGATGCTTCTCCCCCGAGGAAATCGTGCGCAACCTCAAGCGGCCCCGCCGCGTCATGATCATGGTGAAGGCCGGCGCGCCGGTGGACGCGGTGATCGACCAGTTCGCGCCGCTGCTGGAGCCGGGCGACATCCTGATCGACGGCGGCAACAGCCACTTCCCCGACACCAACCGCCGCACCAGGGCGCTGGCGGAAAAGGGCCTGCTCTACATCGGCACCGGCGTGTCCGGCGGCGAAGAGGGCGCACTGCTCGGCCCCAGCATCATGCCCGGCGGCAACCCCGAGGCGTGGCCCGCCGTGAAGAAGATCTTCCAGTCCATTGCCGCCAGGACCGACAAGGGCGAGCCCTGCTGCGACTGGGTCGGACGCGACGGCGCCGGCCACTTTGTGAAGATGATCCACAACGGGATCGAGTACGGCGACATGCAGATGATCTGCGAGACCTACGACTTCATGAAGCGCGGTCTCGGCCTGACCACCGACGAGATGCACAAGACCTTCGCGGCGTGGCAGGAGGGAGACCTCAACTCGTACCTGATCGAAATCACCCGCGACATCCTCGGCTACAAGGACGAACAGGGACGCGTGGTGGTCGAGGACATCCTCGACGCGGCCGGCCAGAAGGGCACGGGCAAATGGACCGTCAACGCCGCCCTCGACAGCGGCCAGCCCCTCACCCTCATCAGCGAGGCCGTCTTCGCCCGCTGCCTCTCCGCCCTCAAGTCGGAGCGCGTCGCCGCCGAGACCGTGATCGAAGGCCCCAAGCCGCGCAAGCTCAACCGCGACCGCCTGCTCAAGGACCTGCAGGGCGCCCTCTACGCCGCCAAGATCGTCAGCTACGCCCAGGGCTACCAGCTCATGCGCGCGGTGAGCGAGGAGAACAAGTGGGACCTCAACTACGGCGGCATCGCCCTCATGTGGCGCGGCGGCTGCATCATCCGCAGCGTGTTCCTCGGACGCATCAAGAAGGCGTTCGACAAGAACCCCGGCCTGACCAACCTGCTGCTCGACCCCTTCTTCGTCAAGGCGGTCAAAAAGGCCCAGAAGGGCTGGCGCAACGTGGTCGCCGCCGCCGCCCAGGCCGGCATCCCCCTGCCCGCCATCAGCAGCGCCCTCGCCTACTTCGACGGCTACCGCACCGCCCGCCTGCCCGCCAACCTGCTGCAGGCCCAGCGCGACTACTTCGGCGCGCACACCTACGAACGCACTGACAAGCCGCGCGGCGAATTCTTCCACACCAACTGGACCGGCCGCGGCGGCAACACCTCCTCCTCCGCCTACGTGGTCTGACGCCATGAAGAACCTGACCCCGAAGGAACTCGCCGAGAAGCAGAAGAAGGGTGAGAAGCTGTTCGTGCTCGACGTCCGCGAGGACGACGAGCGCGCGGCGGGACACATCCCGGACACGCTTCACATCCCCATGGGCTCCGTGCCGCTGCGCCTCCATGAAATCCCGGAAGACATCCCGGTGGTCGTGTACTGCAAGGCCGGCGGACGCAGCCTGCGCGTCGCCGAATTCCTCGCCACCTCCGGCCGCACCAACATCATCAACCTCGAGGGGCGGCGTCACCCGCTGGGCCGCCGACGCGGCGCCGCTGGTCAGGGATGAACGCGGGGCCCCCCGCCTCGCTGACCGACACCGGTTCCGGCCCCCCGCTGGTCTTCCTGCACGGCTGGGGTCGGAGTCGTCCGTCTTCCAGGGCCTGGTCGCCGGCCTGTAACCGCCACCGCTGCATCCGCATCGACCTCCCGGGCTTCGGCAAAGGATCCGCCGCCCGCGCCGTGGTCGAGCGCGGAATACGCCGACCGGCTGCGCGGCCGGCTCGAAACGCTGGGCGTGGAACCAGCCCGTGCTGCTGGGACACCCTTCGGCGGCAAGGCGGCCGCGCGGCTCGCCGCCCAGGCCCGCCAAAAGCTCGTGCTCTTTCGGCAGCGCCGGCATCCCGCCTAAACGCCCGCCGTCGTACTACGCGAAGGTGTACACCTACAAGACCGTCAAGTTGCTCACCAAGGTCCCCGTCTTCGCCCCGCTGTTCCGCGACATCTCAGGAGCGCATGAGCGGCCGGGCCGGTTCCGCCGACTACCGCGCCGCCCGGGGTTCATGCGCGCCTCGCTCGTGCGGTCGGTCAACGAAGACCTCCGCCCCGTCTTCGCCAAGGTCGCCTGCCCCACCCTGCTGGTCTGGGGTCGGAACGACACCGCGACACCGGTGTCCGACGCCCGGCGATCGAGAAGTTGATACCGGGCTCCGGCCTGGTGGTGCTCGACGGCGCGGCCCATTACGTCTTCACCGACCAGGCGGCCGCCTGCGCGAAGATCATCGACGCATTTCTGGAGGACGTCCATGCGTGACCTCCTCTTCCTCGGTCCTCGCACTGATCCCCTTCACCGCCCTGAACGTCTGGCGGCCGCGCGGGGAACTGCACATGCTGCAGCTCACCGGCTACTTCCCGGAACGCTACGTCCGCTGGTTCCGCACGCAGGGCGTCGCCCGCTACCGGCAGGCGCGAGAACCCTACCTCTCGCCGTCCTGCTCGGCGTGGCCTGGGGTGCATGGCTGGTCTTCGCGATCTTCGAGACCCTGGATCTGGCTCGGCCGCCGCGACCGCGTGGAAAAGAAGCCGCTCGCAGCAACGCGCCGCCCGCGCCTACGCCTGTTCGCTCCTCCTGCTCACCCTCCACCGGCGCGGCCCTCGCGCTGCTGCCCTTCCGCGCGGCCGCGGCCGCCCTTGGCCGTGCTTCAGCTCGGCTCGCCGGTCGTCATGTGGCTGACCTCGCTGGTCATGAAGCCCGTCGAGGACGCGGTCAACCGCTCCTTCCTCAACGACGCCCGCCGGATCGTCCGTTCCATCCCCGGCCTCAAGATCGTCGGCATCACCGGCAGCTACGGCAAGACCAGCACCAAACACGTGCTGGCGGAGCTGCTGGGCGAGTCGCGCAACGTCCTGCACACCCCCGGCAGCTTCAACACGCCCATGGGCGTCACCCGCACCATCCGCGAGCAGTTGCGGCCCTCGCACGAGATCTTCATCGCGGAAATGGGCGCGCGCCAGCCCGGCAACATCCGCGAGCTGTGCGAACTCACCCCCCCGCATGCCGGCATCCTCACCGCCATCGGCGAGCAGCACCTGGAAACCTTCGGCACCCTCGAAGCATTGCAGCGCACCAAGTGGGAGCTGGCCGAGGCCCTGCCCGCGGACGGATTCCTCGTCTGCAACGTCGACCACGCCGCCGTGCGCGACATCCTCGCCCGCGCGCCGATCCGCGCCCGGGTGGTCCGCTGCGGCATGACCTCCCCCGAGGCCGACCACCGCGCGGAGAACCTGTCCGTCACGGCCTCGGGACTATCCTTCGACCTCGTCCGTCCGGGCCACCCGCCGCTGCGGCTCACCACGCGCCTGCTCGGCCGCCACAATGTCATCAACATCACCCTCGCCGCCGTCACGGCGCTCGAGCTGGGGATCACGCCCGAATCGATCCGCATCGCCGTGTCGGGCCTGCGCCCGGTGCCGCACCGGCTCGAACTCAAGCGCAACGCCTCCGGCTTTCTCATCCTCGACAACGCCTTCAGTTCCAACCCCGCCGGCGCCGCGTCGGCGCTGGAGATGCTCAAGCTCGTCGAGGGCGGGCGCAAGGTCCTCATCACCCCCGGCATGGTCGAGCTGGGCACGGTCGAACACGCCTGCAACAAGACCTTTGGCGTGCAGGCTGCGGCTGCGGCCGACGTGGTGGTCCTGGTCGGCCGCCAGCGCGCCGTCGCCATCCACGAGGGCCTGCGCGAGGCCGGCTTCCCCGAGGATCGGGTCGTCGTCGCGGAGGACCTCAAGGCCGCCTCCGCCTGGATGCACGCGAACCTCAAGCCGGGCGACGTG
>JAXMHJ010000056.1:0-34835 GCA_046346795.1 Kiritimatiellia bacterium
CCCGGCTGCTCCCGGTCCAGCCGCTGCAGGGTCGGCCAGGCCTCGTCGAGCTTCCCGTGCCCCGCCTTGGCGCAGGCCCAGGCGAAGGAATACAGGGGCTCGTTGGGAACGAGGCCCATGGCCCGCTCGAACGCCTGGGACCCTTCATTGTACGCGCCGGTCTGCGTCAGCACGTAGCCGAGGTTGTACCAGACCTCGGCCACGTCGGGATAGGTGATGGAGAGGTCGTTCAGGATGCGCATGGAGTCCAGGGAGCGTCCCATCTCGAACTGGCAGCGGGCGATGTGCTGGCCGATGAACACCCCGTCTACCCCGTAGTCGCGGGCCAGGTTGAAGTAGATCAGCGCGCCGGGCCAGTCGCCCTTGAGGAAGGCGTCGCGCCCCGAGCGCAGGCTGTCGGGGATCAGCACCATGTTCTCGTGGCTGTTCTTCCCGAGGACGAGTCCGCAAAGCTCGGCGTAGCGCTCGGTCCCCAGCACCTCCAGCAGCTCCTTGCGGTCGGTTTGCAGCCAGGTGGCGACGGTGATCTGCTCGATGAGCGAGACCCTCCGCCAGAAGGCCAGGTTGGCGCGGTCGCCCCCCATGGCCACGGCAAGGCAGGAGAGGGTGTACTGGGTGTGCAGCCGCCGCGGGGCGAGCGTCTCGCACCGCCGGGCGATGGCGAGGCTGTTCTCGAAACGGGCGAGACTGAACAGGACGTAGGCCCAGGCGCTCAGGGCCGCGACATCCCGGGGGTTGGCGAGCACGGCGACGCGCAGATGGGTGTCGGCCAGGTGGAACGATCCGGTCATGGCGTACAACATGCCGGCCTTGCGGTTCAACTCGGCGTCCTGCGGGGCGATGGCGAGGGCCCGCTGCACGTCCGCGATGGCCTCCGTCCAGTTCTGGCCCTGGATGGACCGCATCATCTCCTGGCGGGCGGAGGAGAGCTCGTCCGGGCCGGACGGGGGTGCCGAGGCCAGGCCAAGCGGGCCCTGTCCGCCCGTCTCCGGCTTCAACCCGGGATTGTTGAAATGGAACGGGATCTTGAACGGTTCGGGCAGGTCCAGGGCGTCGGGCTTGTAGAACGGCAGGTCCGCGGTGTCGTCCCCGAGGTCGTCGATTTTCAACTCCCCGTCGCCGGGAGGCGGCGGGGGGGGCTTTCCGAGCCGGGGCGTGATGGGTTCGGCCCGCGCCACCGATAGGACCAGCCCGCAGACCGGAACGGCGAGCCGGAGAAGGATCCGACGCGCGGGATGGGCGGTTGCCGTCATCCGAAAACCCCCAGCCCCTTGAGCGTCGGCACCACCAGCCACGCCTCGGCGAGCGATCCGGACGAATGGGTGTTGGTGATGCCGATGGTCCGCAGACCCGCGGTGTTGGCGGAGCGGATGCCGGCGGGGGTGTCCTCGAAGGCGATGCAGTCCCCGGCCTCGAGCCCGGGAGCGAAGGCCGCCAGCTTCCGCACGGCCAGCCGGTAGGGATACGGATCGGGCTTGCCCGCCGGCGTCTCCTCGGCGGTGACGCGGGCCTGGAGAAAGTCCCACAGGCCGAACATCCGGAGGAGCGGCTCGACATCGCCGAGGAGCGCCCCGGTGCACAGCCCGACGGGCACGCCGCGGCGGCCGGCCTCGCGCATCAGGTCAAGCACGCCCGGATAGGGCTCCAGCCCCTGCCCCTCGACCAGCCCGGGAAAGAGCCGCGCCTTCTTGTCCACCAGCAGCCGGAGCTGCCCCTCCTCCAGCGTGCGGCCGGCGGCGGCGAAACGCGCGGCGAACGCGCCGCGGTCGTCATAGCCGATGTAGCGGTCGTGGTATTCCGCCCAGTCCAGCGGCAGACCCTCGTCCGCGAGCACCCGGCGGAAGCCCTCGAAATGCGCCTGCTCGGTGTCGGCGATGGTGCCGTCGAAATCGAAGATGAGTGCGCCGACCTTCAAGACTGTCCTCCGTTTTGCATGGGGGCGAGACTAGGACGGATTTGCGTCCGGGGAAAGGGAGAAGTGGCGGGACCCGCCGCCGCGGTTCCGGTCACCGGAACGTTTCCGGGGCCGTCATTCCGGTCACCGGAACTTTGTCGCAGCCGCAGCCGCCCCGGCGGAATTTGCTCCCGCGACGTCATCTCACAGGAAGTCCCGCAGCATGTCCGGCAGACCGCGCAGTCCGTTGAAACCGGCGGAACGGAGGCGGGTGGAATCGAGGGAGGCGTCGACCGGCCGGCGCGCGGCGCGGGGTATGACCTCGCGGCTGGGGGTGAGGTGGGCGGCGGCGAGCCCGAGCTGCCGGGCCACCTCGCAGGTCAGCTCGTAGCGGGTGCCGGCGAAGGGCGCGGAGGCGTGCCACACGCCGGGTTCGCCGCGCCCGACGAGAAAGCGGACGGCCTGCGCGACGTCGCGCGTCGCGGTGGGGCAGCGGACGAGCACATGGTCGACGACGCGGGGAGGCCGGCGCGGACCTCGTCCACCATCTGGGTGACGAATCCGCGGACGCCCTCGGGGTCGGGCCCCACCAGCACGGGAATGCGGACCACGAGGTTGCCGGGACGGGCCAGCGCGAGTTGCTCGCCGCGCACCTTGGTCCGGCCGTACTCGTTGACCGGCGCGGTGGGGTCGGCCTCGCGGTACGGAGGGCGGGTGCCGTCGAACACATAGTCGCTGCTGATGAACAGCAGGCGGCAACCGGCCGGCATGCCCTCCACCAGGTGGCGCGTGGAATCCACGTTCAGGCGGCCGGCCTCGGCGGGGTTCAGCTCGGGCAGAAGTCGGGCTCGCGGTAGGCGGAGCAGTGGATGATCCAGTCGGGCGCGGCGGCGGCCAGCAGCGCGAGCACCTGCCCGCGCTCGCGCAGGTCGCAGGCGAGGAGGCGCGTCGGCGCGACGGAACCCCTGGGCGGACACCGGGTGGTCGCCGCGGAAGGCGTCGACGACCTGCCGGCCGAGAAACCCGGAGGCGCCGGTGACGAGAATGCGGGGAGGGTGGTTCATGCCTCCTCCCCCACTCCACCCGGCCGCACGCGTCAAGTGCGGATGCAAGGTTTACACCGTTCGCCGTCTGCCCTAGGCTGATGAAATGCGGAAAACGAGGCTCCAACTTTTCCTGATCACGCTCCTGTGCGCCGTCCACACCCACGCGGGCGCGGAGGCGTCGCCGCGGCTGGAGATCACCCTGCCGGATTCGCCCGGGCTGCCCGCGAAGGCGTTTTCGGAGACCGGGGAGGGCGTGCGGCAGGTGCCGCGGCGGCGGGAACTCTCGTGGAAATCACCGGCGGGATCGAGGCGGCGGCGCGGCGCATCGGACTGCGCGCACGCGGCGGATCGTCGCTGTCGTTCGCGCATCCGGGGCTGGCGCTGCGCTTCCTCGACGATTCGGGCCGGTCCGCCCCCGTGCCGCTGCTGGGCATGAAGCCCGGCGCGGACTGGGTGCTTAGCGCACCGGATCCGCGACTCGATCCCACCCTGCTGGCCAATCAGTTCGCGTGGGAGATGATCCGCTCCGCCGGCCACTGGGCGCCGGACTGGCGGTTCGCGCGCGTGCGGGTGGGCTGGAAAAGCGGAGAAGACCGCGCGCTGCGCATCGTGTCCGAGCGCGTCGACGCGGCGCGGCTGGGCGTGCGGCCCCTCGCGCAGGACGGGAGTTCCGGCGGCTGGCTACTACAAGTCAACCGGCGCGATCCGGTGACGGTGGACGGGCTGCCGCCGCGCTTCTTCCACACGCCGGGGCGGAACGGAAAACCGGAGTCGATTCCGGACGCGCGGCGGGGCGGGGACGACCTGCCGGAAGGCTACGCCTCGGTGATCAACTTCGAATCCCCCGACGGCCCGGAGATCACGGCGGAGCAGCGCGGACGCATCGAGCGGGAGGTGGCGGAGCTGGAGGCCGGGCTGTTCTCCGGACAGGTGGGGCGAGGCAACCCTGCCGAGCCTGCGCGACGTTCCGAGGCTCACCCGGCGGGTTCGCCCTACCTCGACGAAACCGCCTGGACCGACGCGTGGTGGCTGAACGAGCTGTGCGCGACGCCGGAATTCGCCCGGTTCAATCTCTGGATCTTCCGCACGGACGGGCGGGCGCCGGTCGCCTGCTTTGCGGCGTGGGATTTCGACCGGGCCTTCCAGGGTGCGCCGGAGGAGGACGCCCAGCGGCTTTCGGAACGATTCTGGTTCGCCGCCATGCGCGAGGACCCGGAATGGCGTTCGCGCATGGACCGGCGCTGGCGGGAACTGCGGAGCGGAGCGTGGTCGGACGGGTCCATCCGGGAACGCATCTCCGCGCTGGTGGAAAAATCCGGCCCGGACGCGCCCGCGGACGAGCACGAGCGCAAGGTCGGGGAGTGGCGGGCGTGGATCCTGCGGCGGGCGGCCTGGCTGGACCGGCTTACAGCTTCGGATTCGGGACAAACGCCCCGCCGCGGCAGCTCTTGAGATAGTTGAGCGCGTGGACCTGGCCGGTCATTTCCAGCTCGTTGCGGTAGACGGGGTCGTGCCAGCCTTCGATGTCGATGCTGCCCTTGAATCCCGCGCGGCGCAGTTCGCTGAAGACGTCGCCCCAGTTGGTGTCGCCGAAACCCGGGGTGCGGTGGAACGCGTAGGGTGCGGGGCTGGAGATGCCGTGGCGGGCGATGACATCGTGGTAGAGGGTCGCGTCCTTGCCGTGCACGTGGAAGATGCGCGGCGCCCATTCGCGGAGCTGCGGCAGCGGTTCGATGAGTTGCAGCAGTTGGTGGCAGGGCTCCCATTGCAGGCCCAGGCTCTTCGATGGCACCGCGTCGAACATCATCTTCCACGCGGAGGGGTTGTGCGCGATGTTCCAGTCGCCGGTGCGCCAGTTGCCGTCCATGGCGCAGTTCTCGAAGGCGATGCGCACGCCCTTGTGCTCGGCGCGGCGGGCCAGTTCGCCAAAGACGTCGCGGAAGCGCGCGATGGAGGCGTCGATCGGCGCGTTGCGAATGCGCCCCGTGAAACCCGCGACGATGTCGGTGCCGAAAAGGTGGGCGTTGTCGATCAGCTTTTCAAACCCGCGCAGCGTCTCCACGTCCTCCGCCGGGGTTTCCAGCGGGTTGCCGTAGATGCCGACCGAGCTGACCACCGCCGAGTCGCCCAGCGCGTCGCGAACCACCCTGGCCAGCTTGGGCAGGTTGGCGTCGCCGAGCGTGCGCCAGAAGGTCAGCGAGATGCTCTCGAAGCCGTGCCGCATGATCTGCTTGATGTACGACGCGATCTTGGGCTGGTTGCCGACGAGGGTTCCGACGCGGATGGATTCCAGGGGGTTCTTCATGGGGCTCCTTGCGGTTACAGGGGTTCGGAGGCGGGTTTGCCCGGCGCGCGGGGATAGGTCCGGGGCGTGGGCGCGGTCTTGGGCACCCGCACGATGCACGCGCCGTTGGCGGCGTCGGCGCAGTCAAGCACGACGGGCTTTCCGCCGCCGAGGCGGGAGAGGGCGGTTTTGACATCCTGCAGTTCGGCCTGCACGTTGGCGCCTTTCATGGCGAGCACCGCCCCGCCGACCTTCACGAAGGGCAGCGCGAGTTCCAGCAGCACGCGCATCGCGCTGACCGCCCGGGCGGTGCAGAAGTCATAGGCCTCGCGGTGATCGCGTTCGTGCGCCACCAGTTCCGAGCGCGCGTTGATCACGCGGGCGTTGCGGAGGTTCAGGTCGTCCACCACCGACTGCAGGAAGCCGCACTTCTTTCCCGTCGCCTCGATCAGGGTGACCTTGAGGTCGCCCCGCGCGATGGCGAGCGGCAGGGCCGGAAATCCGCCGCCGCTGCCGATGTCGGCCACGCTCGCCCCCTGCGGCAGGTGCGGCAGCAGGGTCAGGCTGTCGAGCACATGCCGCTCCCACAGCTCCGCCCCGCTCTTGCAGGCCGTCAGGTTCATCACCTGGTTGGCCTCCATCAGCAGCGTGACGAAGCGCTGCAGGGCGGTCCGGGTCTGGGGGGAAAGGACGGGGGGCGGCATGGTTGGGGTTGAATCAGGATCGGCCCGTAAATCAAGGCCCATCCTTTCCCGCGCCGGTAAAATGAGCGGCGGCGCAACCGGGAATCCGGACCGTGGGGAGACGACCCTGGCGGGCGAGGGACCCGGCCGGCGGAAGACCTGGATACTGAATAAGCGGCGTGCACGGGCGACAGTTAGGACCCCATGCCCCGCCTCCCCCACCCTCCGGACCTTCCCCTCCGTTGACATTGCTCGTGTCGGCGGGGAACGCGGTTGTTCCGGCTTTTGGCGCGGCCGCAGCCGGTGATCCCGCTGCTGGTGCTGGCGGCCTTGCCCGCCCGCCCGGAACTCCGGGCCGCCGAACCTCCGCGCGCCCGTCGCGAGCGTGCGGGAATACGGCTACATGGGCTGGCGGGACGGGCTGCGGGAACTCCGACCACGTGATCGAGACCTCGCGCTACGTGGTGAACTGCAACCATAACGCCTTCGGCCCCACGGCGTACTCGCCCCTGACGGAGGGCGGGTCGGAGGAGCAGGCCCTGCAAACACACGCCGAACCGCGCCTCCCGGTGAAGCTGTCGTGCCGGATCAGCGGCAACGGCGGGACCTGGAAGGCGGAGGCCGCGAGCACGGATCTGCGCACGTCGCAGATCGTGGAGAGCGGGAAATTCTTCCAGCGGCGGTGGCAGACGGGAACGGTTCCCGGGGGCTTCGCGACGGAGGCCGCGCGCACCGGAATGGAAACCGCCGCGTGGCCGGACCGGATCTCCTTCGTGCTGCGCGTCACCCCCGCCGCGCCGGTGACGAACGGTTGCCTGGAGATGACGTTCGAGCTGCCGGGGTTCAAGGGGCGGGCGGTTGCGCGGGAACGGCCCGTGGGCTGGTCGCGGAGGACGGGACGTCCATCGTGCTGGATGGCGCGACCGGGAACGCGTCGCTGGCGCTGGAGGAGTCCGCGGCGAGATTCACCGCGAGGACCGCGGCGGGCGACTGGGCGGCGGGCCGGGAGGTTTCGGTCGGAGTGGTTCTGTACACCAAGCCGGCCGACGTGGACGATCCGGTGCCGCTCGCCGTGAGCGCCACCGGCCCGCAGGCGCTGACCGTGCTGCATGAGCGGGATCAGGGCTGGCACCGGATCATCCTTCCGAAGGGTGATGGCGGCGACAACGCCTCGATGCGCGCGCGCATCCAGGTCACGAATCCGGGTCCGGTCGACCGCATGGCCCGCTTCAATTTTGACGGGGTGCCCTTTTATATTCCGGGGCTATCGGCGGTGCTGCGGGACGGGGAGGGATTTCCCATGGGGGTGCCGGTGCAGCTCTCGAAGAACTGGCACGGCCCGGCCTCGAAGGATACGGGGCCGGCGTCGTTCGCGGGGCACTGGTTCCACGGGTTGACGATGCTCCGGATCCCGGCGGGGAGCACCCAGTCCTTCGAATTGATGATGGTGGGCGAGAACTGGGGCGGCATCGCGGCGGCGACGCATTCCCAACTGTCGGTCATCGGCTACGGCGGAAACCAGCAGTGGGACGAGGCGGCGCTGGGCAACCGCGGCGAGGCGCTTTGCTACGACATGGACCATGTGCTCACCGACAACGACTTCACCGACTCCCGGCCCTTCGGAGCGCTGGATCCGGCGGGCAAGCGCAATTGGGGCGTCAACGTGGGCGGCGGGTCGGTGCTGCGCTACATCGATGCGGCGGGCGTCACCCGGCGGCACGGCGGGATGCGGGTCCGCTACGTCCGCTACTGCCCGAACCTCGCCGAGGCGGTCTTCGCCGGGCGCACCGACGACGGCGCGATGGACTTCCGCTTCAGCGCCGGCATCCTCCGGGCCGACGACTGCACGCGCGGGCTGCACCGCATCCGCATCGACGTGAGGCGGGACACCGCGTTCCAGCGGCTGGCGTTCTACCAGCAGGCGGGGGACTCCTACTGCTACAACCAGGGCGGGACGCTGGCCACGGGCAACGCCGCGGAGCCGGCCCCGTTGCGCGAGTGGAAGGCCTCGGGCGTGAAGGGACGGGATGTCGGCGAGCCGGTGCCCATGACGGGGCCGATGCCGTGGGCGGCCGTCCTCGGAGGGAAGGCGGAGGAGAAGTACCGTCCGGCCAATCACGGGTTCATCGTGCGTTCGTGGAAGGCGCGGCTGCAGGGTCGGGACGCGGACACGCCCCACCTGCGGGAGCGCCGCAACCCGCAGAACGTGTCGGTGCTGGAACTGGCGCCGCCACCCGGGG
Source organism: Kiritimatiellia bacterium (assembly GCA_046346795.1). GTDB lineage: Bacteria > Verrucomicrobiota > Kiritimatiellia > SS1-B-03-39 > UBA6053 > JAXMHJ01. Next base: position 8,148 of record JAXMHJ010000056.1, read on the forward strand.
TGGACCGGTTGAACGCGGGGGACTTTGTCGAGGCGGAGATCGTCCGCGTGGTGGTGCCGCAGACCGAGGCCAATTACGGCGGCGCGAACGCCCACTTCCGGCAGGCCCTGCGGGAATTCCCCGACGACGCCCGGATGATTCTGCGCGAGGCGGCGGGGAACCGCGTCGCGGTCGAGGTCGGGACCGGAACCCTGGAGCGGCTCTATCCCGTGCAGATCCGGGCGAAGGACAACCGGGCGGCCTTTGTGATGCGCGGGGGGGTGGGCGCGGTGCCGGTCACGTTCACCGGGTTGTCGGACTACCGGCGGCCGGTGCTGGAGCAGCGCGTCGACGGGGCGTGGGTGCGGATCGACCAGTCGGTGGCGGGCAACGATTTCTGGCAATGCGATTTCAACGCCGGGACCGGGACGTGGGAGATCACCTTCACGATTCAGCCCGACGGACCCTATCAATCGCCCGCGGAACTCATCGCGCATCCGATTCCGCGGACCTTCCGGTTTGGCGCGAACCTCCCGCCGGAGTCGTGAGGTGCCGGAAAAAAGTTCCGGTCACCGGAACCTGATGCCCAGGTTTGTTCCGGTGGCCGGAAAACGTCCCCCGCCGGGGGGGATCAGATGCCGAGATCGGCGAGGTAGGCCGAGGCGGCGCCCTGGAGGTGATCGGGCTCGTAGGGCTTGGTGATGATCAGGTCGGGTTCGACTCCGCCGAAAGTCTGCTGGGCGGACTCGGGCGGGTAGCCCGTGACCACGATGACCGGCAGGGACTTGTTGGTCCGCTTGATCTCGGCGAACGTCTTGACCCCGTCCTGGCCGGGCATGACGAGGTCGAGCACGACGAGCGCGATCTCGGGATGCTTGGTCAGCAGGTGGAGGGCTTCGTAGCCGTTCTCCGCGACGAGGATGGGCAGTTTGCAGGATTCGAGCGAGCGCACGGCGAGGTCGCGCGCGGCGAGGTCGTCATCGACCACCAGGATCTTGGGTTCGTTGCCGAGGGGCAGCTTGCCGGCTCCGGGAGCGGGGATGATGCCCTTGGGTTCCTTTTTGGCGATGTCGAGCAGGGACTGCGGAACGAACATTCCGTTGGTCTGCATGAAATTCACGAGTTCGTCCGGGCGGATCAGGTACTTGCCGCCGGCCGTGCGGTAGGAAGGCATCTTCCCGTCGCGGATCCAGCAGCAAATGGTGTTGCGGCTCACACCGCACAAGGTGGCGGCCTTGGGGGCGGAGAGGAAAACAGGCTCCGGAAGGCTGTTGGTGGGCATCTTCATGTTGGAACTCCTTGGCAGCGTGAGGATGGGGGGAATGCGACTTCTGACGTCAGAAGGTACCATCTCGTTCAGACTTGGGGAGCACTTCTAAGGCCATTGCGGATGGATTTCCACAAAATTCATTCCACCGCAATGAGTTGTGCAAATTGTGCATAAGGAATAAATCGCCGATTCGGGATAGTTCGGCGCAGGCGAATGCTGAACCGGAGGCCCCGTCAGGGTTCGGCCGGGTCGAGCATCGGCGGGGGCGGTGCGCTGAAGAGGAGTTCGCGGAGGGAAAACGGCTGTCCCGCGATGCGATGCTGGCGGGACAGGATCAGTGTCAAAGTCAGCCAGGTGATGGCGACCACGGCGAAGAGGATCCAGAAAATTCGTTTCCCCAGATTGGTGGGCGGGCCGGAGGAGGAACCGGAACGGCGGGAGCCCCACGCCCCGCCGCCTTTCTTCCCGCTGCGGGTGTCATAGATGTCCCCCGTCGCCTTGGCCTTCCCGGCGGGCGCATCCGGAGCGGTCAACCCGGCGGCATGCCCGCTCCTCCGGCGGTATTGCTTCCGCTCGGGGTCGTACTCGTACATGCTTTCCATCTTGTGTGCCATGGGAGGTCGCTAGATGCACCATTGCGGGTGCCGGTGCAATTCCGATTACTTCGAAACCGTTCCGCGGGTGGCCGAACCGGAGAACAACGTGGTCCCCTCATACACCGACATCTCAAACGTCCCTTCGATCACCCCCCGTCCGGGCCGCTGCCCCACCAGGACCGGAGGCGCGGCGTCGCCCGGGGGCACCACCACCTTCGCGGCCTTCTCGACCACGATGTTCAAGGCGCCAACCGGATCGCCGGCCGGGAGGTCCAGTTCTCCGGGCGCAAGGACGACGGTGACCCCGGCGTCGAGTTTGTTGATGAGAACGATCCGCAAACGCCGGCCGGAGGAGCCCGCCTCCACCGTCACCTCCAGGCCGATGCGGCCCGCCTTGTACCCCTCGAGCAGCGATACCTCCGCGGGCGGGGCCGGGGGGGGTGCGGCTTCGACGTGATCGACGGCCTCTCCGCCTGGACGCGGCCGGTTTCGCGCAGCCGCACCTCGTAGGAATGGGCGTCCGTGCCGTCGGTGTTGGCGGACCTGGCCACCTGGCGGACCAGCGCAAAGGGCGCGGTTGCGTCCAGCCACAGCCGGCCGGTCTCCCGGCCCGCGGCGGGGCCGGAAAGGACGACATCGTAGGCGTACCGGTCGCAGACGTGGCGGTCGACCGTCTCCACCCCTCGAACGTGACCGCCCCCCGAAAGTCCTTGGAGCCTTTCTTGATGGCCTCCAGGGTCGCGGCATCCACCGGCATGACCACCTCCCCGTATTTCATGGTCATCTTTTCCGTGAACAGGGCGTAGACCAGCCCGTCCCGGGCGAGGTTGAAGTCCGCCGGCAGGATGTGGGTGTTCTTCGACTCGGTTCCCGCTCCGGCCCCCCGCCACCACCTTGAGGCCCTCTTCGATGACGACCCGGCCGTCCTGGTCGGGCAGTCTGCGGCTGGTGGTCGTCGAGCAGGATCCATCCGCCGATTCCATCGAGTATTCGGCCCAGGCGCCCGTCGGGGTGGCGGCGAAGTACTCCCGTTTCAATTCCCCCCCTGCCGCCCCGATCGCAAAACCGGCCAGCAGCGCCAGCCCAAGCATCCTTCCCTTCATGACATCCTCCTGCGTGTTTGCCGCGGATCCTAGGGTCTTGGGCGGGCGAGTCAACGGGCAACCCCCGCGCCGGCGGCCGGGCGGCTTCCCCGGGCCGCCCCGAGGTCGATTTTCGCCGGGTCCCCCCGTTTTATTTGCTTTTACCAGTTGACATACAGGCGCGATTAAACCTAAAGTTCGCGCTCTTTTGACAAGATCAAGGAACACACGACATGAAGACCACCCTTCCCAAAATCAGCGAGGTTGTTCGCCAATGGCACCTCATCGACGCCGCCGGCACGCCTGCGGGCCGTCTGGCCGTTGAATGCGCGAAGCTCCTCCGCGGCAAGCACAAGCGCGACTACGCCCCCCACGTGGACTGCGGCGATTTCGTCATCATCATCAACGCGGCCAAGGTCAAGCTGACCGGCAACAAGGAATTGCAGAAGCAGTACAAGAGCTTCAGCGGCTTCCCGGACGGTCTCAAGCACACCTCCGCCGCCGCGATGCGCGCCACCAAGCCCGAGGAAATCGTGCACCACGCCGTCAAGGGCATGATGCGCCGCAGCCACCTCGGCAACCACCAGCGCACCCGTCTCAAGGTCTATGCCGGCGCGGAACATCCGCACGCCGCCCAGAACCCCGTCGTCCGCGAACTCAGCATCTAATCCAGCAGGAACATCCCACATGGTCACCAAGGCATCTGAAATCCAGGCCACCGGGCGCCGCAAGACGTCCACCGCACGCGTTCGTCTCCGCAAGGGTGACGGCAAAATCACGGTGAACGGCAAGGACGCCGCCGCCTATTTCAACAGCGAGGAAGTGGTGATCATCGCCTCCCTCCCCCTCAAGGTGACCGAGACCGGCGCCAAGTACGACGTGGTCGCCCGCGTCGACGGCGGCGGCAAGGTCGGCCAGGCCGGCGCCGTCAAGCTGGGCATCGCCCGCGCCCTGGTGCTCGCCGACGAGACGCACAAGGCCGCCCTGCGCGCCGAAGGCTGCCTCACCCGCGACCCGCGCGAGCGCGAGCGCAAGAAGTCCGGCCAGCCCGGCGCCCGCAAGCGCTTCCAGTTCTCCAAGCGCTGATCCCGCGAGATTCCGCTCCCGGCACCCCGGTTGGCCTCGGCCTTTCCGGGGTGTTTTGTTTTCGGGGTGGATGGATGGAGGGCGGCGCGGCGCCACGAACGCAGGATGGCCCGTTGGCCCGTCCGGTTCCGCAGACCTTCGGTTTTTGCCTGCCCTCGTGGTGTGCGGCGCCGGGGGGCGGATGCCGACGCTCCCTCAAACCAGCATCTTGAGCCCGTAGGGCATAAAGCGCCGGTAGTCTTCCTCGTTGGCCGTGACCACCGTCCACTCCCGGCGCAACGCGGTGGCGGCGATCAGGCAGTCGGGGGTCGAGGAGCGTCGCCGGCCGGTGCGGTTGAACAACATCGCCGCCACCTCCGCGTCCTCCCGGTCCAGGGCCAGGACACGCTGCTCCAGAATGAGCAGGGCCCGGCGAAGATCCTCCGGCAGCAGCGGCCCCCGGGCGAATTCATGCCAGGCGATCGCATTCGTCGCGGCGGTGTCCCCCTGCGCAAGCGCCTGTTCGATGAGCACGAACAACGGGTGGGCCGGATCGCTGAGCGCCACCAGCGCGTTGGTGTCCAGCAGCAGCATGCTCATCTGCCGGAGGAACCTTTCTCCCAGCCCGCCTTCTTCGCCGCTTGCATGGCGTCCATGGCTTTGCGGATGTCCTCGCTTGAGTGCAACGGATCCTCCGCACCATGCGCATCGTTTCCAGCGGGGTCGGAACCTTCGTCGCCTTGCGCTCCGCCTTCAGCGCCATTTCCAGCCCGCGGGTGAAGAGATCCTTCAGCTTCAGGTTCCGCAGCGCGGCCACGGATTTGGCCTCGCGAAAGAGTTCGTCCGGCAGCTCGATGGTCGTTTTCATGTTGCCCATATACCCGTAAATATGGGTGCTGTAAAGACCCCTGATGACCTCAGAAACGCGGGAGTGGGCCGATGCCAGAGTGCACTGGGTAAGAGGTCGTTTCCGTCAGGCGAGCGTACGTTGGAGCAATTCGATTTCCCCATATCATCGCCGCTCCCCGCGCATTTAAACCGCCGCCCCCGTCACGGCCTCCGCATGGAGCTTCAGTCCGAGAGCGGACATGACCTTCAGGATGGTGTCAAATGCGGGGACCCGTTCGCCCGACAGGGCTTTGTAGAAGCTCTCCGTGAGAGCCCGGCGTCCCGGGCCACCTGTGACATGCCTTTGGCGCGCGCAATGTCGCCCAAGGCTTTGGCGATGAATGCCGCGTCCCCGTCGGCTTCGGCCAGGCAGGCTTCAAAATAGGCGGCCATTTCCTCCTGTGTGCGGAGATGCTCGGCCACATCGTATCGGGTGGTTTTGGTCTTGGGCATGTTCGGCTCCTACAGGTTTTGCGCGATGCGTTGGGCGAGACGGATGTCAGCGGACTGGGTGGACTTGTCACCCCCCACGAGAAGGAGGATGAGCGCCCGGTTCCGCTGGGTGTAGTACACCCGGCATCCGGGTCCTGCATCGATCCGCAACTCCGAGACTTTGCCTCCAACCGGCTTGGCGTCTCCGGGATGTCCGGCCGCCAGACGCTCAATCCTCGCTTGGATGCGGGCGCGACCACGCAGATCCGTGAGGGTGTCCATCCAGTCGGAGAAAGTCTCTGTTTTGCGGATCTCCATCACGGCGCCAAATGTATCCCCGAGGATACACCCACGTCAAGGGTGGATTCAAACCTCCGTCGTGCGCCGTGCGGCTGGCTCGTCATTATGGCGGGGATGCGCGGTCATGGTTGAATCTGCAAACCGCATACGACCTTAGAAAATCCGAGCAGGCCGACGTCAGGCGGATCGAGCGCGAGGTTGTTCCCGTCGGGTGACCTTACGTTCGAGAGGCTGGACCTTCGGCTGGCGCTGGAGCGCGGGATTCGAAGAGGCCCATGAGCAGGGCCAGCAGAAAAATGAAGCTGAACGCGGCGAAGCCGATGCAAAAGAAAACCAAGGCCTGGCTTGTGGCAAGCATGCGCAGACCTGAGGCCGCTGGTCCTGCCCCTTTCAAGCTCTCCAGCAACAAGATATAGTCCAATGCCAGACTTATCATGCTGCAAAAAAGAACCAGCAACGCCACGGCGAACATCCAGATGCGACAGCGCTTCCGGATGGTGTCGCATGATCGGTTCCGAGACCATCGCCAGATGTACCACAGGGCGAACGAAAGGGATGCAAGAAGGACTGCTGCATATACGTACTCGTGGCTGAAGGGGTAAGAGCGGGTAAAACAATTTGAAAAGCTGGTGTCTAGTTTCGCTACATCCGATAAGCTAACCGGACCTGCGCTTACCGCCGTAACTACGGGTTCCACATCAGAACTCATGTGTTTCCCTCCCGCTGCAAACGCTTGTTCAAAGACCTACTCTGGGAATTCGGAAGCCCCATCAACACGGCCAGAACGACGGTCAGCCCGGCCACGGTCAGCGGGATCAGGAAGGCGCGCAGGATGCAGGCGTTTGCTTGATCGAACAGGGCCGATTCATTGGTCAGGTTCCTGATGGCGAAAGCCTCCGTCAACGCGGCCAGATCCAGCACCAGTTGCTGGATCGCGCTGGCAAATGCCAGAAAGGAGGCGATGAACATGCCCTGCCGGCAGCGCGCTCTCAGGGCGGGCTGGCGGGGATTCCGCCACCATTTCCAACCGGCATATACCGCCACGCCCAGCGCCAGGGCGAGCACCGCGCCCGCGAACAGGACGGCGGCCCGGGTATACCCGGCTTCCCTGACAAACGCATCCGGGACCTCCTCGAGGAACAACCCGGTGAATGAAGGGCGCATGAGGGTCATGACCAGGTCTCCATATCAACGGTTGCTCCGTGTTCAACCCATGTCTTGCTCTCACACCGACCGCCGGCAGCCAAGCTCGGCGCTTGTCGGAGTCCCGCCGCGGTGTTACATATCCCCCATGAACCGCACGCATGTCCTCTGCCTGTTGATGGCCGCCGCCCTTCCCGGCGCGCTGCACGCGGAAATTCTTCCGGGCGATCCGCGCTCCAAGGTCATCGACGAACTGGGAAATCCCTCCGGACGCATCGCGGAGAAGGAACGCGAGACACTGCTCTTCAAGAACGGATCCGTGGAAATCCGGGACGGCAGGGTCTTCAAGGTCGCCATCACGTCTCCGGCGGAGGTCGCCACGCGTGAGCAGGAACTGGCGGAGCGGAAGCGCATCCGCGAGGAGCGCAGGCAGACGCTGATCCGCGAAGGGGAGGAAAAGGTCCGGCTGCTGCTGGAGACCGAGCGGTTCAAGAAGCTGCCGCCCCTGGAGCAGGTCCGCCTGCTGGACCGCATCCGCGGCACGAATCCGGGAACCCCCATGCCGCCCGAATACGACCAGGCCCGCGAGGCCCTGGCCCGGCAGAAGAAAGAGCAGGCGAAGGACAGCGGGGTCTCCGACCAGGAGAAGCGATTGCAGGACCTCAAGGATCAGGAGTCCAAGCTTTCCTCCCACAAGCGCCGCCGCTTCACCCGCCAGAACGGCGAGGAGATCAAAGCCCTCGAAGAGGAGTTGAAAAAGCCATGAGCCACCACCGCAGCATCCGCCACGTCGAATTCCATGAGACCGACATGGCGGGCATCGCCCATTTCGCCCGCTACTTCCTGTGGATGGAAGCCGCGGAGCACGGCTTCTGGCGCGAGATCGGCATCCCGTTCGCCCCCGCCCCCGGCTCGCCCGGCTGGCTCTGGCCGCGCGTCGCCTGCTATTTCCAGTACCTCCAGCCCGTCCGCTTCGGCGACCAGGTCGAGGTCGCCCTCGACCTGATCAACGTCGGCAACACCTCGCTGACCTTCCGCTGCGAGATCTGGCACGCCGGGGAAAAGATCGCCAGCGGCGAGACCACCTGCGTCTGCTGCAAGGCCGGCGCGGCCGGCGCCATCGAGAAGATCTCCATTCCCGAGGACGTCCGCGCCCGCCTCCAGCAGCTTCCCCGTCCGGTTTGAGACGGGACGTCCGGCTCCTCCGGAAAGCTCATGTCGCCACATTGAATCAGGATTTCACGCCCGCTTCACCCAAGGCGCAAGGAGACCGGGATGCGCCGGCAAACCCCGGGTCCCGCAACCATCAAGGAGCTGGATAGCGGGTCTTGAGTTCGGAGAGGGCCTTGTCGGCCTCGGCGGTGCGGCCCAGCTTGCGGAGGGAGTCGGCGGCGAGCCGGAGGGCCTCGGGGGTGACGACGGGATCGTCGAACAGCACGGCCACGCTGAGGAAATAGCGCGCGGCGCCGTCGTCGTTGCCGGCGGCCTGCGCCGCCTTGCCCAGGCCGAGATAGCCGCGGGCCTGCAGGTCCAGCAGGCCGAGCCCGGAGGCGCGGTTGCCGCCATCCTCGAAGACCTTGGCGGCGTCGGCGGACTTGCCGGCGGCCAGCAGCAGCTCGCCGGCCTGAATGGCGGCGTCGGCCCGCTCGCGGGAATTGAGATCGATGGCGCAGGCGGCCTGGAACGCGGCGAGGGCGTCCCCGTCCTGACCGAGCTGGCGCAGCGCGATGCCCCGCATGTGGTGGCCGATGAGGTTCCACTGCGGATCGATGGCCTTGCGTTCCGCCAGCAATCCGGCGGCGCGGACCGCGTCCCCGGGGCGCTTTTCCTGCAGGCCGTAGCGGGCCAGCCATTCCAGCAGGGCGGGATCCATCTCGGCGACGACCGGCTTGTCCAGCAGGCCCTGCAGGAGCGCCGCGGCGTCGGCGGGCTTTTGCAGCTTCTGCAGGGTGAAGGCGAGGCGCAGGCTGGCCCGGGCCACCAGCGGGGCCTCCGTGTTCAGCTCCACCACGCGGCGGAACATCGGCTCGGCGGCGGCGAAATCCTTTTTCTGCTCCAGCAGGACGCCGCTCCAGTAGGCGGCCTGGGCCTCCTCGCCGCCGCCCGGGCGCCTGGTGGTGAGGCGGGAGAAGACCTTGAGGGCCTCGTCCTTCCTGTCGAGCTTCACGAGGGCGAGACCGGCCTGCAGGATGGACTCGCGGGTCAGCTCGTGATCGGGGTGGGCGTCGGCCAGCTTGAGCCAGCTTGCGACGGCGTCGTCCAGGCGGTTCTCGGCCAGCAGGGCGAGCGCGCTGCCGTAGAGGGCGCGCGGGGCGAGGGCGTGGGCGGCGTGGGTGTTGGCGAGCTGGAGGTAGAGCACGGAGGCGTCGGAGAACTTCTTCTGCTGCTGGCGCATCTGCGCGCAGAGGTAGAGGGCGTCGGGGGCGCGCGGATCGGATGCGTTGGCGGCGGACCATTTGAGGAAGGCGTCCACGGCCTCGTCGGTGCGGCCGAGTTCGCGGAGGGAGTCGGCGACGAGCCAGCCGCCGTCGGCCGCGAGGGTGGGTTCGCGCACCAGCAGTTCGCGCCGGGAGACGACGTCCTCGAAGCGCTTGCCGGCGTAGGCCGTGAGCGCGGTTTCATAGGCGGCGTAGGGCGCGTAGGGCGACTGGGCGTGGCGGGCGGCCAGGTCGTTGTAGCGGGCGAGGGCGTCGGAGTCCTTCCCGGTCTTGCGCAGGGCGTTGGCCTCCAGGTACAGCACGTCGGCCTCGTGGGATGCGCGCACGTCGTCGGGCACCGCCTTGAGCACGTCGAGCACCTCGGCGAACTTGGAGCTGCGCAGGCAGGCCCAGGCGGCCTTGAGTGCGCTGTCGCGGACGCGCGGATCCTGCGGGGAGGCCTTGAGCAACTGGAGGAAGGCGTCGGAGGCGCCCTGGAAGTCGTCGCGGCGGTTGGCGGCGTCGACCAGCAGCAGTCGGGTCTCGAGGGCGATGGACTCGGACGGGGGCCTGGCCAGGACGCGGTCGGTCATGGCCTTGATCTCGGCGAAGGGCGAGCCGGCCTCGTTGAGGAGCCGGGCGAGTTCGAGCGCGGCGTAGGGGGCGAAGGAGGAGTCGGGGTGCTGGGCCAGGATGCCGGCGAAGCCGCGGCGGCCGATCTCCTTTTCGCCGTTCTTCACGCGGGCGAGGCCCAGGTAGTAGAGCGCGGCGGGGCCGGTGTCGCCCCCGGGTTTGCCGGCGAGGATGGCGTCGAGCAGGGGGATGGCGTCCTTCACCTGGCCCGCCTGCACGAGCTGTTCGGCGAGGCGCAGGCGCGCGCGATCGAGATAGACGCCGGGTTTGTTGCCGGCGACGATCTGGCGGAGGTAGTCCAGGGACTGGGGCCCCTGCCCCAGCTTGCGGCTGCACTCCGCGGCGCGGAAGAGGAGGACGTCGCGCTCGGCGTAGTCGGGGAACTGTTCGATGGCGCGGCGGTACTCGGCCAGGGCCATCTCGTGCAGGCCGCGGGAGAAGAGGCCGTCGGCGAAGCGCTGCTGCTCCCCGGCGGTGAGGGCCGCGGCCGCGGACGGGAAGAGGAGCAGGGCGGCCAGTCCGGCGGCCAGGGGGAGTCTCCAACCGGTCATGAACAGCCTCACGGGAACGTGGTTATTCGGAAGGCGCGGGCGGGGGCCCGGCGGGGGCGGGGGCGGCGGAGGTCTCGCCCGGGCGGAGCGAGGCGAAGGAGATGTTCCAGATGTCGGCGCTCTTGCAGAGGTCGAGCACGGACATGACGTGCAGCCAGTCGGTGGCCTTGTCGGCGCGGATGACGACGGGCTGGCCGGGGAAGGCGGCGGAGAGCTGGCGGAGCATCCGGCCGGCGTCCTCCGGGCTGAGCGACCGGCCCGCGACCGCGATGCCGCCGTCCTGGCGGATGTTGAGGATGATCTCGCCGGGGAGGCGCTTGGGGGTGGTGCCGGACTGGGAGGTGGGCAGGGTGATGTCGTTGTCCAGCTCCATGCGCGAGAACATCTGCAGGGAGACGAACAGGCCGAGCAGCAGGAACACGATGTCGATCATCGGCGCGAGCTGGAACCCGGGGTTTTCCAGGGTGGAGGACTTGCGGAAGTTCATGTGCGGCTACGCTTCACCATCACGGTCAGCAGCTCGGTGGCCATGACCTCCAGGTTGCCGATGAGGCGCGTGGAGCGCGCCCGGAAGAAGGAGAAGAAGGCCATGGCCGGGATCCCGATGATCAGGCCGCCGACGGTGGTGATGAGGGCGTTCATGAGGCCGTCGATCAACTGCATCGGGGTGGTTCCGGAGAGGTGCATGGACAGGCCGTTGAAGGCCTGCAGCATCCCGGTGACCGTCCCGAGCAGGCCGACCATGGGGGCGATGACGGCGAGGTCCATGATGTAGGAGATCTGGGTCTGCATCATCGAGGCCTGGCGGGCGCCCTCGCCCTGGAGGACCTCCTTCATCATGTCGGCGTCGGGTTCCTCGACGCGCTCGACGTAATCGATGCCGGCGAGGGCGATCGCGGCGGCGGGGCTGCCGTTCTTCTCGCAGGCCTTGCGGGCCTCGGCGTAGCGGTGGTAGGTCAGCATCATGACGAGGTCCTTGACGAACTCGTTCGGGATGATGCGGCGGCGGGTGAGGGTCAGGAAGCCGTAGACCACCATGGCCAGGCCGATGACGGACATCACCGCCAGGGCGTACATGAGCGGCCCGCCCTTCTGCATGATGAACTTGGGGTCGAGCATGGAGGGCGGGGCGGCGGGGACGGCGGGCGCCGCCGGGGCGGGGGCGGCGGCGAGGTCCGGCACGACGCCGGCCGGGGCGGCGGCGGCCGGGGCGGCGGCCGGCGGCGGCGCGGCGGGCGCCTGGGCCGCCAGGCGGGGAGCGGCGAGCAGCAGGGCCGCGAGTCCGGCGTACGCGAGGGACATGCGCAGAACGGAGCGACCGCGCGTCGGAGGGGCAAAATCATTCATGTTGGATGTTCCGGGTGATCAGTTCGCGGTGCTCAAGGAAGTACTTGAGTCCCGAGGCGAGGGTGATGAGGGTGACGGCGATGGTCACGGAAAGGGCCACCGCCTGGAAGGCGAAGTCAAAGGACTTGTCGGGCTGGATGCCCATCGACGGCAGGATGTCCTCGCGCACGGCCAGGCCGAGCAGGATGAGCACGATGGAGACGATCTGCCAGATGGTCTTGTGCTTGCCCCACTTGCCGGCGCTGATGACCTTTCCCTTGGTCGCGGCGAGAAGACGCAGGCCGGTGACCATGAATTCACGGGAAAGGATGAGGACGACGAGATAGGCGGGCACCAGGGCCTTGTAGGAGGGCTCCAGGCGGATCTCCACGAAGCTGACGTACGCGGCGCAGACCATGACCTTGTCGGCCAGCGGGTCCATGAGCTTGCCGAACGAGGAGGTGCCGTAGACGTTGCGCGCCAGGTAGCCGTCCAGGTAGTCGGTGATGCCGGCGAAGACGAAGAGCAGGAAGGCGAGGCTCTTCGCGAAGGGGAACTCCAGGGCCAGCAGGGCCATGATGATGCCGGCGATGAAGAGGCGGCTGACGGTGAGGACGTTGGGGATGTTCATGCCGGTCTACCTGCTCTGCATGTACGGGTCCGCGGGCTCGCGCAGGACGGGGTTGTCGGGAAGGGGAACGTCGCGGATGGACTTGTAGTCGGGGCCGCCGCCGCAGGAGCGGAAGAGTACGACGAGCACCACGCAGGCCGCGACCGCGATCCCCACCTTCTGCAGGACGCCCGGGGGAAAGGCGGGGGAGTGGCTTCCGGTCACCGGAACTTTTTTTCGCCGGGGGTTCCGGCGACCGGAACCGGTCCCCCGCCCCGCCGGTTTGCGCGGCCTGCTGCACGAGCCGGCCGGTTTCCATGACGACCGGATCCTTCCACGCGGGACCTTCTCGGGCTCCGCGGGTCGGTTCGACCGGTTGAGCAGTTCGGGGACGCCGGTCTCCATGACGACCGGTTGAAAGCGCGGGGTTGCGGGCGCGGGCGGGGGTGGCGCCGGTTCACGGGGGCGAACCCGGGGTTTCCGGAGGTGCCTCGGGCACCACGGGGGCGGACGCCAGACTGGCGAACAGATCGTCCGGAGCGGGCGTCCCGACCACCACCGCCGGCGGAAGCACGGTGGCCTCGGGAATGGAAACCGCGGTGAAGGGCTCGGGAGCCATGGGCGGCTCGACGCTTGCGGGAGGTTCGGCGACGGGGACGGCCGGCGGCGCGGGCGGCGCGGCGGCGGGCGGCGGCGCGGGCTTCGGCGCGGCGGGGCCGGTTCCGGCGGGGCGCAGGCTGGGCGGCGCGGCGGGACGGTCCCCGGAGATGCGGGCGTTGAACTCGGCGATGAGCGGCGCCGGGTCGAGGCCCAGGTACTGCGGCATCATCGCGGACATGCTGGCCCCGTTCCTCAGACCCCCGCCTTCCCCGCCCGGAAGTCATCCTTTTCCATGGCCGTGAGCTGGCTCTGCTTGATGCGGGTGATGCGCGCCGCGTCGAGCAGTTCCACACCCTTCGCGATGCGCGCAGCCCTGAATGTTTCGCCTATGCTTGCCATGGTTCCGGATCAGGTGGACGGTGGGGTTTCATCAAAATTCGTCTCATTCTGGGGGATTTCCCCGTCAAGATCGATGAGAATTTCCCGCGGATCTGAGCCCTGCGGAGGCCCGACGATGCCCTGCTGCTCGAGCACGTCCATGAGGCGGGCGGCGCGGTTGTAGCCGATCTTGAGGCGGCGCTGCAGGCTGCTGGTGGAGGCGCGGCGGGTCTGCCGGATGACCTCCACCGCCTGCGCGGCGAGTTCGTCGTCCTCCTCCTCGTCCTCGGGCAGCTCGGTGACGGGGCTCTCGATCTTGTCCTTGATGGTGACGTCGTAGGACGGCTGGCCCTGGTTCTTGTAGTGGTCCACGATGCGGCGGATCTCGTCGTCGGTGCACATGGCGCCCTGCGCGCGCACGATCTTGGAGGTGCCGGGCGGGAGCAGGAGCATGTCGCCCTTGCCCAGCAGGTCGTCGGCGCCGTTGGTGTCGAGGATGGTGCGGCTGTCGACCTTCGACGCCACCTGGAAGGCGATGCGCCCGGGGACGTTGGCCTTGATCACGCCGGTGATGACGTCGACCGAGGGGCGCTGCGTCGCGATGATCATGTGGATGCCGGCGGCGCGGGCCTTCTGGGTGAGGCGGGCGATGTAGTTCTCGACCTCGGCCTGGGCGACCATCATGAGGTCGGCCAGCTCGTCGATGACGATGACGACGTACGGCAGCGTGGTCGGGGTCTGCTCCGGCGGCGTCGTGGCGGCGGCCGCGTCGAAGAGATCGGGCTGTTCCACCTTCACGGCCTCGGCGCGGGCGTTGTAGAGCTTGATGTCGCGCACCCCCGCCTTGGCGAACTGCTTGTAGCGCTTTTCCATTTCCTCGATGGCCCAGCGCAGGGCGAGTCCGACCTTCTTGGCCTCGTTGATGACCGGGACGACGAGGTGGGGCAGGTCGTTGTACACGGTCATCTCGACGATCTTCGGATCGACCAGGATCAGCTTCAGCTTGTCCGGGGTCAGCTTCATCAGCAGCCCGGCCAGGAGGGAGTTCATGCACACCGACTTGCCGCTGCCGGTGGCGCCGGCGATGAGCAGGTGGGGCATGGAGGCGAGGTCGAGGATGAGTTTGCGGCCGCCGACATCCACGCCCAGGCACATGGGCAGGGCCGCCTTGGAGCGCAGGAACTCGTCGCTCTCCAGCAGTTCCCGGAAGTAGACCACCGCGCCCTTGGTGTTGGGGATCTCGATGCCCACCGCGTCCTTGCCGGGGATCGGCGCCTGCACGCGCAGGCTTTCGGCCTTGAGGGCGAGGGCGAGGTTGCGCGAGAGGCTGGTGATGCGTTCGACGCGCACCCCGGGCGCCGGGCGGACCTCGAAGCTGGTCACCCGCGGGCCGCGTTCCGCGTTGGTCACGGTGGCGTCGACGTCGAATTCCTTCAGCGTGGCCTGCAGGATCTGCGCGGTGCGCTCGATGTCCAGTTCGCCCCGGCACGCGCCGAGGGGGATGTGGTCGAGCAGGGTGAGCGGCGGGAGCGTGTACTGGCCGGGCATGGGCGGCGGGACGGGCGCCACCACGGGCGGCGGTTCCACGGGCTTGGGCGGGGGCGGCGGCGGCGGCTTGTACTCGAAGCGCGACTCCGGCTTGGGCGCGGGCGGCGGGGGCGCGTCGGTCTTCCGGTCCCCGGCGGGGCGGGCCGTGCTGCGGATGCGGGGCGAGGGAATCTCCTCCTCGGCGAAGGCCGACTCGGGCTCCGGCTCCGGAATGCGTTTGCGCGGCGCCGGGCGGGCCGGGGCGGGCTCGTCGCTGACGAGCGTGGCCACCGCGACGGGCTTTCCGTCATCCTGTTCGAAGGCGACGTGCAGGGAGGATTCCTCCGCGGCCGCGGTCAGCGCGGCCTTGCGATTCTTCTCCTTCAGTTCCCTGCGGTTCAAGGCCAGCAGTTCGCGCTCCTCCTCCTCGCCCAGCGGCGGGCCGCGCTTGAGGTGCAGCCGCAGCCATTCGTAGACGCGCAGCGCGAAATTCCTGAGATGGATGAACGGCTCCGCCGGCGCGAAGCCCGGCAGGGAGATCAAGGCGATGAACAGCAGCGCCGTCACCAGGATGGCCGCGCCGACCGCGCCCAGGAAGCGCACCAGGAAATGGGTTCCCGCCAGATGGCCCAGCAGGCCGCCGGCATGGGCGATGTTGAGCCGGCCCGCGGCGCCGCCCAGCACACCGGGCATCAGGCTGGCCAGCACGGTGCAGAGGAACAGCGCCGCCAGCAGCCATCCGGCCTTGGGCAGGACCCGGCCCGGAAAGGCGGAGAGACAGAGGATGCCGAAGCCCAGGATGGCCGGCGGCCAGCAGCCACGCGGTCACGCCCCAGAAATGGAACAGGACCAGCGCCGACCAGGCGCCGAACAGGCCGATGAAATTGTGGGGCGGATTGTTCGGGGGTTCTGGTAGAGGTCCAGATCGAACGGGTCGTAGGAAACCTGGGCCAGTGCGAGCAGGAGCGCCGCCACCAGCAGGAGGATTCCCGCGATGCCGCGATACTTGATCAGACGGTTCAATTTGACTTCAGCCATGAGCCCCGACG
Organism: Kiritimatiellia bacterium; assembly: GCA_046346795.1. GTDB lineage: Bacteria > Verrucomicrobiota > Kiritimatiellia > SS1-B-03-39 > UBA6053 > JAXMHJ01. Next base: position 23,994 of record JAXMHJ010000056.1, read on the forward strand.
CACTACGCAACTTTTATCCCGGGCGCAAGTGAGATGCGTGAATTGCGCGGCCAAAATCGAGCCCCGGTTTCGCCGGGCCGGACCGGCCCGCCGGGGCGTTTCGAAGGGGGCGCCGGTTCCCGGGGGACCGTTTCCCGGCCCCCCGGGCGCGGGCGGACGCTCAGATCGAGATGCCGCGTTTCGGGGCGGGCGTTCCCGGTGCGGGGGCGGGCGGAGGCGGGAGGGCGGGACCGCCGCCGGGCTGGATCTTGAACTGGAAGTTCGGCCCTTCGCCGCTGTCGAGCTGATCGAGCATGTCCCGGATCTCTTCGGGCACCTTCTTCTTTTCCTCGTCGGTGTTGACCGGACCCTCGAAGATCACATTGCCCGCGCGATCCCTGGCGGAGAAGGTCTTCTGCCCGTTCTGATCGGAAAAGCTGAAGTTCCCTCGTTCGTTCGTCATGCTCATGCTGCGGGAGGAGCTGCCGAACGAGCTGGAGAAGGAGGCACCGCCCCCGCCCGGCCCCGGCGCAACCGGCTGCATTCTTGGCAGCATGCCTCGGGCTCCGCGGGGGCGCTTGACCGCGCCCGACCGCGCGGCGTGCTCGGCCAGAGCGACCTTGATGGTCATTTCCTTGCCCTTGCGCAGGACCTTGAGGGAGACCTCGTCGCCCGGTTTGCCGGCGCTGATGGTGTCGACCAGTCCGGCGGGACCGGCCACCGGCTTGCCGTCGACGCTCAGGATGATGTCCCGGGGCTGCAGTCCGGCGTTTTCCGCGGGACTGCCGGGGGCGATCTCGCGGATCGCGGCGCCGGAGTCGAGGTCCAGGTGTTCGCGCAGTTCCTCGCTGATCTCGCCGGGGACGACCCCCAGGAAGGCGCCGCCATCCGCGATGGCCCCGCCGCCGGGAGCGGTCGCGCCCGGAACCACGAGGAACGGATCGTTCAAGCCCATCTGCTCGTGCATCTGGCGGATCATGTCGTCCATCTGCGCCATGATGTCGTCCGTTGGGTCTCCGCCCCCGAGCATGAACATGCGGGCGGAGCCGCCCGGAAAGTTGAACGAGCGCGAGGTCATGTTCGAGGAGTTCGGCCCGGTGACCTGCACCTGGGCGTTGGTTTCGATCTGGATCGTGATTTGCGCCGGGGCGTTTCCGCCGGCCATCAGGGCGGCGGCAAGGAGGGCGGGGACGAGGGTGCGCATGGCGGTGATCTCCATCTGGGGGTTGCCGGGTATGGACAGCGGGGCGCGGGGCGTGTTCAAAGTTCAGGCCCGGTTCTTGCGTTCGCGCAGCTCGCGAAACACGGCGAGCGGGGTGGCGCCGGCCATGCCGAGGGCCTTGCGGATGGCGGGCGATCCGGCGAGCAGGTAGAGGTTGGTTTCCTTCTCGAGGCCGAGGGTGGAGGGAATGGTGGGCAGGCCGAGTTCGCGCAGGTGGACGGCGTCCTGCAGGCGCTTCCCGATGGCCGGGTGGGCGCCGAGCTGGGCGAGGGCGAACTGGAGATTGCTGACGGTGTATTCGTGTCCGCAGAAGACGCGGGTGGCGTCGGGCAGCAGGGCGAGGCGCTGCAGCGACGCCCAGAGGGTCTCGGGCGGGCATTCAAACGGGCGGCCGCAGCCGCCGCCGAACAGCGTGTCGCCGCAGAAGAGCAGGCCGCGGGAGGTGTCCAGGTACGAGGTGTCGTGGGCGGTGTGGCCGGGCGTGGAGATGACGCCGAGGGAGTACGGGCCGATCGTGAGCACGTCGCCCTCCTTCACGGTCTCGGACGGGATTTCCAGCTTGCAGCCCGCGGGGGCGAACACCCGGGCGGAATGCGCGCGGACGACCTCGGGAACGCCGGCGGTATGGTCGTAGTGGCCGTGGGTGAGGAGGATGGATTCCACGGTGAGGTGGCGGGCGGAGGCGAGCTGCAGCACCGGCGCGGCCTGGGCGGGATCGACGACGGTGCAGCGCAGGCCTGGTCTGCTCCAGCAGCACCGCGTCCGCCGCCGCGGTGTCCGCCGGCAGGTTGCCGGGCGGGTGGCCGGCGGAAGAAGCCGTAGATCCGGATGGGGACGGCCGGGCTTACCGGACGCGGCGCGCGTGTCCGACCGGCCTGCCGATGGGGCTGGCTCAGTCGTATTTGCGGATGACGGCCTTGATGGTTCCGCCGATGATCAGGCTCTGGCGGGGCACGATGGTCTGGAAGTCGGATTGGCTTACCCAGCGACACCTGGCCGCCGCTCCTGCGGTAGGTCTTCACAGCGTCCACTCGCCGTTCGACCTGGGCGACTACGACGTCGCCGGCCTTGCCCGGTGCCGCGCTCGACCAGGACCATGTCGCCCTCGTAGATGCTTGCTGTCGCGCATGGACTGTCCGGTGACCTTCAGCATGAAGGTCGGGCTGGCGCACCAGCATGTCGTCGAGCTTGACGAGGTCGGCCTGGGTGTCCGGCCTCGGGGCGGTCGGGAGGCTTACCTTCGCACGCTGCCGGAGCATCCGGATGGTGCCGGTCAGGCGGGCGGTCGGGGCGATCTTGCCCGAGGGCTCCTTGACCAGAATGCCTTCCTGGTGCAGCCGAGCAGCAGCTGCACGGCGTTCTGGACTTGTAATTGAAGATCCGCAGACCCGGTGTAGCCGGGCATGGTTTTCAGCCCGGTAGAAGTCGCGGAGGCGGCGGATCTTGTCGGGAACGTCAGTTTTTCGGGGCATGTGGATTCTCCCGGTTTTTTGCGGTTGCCCTGGAGGCGCTGGATCGCCGTGTTCGCGTGAAATCAGGCCGGAAAACCGGCCTGGAACCACGGATTTTTACGGGAGAAGGAAGCCGTCCCCAGAGTAGAACCATCGTTTAGGAACGGCGGCCATTATGTCAACCGAAAAAAAGCAAAAGATGAAAAAGTTCGAATTCTTTATCGCAAGTGGACGAATTTTGCTTAAAATGCGCGGGAATATTCCGGGTCGGGCTTTCCCCGATGCGGATGACGGGTCCACCGTCCCAACCGAACCCATACCAACCTTGCACGACATGTTGATCCTTCATTGCGGCGTCATTGACGACGAGTTGTACTTCTGGGGCGAAAAGGCCGTGCCCGCGGAATTTGACGGCTCGAAAACCAAGCCGCACGCCCCCCTGCCCTCCGACGCCGGCGAGGACAACATCCGCAAGGTCCTCGCGGAAATCCTGTTTGACGGGGCCATCCGCCGCCAGGTCGCCGCCGCTGACGATCTGGCTGCCCACCCGCGGCGGCATCCCCCTCCTCCAACCTGCGTCCTGGCCGGTCCGGTTTCCGCCACAAGGTGGCGCTCGCCCCGTGGAAGATCCACGCCATGAAGCTGACGCTGGAGAACGCCATCGGCTTTCTTCCGCGGCCTGCATCGGCAAGGACGTGCTCAAGTCCGGAGTGCTGATCGGACTGACCTGGCCTTCTGGACCCGCGGCCCGGTTCGCCGGCTGCGCTGGTCGCCTGCCAGCACAAGCCTGCCCGACTCAAGTTGGACGTGGACGGCGAGTTCCAGGCGATGTGGGATCCGATCTTCATCGGCGCCGACGCCGAGTACCCGGAAGACCTCCCGCGCCATGCCCTCCTCCTTGCCGCGCGGTCACGCGCGACCCCGGCAAGTCGCCCCCGGGGGCCTGCCCATCACCCTGGTGTCGAACTTCATCGTGTCGATGACGGACTTTCTGGCGCGCTACTCGATCTTCTCGCAGCCGCAGTCGACCTGGCCCAAGAGCTTCCGCACCGACGACGAGGACCTGAGTTCGATTCGCTGCACGACCTCGTGGATCAACGCGCTGGTCTCGCCCGAACCGGTGATGGACGACGACAACGAGCAGCCTGCGTCGCTCCAGCACCAGATCCGCGAATGGCGGAAGCCGATCTCTGGTCTCGACCACCTCCCTTCCGCCTCTGGTCTGCGCTCGAAGAACCGCCTGTCGGCGCGAAGGACGAGGGCGATTCCGGTTCGTCCACTTCTTCCTGCAGTCCACCAGCCAGCCGGAGGTGCTCATCCTGGCCGACCACGTGTGGAGTCCGACCTCTGGCCGAGTTGAAGCAGCTCAACCGCAAGGGCTTTGACGCGAAGGAATCTCCTGCTCTCCTCGCTCGGCCAGGCCCTGACCCTCTGCCCCGCATCGAGAGCGCCCTCATGGCCGACGCGCCCAGCGGCTACGCCTCGACACCACGGCTGCCTACGCCTTGCAGCGCGCCATCGCCCTCGACCAGGCCGGCCTTCGGTACCTCAACGGCATGGTGGATACCGCGGCACGCGCCACCGCCTCGGCACGCGCGCGAACGTCAAGATCGACCCCAAGGCCGCCAAGACCGGCTTCCGCTCGACCAGGTGCTGGACTCGACTGGGAGGTCACCCTCGGCGGCAAGTCCATCAAGCGCGACGAGCTCGCCGCGCCAGCCAAGTCCAAGGTTCCGCTGGTGGCGCATGCGCGGCCACTGGATCCAGATCGGCGAGACCGAGGTCAACGACGCGCTGGAGCTGACTCCACCAAGGCCCGCGCCCGCGGCACCCTGCGCGACATCGTGCAGATGGCCCTCGGCTCCTCCCGCGCGCCTGGCAATTTCCAGTTCGAGGGCGTGCGCACCACCGGCTGGATCGCCGACTTCCTGAAGCAGCTCGAGGGCGAGGTCACCTTCGAGGAACTCAAGGTCCCCAAGGGCCTGAACTGCGAGCTGCGCCTGTACCAGCAGCGCGGCTTCCTGGCTGGCCTTCCTGCGCCAGTGGGGACTCGGCCTGCCTGGCCGACGACATGGGCCTCGGCAAGACGGTCCAGGCGCCTCGCGCTCGTCGAGCACGAATGGTCCGTCCGGGGCAACCGGAAGCCCGTCCTGGCCTTCATCTGCCCCACCTCCCTCACCGGCAACTGGTCCAAGGAGGCGCAGCGCTTCACCCCCGGCCTGCCCGTCATGGTCCACCACGGCATCAACCGCGCCAAGGGCGCCGCGTTCAAGGCCGAGGCGGAAAAACAGGCCATCGTCATCTCCAGCTACTCCCTGCTGCACCGCGACGTCGAGGTCCTGCGCAAGATCGAATGGGCCGGGGTCATCCTCGACGAGGCCCAGAACATCAAGAACCCCAAGACCAAGCAGGCCCGCTCCGCCCGCGCCATCGAGGCCAGGTACCGCATCGCCCTCACCGGCACGCCCATCGAGAACAACGTGGGCGACCTGTGGTCGCTCATGGAGTTCCTCAACCCCGGCTTCCTCGGCACCCAGGCCGACTTCAAGCGCTCCTTCCTCACGCCCATCCAGGCCAACCACGAGGGGGTCGTCGTCGACCGCCTCAAGAAGCTCACCGCCCCCTTCATCCTCCGCCGCCTCAAGAACGACAAGTCCATCATCAAGGACCTGCCGGAAAAGATGGAGATGAAGGTGTACTGCACCCTCACCAAGGAGCAGGCCGGGCTGTACGAGGCGCTGGTCCGCGAGGTGGAGGCCACGCTCGACTCGACCGACGGCATCCAGCGCCGCGGCCTCGTGCTCGCCACCCTCACCAAGCTCAAGCAGATCTGCAACCACCCCGCCCAGTTCCTCGGCGAGGGCGGACCGCTGGTCAACCGCTCCGGCAAGCTCATGCGCCTGACGGAAATGCTCGAGGAAATCATCGAGCTGGGCGAGCGCGCCCTCGTCTTCACCCAGTTCGTCGAGATGGGCAAGATCGTCCAGCAACACCTGCAGGAGACCTTCGGCCGCGAGGTCCTCTTCCTGCACGGCGGCGTGCCCAAGAAGCAGCGCGACGACATGATCGAGAAGTTCCAGGAGGACCCCGAGGGCCCCGGCGTCTTCGTGCTCTCGCTCAAGGCGGGCGGCACCGGCCTCAACCTCACCCGCGCCAACCACGTCTTCCACTTCGACCGCTGGTGGAATCCCGCCGTCGAGGACCAGGCCACCGACCGCGTGTACCGCATCGGCCAGACCAAGACCGTCCAGATCCACAAGGTCCTCTGCGCCGGCACGCTGGAGGACAAGATCGACGACATGATCGAGGCCAAGAAGGGCCTCGCGGAATCCATCGTCGGCGCCGACGAGAACTGGATCACCGAACTCAGCACGACCGAGCTCAAGAAGATCTTCGAGCTCCAGAAGGACGCCATCGGCGAATAATCCCCGGAGAACCCCTGCATGTTCCGCAGTTCCGAAACCGCACCCGACTTCAGCACCTCAAGGGCCTCGCCCTCGCCGCCAAGGGCGGCATCCGCGCCCAGACCAAGAGCCGCAAGGTCGGCCGCAACTGGTGGACCAAGCGCTGGATGGCCGTGCTGGAAAACTTCTACATGGGCGCCGAACTGCCGCGCGGCCGCGCCTACGCGCAGGCCGGGCAGGTGCTCGACATCGACATCGCCCACCAGCGCGTCACCGCCCAGGTCCAGGGCTCGCAGAAGAAACCCTACACCATCACCATCCAGTTCAAACCCGCCGCCATGGCCGCGGGGAAAAACTCGCCAAGGAGCTCGTCCAGCCAGGCCATCTTCGCCGCTGCTGCTCGCCGGCCAGATGCCCGAATACATCGATACCCCGAGGAGCACGGCCTCTCCCTCTTCCCCGGCGACATCAAGGACCTCCAGACCACCTGCACGTGCAGCGGCCCCTACCCCTGCAAGCACATGATCGCCGTGTACTACCTCCTGGCCGAGGAGTTCGACCGCGATCCTTTCCTGTTCATGAAGCTGCGCGGGCTCGACCGCGACAGCATCGACTCCATCGGGGCCACCCCGAAGAAGGAAAAGCACCACCGGAAAAAGGCCGATTTCCTGATCGGCGACTTCAACTCCAAGCAGTTGATCCGGGAAATGCCCCTGTCGGAGGACGCCACCCACTACTGGACCGGCCATGCCATCCGCGAGGACAAACTCGGCGATGTGCGCGTGCCCCCCACCCCGGGCGCGCTCTCCAAGAACCTGGGCCACTTCCCCATGTGGCGTGGCGGGGAGGAACGCTTCTCGACGCCCTCGAACTCGTCTACAAGAAGGCGTCGGTCAACGGCATGAACGTCTTCCTGGGCGACTGGTAAGACCGATTCCGGTCACCGGAACTCCGCGGCGACGCGTGTTCCGGTAACCGGAATTTTTATCAAATCCGCACACCCCGCCCCGGTGGCATGGGTTTTGCTTTGCAACACGGCATGAAGAACCGGCTCCTTTTCGCAAGCTTCCTGTTGGTCGCCGGCTGCGCCACCACGCCGCGCGTTCCGCGCCATACCCTCCACTGGAATGAGCTGAAACCCGGCATGTCCATGACGGAGGTTCGCACCATCGCCGGGGAACCGACCGCCAAAATCAATCCGGTGCGCAACGTCAACGCCCCCGCGCCCACGAAGCCGGAACGCCCCGCCTCCGGCTTTGGCCTCTTCAACAACGAGGGCATGACCTGGAGTACATGGACCCGGCCGAAATCGACCGGGCGGATGACATGAGCTGCGCCCTCGAACGCGTCGTCAACGGCCCGTTTCTCTCCTCCCACGTGGTCTTCTTCGACGCCCAGGGTCGCCGCCCTCCGCGCCCCCAAGACGCAGAAGGTGAATTGAGGCCTCCTGCGCCGCATGCGTCTTCACGGAAGCACCGCCTGCCGCTTGTGATCCCCAACCAGGCCATGGAAGCTGCGGCTGCGATCAAAATCCGGCCCATGCGGAGGGTTCGTGAGGCCAAATAGGCCGCCATGACAGCCCTGAGACGAATGGGCGCAGCTCACCTCTCATTCCGCCTGAAGGCGTCCTCCGACGAGGGACCTTCAAACGTCCGAGATTATCGTGAGAAATGGCAATTGTACTGACATGAACATCGTCCTGGATCAAACGAGCCGGATTGTGGTTCCCAAAGTCATCCGGGATCGGTTTGGCTTAAAGCCCGGGGATAACCTTGAAGTGACCATTGAAGCCGACGGAATCCGCCTGCGCCCGGCGGCTCAGGCATCTTCTCTTGCCGAGGAAGGCGGTATGCTTGTTTGCTCCAGCACGGTTCCACCGGACTCTGGGATATCGGAGCGTTCATCGACGAACAAAGAAACCGGCGCGGCAAGGAAGTGGGCGGTTTTTGAGGCATGAAAGTCTGTTTTGATACCTCCACGCTTCACGCCGCTCTGCTCCAGCAGCCCCCACTATGCCCCATTCCCCTGCCTCCCCAGGAAAGCGGGAAATTGCATGGACACTCACCACCCACGGTCTCGCCGAACTCTTCGCCACTCTCACGGCGCTACCGTCACTAAGCCCCGTTTACTTCCCTCCGACGCCGAACGCATGATTCAGCAAAAGCGTCATCGCCTTTTTCACCCTGATTCCGCTGAACGCCGGGATCACTACCGCGACGCCCTGCGTCTGACCGTGAACCAAAACCTTGCGAGCGGAGCCGTCTATGACGCTCTTCATCTCATTGGCGCACGTAGCGCGCGCTGTGACAACCTCTTCACTCTCAACCTACGCCACTTCCGCTCACTCGCGCCGGGCGATTCCACGATCATCAGTCCGTGAAGACCATGAAAGCCCCGCCGGCAAATTTCTGCTTACCTTCTTGGTCATCTCCACCCGACGCGGGGTTTTATGCCTGCGGATAGAATCTCTTGTTGGACCGCATCATGACACGTACTCACTTCCCTGACAGTCAGCGACCACGATGCGCGGGAGGGACGGAGAACACAACAATGTCCAACAAGCCGGATGCCCGCCGGAACCCCCGCCGCCATTTTCAACCTTCCTGAATGGCCTCGCTCCCGCGTTCCCGCGCATCGCGGAACTGCCGCGGCGTCGATCCCTTCACTTCCTGGAACACATGCGTGAAGTAGCTCTGGTCGCAGAAGCCGCACGAGGCGGCGATCTCGGCAAGAGGCTGTTCCGTCGTCCGGAGCAGATCGCAGGCGTGGTCGATGCGGATCTGCCGCAGCAACTCGGTGAAGGAATGCCCGGTGCGCTCCTTGAGCTGCCGGGAGAAATGACCGGGCGACATGCCGGCGTGCCGGGCGGCCTCGTCGCGGGAAACGTCCTCGTGCAGGTTCTCGCGCATGAAGCGCAGCGCCCGGGCGATCTGCAGGGGCACCGCGACCGACTCCTGGTGCCGCAGCGCGGTGAAGATGCGCTCGAAGGCGTCGCGCAGCCAGTGGGCCAGCATCTCGTCGCTGTCGATCGCCGCCAGCTCGGTGAGAAACCGGAAGTTCATCCCCAGCACCTCGGAGGAGGAGGCGCCCGACTCCACCGCCGCGCGGGACATCATCACCACCAGCTCCAGCAGCAGCCCCTTGAGCAGGTCGCTCCGCTCCGCCCCCGCGCTGTAGATGTGGACGAGGAGCTGGTTGAGGATGCGCACCGCCTCGCCGCGCTCGCCCCGCCGGATGGCCGCGAGCAGCGCCGGCTCCTGGTACAGGTACAGCTCGCGGATGCTGTCGTACGGGCGGACGGAGGAGACGGAGATGGCGGGGAAGTCGTTCATGACAGGGACAGATGGTCGATGTAGCAGTCCTCGAATCCGGGCTGCAGATTGAGCTCGATCACCTCGACCTGCGACCGCAGCGATTCCATCTCGTCGAGCGACGTCCGGTCGATCAGGGCGAGCACCGCCCCGGCGAGGGAGGTGTTGCCCACCACCTCGACCTGCTCCACCGCGCAGCCCGGCAGCAGGCCCATGGCGATGGTGTGGGCGACGTCGAGATGCATGCCGAATCCCCCCGCGAGGTAGACCCGGCCGAGGTCCTGCACGTGGATGTCCGCGGCCCGCAGCAGCATCTCGATGCCGGCCCCGATCGCGGCCTTGGCCTGCAGCAGCACCGCCACGTCCACCTCGCTGACCACCACGGCCCCCGGCCCTTCCCGCCCGGCCACGCGCACGGCGCGCACCCCGGCGCGCAGGACCCGGTGTTCGGCGGGAATCCGCTCCCACGCCGCGTCGGAAAACCGCCCGTTGGCCTCGATCAGGCCGCACCGCCGCCCCTGCGCGATGAAATCCACGTAGGCGGATCCGCAGACGCCGCCGGCCTCCGCCGGGGGGACGCCGCCGATGACCCCGACCTCCAGCGCGAACGGATCAAGCCGGATGCGGATGTCCTCGACCGCGCCTTCGCGGGCGCGGGTGCCGCAGGCGAGGCCGCAGCCCTCGAAGGCGGGGCCGGCGGCGGTGGCGCAGCCGAACAGATCGCCGTTGTTCTGGAGCAGGATTTCGCCGTTGGTGCCGATGTCGATGAAGAGCGAGGGCTTCTGCAGGTACGCCATGCCGGTCGCATAGACGCCCGCGACGATGTCCGCGCCGATGTACGCGGCGATGCCGGGCAGCAGGTGGGCCGGCGTCTCCGGAGCCACTCCGGCCAGGCCGATGCCGCCGCAGGTCTCGCGCCGGCCCCGGATGAACCGCGGCGTGAACGGCGAGACGCCCATGGACGACGGATCCTCGCCCAGCAGCAGGTGCAGCATGGTGGTGTTGCCGGCGAGGGTCCCCCCGGCGATCCGGGAGGGGGCGATGCCGGCCTTTTCGCAGGCGGACGCCAGCAGCGGCGCGAGCGTGTCCTCGACGACGGCCTTCCTCAACCCGGCAAGCCCCGCCGGGGTGCTTGCGGCTTCGATGCGTGTGAGCACGTTGTCGCCAAAGCGGATCTGCCCGTTGAACGCGCCCGACTTGGACAGGATCGCGCCGGTCACCAGATCGACCAGCATCACCACGACCGTCGTGGTCCCGATGTCCACGGCGAAGCCGGTGTCGCGCACGCCGGGCTGCGGGGAAAAGAGCGGGCGGTGGGCGGCGGGGATGTCGATGCGGAAACTTTCGCCGATCTGCGGCTTGTGCTCCATGCGGGAACGGGCGGGCAGGTGCAGGACCGCGTCGCCCGGCAGGCGCGTCTGGCAGGCGCGCAGGGTGGCGGGCGCCGTCACGGTCGCGCCGGCCACCACCGCCCG
>JAXMHJ010000057.1:0-34769 GCA_046346795.1 Kiritimatiellia bacterium
GGCCACCAAGGTGGAACCGACCATTCCGTTCTTCCCCATGCCCGGCGGCGCCCTCACCGCCAACACGCAGATGCTGCGCGACAACAACCTGATGGACCGGTACCCGCAGATGATCGCCGCGATGGGCGAGGCGGTGCGCAAGGGGGGGTTCAGCACCTCGGTGACCCCGGTTTCGCAGTTCTATTTCCAGCAGGCGTTCAACAACGTGATGTTCGGCCCGTGGAAGCGCATCGCCGACGGGTACGGGCGCATGGTGCTCGGCTATTTCGGCCGGACGCCGGTTCCGCCCGATCCCGAGGTGGTCAAGGCCGCCGCGGAGCAGCTCAAGCTGGAGCCGACGAAGGACCATCTGGCCGCCATCGAAAAGGACAAGAAACGCGGGGTTGCCGCCACGCGGGTGATCCTGGAGAAGGAGGGGCTGCCCGTCACCGACGAGAACCTCTTCATCGTCGCCTCCTGCGAGGAGAAGGGCGTGGCCTTCCTGAAGGGGGCCGGCACGACCGGCGTGCGCAAGAACGAACCGGCCGCGGCGGTTGCGGCCGCGCCGAAACCGGCGGCGGGGACCGGCCCCCGTTACTACAAGGTGTCGGCCGGCGGCCAGGACATGCACGTGAAGCTCGCGGGCAAGCGCATCGAGATCAACGGCATTGACTACGACATGGAGGTCACCCGCGAAAGCGCCCCGCCCCCGCGGAAATCCGCGCAGGCGCGGGCGGCCGCGGCAGTCGCCGCCCCGGCTCCCGCGGCAGCGCCGGCCGACGCGCCGGCCCCGCCCCCCTCCGGCGCCTACGGGGGCGGCACCCCCGTCATCACCCCCCTGCCCGGCCTGGTGCTGCGCATCGAAAAGGCCGTCGGGGCGGAGGTGAATCCGGGGGAGACCATCCTGGTGCTCGAATCCATGAAGATGGAGACCGCCATGAGCAGCTCCGTCAAGGGGGTCATCGAATCCATCCCGGTGGTCCTCGGCCAGCAGGTCCAGGCCGGCACCGCGGTGGTGATCGTGCGGTAGCGCCGGGCCGGGAGGTCGATCCGGCTCAGCGGGTCGGATGCTTTCGGAAATGCTCCAGCAGATCGCGGGCCAGGCTGTTCTGACTCCTGGCGAAGGATTCGGCGGCGCGGTCAAGGTTTCCGGCGCGCCCCCACAGCAGTCCCTGCCAGGTCGCTTTCTGGAATTCCGACTTGGGCGGCACGCCCAGACGGCTCATGATGTCCTCCGGGGCCAGTTCCTTCAAGGTCACCGTTTTCTGCGCGAACTTGCCTCCGCCCTCGTCGATCTTCAAAACGATCTTGCGATCCCCGGCTTCCAGCACGCGAATGTTCCGCGGCTTGCCCTCCACTTTGAGCGTCAACTCCCGGTCCTTCTGTTTCAGGAACTCGACGCAGACATTGTCCTGCATGGCCAGGATCTCCTCCACCTCGGATTGCAGCGTCTTGAAATCCTTGAGGTCCGCCAGGTCCGGGTCCGCCGCCAGCTCCGCGACGGATTTGCCCGCGGTTTCCAGGTAAAGGGAGGCCAGTTGGCTCACGATTTTATCCCGGCCCTTGTCGAGTTTGCCCAGCAGCCGGGCGCGCGCCTCCCGGGTCTGCGCCTCCACCTCCGGGGCGTAGGACTTGGCGGTTTCCAGCCGGCGCGCCTTCGTTTCCTCGGCGAAGGGTCCGTTGTATTCGCGCAACAGCTTGTCGGCTCCGACGAAGTCCTTCTTGCCCGCGAGTTCCGCCGCCTGGGAGTTCAGGGTGAAGAGGGCGGTGCTCGTTCCCTGCTTCACCGCGTCCTTCCGTTCGAGCATGCCCCGGCTGATCAATTGCTGCCCGTCGGGCGCGGCGCGGCCGGAGAGTTGCTGCAGCTCCGCCATCACCTCCGCTTGCTTCCGCTTCCCTCCCGCACCGAGTCCACCATCTGGTCGATCTGCGCCCGGCCGATCTGCACGGGGGCGGTATCCGGCTGCGCGGAACCCGTCACGCTGGCGGGGCGGGCCTTGCCCTTGCCCCTCCCCTTTCCGGGCGTGCAGCCAGGTGACCAGCAATGCCGCGGCAAAAATGCCGACCAGCAGGAGCGCGATGAGAGGCCAGCGCCGCTTCTTCGGCAGCACCACGGGCGGCTTGTAGCTCGCCCCGGCGAACACATGCTCGCCCTTGCGGCGCACCTGCATGGGCCGGCGGGTCTCCCCCTTGTTGATGCGGGCGATCTGCTGGGGGGTCGCGCGGTGCAGCGGCCCCGACGAACGCTTCTGGAAGGAACGCACCCGCGCCGAGATGGCCTCGCGCTGCTTCTTCTCCAGCACCTCGAACAGATAGGGCTTGGTGGGGAGTCCGGAGGCCGCCAGCGCGACCCGGTAGGCCTCCACGTTGAAGACCACCGATCGGAACTCGACGGTCCCGGCCTGATCGTCGAACACCACGTAGCTGGCGCGGGTGGTGCCGTCGCGGGGATCCCCGACCGACCCGACGTTCACCAGATACCGGCAGCCCTCCTGGAACTGGAAGGGAGCCGGCTGGAGATGGCTGGTCGTGCCGTCCGGGTTGAGACGCATCGTGCAGGGCACGTGCGTGTGGCCCACGAACAGGATCGGCGCCTGCGTCGACACGAAGGAGGGCGTCGATTCGGCGGGCTCGAAGATGTAGTCGAACCGTTCCGGCAGTTCGAACTCGGCGTGCGAACAGGCGAACTTCTCCGCCACCAGCATGTACGGCGTCTCGTTGAGCACCTTCACCGCGTCGTCGTTCAACTGCCGGCGCGTCCACAGGATCACGTCGCGGGCCTCGTCGTTGAAGTCGGCGGGGTCGAACTGGCCGCAGATCGCCGCGTCATGGTTCCCCATCACAAAATGGTCGCAGCGCTGGTAGACCCGTTCCAGCACTTCCACCGGGTCGGGGCCGTATCCGATGATGTCGCCAAGGCAGATCACCTGGTCGGGCTTGACCCTTGCCAGGTCGTGCTCAACCGCAAGCCAGGCCTGCAAATTGGCGTGAATGTCGGAAACCAAGGCGTAGCGCATGGGCGCATTGTACTGGTCGGAGAGGCCCGGGGACAGTGGAAAATCGACCCGCGTCAAACACCGCGCCGGCGCTATGGCAGCCCGGAGCCCGCCTCCAGGACGGACTCGATCTCGCGCCCGCCGACCTCGGCGAACATTTCGATCAGTTTCCGTCCGACCTCCGCCGCGCCCGGACACCGGTCGCCCAGGATGCCCCGCAGGGTGGCGACGGGCTGGCCGACCAGGCCGCAGCCGCGGATCAGAGCGAAACCGCCGGGGTCGTTGTCCACGTTGAAACTCATGCCATGCAGGCTGACCCACTGCTTGAACTGGAAGCCGATGGCGGCGATCTTGCCGGACGCCGTCCACGCCCCGGCCATGCCGTCCCGGCGGAACGCCCCGACCCCGAAGGCCGCGCAGGTGCGGATCGCCGTTTCCTCCAGGGCGTGCAGATAGCCGTGCAACCCGTCGTCGGCGCCACCCAGCTTGAGGATCGGATACAGGACGACCTGACCCGGCCCGTGCCAGGTGATTTCCCCGCCGCGGCTGGCGACCTCGAGATCGACCCCCAGTTGCGCGAGCTGTTCCGGTGTCGCGATCAGATGGCCGGTGCGGGCGCGGCGACCCAGGGTGACGACGGGGTGGTGCTCCAGCACCAGGAGCGTGTCGGGAATCTGTCACGCACGCGCCGGGCGTGCAGGTACTCCTGCATGCGCACGCCGTCGGCGTAGCGGATCCGGTCGCGAAAAACCACCGCCCGGGCCGGGCGGCGGGGAGCGGAATCAGGCCGGGAGGAGCTTGGCGTAGTCGGCGGCGCTGAGGAGGGCATTCACATCGGCGGGGTTGGCCATCTTGACCTTGAACATCCAGCCCTTGCCGAACGCGTCGGTGTTGATCAGCTCGGGATTGATCTCGAGGTCGCCGTTCGCCCCGGCGATGGTTCCGGCGACGGGGGCGTAGACGTCCGAGGCGGCCTTGACCGATTCCACGACGGCGACATCATCGCCCGCGTTGACCGTTTCACCCTCGCCGGGAAGCTCGACAAACGTCAGGTCTCCGAGTTGCGCCTGGGCGAAATCGGTGATGCCCACGGTGGCGACGCCGCCCTCCACCAGCACCCATTCATGACTCTTGGTGTAACGCAGATTGGCTGGAACGTTCATAAATCATCTCCAAGGGGAAAGTGGAGGCGCGAGCCGGGTTCGAACCGACGAAAATCGGATTTGCAATCCGACGCATTAGCCACTCTGCCATCGCGCCCTGAGAGTCTTCACCTTAGCACAAGATCGTTAGGTGCCTAGAAAAAAGTTTTGGGCGCGGGGCAAAAAGTTGCCGAAGGTCCATGCGGTACAGCGGGGCCTGTGGACCCGCCTGGCCGCCCCGGAGGCTGCGGCTTCGCCAAAAATCCGGGTCCGCACCCCGGGACGGAGTTGAAAAACGCACGCGACAACCGCAGAAATCCCCCATGGATGTCTTCAACCAGGATGTGCGCTTCATGCGGATGGCGCTGCGGCAGGCCCGGATGGCGGCGGCGGCCGGCGAGGTGCCGATCGGGGCCGTGATCGTCAAGGACGGGGTGGTGATCGCCCAGGCGTACAACCAGACCGAGACCCTCAAGGACCCCACGGCGCATGCCGAGGTGCTGGCCATCACCCAGGCCGCGAACGCCCTCGGCGACTGGCGGCTGGAGGGGACCGTGCTGTACGTCACCAAGGAGCCCTGCCCCATGTGCGCCGGCGCCATCGTGAACGCGCGGGTGCCGATGGTGCACTGGGGCGTGAGCGATCCCCGCCGCGGCGGCGCCGACTCGAAGTTCAAGATCCTCCGGAACGACTGCCTGAACCACCAGGCGGCCTTCCAGGCCGGCCTGCTGGAGGAGGAGTGCCGGGACGTTCTCGTCTCCTTCTTCCAGGAACGCCGGAAGACAGGGGGGGACCCCTCCTTTGCGGAACCCTCTTGATATGGGTCTGATGAGGTCGTACATCTTGATTCGCTTTCCTAGCCGCCGCGGAAACCTTAACCCGTAGCGAGCCCTTATCAAGAAATCCGCGCGCTGCCGCGGCACATCGGCGCCAGCGTGACCCTCCGCGGCTGGCTGCAGGGCCGCCGGTCCAGTGGCAAGATTCAATTCCTGCTGGTGCGCGACGGCACCGGAACCTGCCAGTGCACGTTGGAGGCCGCCCGGACGGAGGCCTTTGCCGCGGCCGGTTCGCTCGGGATCGAATCATCGCTCGAAATCACCGGAACCATCCGCGCCGATGAACGCTCCCCCGGGGGCGTGGAGATGTCGGTCGAGTCGCTCCGGGTGATCCAGTCCGCCCACGACTATCCCATCGCCCGCAAGGAGCACGGGATCGACTTCCTGATGCAGCACCGGCACCTCTGGCTGCGCTCGCCCCGCCAGGCGGCCATCCTGAAGGTCCGCCAAGATCATCCGCGCCGCGCGCGACTCTTCGACGGCCGCGGCTTCACCTGGTGGACACGCCCATCTTCCAGCCTGGCGCGGCCGAGGGCGCGGGCACGCTGTTCTCGGTGCCCTATTCGACGAGACCGCCTACCTTCGCGCAGACCGGGCCAGCTCTATCTGGAAACGGCGGCGATGGCCCTCGGCAAGGTGCACCGCTTCCTCGGGCCCACCCTCGCGCCGAGAAGTCCAACGCCGGCACCCGTCGGAATTCCTGGATGATCGAGCCCGAGGTGGCGTTCTCTCGAGCTGCCCGACCTTGAATGCCTGGCCGAGGACTTCATCACCACCTGGTCAAGGCGGTGCTCGCCGGCAACCGGGCCGAACTGGCGCTGCTGGGCGTGACACCGCCCCGCTGGAGAAGATCGAAGCGCCGTTTCCCCGCGTCACCTACAGCCAGGCGGCCGAGATGCTTCGCGGCGACGCCCTCCACGCCGTCGGCGGGCGCGCTTGGAGGCCACCCGGACGGAGCACGACGCCCTCCGGGCCGATCTGGACCGCATCGCCGCCGAGCTGGCGCAGCCGCAGAAGGCCTGGCGCAAGGAGAAGCTGGAGCAGGAGCAGCGCGAGAAGACCGAGCTGGCGCACGAGCTGGAACTGGAACTCCAAAACCGCCCCGGCCACCTGGCCGACGCCAGGAACTTCCGCTGGGGCAACGATTTCGGCGGCGACGAGGAGACCCTGCTCTCGAAGGAGTTCGACCGCCCGCTCATCGTCACCGAGTATCCGCGCGAGGTTAAGGCCTTCTACATGAAGCGTTCGCCCGACGATCCGCGCGTGGTCCGCAACCTGGACGTGCTCGCCCCCGAGGGCTACGGGGAGATCATCGGCGGCAGCCAGCGCGAGGACGACCTCGACACCCTGCTCGAACGCATGCGCGCGGAGAACATGGACACCGCTCCGTACGAGTGGTACCTCGACCTCCGCCGCCACGGCAGCGTCCCGCACGGCGGTTTCGGGCTCGGCATCGAACGCACCGTCGCCTGGATCTGCGGCCTCAAGCACATCCGCGAAACCATCCCCTACCCCCGCATGATGGGCCGCCTCTTTCCCTAACCACCTGGAGAACTCATGGCACAGCCGACCGGAAAAAACTTCGCCGACATCAAATTCGACACCGCCAACCTCTATCGCGAGGAGCTGTACACCGACCTGCGCACCGGCACCATCCGCTGCCTGGTCCCGGTGAAGACCGACTGTTCGCCCGACCCCTCGCGCAAAACCCTCTTCTCCTGCCAGACGCAGATCATGTCGCAGATGGGCGTCATCCCGATCGACGGTCCGGTGCCCGCCGAAACCCTGCAGGAAGCGACCGAGAAATTCCCCGCCGCCGCCGAGGCCGCCCTGCAGAAGATGATCCAGGAGGCGCAGGAGTACCAGCGGGAGGAATCCAAGCGCATCATCGTGCCCAAGGGACCGGGCGCGGGACCCCTGCCCCCCATCGGCGGCAAGGGCGGTCCGGGCGGGTTGATCATCTGAGGGCGCGCCGCCGCCGATGAACCACCTGCACACCTGCGACCGCGCGGGACCGGGCCCCCTGGACCTGCGCGAACTGGCGCAGTTTGACGCGGCCCTGGCCGGCGTTCCGGAGGAGGAAAAGCGGCGCAAGCGCATCGCCTACCTGCGAGAGGCCACCCGGCAGATCCAGATGAGCTCGGCCATCATGGAGAAGTCGGGCTGCCTTTTCATCCCCTTCGCCGTCATCCCCTTCTTCTGGCCCGTACTCTGGTTCGCCCGCATGGCGCGCCGAAAGACCATGGAAAACGCGGGCGCGCAATTGAACGCGGCGCTGGACTAGTGGAACCTGACGCCCGGCGATATCGCCCGGGACTGAGCGACGCCGGGCCGCGCGGCAGGCGAGGATCAGGCGATGCGGCGCGATTCCTTGTCACCCGGGGGCGGATTGCCATGGGTGGTGATCATCGGCTTGGTCACCTTGAACTCCTTCAGGTCCTCGCGGCCGGGGGCGTCGAACATCACGTCGAGCATGACGTGTTCGAGCACGGAGCGGAGGCCGCGGGCGCCGGTCTTGCGGATGTGGGCCACATGGGCCAGCTCGCGCAGGGCGGAGTCGGTGAAGGAGAGGTCCACGCCGTCCATGGCGAGCAGCTTCTGGTACTGCTTGGTCATGGCGTTGCGCGGCCTGGTGAGGATCTCGACCAACTGGTCCTCGGTCAGCTCGTCCAGCACGGCGGTGACGGGCATGCGGCCGATGAACTCGGGGATGAGGCCGAAGCGGATGAGGTCCTGGGGCTCCACGCGGCGGATGATGTTCTCGACGTTGGCCATGGAATGGGTTTCCGGCGCGCCGTAGCCGATGGTGCCCTTGCCGAGGCGGCGCTTGAGGATGTCGTCGAGTCCGACGAACGCCCCGCCGCAGATGAAGAGCACGTTGCGGGTGTCGAACTTGATGTATTCCTGCTGGGGGTGCTTGCGGCCGCCCTGCGGAGGGACGTTGGCGACGGTGCCTTCGAGGATCTTGAGCAGGGCCTGCTGGACGCCTTCGCCGGACACGTCGCGGGTGATGGAAACGTTGTCGCTCTTGCGGGAGATCTTGTCGATCTCGTCGATGTAGATGATGCCGCGCTGGGCCCGCTCGACGTTGTAGTCGGCGGCCTGGAGCAGGCGCAGGAGGATGTTCTCGACGTCCTCGCCCACGTAGCCGGCCTCGGTCAGGGTGGTGGCGTCGGAACTGCTGAAGGGCACGTCCAGGAAGCGGGCCAGGGTGCGGGCCAGGAAGGTCTTCCCGCTGCCGGTGGGACCGATGAGGAGGATGTTGGACTTCTCGATCTCGACGTCGGGGAAGGCGTGGCCGGAGCCGGACTTCTCCTGCGAGAGGAGCCGTTTGTAGTGGTTGTGGACGGCGACGGAGAGGATCTTCTTGGCGTAGTCCTGGCCGATGACATACTCGTCGAGCATGGCCTTGAGTTCGCGCGGCTTGGGCACGGAGAACTTGCCGGCGCGCTTCTTCTCGGCCTTGCCCCCCTCCCGCTCGATGAGCGAGTTGCAGAGGTCGACGCACTGGTCGCAGATCTGGACGCCGGGTCCGGCGATCAGGCGGTCCACCTCGCTCTGCGACTTGCCGCAGAAGCTGCACTTGGGGATGTCAACGGGTTTGGTCATGGGGTCTTTCTCAGGCCTTGGGCCGGGGGGCGCCGACGACTTCATCCACCAGCCCGTAGGCCTTCGCCTCGGCGGCGGACATGAAGTTGTCGCGGTCGGTGTCGCGTTCGATGGATTCCACCGGCTTGCCGGTGTGGAAGGACATGATGCCGTTGAGCTTCTCCTTGAGGCGCAGGATTTCCTGGGCGTGGATGGAGATGTCGCTGGCCTGGCCCTGGAAGCCGCCCCACGGCTGGTGGATCATGATGCGGGCGTTGGGCAGGGCGAAGCGGCGGCCCTTGGCGCCGGCGCAGAGGAGCAGCGAGCCCATGCTGGCGGCCTGTCCGAGGCAGTAGGTGGCCACCGGGCACTTGAGGAACTGCATGGTGTCGTAGATGGCCAGGCCGGCGGTGACGGAGCCGCCGGGGGAGTTGATGTAGAAGCTGACCTCCTTCTCGGCGTCCTCGCTCTGCAGGAAGAGGAGCTGGGCGACGATGACGTTGGAGACCTCGTCGGTCACCGGGGTGCCCAGGAAGATGATGCGGTCCTTGAGCAGGCGCGAGTAGATGTCATAGGCGCGCTCGCCGCGGCCGGTCTGCTCGACCACCATGGGAACGTAGTAGTTGGACTGGGGGTCGAACGGCGGGGGGGACATGGAGGGTTTCATGGGGGGGAGCTTACTCCGAGATGGACGCGGTTTCCAGCAGGCGGGTGGTGGTCTTTCGCACCAGCAGGTCGGTGCGGAGCGAGTCCATGCTGTTGTTTTCCTGGATGCGCTTGCGGATGGCGTCGACCGGCTGGCTGTAGCGGAGGGAGAGGTTCTTGATCTCCTCGTCGATGTCGGTCTGCTCGACCTTGACGCCCTCTCCTTCGCGATGCGCGAGGATGAAGCGAAGGTTTGACGTTGTTGACGGCGGACTTGGCGGCCCCCTGGTGGATCTCCTCGGCGTGCTCGCGCGGGACGTCCTCGGTCGCGCCGCGCTGCAGGTTCTGCTGCAGGATGTCGCGGACGATCTGCTGGGTCTCGGCCTGGACCATCGACTCCGGCATCTCGGCCTGGACGGCGCCGAGCAGGAACTGGTGGATCTCGTTGCGGAGGCGCGTTTGCTCCTGGTCCTGTCCGTGGCGGACGAGGTCGTCCTTCACGCCGGCGCGGAGCGTTTCCACCGAAGCCTCGCCGACCCGCTTGGCGAATTCCTCGTCGAGGGCGGGCAGGATCTTCTGGCGCAGGCCCTTGATGGTGACCGAATACGTCGCCGTGGCGTTGCGGAGAGCCTCGGAGGTGAAGTCGGCGGGGAACGTCACGGAGACGTCGACCTGGTCGCCGATGTTGCGGCCGGGCAGCGCGGTGGCGAATTCGGGGATGAACGCGTTTTCGTCCACGCGCACCCAGAAATCGACGCCTTCACCCAGCCCCTTGGCGGCGGGATCGACCTCTTCCAGCTTCTTTCCGTCCACGGTGGCGCTGTAGTCGATCTGGGCCAGATCGCCCGCGGCGACGGCCTGCCCGGAGGCGTCCTCGAACTTGGCATAGCGCTCGCGGATGTTGGTCAGGGCGGCGTCGACGTCGGCGTCGGTGATCTGGACCGGCTTGCGGGTCAGGGGGATGCCCTTGTATTCCGGGAGGGCGATCTCGGGGCGGGTTTCCACGGTGATCGAAAAGGACATCGGCTGGCCGGGGTTCACATCGCCGCCCTCCATGTCGATGACCGCCACCACATCGAGCTTTTCCTGTTCCATGGCGTCGCGATAGGCCTTGGGCAGCAACTGCTCCTTCACGGCGGCAAGGATTTCCTTCTGGTAGCGCTGACGGACGAGGTTGACGGGGGCCTTGCCCGGACGGAACCCGGGGATGCGGGCGTACTGCTTGTACTCGGTGGTCACCCGGTCCGTCTCCTGCTTCACAAGCTCGGAGGGCAGTTCAATGCGGACGATTTTGCGGCACTTTCCTGAGTCTTCGACGGTAACATTCATGGATGGGTGTCTTCCGGTTCTGGTTTGCTGAAAAAGAGGGGGATACTTACGGGCCGGGCCCACCCGGGTCAAGCGCTTTAGACCGGTGACATCGGGCTGGAACCAGCGCCATGCTTCGCACAAAGGGTCTTGTGCGGGGCGCCTTTGGGTTCATCCGGGTCACCTCCCGGGGATGCGTCAACCCGGGACGGCGGGGGATGGGCTTTCGGTCAGCCGGCGGGTCTTTTTGAGGGTATAGATGGTGATGTAGAAAAGGCCGATGGGAAGAAAGGCCCAGGCCCAGGCGTGAATTTCGGGTCCGGCTTTCGCCCCGAGGATCAGATGCAGGCTCCACATGCGGATGGCCACCAGGCCGACGAGACTCGCCGTCAGCGTGCCGAACTCCTTGAGCAGGACACGGCGCCACTGAAAGGCGTGGCCGGCCAGCGAGGAGCGGATTCCGGCCAGGTTCGGGATCAGCCGGGGCACCCGGGCGCAATAGTCGTCGAACTGGGCGCCGAACTTGCCCCGCAGGAAGTTCTCCTCCGCGGCGATGATGGCCGCGTAGATGAACCCGATGAGCGGAATCCCCACGGCATAGAGCAGCGGGGAATGAACGACCACCGTCACGCCGAGGAAGATCAGCAGGTTGCCCACGTACATGGGGTTGCGGCTGTGCGCGAAGATGCCCCCGACCACCAGGTCGTCGGCGTAGACCTGCTTGTTCTTGCCGCCGCGCTTGATGTACTTGAAGCCGATGGTGAAGCAGCGGACAAACTGGCCGGTGAGGGTGATGGCCGCCCCGACAAGGTCGGTGATGTTGTTCGCCCGCTCGCTCCCCATGGGCAGCAGCGGCCGGGCGATCAACGCGGCCAGCAGCATGAACAGGGGGAAGAGCCCGTTGCGGAAGCGGAAGAAGAAGTTTCCGCAGGAGATCAGCCAGCGCGCCTTCATGGATTCTTCACCGCGAGGACGCCGGAGAAATTGTACCACATGTAGAACACGTCGCTGTAGGCGAAGCCGCAGCGCTTGAGCAGTTCCATGTTCTCGTCCAGCCGGTACGGCACCAGCACGTTCTCCAGCGCCTCCCGCTTCTGGGAGATCTCGGTCTCGCTGTAGCCGTTGCGCTTCTTCATGTCGTAGTAGAGCTTGATGAAGGTGCGGTTGATCAGGGAGTGGTTGCCGAGGACTTTTTCCACCAGGATCAGGCAGCCCTTGTCGTTGAGCCCCTCGTAGACGGCCTTGACCAGGCTGTCCCGGTACAGCGGCCGGACGAACTGGAGGGTCAGGTTCAGCACCACCACCGACGCGTTCCTGATCTCGACCGGCTTGTTCAGGTCCGCCTCGACGAAGGAAACCGGCGCGCCCTTCGGCAGGGCCTTGAAGCGCTCCCGCGCCTTCTCCAGCATGGGTTCGGAGTAGTCCAGCCCGATGATGTGGACGTCCTCCGGGACGTTGCGGCGGATGGTGTCCATCGTGATGCCGGTGGAGCAGCCCAGGTCGTAGATGTTGGTCCCGGGTTGGGCGAATTCATAGGCCAGCTCACCCATCTGGCGCTGCAGTTCCCGGTAGAGCGGGATGCTGCGGTCCAGCATGTCGTCAAACACCTGGGCGGTGGTCTGGCCGAAATCGAAGTCGCCAAGGTCCTTGGTTTTTTGGGCGAAAATCTCGTCGCGTTGGGTGGTTTCCATGGATAGTCCGTTTTGAGATGAAGCCCTTCACCCTCTCCGGATTTTTCATGCTTGTCACGCAAATCCCCGGCCAAAATAGCCCCCGCCCCGTCTCCCCGGCCCGCGCCCTTGCGGCGGCCCTGCTGTTCTTTTTCGGGTCCCTGGCCATCGGGTCGGTCATCGCCGTCCTCGCGGCCCGCCTCCACCCGGAACTGGCCGATCAGCGCCTCGTCCGGGTCGCCCGGCGCTGCATGATGGGCGCGGCGGCGATTCTGCTGCCCTTTTTCCTGCGCTCCGTGGGCTCGCGCGGTCTTGCCGACTGCGGGTGGACCTCCCGGGGAGAACCGGCGCGCCGCCTTCGGCCGCGGGGTGCTGATCAGGGTGGCCGCCCTCCTGCCCCTCGCGGCCCTCTCCATCGCGCTGGGCACCCGCCCCTGGCACCCGGCCAAACCCGCCGCGGAACTGACCCTCGGGCCTGCTGCTGTTCGCCGGCCAGTCGCTGGTGGTGGGGATCACCGAGGAAACGATGGCCCGCGGCCTCCTTTTCCTGCCCATGCGGCGCGTTCGGCGCTGCGTTCGCCGCCCTGGCGAGCCGGTTCGATGTTCGCCTGGGCCCATTTCATGGAACCCTCCGCCGCGGCCCTGCGCGGCCCCGCGTTCGGAAACGCGGTCGTCCACACCCTCTCCTCCGCCCTGGGACACCTGCGATTCGAGGAGTACATCGTCCCCCGCTTCGTCAACCTGGTGCTGATGAGCGCGGTGCTGTGCGCGGCCGTGACCCGCACCGGATCGATCTGGCTCGCGGCCGGACTCCACGCCGGCTGGGTCCTGATCAAGAAGATCAACGCCGTCATTTCCGACAGCGCCTACCACCATCCGCTGCAGGCCTGGCTCGGGGCGCGCTCGGACTATCTCGATGCGTGGGGCTGCACCGTCATCCTCCTCGCCCTGCTGGCCTGGCTCCTCCGCCCGGGACCTTCCCCGGACGGTCAGAGCCCCGCGATGGCGTCGCAGACGTAGTCGAGATTCGAGGCGGCGAGGCCGGCGACGTTGATGCGCCCGCCCTTGACGATGTAGATGGCCTTCTCGCGGATGAGGAACGACACCTGGTCGTCGGAAAGCCCGCTGAAGGAGAACATGCCGCGCTGCCGGTTGATGAAGGAGAAGTCGCCCTTCGCGCCGCGAGCCTGGAGGCCCTTGACCAGTTCGGCGCGCAGCCCCTTGATGCGGTCGCGCATGCCGGCCAGTTCGCGCAGCCAGAGGGCGCGCAGCTCGGGGTCGCCCAGCACCTCGGCGGCGACGGCGCCGCCGTGGTTGGAGGGGTTGGAGTAGTTGACGCGGACGGTGATCTCGATGTTGCTGTAGGCCTTGTCGGCGGTCTCGCGGTCGGCGGCGGCGAGGCTCAGCGAGCCCACGCGTTCGTTGTACAGGCCGAGATTCTTGGAGAAGGAGCTGGCGACGAGGAACTCGAGGCCGAGGTCCAGGAAGATCTGGAGCGGGGCGCGGTCCTCCTCGACGCCGTCGCCGAAGCCCTGGTAGGCGAAGTCGAAGAACGGCAGCCAGCCGCGGGCTTGGGCGATGGCGGCGACCTCGCCCCATTGCGCGAGCGTCAGGTCGGCGCCGGTGGGATTGTGGCAGCAGACGTGCAGGAGGACGATGTCCCCGGCGGGGATGGCTTCCAGCGCGGCGCGCAGGGCGGGGAAATCGACGCCGCGGAGGGCGGCGTTGTAGTAGGCGTATTCCTTCACGGGCAGGTGCGCGGCGGCGAAGATGCCCTTGTGGTTGGCCCAGGTGGGGTTGCTGACCCACGCGGTGGCCTTGGGCAGCCACTTGGCGAGGAAGTCGGAACCGACGCGCAAGGCCCCGGTGCCGCCGGGGGTCTGGGCGGCGCGGACGCGGCCGGCGGCGACCGCGGGATGGGCGCCGTACAGCAGATCGAGGGCCTGGGCGGCGAACGCGGCGCTGCCGCCGATGGGGAGGTAGGACTTGGTCTTCTCGCGTTCAAGCAGGCGTTGCTCGGCCTTCTTGACGCACTGCAGCACCGGGGTCTGGCCGGCTTCGTCCTTGAAAACGCCGACGCCGAGATTGACCTTCCGGGGATTGGTTTTAGGAAGGCCTCGGTCAGGCCGAGGATGCTGTCGGGGGGGCGAGCGGGATGTGCTGGAACATGGGGATTTTCCTTTCAGGGCGGGCGTGAATACCAACGGACCGGCCGGGTGGCAACGAATTTGTGGGCCGGTCAGGCCATCGATTGCGCATCCACATCGATGGACATCAGGACGCCCTTCGGGAGCTTGAAATCCCCGGCCGCCCGGCGGTACGCGGTGGTGATGCCGCGGGCGGTGGGGCCGCGCAGGACGATCTGGTGGCGGTGGCTGCCCTTGAGGCGGGCCAGGGGCGCGGGCCCGGGCTCGCCCAGCACGACATTCGCGGGAAGAAGGGGCTTCAGGCGTTCGTGAAACGCGGTTGCGGCCGCGGCCACGGCCGCTTCGTCGGGACCGCGCACGGTGAGGACCACCAGGTGGCCGAAGGGCGGATAGCCCAGCTCGCGGCGGGCCTCGAGTTCCTGGTCGAAGAAGCCCTCGTAGTCGATGCGCCGCGCGGACTGGATGGCGACATGGGTCGGCGTGAAGGTCTGCACGATGACCTCCCCGGCGATCTCGCCCCGTCCCGCCCGGCCCGCCACCTGGGTCAGCAACTGGAACGCGCGCTCGGCGGCCCGGAAGTCCGGCAAGTGCAGCGTGGTGTCGGCGTTGATCACGCCCACGAGCGTGACATTCGGGAAATGCAGGCCCTTGGCGATCATCTGGGTGCCGACCAGGATGTCGATCTTGCCGGTGCGGAAGTCGCCCAGCACCTTCCGGTAGCTGTCCTTGGCGGTCATGGTGTCGCGATCCATGCGCTGGATGGACGCGCGGGGAAAACACTGGCGGATGATCGCCTCGACGCGTTCGGTGCCGGTGCCGGAGAACTTGAAGGCGGGGTCGCGGCACTCGGGGTTGGGGCAGCGGTCCGGAACGCGCTGCGATTCCCCGCAGTAATGGCAGCGCAGGGCGCCGGCGTGCCGGTGATAGGTGAGGGAGACGCTGCAGTGCGGGCAGGCGGCCACATGGCCGCACGTCGGGCAGATCATCGAGGTCGAGAAGCCGCGCCGGTTCAGGAAGAGCATGGTCTGTTCGCCGCGGTCCATGCGCAGCCGCACCGCGTCCACCAGGTCGCGGGAGAGGATCCCGGGCCGGCCCGACGCGCCGGTGTCGAGCCGCATGTCGATGACGCGCATCCGGGGCATCTGGCGGTCGTCCACGCGGAGGTTGAGCCGCACCAGCTCGTATTTGCCGCGGAAGGCGTTGTAGTAGCTTTCAACCGAGGGGGTGGCCGAGCCCAGCACCACGGCGGCGCGGTGCATGCGCCCGCGCATCACGGCGACGTCGCGCGCCTGGTAGCGCGGGGCCTCCTCCTGCTTGTACGAGCCCTCGTGCTCCTCGTCCACGAGGATGATGCCGAGGTTCTCGACCGGGGCGAAGAGGGCGGAGCGGGCGCCGACGACGATCCGCGCCTTTCCGGAGCGGATGCGGTGCCACTCGTCGTGCCGCTCGCCCTCGGAGAGATGGCGTTGTGCAGCACGGCGATCTCCCCGCCGAAGCGCCCGCGAAACCGTTCGAGCGTCTGCGGGGTCAGGGAGATTTCCGGAACCAGCATGATGGCCCCCTTCCCCTGGTCGAGTGCGTGCTGGATGCCCTGCAGGTACACCTCCGTCTTGCCGCTGCCGGTGACGCCGAAGAGCAGGACGACGCCGGGTGTGCCGGTGTCGATGGAGGCCTTCACGCGCTCCAGCGCCGCGGGCTGGTCGGCCGAGAGGGTGAGCGGCCGGGTGCGCACGAAGTCCTGGCCGGCCAGCGGATCGCGGGAGACGCTGTCGTTCTCGATGACGACGAAGCCCTTGGCGGCCAGGGTGCGGAGCGCGGCGAGGTCGACATGGGCCGCGGCCGCAAGCTCCGAGGCCGGCATCCGGCCCATGGCGACGAGCACGTCGATGGCGGCCGCCTGCTTCTTCGCCCGGCGGCGGAGCAGGGCGAGGTCGGGCTCGGAGGAGGCCCTGGCGGTGGGAATGACGTGGAGCTGCTGCTTGAAACCGCGCTGTTCGCGCCGGACCGCGCCGGGCAGCACGGTGCGCAGGACCTGTTCGAGGGGGCAGCAATAGTAATCGGCGATCCAGCGGGCGAGGTCCATGACATCGGATCGGAGGAGCGCGCCGCCGGAGAGGACCGAATCCAGCTCGCGCAACCCCGGGCGGGCGGGGGCGTCCGCGAAGCCGACGACAAAGCCGGTGGTCGTCCGCTTCCCGAAGGGGACCTTCACCTGCGACCCGGGATGGACCTCGCCGGAGAGGTGCGGGGGCACGAGATAGTCGAACTCGCGGTCCAGGGCGAGGTCGACCATGACGCGCGCGATGCGTCGGGCCGGGGGGTGGGCGGGTTCGGGCATCCCCCTGATACACCCGGGACGGGGCGGCGGATCAACCCTGATGCCGGAAAATGTTTTGCCGCGGGCGGAATACCGGGTATTTTGGCGGCATGCCCGAATTCTCCCGATCCGCCACCCTGAAGATCATATACGTCAACCTTGCCTGCGCGCTGCTGATCGTCGGACTGGCGGCGGTCTCGGTGGTGCGCAAGGCGCATGCGCTGGACGAGCTGATCGTGCGGGTGAGCCGGGCGAACGGGATGGATCCGCGGCTGGTCTCGGCGGTGATCTGGAAGGAAAGCCGGTTCAACCCGCAGGCGAAGGGGAAGGCCGGGGAGGTGGGTCTGATGCAGGTCATGCCGGTGACCGGCATGGAATGGGCCGGAACGCAGGGCGTGGAGGGCTTCACGCCGGAACGGCTGTTCGATCCCGAGACCAATCTCCGGGCGGGAGTGTGGTATCTGCGCAAGGCGGTCGATGAGTGGTCCACCAAGGACAATCCCCTGCCCTATGCGCTGGCCCAGTACAACGCGGGGAGGGGAAACGTGTTGAAGTGGGACGAGGCGGCGAAGTCGGACGAGGACCGCTTCATGGAAAACATCACCTTCGAGGGGACCTTCCGCTACATCAGCGACATCGTGGACCGGTTCCGGGACTGAAGGCGGCGGCGCGCCTCAGGGTTTCTTCCGGGCCGGCATGGCGCGCAGGCCCAGCATGACATCAACGGCCCGCTTGAGCACGGCGTCGTGGCGGATCCGGTCCAGCAGGCGCACCTGGGCGGAATGCTCCGAGGTGTCATCCGCGCGCCGGTGGTTCTGCGAGGCGGCATGGTCATCCGCAACCAGCGGATCGTCCACATCCCGGTCGTTCACGACGATGTCCGGCTGCAGGATGGTGCGCGCGTCCAGGGAGACGCCGTCGGCAAACACCAGTTTGCGCGTCGCAACCAGCATAAACGAACCGGCTAAGGGAATCGCTTCCCGAGCAGCGGATCGCCGGCGGGCGGCTCTCCGATCACCATGACGCCTGAACCGCAGTGGCTGAGCAAGGCCGCCAGCAGCTCCGCAGCTCCATGCGTGGACCGGTTGAGCAGGACGAGGACGGGTGCGTCCAGGCCGGGCGACGGAGAGGCCGCCGGGAGGAGGTCGGAGGCGCCGGTGTCGTCGAGACCGGTCCACCGGGCCGCGGGGAGGCGCCGGAACAAACCAGGCCGGCAAGGGCCAGGGCGCATTCCTGATCATCCCCGCCGGCGTCGCGCAGATCCAGCAGAACGCCCCGCAGGCCGGAGAAGGGCTTGAGGGCCTCGAGCAGGTCCGGGGCGGAGCGCGGATACAGTCCGTTGACGCGGACGTAGAGCAGGTCGCCGAGCCAGACTTCGCGCAGGGCCACGGCCTCCTCCGGGGTGGTGGTCATGGCAAACGTGATGTTCGTGACGGTCCCCTTGACCGGATCGGTCAGCCCGAGGAGCACGGACGGGGCCGCCCCCGTGCGGAGATGTTTCATCACCGCGGACCAGGAATTGGTGACGGTGGTCCGCCCGTTGACCGCGGTCACCACCCAGCCGGCGCAACCCGGGGCGCTGGCGGAGGCGGCCGCGGGTTCCCGGAGGGTGACGAGGTGATTCGTGCTGGAGAAGCGCCAGCCCAGGTTGGGGCGGAGGCCGCGGCCGCTCCGTTCCCGGGCTTCGACGTCCTCCCGGCCCAGCACCCCGCCCCCCGGATCGGCGGACGTCACCACGGCGTCGAGGACCGCCTTCCGCAGGCGGGATTCGTCGGGGACCAGATGGCGGGAGGCCATCAGGCCCAGGGCCTCCTCCGCCCGGGACCAGCGCGAGGTGGCGGGTTCCTGTCCGGAGGCGGCCAGCGCCGCCAGCAGAAAGGCGCCGATTCCGGCTGCGTGTGGAAATTTCACTTGGGCCCCGCCGGTGGTTCCGTGCCCAGGATGCGGCCGTTTTCCATGATCTGGATGGGTATCCTGATCTGCTCCCGCCCCCGGGCGTCGGTCGTGATCACCACTTCCTTCCCGGCGAGATCGGCCTTGGGCATGATGCCCTGCAACATGATCTGATAGCCGTACTGGGTGTGCTCGCGGATGGACACGACCACCGAGGGATCGGGGAACTCCGCCTTGAGCACCTTGAACTGGGTCACCAGACCGGGGCGAAGGGTGACATAACGGGTCACCGGCCGGCCGCCGGTATTGGTCAGCAGGGTGATCATCCCGGGAGAGACCGCGATCGGCTCGGGGATCTGTCCGTACGCGGCCAGGGCCATGACCCGCGCCTTGGGATGGTCGGTGTAGATGACCAGATTGTCGTTCACGGCCCCGCCGGTCCGGCCCGTGCCGGTGACGGTGACGTCGATCTGGTACTTGATGCCCTCCTCGACCGGGGTGACTTTCGACTGGAAGATCTTCTGCGGGCTGACCACGTCCAGCACCTTGAATTTCTCGCCGAGGCTGCTGGTGATGAAGACCGTCTTGGTGACGGTTCCGGTCGGGGAGATTGTTCCAAACGCGAGCACGGGCGGATCGATCTTGAGGGCGCTGATCGAATCCCCGCTGATCAGCAGGGTCAGGGTCCGGTTGGCGGGATCGTTGGAAAACACGGCGATGTTCTTGTCCTGCCGTCCAAGGCGGTTGCTCAGATCGAGCCGGGCCTTCACGACCGTCGACTCGCCCGGCGCCAGGTTCTTGTCGCCGATCTCGGCCAGCGTGCAGCCGCAGGACGGGTTGACGCTCTGGATCACGAGTTCCTCGTCCCCGGCATTGCGCAGGGTGAAGGAGTGCTCGATGACCCGGTCGTTCAGCGAGGTGCCAAAATCAAATTTCGGCTGGTCGCACTCGATTTTCGGAGCGGCAAACGCGCGGGTGGAGGCCGCGAGGGCCAGGAGTGCGCACAGGAGGTGGAATTTCATGGTGTGGCGGGGGCGGCTGAGGGCTTGGCCGGGTTGCAGATCCGGCAGGTGGAGGGATGGGCGATCGAGATGGGAACCTTCAGATGCTCGTAATCCTTCAGGTCCGTGGTGATGACGACCTGTTTGCCATTCACCGCATCGTCCAGGGTGACGCCCCGGAAAACGACCCGGTAGCCCAGGGGCGTCGGCCCGGTGATCTCGGCGTCCACGCCGGCTTGCGGCCATTCCGCCTTCAGCACCCGGAAGGTCTTGCCGGGGGCGCCGCGGATCATGATCGTGGCCGTCGTTGCGGGCGAATGCGCGGGGAACTTCATTTCCGCGGGGAACACGCGCAGGGACGGGGTCAGCAACCCCTGAATGCCCACCTTGAGAACCGGGCGGCCCGGGGATTCGGTCCGGATGACGAGCATGTCGGCCATCCGGCCGCGCACCAGCATCCGGTCCTCGGGGAAAAACGACCCGTCAAAGCGCAGCCGGACCTTGTAGTTCTTCCCGGCCTCCTCCACCACCAGTTCCGGCTTGAAGATGCCCTGGGTGCATTCCACCCCGGTCACGGTCAGCGCATGACCCTCCCCCGCCGCGACGGAGACCTCCTGCTCCGCCGGGACACCCTCGGCAAGCTGGCCGAAGACCACGACCGCCGGACGAAGAATGATGTCGCTCACCACCTCGCCCTTGAGCGCGAGCTCAAACCGGGGGTTCACCGGATCGTTGCTCTCGATGGTCACCTTCTTGGCGATCATGCCGTTGAAGCCGCCCAGGGTGAGCCGGACCGGCACGGAGAGGCTGCCGCCGGGGGGGACGCGGTTGGTGCTGACATTGATGACGGTGCAACTGGTGCAACTGGGCACGATCCTGGAGATGACCAGGTCGGCGTCGCCGGCGTTCCCGATCAGAAACCGCTTCTCCAGCGCCTCGCCCTCTCCCGCCCGGCCGAAGTCGAATTCCGGCTCGGCGCACGTGATGCGCGGAGCGGAACGGGCGGCCAGGAGCGGAAGCACCACCGCCCAGCCGGTCAGCAACAACGCCCGCCGCCTCACGGCGCGACGCCTTCCACCCGGATCGGGATCCTCACCTCGGGATACGCGGCCTGGTCGGTCCGGATCACCAGAAACTTTCCGTTCCAGGCCGGATTCGGCTTGATTCCGCTGATGCGGACCTGCTGTCCAAGGCGAAGCGGCTCCAGGATGTCGATCTTCACCGAGTCGTCCGGCCACTCCGCCTTGACAATGCGAAAGTCAACGACCTGTCCGGAACGGACCGTGACCGTCTGCGAAAGCGTGCCCGGACCGGGGGAAAGGGTGATCTCCTGCGGGGCGAACTGGTACGGGGAACTCAGGCTGGCCACGAACTGCACCGACAGGAACGGCAGCGTGGGATGGTCGATGTCCACCATCACGTTCTCGAACAGATGCCCCATCTTCCCCTCGGTGGGCAGCGTGGTGATCAGATCGTACACCTTCCCCTCCTCCACCACCTCCCAGCGGGAGGTGCTGTTGTTCTGGGTGGCGCGGGCGCCCCGGATGTGGAAGGTCTGGCCGTCCACCCGCGAGATGCGGGTGCGGCGTTCGATCGGCTTCCCGGCGGCAAGCTGTCCCAGGGAATGGGTCTCGGGATCCACCCGGAACGGATCGGTGGCGAAGACCGACATCTCCAGGCGGAAGGGGGTGTTGGTTTTCCCGCCATCGTTGGAGAAGACATCCACGTGCTTGATCTGGTCCCCGCGCCGCATCGTGAGGTCGAGCACCGTTTGCAGCCCCACCGTCTCCCCCGGGGCGATCACGTTCTTGGGAAGCTGGGTGGTGGTGCAGCCGCAGCCGGGCTTCACGCTTTCGATGGCCAGGGGCTCGTCACCGGCGTTGGTCAGATTAAACACATGGGTGACCTTGGTCCCGGTCTCGGCTTTGCCCAGCTCGGCCTTCGGCTCGTCACAGGTCAGCTTCGGGACCGCGAATGCGGCGGGTGCGGCCATCAGGCAGGATAAAAGAAAAGGCAAACGGTTCATGGAATCCTCCGGAGCCGCATTAGAAACCAAATTCCGCGCAAATGTTCAAAGGTAAACCAGATGAATGCTGGGTTCGTCCGGCGCCCCGACCGCCCAGTCGTGCGCCACCCGCAGCCCGCCACCCAGACGATCTCCCCCGGCACTCGATCACCGGCACCCCCGCCCGGCGGCTGCGCGGAATGCGCGCGTCGGCGAAAAGATCCTGCAGCTTGCGGCGGCCCGGCGCGCGGTGGGGCCGGTACCGGTCGCCGGGCCGCCACGCCCGCACGGTCAGGGCCTCGTCGCCGACGCGCGCGGCGGAGATCCAGGCCTCGCCGGGCCCGGCGGCGCGATGGCCCGCCTCCCGCGTGGCCCGCAATACTCCGCCCGGCAGGTCGAGGACTCCCGGCGCGGCCAGCGTCCCGACCGGCGACCGCGTCGGCGCGACGATGCACAGCGCCCCGGCTTCAACCCGCACCAGCCGGGAGCCCGCGCGAAGGCCCCCTCCCCTTCAGCGCGAGCTCGTCCAGCCGGTCGAGCCCCGACGCGCCCAGGGCGCGGAAGGACAGTCCCCGCAGCACGCCCCACCGGTGCAGGACGCGGCGGCGCATCCCCGCCGGCAGGGCCCCCAGCCGTCCGAGGTCCAGTCCGCGGTCGTTCTCCACCCGGCCCAGGTTCTCCCCGACCAGCGGGGCGATCCAGGCCTCGTCCAGCGCGGTGGCCCGCGCCAGGGCGGCCGCGTGTTCGGCGGCCAGC
Organism: Kiritimatiellia bacterium; assembly: GCA_046346795.1. Classification (GTDB taxonomy): domain Bacteria; phylum Verrucomicrobiota; class Kiritimatiellia; order SS1-B-03-39; family UBA6053; genus JAXMHJ01. Next base: position 22,284 of record JAXMHJ010000057.1, read on the forward strand.
GGATTCAGGCCGCGGAGCAGCGGCGTCAGTTCATGCCGGATGCGCGCGCGCAGATGGGCGGGGTCCCGGTTCATGCGATCCTCCCGCCAGGGCAGGCGGTGGGCGGCGAGAAAGGCGCGGAGGCCGGCGGAGGTCTGCGTCAGCAGCGGACGGAGGAGCGGCACGCCCGCCACGGTCGAAAGGGACGGCATCCCCCAACCCGGCGGGGGAAACACCCTGCAGGATCTTCATCCAAAGCGTCTCGGCCTGGTCGTCCAGATGGTGCGCGACCGCGACGGCGTCGCCGCCCGAGGCCGTGAGAGATTCGCGAAACGCCGCGAGGCGCAGGTGGCGGGCCGCCTGTTCCGCGGATTCCCCGGTCGCGTGAACGCGGGCGGGCACGTCCACCCGCGCGCATTCGAACGGCAGGCCCAGCCGGGCGGCCAGGCCTCGACAAAAAACGCGTCGCCGTCGGCCTCGGCCCCGCGGAGGCCGTGATGCACGTGCAGGACCCGCAGGTTCAGGCGCAGGATGGGGGCGGTCTGCCGCAGCACGTGCAGCAGGGCCGTGGAATCCGCGCCGCCGGAGCAGCCGACCAGCAGGCTGCGGACGCGGCGCGGCCATCCGTCGCGGAGGGCGGCGGTGAGAAAGGAGGTGATCAGCATGACCGGCCCCGGGGCCGCGGGGTTTCAGGCGCGGGGAACGATCCGTTCCAGCCCGCCCACGTAGGGGCGGAGCGCCCCGGGCAGGACCACGCTGCCGTCCGCCTGCTGGCCGTTTTCCAGGATGGCGATGATCAGCCGCGGCAGCGCCACCCCGGAGCCGTTCAGCGTGTGCACCAGCGCGGGCTTGCCGTCGGCGTCGCGGTACCGGATGCGCATGCGGCGGGCCTGGTAGTCCTCGAAATTGCTGCAGGAGGAAACCTCCAGCCAGGCGTTCTGCCCGGGCGCCCACAGCTCGATGTCGTAGGTCTTGGCGGAGGCGAAACCCATGTCGCCGGTGCAGAGTTCGATCACCCGGTAGTGCAGGTCGAGCTTCTGCAGGACGGCCTCGGCGTTGCGCGTGAGCGATTCCAGCTCGTCGTACGAGGTGGCGGGGTCCGCGAACTTGACCAGTTCCACCTTGTCGAACTGGTGCACGCGGTTCATCCCGCGCGTCATCTTGCCGGCGGCGCCGGCCTCCCGGCGGAAGCAGGGCGAATAGGCGGTGTACTTCACCGGCAGCGGCCCCTCCAGAATCTCGTCCCGGTGGATGTTGGTGACGGGCACCTCGGCCGTGGGGATCAGCCAGAGATCGTCCTCGGGAACGCGGTACATCTCCTCCGGGAACTTGGGAAGCTGGCCGGTGCCGAGCACGGAATCGGAGTTGACCACGAAGGGCGGCTCCACCTCGGTGTAGCCGTGCTCGCGCGTGTGCAGGTCGAGCATGAACTGCACCAGTCCGCGGGCGATGCGGGCGCCGGGGCCGACCAGCAGCGGGAAGCCCGCGCCGGAGATCTTGGCGGCGCGCTTGAAGTCGAAGATGCCGAGGGCTTCGCCAAGTTCCCACTGGGGCCTGGGCGTGAAGTCAAAGGTCCGCGGCGTTCCGAAGGTGCGCACCAGCTTGTTGTGCGTGCTGTCCGTCCCGCGCCCGACGGCGGGATGCGGGGTGTTCGGGAGGGCGAGGACCAGCGCGTCCCGGGCCGCCTCGGCTTCGACGGCCCGGCGGTCGAGCGCGGAGATTTCCTCGCCCTTGAGGCGGACGGCTTCCTTCTTGGTGGCGGCGAGGGCGGGGTCGGTCTTGATGAGCGCGCCGATCTCCTTCGAGTCGCGGTTACGCTCGTTCTTGAGCGTCTCGGCACGGCCGATGCAGGCGCGACGCTCGTCGTCGAGCTTCAGGATGGCGTCCAGATCGGGCTCCAGGCCGCGGGCGCGGAGGGCCTCCAGAACCTGGTCTTTTTGTTCACGGATTCTGCGGATATCGAGCATGGGAAGGTCAGGGCTGGGGTGCGGGAGGCGGGGTGACGGCGGGAGCGGAGGGGGGCGCGGGGTTCGGCGGAGCGTTGTCGGGCGGCGTCCTGGGCGCGGGCCGGCGGGGCGGCGGGAACTTCAGCACCACACCTTTCTGCTTCGCCGCATCGTTGGCCCGGAACTGGCAGGGGGGGCACGCCCCCCTCCCGATCATGTCCAGTTCCGCCAGGTCCTTGTAGGGAAACAGTCCGCACATCGGGTTCGGACAGGTCGGCATCCCGAGCGAGAAGCACATGCCCCGCGTGAACTGCCGGTCGAGCCGGCGGGCGAACGTCTCGGGGTTGTCGTGGTGGAGCACCGTGGTGTTCAGGGTCATCACCCGGTTGGTCGGGTCGAAGAGGCCGTGCCGCGGTTCCGACGCCGGCGCGTCGAACAGGACGACCTTGAGGTAGTCGTTGGAGGCCGATCCCCCGAGTTTGGCGGCGCCCACCAGGTCCAGTCCCTCGGGGATCGCGGCGGTTTCGAGCTGGACGGTCAGGGGGAAGGCGGAGCGGAAGAACGTGGTCACCCGGGTGACCACCGAGGTGCCGGTGTTGCCCGCCACCACCACGCGCAGGGTGTCGAACTGCCGGGCGGACGCCGGCGTCGCCTCCCCGGCGCGGAGGAGGAGACCGGAAAGGCAAAGGGCCAGAAGAGGGAAGGTTTTCATGGGTATCGTTGGATTTGAAGCCGGAATCTTACGGGCAGAACGACCGCGGATAAAGTAGAAAAAGCTCCCGCAGCCCGGAAAGAGGGCGCACGGGCCGGGGAGGCCGCGGCTGCGGCGGCGTTCGCGGACCGGAGGGGGTGTGGAAACGACCGCCGGCGGGGCGCGGACGCCGGCAGGCGGAGGCCCGGCGTCGTCGCACCGGAGCCTCCGGCCCGTCACGCGGGGCTTGGCGGCGGAATCAACGCCCCCGCGGCATCAGCCGTTCAGAACCCAGCCGGCGCGGTATTCCTTGGAGAGGAGCGCGTTGGCCGCGTCGTCGTTGGTGATCTTCCCGGCGGCGGAATCGTAGGAGAGCTTCTTGCCCGCGCGGTAGGCGACCAGTCCGAGCAGCATGGTTTCGATCATGGTGCCGGCGTAGTCGAAGTTGCACGAGGTCTTGAGGTCGCCCTTGCAGGCCTTGACCCACTGCATCTGGAAATTGCCCATCGACGGGGTGAGCTGGTCCTTGGTGCGCACCTTGTAGTGGGTGAGATCCGCGCCCTTGCCGTACGGCAGGAGCAGGCGGTTGTCGAAGTCGGCCACGATGTAGCCGAGGCTGCCCTTGAACATGGCGCCGTGGCCGATCCCTTCGATGTTGACGCCGTCCCACGGGGACTTGGGCAGGTCGCCGCCCTGGTGCCAGCTCGCCTGGATGGCCGGACGCCAGTCGTTCGCGGGCAGGTTGAAGACGGAGCGCAGCTTCACCGGGGTGACATCGGGATTGAAGGCGTCGCCCTCGGCTTCGATCTCGGTGGGCGGCTTCGCATCGATGGCGTTCCACACGAGGTCCATCGTGTGGCTGCCCATGTCGCCGACCTGGCCGCTGCCGAAGTCCCAGTACATGTTCCAGCTCAGGCAGTTCATCCCGGCGCCCCCGGAGAAATAGCCGGGGTTGTAGGGGTGCTCCTTGGAGGGGCCGAGCCAGAGGTCCCAGTTCAGATGCGACGGCGGGGTGCCGTCGGCCGGAAGGTAGCCCGGCCGGCCCAGCTTGCGGTTGCCCCAGGCGTACGCGCTCTTGAGTTCCCCGATGGCGCCGTCGCGGACCATTTCGCGGATGCGCGCGAAGTTGTCCTTCTCATGGCGCTGCGTGCCGACCTGGGTGGCGATCTTGTCCCGGTTCTTGAGGTAGGTTTCGCGGACCAGGCGGGCCTCCGCGACGGTGTTGGCCAGGGGCTTCTCGCAGTAGACGTGCATGCCGCGGTTCATGGCCCACATGGCGATGAAGGAGTGCACATGGTCGGGGGTGCAGATGACGACGGAGTCGATGTCCTTCTGCTCCAGGCAGAGGCGCCAGTCGGCGTAGGTCTTGGCGCCGGGATACTTCCTGGCCGCATCGGCCAGATGGTTGGCGTTCACATCGCACAGGGCGACGACGTTCTCGCCCTTGAGCATGTCGTCGTGGGCGAAGGCGCGGCCCCAGGTGCCGATGAGCGCGATGTTGAGCTTGCCGCCGGGGGTGGTCCTGCCGGCGCGCGCGCCGCTGGGAAGGATGAGGAAGCTGGCGGCGGCGGCGGCGGATGTCTTCAGGACTTGGCGGCGGTTCACAGGAGGGCTCCGTGGGTGGGTGGATGAAGTTCGAATGGTGCGACCGGATTGGACGGGGAAACGGGGAAATTCAAATTCGCGGAACACATGTGAAATCGCACCGCCCGGAAACGCCCGGGACCACCGGGCGGGTCAGGCCGCAGGCTTGATGTCGGCGGGCACGGCCTTTTCGTCGTAGGGCTTGTCGAAGGCGGCGCCGTCCTGGATCCACCAGGCGATGCGCTTGATGTCGGCGGGGCTGAGCTTGGGCTTGTCGCCGGGGGGCATGATGTCGTCGTGGTCGTGCGCCAGGCTGACGCGCAGGCAGAGCGGGCTCTTGCCGGGGTCGCCGGCGACGACCACGGGGCCGCCCTTGCCGCCGGCCTTGATGCCCTCCACCGTGTGCAGGCGGAGGTCGCCCTTGCATTTCTCGGCGCCGTGGCAGCCGGTGCAGTTTTTCTCGAGGATCGGGGCGATCACGACGGAGAAGGTGGTGTTGGACGCGGGGGCGGGGCCGGTGCGGCGGGGGCGGCGGCCACGACCGGGACGGGCTGGGCCTTGGCGTCGTCCTCCGGCTGCCATCCGTCATCCACCGTGAGATCCGGGCGGGCCTTGCGCAGGGCGGCGACGCCGTTGGTGGTGACCTTGGACTGCCACAGGAAGACCTTTTTCAGCGACTTGGCGGCGGCGAGTTTGGCGGCGCCGGCGTCGGTGACGGGGGGAGTGAAGAGATTCAGGGATTCGAGCGCGGGAAGGGCGGCCAGGGTGTCGATGCAGGTGTCGTCGACGGCGGTGTTGTCGACGGCCAGCCGGGCCAGTTTCGGGAAGCCGGCGAGCGCCGGGATGGCGGCGGGGGTGATCTTGCCGCGGGAGAGGGTGAGGCTGACGAGGTGGTCCTTCACCGGGGCCAGCAGGGGCATGAGGGCGTCATCGGCCTGTTCGGCGCGCCGCGGAAATCCACCTGCAGTTCGCCGCTGCCGGCGGCGGTCCAGATGGCGGAGCCGCCGGTTTTTTCAATGGCGGCGACCGCCCCGGCGAGGGCGATGGCGGGATCGGCTTTCGCGGGGCCGCGGCGGCCGGCTTTTCGCGGCGACGGGCTTCGCCGGGATGGCGGTGGACACGACGGCCTGCAGGTCCTCGGGCAGCGCGGCCTTGTCGTACGGGGAGTCGAAGGAGGCGCCCTGCGTGATCCACCAGGCCAGGATCTTCGCCTGGTCGGCGGTCAGTTTCTTGCGGTCCCCGGGGGCATGACGTCATCGTGGTCCTTGGGCAGCACCACGAACGAATGAATTTTGCTCTTCGCGGGATCGCCGGCCACGAAGACGGCCCCGTGTTCGCCGCCGGCCCGGATGGATTCCGGGGTATCGAGGCGCAGATTGCCTTTCTTCTTCTTTGCACCGTGGCACTCGACGCAGTTCGCCTCCAGGATGGGGGAGACGAGCGCCTGGTAGGCGGTCAACGGTCCTTGCGGCGCGGCCGCAGCCTCCCCCGGCGGCGGCGGAAGGAGCGCCGTCGAGGCGGAGCGCGGATTTGACCCCGGCCGGAAGGTTCTTGGTGAGGAATCCTTCGCCATGGACCAGGGTGCCGCCGTCGTGGCCGGCGAGAACGGTCATGGCGGAGTTGCCCAGCAGGAGCAGGGTGTAGGCCAGGTAGCGGGTGACGGTGGGATTGCTGTTGGCGGCCTGGCGCACGGCCACCATGGCGAACCAGGCCAGGGCCACCCCGATGCCCAGCCACATGTGGCGCTCCAGCGCGGCGCTGGCGGTGAAGTCGCCGGACTTGGAGAGCAGGAAACCGCTGACGGCGGCGATCAGCGCGAGCGGGGCGCCGATCCACTGGAGGGTCAGCGAGGCTTGCGAGAGGGCGTCCCGGCGGCTGGGCAGCAGCGACAGGATGTCGAGCAGTAGAACGGCCAGCAGCATGCCGATGGGTAGATGCAGCAGGAGGATGTGAAAGGGACCGACCATCTGGCCGACGCGTTGCAGCGTTTCACCCGCCCCGGCGAAGGAGGCCAGGGGGATCAGGGAGATGACGGTGGCGATGGAAAGTGTTTTCATGGTATTGGCCCGAATAGACGACGTCGCGACTGGAAACATCACGAAAAAGAAGCGGAAATTTCCTATTCCTCGTTGAACTTGTCGACCACCACCACCTTGACCAGGGCTTCCAGCGCCTCGGCGGCATCGGCACCCTTGGCGAATATGACGATGGTGGAGCCCTGATGGGCCTCCAGGGTCAGCAGGCCCATGATGCTCTTGCCATTGACGCGAATGCCGTCCTTTTCGACGAACACATCGCTTTTGAAGCGATTGGCCGTCGTGACGAAAAGGGCGGCGGGACGGGCATGAATGCCAAAGGCGTTCAGGACCTCACATTCGCGGCTGGGTTGGTTCATTTCTTCCATGGGTTCTGGCGGCTCGCTCTTGAAGCAGGTGAATGAGACGGTCGTTGAACTCTTTGGCGGCATCATGGCCCAGCAAGCGCAGCTTGTGGTTCATGGCGGCCACCTCGATCACACCGGACATATCTCTCCCGGGAGCAACTGGTAACGTAATATGGGGAATCTTAAGATCAAGAATATTCCGATACCCGGGGTGCAACCCGGAACGGTCGGGCTCGTCGGCGGGATTGTGGCGGACGAGGTCGATCACCAGATCGAGCTGCTTTTCATGGGTGATGGACGCCATGCCGAAAAGGCTGGGGATGTGCACCGGCCCCAAACCACGGATTTCCATGTGGTATTTGATGGCCTCGGGGGCGGTGCCGATCAGGACCGGGGCGGTGGAGGAACGGCGGAAAAGGCAGACATCGTCCGAGACCAGGCTGTGACCGCGGGCGATCAGGCCGAGGGCGGCCTCGCTCTTGCCGATCCCGGCCTGGCCGGTGACAAGCACGCCGAGGCCCTGGACGTCCAGCATGGTGCCCGGGACATGCTCGGTGCGTTCGAGCATGGCCTCGAGCGCGAGGGTGGCGGTGTTGATGAAGCGCCCCGTGATCATGGGGGTGCGGAAGACGGGAACCCGGTACTTCGCCGCCATTTCCTGGATCTCCGGGGTGGCGTGGCGGTTGCGGGTGAGCACGACGCAGGGGATGCCCTGCATGAAAAGATTCCCCACGCGCACCCCGCGCACGGCGACCGGGAGGGACTTCAGATAGGTCATCTCCGCCAGTCCGAAGACCTGCACCCGCAGGTGGGCGAAATACTGGAAAAAATCGGCCAGGGCGAGGCCGGGCCGGTTGATGGCGGGCTCCCGGATGACCTTCTGCAAATGTTTGCGACCCGAGACGATCTCCGCCTCGGCGGTGGCCCGGATGGCCTCATAAAAGCGTTCAACCGTGATGTTCATGGGAATTGACCCGGGGCGGAAAGCGCCCCCGGACCGCGGGAGGACCCATACACGTTCATCCGGCACAAAACAGGCATAAAAAACCGCCCGGCCGCAACAAGGCGGCCCGGGCGGCGGTTTCATCACGAACCGGCGTCAGACGGCGGCTTCGGGTTCCCCCCCGATCACGCGTTCCACCTCGGCGATGTCGTCGCGCTGGCGCTTGCCTTCGACCACCTTGTCGTGCAGGCGGCGGATCTGCTTGGAGGCCTTGGCAAAGGCCAGGTCGATGGAGTGATACATGTCCGGCGTGGCCTCCCTGGCCTCGACCTTGATGTGGCGGCGCCCCTGGATCACGACTTCGGCGATGTGATTGTGGCGCTGCACGTCGAGAATGACGTGGACGGATTCCAACTGGTGCCCGAAATCCCCCAGGTCATGTTCGGCACGCGAGATGGAATGGTCGCGGAGCGCGTCGGTCACATCCATATGACGGCAAGTTACGCTGATCTGCATGGTCTTTCCTCCGTTCGTCTTTGTGGTTACATGGCGAATTCTTCGCCAAGATAGATCTTCCGGCTGACTTCATCGTTGATGAGGAAGTCACTGGTACCTTCGCGCAATACCTCACCTTTGCAAATGAGATAGGCGCGATCGACAATGGAAAGCGTGGCGGTGACGTTGTGGTCGGTGATGAGCACGCCCAGCCCCTTCTCGCGGAGGCGCAAAACAATCTGCTGGACGTCGCTGACGGTGATGGGGTCGATCCCATAAAAGGGCTCGTCCAGCAGGATCAGTGCCGGTTGGGTCACCAGGGCCCGGGTAATTTCCAGGCGGCGGCGTTCGCCCCCGCTCAGGGTGAAGGCCTTCTGCCGGGAAAGGTGGCGCAGGTTGAGTTCCTCCAGCAGCTCCGCCAGGCGCATATGGCGCTCCTTGCGGGTGAGCGGGAGTGTTTCCAGGACGGCCATGACGTTCTGCTCGACCGTCAGCCGGCGGAAGATGGACGGCTCCTGCGAAAGATATCCCATGCCCCTCCGGGCGCGGCGGTACATGGGCATGCGGGTCACATTCTCCCCGTTGAAAAACACGCTGCCGGCGTCCGGACGGATCAGGCCGGTGATCATGTAGAAGGCCGTGGTCTTCCCGGCGCCGTTGGGACCGAGCAGCGCGACGATCTCGCCGCGGCTGACCGAGACGCTGACATTCTTGACGACGGCCTTCTTGCCGTAGACCTTGAGCAGGCCTTCTGTGCGGACGAGGAGCTGATCCGTGGCAATCAAGGTTTTTCACCCTCCGGTTTACCCGGAATGAGCGGAGGCTGGCCGGCGCGGTCCTTCTCCTTGGACGGGATGATGAGTTTGGTGCCCTTGTCGCTCGTCAACCGGTCCTCAAAACGCCAGTAGGTGATGACACCCCCTTGGAGGATCGATCCGTTGCGGACCACCTGCGGATTGTCTTCCAGCACGATCTTCCCCTCCTTGACGTGATACGTGACCATCTCGGCGCGGGCGGTGAAGTTCTGCGCCTGCTGGTCAATGTACACCTGGCCCCGCGCTTCGATAAACTGAACCTGGTTGTTTTTGTCGAAACGCACGGTGAGCTTGTCGGCGGTGAGCTTCATCTGGGGATCGATGACCACCACGTTGTCGTCGAAGACGGCGAACTGGTTGCGGTAGTCGTACAGCAGGCGGTCGGAGGTGATGACGGTCATCTGCTCGGGCGCCCCGGCGGACGCGGGGGCCTGCGAAAAAGCCGGAACGGATCCGAGTCCAAGCAGGAAAAGAAGGGGGAACAGGCGTCTGGGCATCAGGGTTTCGGGGGTTTGGGGGACTCTTCGCCGGACAGTTTCACGGTATCACTGTGGATCATGACCCGGGCCTGGCTGTTGATCTGAAAGGTTTCCTTCTTCTGGTCCCAGACATACCCGGTGCCCCGGATCTGCGCCCGGTCGTGCAGGATGACGATGGGGTCGTTGGAACTGGCGCTGCCCTTGCGCATGTCAAAATCGCAGCCGGGCGAGGTGACCACGGCGGAGACCTTGTTGCTGCTGAAAACGTCGATCTTCACCCCGGTCATCTTCCAGATCTGGGTCTGATTGTTTTTCACCGCGGTGGAACCGTACAGGATCGACTTCAGGGAACCATCCTCGTTGTAGTCGGGGACGCGAAAGCCCTTGATGCTCTCGCCCGAGGAACCCGTCCCGGATCCGGGGGTGGACGGCATCTGGGCCTGAGAGTTGAACGATGACAGGGAGCCGGGAAGACAGGCGAAAATGACAACCGAGCAGAGGGCAATCCAAATTCCGCGCGAGGGCCGGACCCTCGAGGTTCTGTTCGTTCGATCAAACGTTCTGGTCACGGACTCAGGATACCACGAACCGGGCCGTGAGCAAGACATCAAAACTTGATTTCTCGGATCGTTCGAAGCGTCGTCCACAACTTGCGCAGGCTGTTGAGGGGCAGGCAGTTGTCACGATCCGACAGGGCCTCCGCCGGGTTGATGTGGGTTTCCATGAAGACCCCGTGGCAACCGGCGGCCACGGCCGCGCGGGCGAGGACCGGCGCCATGGTGGCGTCGCCCGAGGTGTACCCCCCTCCCCCGCCGGGCTTCTGCACGCTGTGGGTCGCGTCAAAGACGACCGGATACCCGGTGCGGGCCATCAGGGGCAGGCTGCGCATGTCCACCACCAGTTGATTGTAGCCGAAGCTGGAACCGCGCTCGGTCAGGAGGATGCGCCGGTTGCCGGTGCTCTCGACCTTTTCCACCAGCGGTCCGACGTCCCAAGGGGCGAGAAACTGGCCCTTTTTGACGTTCACCGCCGCCCCCGTCTCCCCGGCGGCCACGAGCAGGTCGGTCTGCCGGCACAGGAACGCAGGGATCTGCAGGACGTCGACCACCTTCGCCACCGGCGCCGCCTCGGCGGGACTGTGGATGTCGGTCAGCAGCGGCAGCCCCGTCTCCCCGGCGACTTCCCGGAGAACGTCGAGCCCCGCCGCCATGCCCACGCCGCGGAAGCCGGACAGGGAGGTGCGGTTGGCCTTGTCATACGAGGCCTTGAAGATGACGGGAATGTCGACCTCGCGGGACAGCGCCGCGAGCCTGCGGGCGATGGCCAGGCAGCCCTTCCGGCTCTCGATGACGCAGGGACCGGCGATGATGAACAGCGGGTGGCCGCCCCCGACCTTGATCTTGCCGATGGAAAACACGACGGGTTTGGCGCTCATGCGGGGGGACCTTTGCGAAGGGCGAGGAGAAGCGGCTCGGCGCGCAGGGCGTCCTGCGGGGTGTCGATGCCGGGGCCGAGGGGTTCGGAGTCGAGCACCGCCATGCGGCAGCCCGTCTGCAGGGCGCGCAACTGTTCCAGCTTTTCCGCGTCCTCCAGCGGGGATGGCGGCAGGGCGATGAGGCGGAGGAGATAATCCCGGCGGTATGCGTACACGCCCAGGTGACGCCGGTGCAGCCCTCTCTTGACCGCCTCGGCGGCGGAGAGGTCGCGGAAGTGCGGGATGGGCGCGCGGGAGAAATACAGGGCGGTGCCGTCGTGGCGGGTGACGACCTTGACCACCGAGGGATCGCGCAGGTCCTCCTCGCGGTCGATGAGCACCGCGGCTGTGGCCATGTCGAGGGAGTGGTCGGCGGCCATGCGTTCCGCCAGGCGGTCGATCAGCGCCGGATCCATGAAGGGTTCGTCGCCCTGGACGTTGATGATCACCGGTTCGGCGCGGCCGGCCACGGCCTCGGCGATGCGGTCGGTGCCGGAGGGATGGTCGGACCGCGTCATCACCGGGGTGGCGCCGGTGCCCTCGACCGCGCGCGCGATGCGTTCGTCGTCGGTGGCGACCAGCACCGCGGAGAGGCGGCGGGCCTGCAGGGCGCGTTCCACCACCCAGTGGATGAGCGGACGCCCCGCCAGCGGATGCAGGATCTTTCCGGGAAAACGCGTGGAACCGTACCGGGCGGGGATGACGCCGATGGCCCGGGCCTCAGTCATGGCTGGCCACCGAGTCGAGCAGTTCCCCGGGGGAGCAGGTGGCGGTTCCGATCTTGGCCACGACGACGCCGGCGGCGAAGTTCGCGAGTTCGGCGGCCTCGATGCGGCCGGCCCCCGCCGCCAGGGCGAGGGTGCAGGTCGCGATGACGGTGTCCCCCGCCCCGCTGACGTCGTACACCTCCCGGGCGCGGGTGTGCACATGGTGGACCGGGCGGCCGTTCTCGATCACCATCATGCCGAGCGGGCCGAGGGTGACGACCAGGAAGTCGGTCTTCCACTTCGCCAGCAGCGCGCGGCCGGACTCCTCCAGGAACGCGAGTTCCTCCGCGGGATCGCGGAAGGTGCGGTCCTTGAGGCCGGCGCAATGCAGGGCCTCGCGCCGGTTGGGCGTGCCGAAACCGAGTCCTTCCACGCGCAGGTGGTTGTCCTTGGGGTCGTAGCCGACCGGAATGCGGCGGGACCGGGCGGCCGCGGCCGCGAGATCCACCACGGGCTGCTGGATCACGCCCTTGCCGTAGTCCTCGACGATCGCGCCGTCGACGTCCCGCAGGGCGGATTCCAGGCGGGCGGTGAACGCGGGCGACCTGGCGATGCGGTCCATGCCGTCGGACTCCCGGTCCACGCGGACGACCTGCTGGCGTTCGGCGAGCACGCGGGTCTTGGTGATGGTCGGAACCTCCGGGGAGACCAGCACGCCGGACAGGTCCACACCGCGCGCCTCCAGGAGCCCCAGCAGCTCCCGCCCCTGCGCGTCGTCGCCGACGATCCCGGACAGGCAGGCCCGGCCGCCGAGCGCGGCGATGTTGGCGGCGACGTTGCAGGCCCCGCCGGGCACGCTGTGTTCGCGGGTGACCAGCACGACCGGGACGGGCGCTTCCGGCGAGATGCGGTCCACCCGGCCGTGGACGTAGCGGTCCAGCATCAGGTCGCCGACCACCAGCACGCGACGCCCGCGGCAGGCCGCGAGCA
>JAXMHJ010000058.1:0-32186 GCA_046346795.1 Kiritimatiellia bacterium
CGACCCCCACCGCGTCATCCACTACAGCGCCGAGGGCGCGCTGGAATTCAAGGCCCTGCTCTTCCTGCCCGCGCGGCCGTCGACCGACCTCTTCACCGATGTCGAGACCCGCGGCATGCACCTGTACGTCAAGCGGGTGTTCATCATGAACAACTGCAAGGAGCTGCTGCCCACCTACCTGCGCTTCATGAAGGGGGTGGTCGATTCCAGCGACCTGCCGCTCAACGTCTCGCGCGAAATCCTCCAGGAGGACGCGCTCATCCGCAAGATCCGCAAGAACCTGGTCAAGAAGGTCCTCGACACCCTGCAGGAGATGAAGGATTCGGAGCCGAAGGAATACCGCGCGTTCTGGGGCCGCTTCGGCAAGGTGCTCAAGGAAGGCCTGCATGTGGATCATGAGAACCGCGACCGCATCAAGCAGCTCATCCTGGTCGAGACCAGCAAGGGCGCGCCGGGCGAATGGTTCTCGCTCAAGGACTGCGTCGACCGCATGCAGCCCGGCCAGAAGGACCTCTACTTCCTCACCGGCGAGTCCCGCCGCGCGGTCGAGAACTCCCCGGTGCTGGAGGCCTTCAAGGCCCGCGGCATCGAGGTCATCTTCCTGATCGACCCCATCGACGAATGGATCCTCGGCGATCTCGAGGAGTTCGACGGCAAGAAGATGGTCGCCGTGCACCGCGGCCAGGTGGACCTGGGCGACGAGACCGAGAAGAAGGAGCGCGAGGAAAAGCGCAAGGAGGCCGACGCGTCCTTCGGCGATCTGCTCAAGAAGATCCAGGAACTGCTCGCCGGCGACGTCGCCGAGGTACGCCTGTCCGACCGCCTGACCGAGAGCGCGAGCTGCCTCGTGTCCGCCGAGGGCCAGCCCGATCCGCACATGCTGCGCATCATGCGCTCCATGGGCAACGAGTTCCCGGAGGCGCCCCGCATCCTCGAGGTCAATCCGGCGCACGCCGCCCTCGCCCGCATGAAGGATCTCTTCGCGGCCGACCCCGCCTCGCCCCGCCTGGCCGACTTCGCCGCCCTCCTGCGCGACCAGGCCCTCCTGGCCGAGGGTTCGCCCGTCAAGGAACCCGCCCGCTTCACCAGGCTGGTGTCGGAGATGATGGCGAAGGGTTGAGCAGGTGCGCCAGGGTCGTCAGCACCCCCGGTTACTTCGCCGCCAGTAACTCAAAGTCCACTGCGCCCGAGACCCGGCCGTTGATCAGCAGGTCCACCCGGTGGACCCCCGGATAAAACCGGCGGGTGGTGATGACCTTGAACGGGAGCTTCTTGTCGCGGCGAACCTCCCCGCCCGGGGCGAGGTCCAGCACGGCCCACTTGAAGACCTTCGGGCGGGCCGATCCGTCCGCCTTCCGGTATTGCACGGCGAAGTCCACGATCAGCCGCTGCGGCTTCCGCGCGGTGGAGACGAGATGGAAGGCCAGGGTCTGCGCCCCGCCGATCTTCACCGCCTTGTGTCCGGCGGTGAACGACACGACGCGCACGGCGGGCTTGTCCGCGGCCCCGTACATCGCCTCGGCGTGGCCGGCCTTCACCAGGCTGCGCGGCGCGGATGATCCGCCCGCGCTCCAGGGTGGCGTCCTCGCCCACGCCCGGCAGACCGCCACGACGGTTTTCGGGGTGTCCTTGTCGATGTCGTTGAGGTGGTCTTCGGCGACCGAGCGGCGCACGTACTCCTCCGGGTCGTCCTTCAGCCGTTCCAGCAGCGGCAGGGTCGGGCGGGGTCGCGCACGAGGTGGGCGAGCCGCAGGCCCCAGGGCAGGCGGGGGCGCGATCCCTCGGACGCGAGGCGGCGGACGTGCAGGTCCGGGTCGCCGGTCCAGCGGAGCAGGTGCATTGGTGCGCCGGCGCCCAGTCGCGGGCCAGAAAGGGCGGATGGTGAACTCCCGCCGAGAACATCGGCGTCAGGCGGCGCAGGGTGCTGGCGCAGGTCAGCGGCTGTCGGTGACCGCCACCAGGTCGATGACCGGCCACGCGGCGAACCCGCGCAGCGGGTCGGCGGTGCTGCCGTTGTCCCAGTGGTCCCGGATCCGGCCCAGGATCGCGGCCTGTTCGCGGAAGTCGGCGGGCAGCGCCGTTCTCAGCGCGGCGATGATGCGTTCACCGCTGCTTCAGTTCCAGCGTCGAGTCCGGCGCGGGCCTCCCGCAGGAAGCGCGCCCGCGGGAACCCCTTCCACGCCCCGGTCATGGCCGCGGCGATCCGTTCCAGCGCCGCCGGGTTGAGTGCGTCTTTCATGGCTTCCATGCGTCCGCTCTGCCTCATTGCCCGGCGCGTGGCAACCACGGGGTGAGGTCCGGGCCATGGCGAATGGCATCCCCGCACCACCTCAACCAACGTGCGCCCGTTCCCGCGCCGACCCGGCGGGTCTGAACCGGCCCGGACGCCGAACCCATGCAATCCAACCCCACCCTCACCAGCTCCCTTCGTGAAGCGTGCGCTCGCGTGACGCGCCTGCGCACCGGCAAAATCCTGCTGCTGTGGGGGCGGGTTCCTGCTGGGGACGCTCTTCCTGCTGATGGGGGCTGGACATTCGCCTCGCCCGTCCTGCGCCCGCTGCGCTGGATCCTCAGCGGGACGGCGTGGCTGGCGTGGTCGGTCGTTCTGGTGCGCGGACTCGCCCTGGTGGTGAAGCGGAGGCCCAAGCCCCTGGAAATGGCCCGGTACCTGGAGGAGCAGCACCCGGAATGGCAGGAAAGCGTGAGCACGGCGCTGGAGCTGAAGAAGTCCGGCGGGCCTCCCCCGGCCTGCTGGGTTGATCGAACACCAGGCCGTCACGCCTGTCCGCGACGTGCGGGCGCCGGCGGAATTCCCCGGGTCGGCGCTCCGGCCCGCCGGCCGGCTGCTGGGCGCGGCGGCCCTGCTGATGGCCGTGCTGTTCGCCCTGTGGCCGCAGGCGGCGTGGACGGCGCTCCGGCGCGTGCTCATGCCGTGGGACGACCCCGGCAACGCCTTCACCCTGCAACTGGAGGTGACCCCGGGCGACCGGGATCCTGCCGGAAGGCGCGAGCTCTACATCCAGGCCTGCCTGAAGGGCGACGCCGGGGCGATGGCCATGCTGGTCTGCGAGTTCGCGGACGGCCGCGCTACCCGCGAGGCGCGCATGCCCTCGCGGCCCGCGGCCACCAACGCCGCGGATGGAACGACGTCTGCCCTGAACTGCCGGACCTGCGTCAGAGCTTCACCTACCACGTGCTGGCCGGGCGCGCGCGCAGCAAGCCCTACCAGGTCCAGGTGGAACCCCTGCCCGACCTGAAGGACCTCCGGGTGGTCATCACGCCGCCCGTCTACAGCGGCCTCGCCGTCTCGACCAACACCTGGGCGGTGGAACCGCTCGCGGCGCTGGTGGGCAGCCGGGTTCGGCTGGAGGCGGCGCTCAACAAGCCGGTCCGGCAGGCCTCCCACCGGACGCCCCGCGGCGCCACCCCGGAAGGCGCGCTGTCCGACGGGGCCGGGCGGGCGGAATGGACGTTCGAGGTCGAACCGGAACTCAGCGGCGAATGGACCTTCCGGCTCGCGGACAATTACGGCTTCACCAACGCGCCCATCTCGCGGCTCTTCCGCGCCATCCCGGACCTGGCCCCCCGCATCTCGATCCTCGAGCCGCGGCTGACCGAGCTGGAGATGCGCCCGACCGACCTCCTGCACATCGAATACGCGATCGAGGAGGACTTCGGGCTCGGCGGGCTCCTGCTGAAAGTCAACCGGGGCCATGACAACCGGGAAATCCCGCAGCCGCAGCCGGTCCGCGACCCCGCGTCGGGCCTCTTCCGCGGGGACATCTCCCTGAACCTGCCGGACATCGAGGCGAAGCCGGGCCAGACCCTGCGCGTGCGGATCCAGGCGACCGACAACCTGCCGGCCGGCCTCAAGGGACCGCACGTGGTGTCGTCGCAGGAACTGGTCATCAAGATCACCGACTCCTCCGGCAGCATCGCCCGCCAGCAGGCGAACAAGATGAACCAGAAGATGGAGGAGAAGATCAACCAGGTGCAGCAGGCGGTCAACGAGGCGCGCAACAAGGCCGAGCAGCAGGCGAACGAGCAGGCGAAGCACGCGGAGACCCCGGACTGGGTGAAGAAGCAGCTTGAGAACCTGCAAAAGGAGATGGCGGAGGCGGAGGAGAAGATCGACCAGGCGGTGAAGGGCCCCGAGGCGGAGTTCCACCCGCAGACGGCGGAGAAGCTCGAGGACATGGCGGAGAAGCTGGACGCCGCGAAGGAAAAGGCCGACCAGATCGCGTTGCAGGACACGGCGCAGGAGCGGGCGGACCTGGCGAAGGAGGTGCAGAAGGCGATGGAGGAGCTGGCGAAGGAGGTCCAGCCGCTGCGGGAGCAGTTCAACGAGGAGCGGAAGTCGGCGGAAGACTGGGTGCGGCTGCAGGAACTCGCGGACAAGCAGGAGCAACTGGCCCTGACCGCCGAAAAGCCGAAGGATGAACCGCAGAAGAACCAGTGGGAGAACCAGCAGCGCGACGTGGCGAACCAGACCGCGGAACTGGTGAAGAACGATCCCGGGGCGAAGGCGGAAGTCGCGGAGACGGTGGCGGAACAGGCGGAGTCGCTCGCGGAGCAGGCCGAGGCCGCGGCGAAGGAGGAGCAGAAGCTGTCCGAGTCCTCGCGCCAGGCCGCGCAGAAGCAGAACGAGCAGGCGGAGAAGAGTCTGGGCGAAGCCCTGGCCGAGCAGCAGCGCGAACTGGCGAAGGACATCGCGGAGCAGGCGAAGGAAGCGGCGCAGGACACGGCACAGAACGCGGCGCCGCAGAACCAAAGCCCCGCGGAAACCGCCGCGGAGCAGAAGAACGAAGGACAGACCGCCGACCAGCAAAAGCAACCGGAAGCCGCCGCCGGCCAGCAGACTCCCGAACAGGCCGCGCAAGAAACCGCCGCGGAACAGAAGAACGACGGACAGACCGCCGCAGAAACAGCCGCCGAGGCGCTGCAGGAGGCCGCCCGGGCGGCGGAGCAGGCGGCGCAAAAGCTGGACCAGGGCGATATCCCCGCCGCGGCCGAAGCGGCGAGCAAGTCGGCCGAGGCGCTGGCGAAGGCCGAACAGGCGCAGGCGGCCCTGGCGGAACAGGGTTCCCCGGAAACGCCGTCATCGGACGAGGGCGGGCCGGCCCCCGAGGCCGCCTCTCCCGAGGCCGCCGCCGAAGCCGCGGCGCAGACCGCCGGCCTCAAGGAGCAGCAGCAGGCGCTCGCGGAATCCATGGCGGCCATGACGGAGGGTCTGGCGAAAGCCGCCTCCGAGGCCCAGGACTCGGCCGCCGAAACCGCCGCGGACATCGCCCGGGAGGCCAGGACCCTCGCCCAGACCGCCCAGGCATTGGGCGATCCCGCGCAACGCGCCCGCGAGGCCGCCCAGCACGCCCAGAATGCGCAGGGGCAGGCCGACGCGGCGGAGCGTTCCGCCGAGCAGTGGGAGCAGCAGGCCGCGCAGAACCCGGAGAATTCGCAGTCGGCCGGGCAGACCGCCGACCAGCAGCAAGCCGCCGCAAACGAGCTGCGGCAGACCGCGCAGAACGCCCGCGAGGTCGCGCAGCAGGCGGAGGCGATGGCGAAGGAGGGACAGCCCGAGCCCGCCGATCCCGCGAACGGTGATCCGGCCGCGCAGGCCGCCGCCGGCGGACAGACGCCGCCGCCGCCGGCCCCGCCGGCAACACCCGGGCGCATCGATTCGGACAAGCTGGCCGAGGGTTTCGAGGCGGCCGCGCAGGCCGCCAACGCCCCGACGCGGCAGCAGGCCGGGCAGCAGGCCGCGCAGGCCGCCACCGCGCTGCGCGACGCCGCAAAGCGCGACACGCCCCCCGCACTGGCGGGTCAACCCGCGCCGCCCGGACCCGCGGGGTCGATGACCCCCGGCCCCGTCGGATCGCCCCAACCGGGCGTCACCCCGCAGTCGCCCGGCGCCGCCGAGGACCTGCTCGCTCGGATCTTCGGGCCGGTCAGCCGCGACTGGGCGGATGTCCGGGGCACCCTGAAGAGCGGTCTGTCCGGCGATCACGCCGGCAAGGTGCCCGACGACTATTCCGACCTGGTGCGCGACTACTTCCAGGCCCTCCGCGACGAATCCGGAAAAGAGTAAACAAGGGATGATCTGGAACCCATGAACTCAAGAAATTATTTTATGAGGAAGGCTGGAAAGCTGGAAAATATGAAAATATTTTATCAGGAACTCATGAACTCAGAAAAAGATCTTGGAAAAGGGGTCGAATTGGCGGGAGGAGCTGTGTGGCGCTGTATCAAAAAGTTTTTTCCAGCCTTCCAGCCTTCCTCATTAAATTCATCCTCTTTTCCTGAGTTCTTGAGTTCCAGATATATATTCCGCATCGGACTTCTGCTACTACCGGGAGTGTGCTTCGCGGCGGACCCGGTGTTTGAAAAGTTCCAGCCGCAGATCGAGGCGTCGGTCGACAAGGGGCTGGAGTATCTGGCCGCGCGGCAGCAGGCCGACGGCTCGTTCGTCGGCGAGAACGGGGACACCACCGGCGTCGCGGCGCTGGCCGGCATGGCCTTTCTGTCCACCGGCGACACCCCGGGCCGGGGCAAGTGGGGCAAGCCGCTCACCCAGTGCATGGAGTACGTGCTCGCCAGCCAGCGGCTGGAGCCCAACCATCCGTATTTCGGCATGCTCGCGCGCGATCCCGGCCGGGAGAAGATGTATTCGCACTGCATATCGGCCCTCTTCCTGTCGGAGTTGTCCGGCATGGTGGAGCCGGACGCGCAGAAGCGCATCGGGGAGGCGCAGGCGAAGGCGCTGGCGCTGATCCTCAAGGCGCAGGACGTGCAGAAGGACGAGCAGAACGCCGGCGGCTGGCGCTATCTGCCGGATGCGAAGGACAGCGACCTCTCGCTGACGGGCTGGGCGCTGATGGCGCTGCGATCGGCGCGGCTCAACGGCGCGGACGTGCCCGAGGAGAACATCAACAAGGCGGTGAAGTACATCCTGGGCCGGCACCGCGAGAACACCGGCCAGTTCGGCTATCAGGGCAACATGGACCACGCGGAGTCCCTCACCGGCGCCGGGCTGCTCTGCCTGGAGTTGACCGGGCATCACGGCAAGCCGCAAACGCTCATGGCCGGCCGCTATATCCGGGACAGCCGCGAGAACATGCCGAGAAGCGACTTTGAGAAGTACGGAAACTACTACAACGCGCAGGGCATGTTCCAGCTCGGCGGGGAATATTGGGAAAGCTACGCCACCTGGATGTACGAACACTACCCGAAGCAGCAGAAGGAGGACGGCTCCTGGGAGGGGCGCGACGGCCCCCTGTACAACACCGCGCTCATGGTCCTCGCCTTCACCGTCCCCTACCGCCAGTTGCCGATCTATCAGCGGGACGAGACCGCCGGCGGGGAATGACCGCCGGCCGAAGCGTACTCAGGCTCACCCGGTGGGTTCGCCCTGCCGAACCGCATGGTAGGGCGAACCCACTTGGTGAGCCTCAAACCCGCCGGTTCAGCCCCATGCCGCGGAACTCTTGACACCCGGTCCTTGTATGGTATGCAAAACAAAAGGCATACCAGACATCCACATGGCCCTCACTCCTCCCCCTCCCTGCTCTGATTGCACCTGCATGACCCGGCTGAGTCTCCTTCCGGCGGGTTCCGCGGGCTGCATCCGGCAGATCGACGCCCCGGCGGCGGAGGCGGACCGGCTCAAGTCCATGGGTCTCTGCGTGGGCCGAACGGTGGTGGTGGGACGCACCGGCAACCCGATGCTGGTAAAGGTGTTCGGTTCGCGTCTCGGGGTGTCCAGCCAGCTTGCCAGCGTGGTCTGGGTGGAGCGCAAGGACCCGGCCGACTGCTCCGCCGCGGAACGGCCGGAGGCGGCGTCATGACTCCGCCGGAGGCCCCCGCGGCGGCCCCCGCCTCCCGCCCCCCGCACCAGGGCGGCGGGCATGCGCACCACCTGACCGTGGCGCTGGTGGGCAATCCCAATGCGGGCAAGACGACGCTTTTCAACGCGTTGACCGGACTGCGCGCCAAGACCTCCAACTTCCCCGGCACGACGGTCGAGCGAAAGGTCGCCCGCGTGGAGGTGGCCGGGGAGACCCTGATCCTCCTCGACCTGCCCGGCCTCTACAACCTGCATGGCGGATCGCCGGATGAACGGGTCGCGGCCGACTCGCTGCTCGGCCGCATCCACGGCCATCCCCCGCCGGATGTCATCGTCGTGGTCGTCGACGCCACCAACCTGGAGCGCAATCTCTTCCTCACCAGCCAGGTGCTGGAGCTGGAGCGCCCGGTGCTGGTCGCGCTGAACATGATCGACGAGGCCGACGCCGAGGGGCTCAAGCTCGACCCCGACGTGCTCCGCATGGAGCTGGGCTGCCCCGTGGTGGCGGTCTCCGCGCGCGACGGACGCGGGCTGTCGGACCTGCGCGTGGAAATCGCGCAGATGACCGCCAAAGTCCGCGCGAACGAGCGGGCCATGCCGTCCTGCAAACCCTCGTGCTCGCACTGCACCGGCTGCCCGTTCCAGGCCCGGTATGACTGGACCGAGGGGGTCTCCTCCCGCGCCACCCTGCGCGCCAAGTCCATCGCCCGGTCCGAGCGCACCGACCGCATGGACGCCCTCCTCACCACCCCCGCCACCGGTTTCGCCATCTTCGCCGCCGTCATGCTCGGTCTCTTCTACCTGATCTTCAAGGTGGCCGAGATCCCGATGGCGCTGGTGGAGGGACTCTTCGGCGCCCTGCAGACCCAGGTCGGCCAGTGGCTTCCGGAGGGCGACCTGCGCAGCCTCGTGGTCGACGGCATCATCGGCGGGGTCGGCGGCATCCTCGTGTTTCTTCCCCAGATCTGCATCCTCTTCTTCCTGCTGGCCCTGCTGGACGACACCGGCTACCTCTCCCGCGCCGCGTTCCTGATGGACCGCCTCATGCGCCGCGTCGGCCTGCCCGGCAAGGCGTTCGTGCCGCTGCTCTCGGCCCACGCCTGCGCCATTCCCGCGATCCTCTCCACGCGCGTGATCGACGACCGGCGCGACCGCCTGGTGACCATCCTGATCACCCCGCTGATGACCTGTTCGGCGCGCATCCCGGTCTACGCCATGGTGGTGGGCCTGCTCTTCCCGCGCGATCCGGGCAAGGCCGCGCTGGTCTTCGCGGGGTCCTACGCCACCGGCATCGTCATGGCCCTGGTCGTCGCGTTCCTCTTCAAGCGGACGATCCTGCCCGGGGAGGTCAGCCCCCTGCTCATCGAGCTGCCCAACTACCGCCTGCCCAGCCTGCGCTCGGCGGCGCTGCAGATGTTCGACCGCTCCCGGGTCTTCGTCAAGCAGGCCGGCACCATCATCCTGCTCATCTCCATCGCGCTATGGGCGCTGGCGACCTATCCCAAGTCCGAGGCCCCCCCGGAGGTCGCCGCCATGGCGCTGGAGTCGGGCCGGCTGCAGGAGGCGGGGCGGGCGGACGAGGCGGCCGTGGTGGCCGCGGCCGCGGCCAACCTGGAGGCGCGACATTCGCTCGAGCATTCCTGCGCGGGCCGGTTCGGCCGCTTCATCGAACCCGTCTTCGCGCCGCTGGGCTTCGACTGGCGCATCAGCATCGGGGTCATCACCTCCTTCGCCGCGCGCGAGGTGGTCGTCTCCACCCTGTCCATCGTGTACGGCCTCGGTGCGGAGGCGGGGGCGGACGACCATGTGGAGCGCCTGTACGACACCCTGCGCCAGGCGAAGCGCCCCGACGGTTCCCTCGTTTTCTCCACGGCGACCTGTCTCAGCCTGCTGGTGTTCTACATTCTCGCCGCCCAGTGCCTGCCGACGCAGGCCGTGGTCCGCCGCGAAACCGGCGGCTGGAAGTGGCCTCTCTTCCAGATCGCCTACATGACGGTCCTCGCCTACGTCTGTTCCCTGGCCGTGTACCAGGTCCTCCGCCTGGCCGGCGCGGGGTGAGCGGCCCCGGCCGGCGGGCGTGGCTCCGGCCCCGTTTTTCCGCCGGGGATCCAGGCCCGCCGGGGTGCTTGGACGGCAGTTTTCGCGCACATTTCCCCTTGCCAGACCAGGGGGAATCACCTACCGCGGGGTCCCTCCCCACCGCCTCCCTTTCCCTCGCGGCCCGCCCGGCCGGAGGCAGGTCACCGCATTCCACAATCGCGACAAGGATACCGCAGCATGGCTTCACATGAGATCACGTTGGTGCATCCGTCCGGACCGGCGGACCCCCGGGCGGTTTCGATGATGTCCGCCATGGGGCATTATTTCGCCTCCGACCGGCCGCTGTTTCTGGCCGGCTATGGCGAGTTGTGCCGGGTGGATCTGTCCGGCGGGCGCGCGATGGAGATTTGCGGCGGGCTCGGGGAGCTGGCGGGCGCCCTGGCCGGGGTGTTTCCCGCCGCGGAGGTTGTCGGGCTCGACCTTTACGAGGCGCGCACCCCGAAGACGGAGGAGCTCCGGAAACGGCTTCCCGGCCTGTCCTACGTCGCGGGCAACACCTTCGACCTGTCCTCCCATCCCGCGGAGAGCTTCGACCTGGTGTTCGGCCAGGCCGCCCTGCACCACCTGGCGCACGACCTGCCGGGGCTGTGCCGGTCGGTCCTGCGGGTGCTCAAGCCGGGCGGGCGGCTCGTCTTCATCTTCGAGCCGCTCGGGCACAACCTCCTGGTCGCGGCCGTCCGGGCGGCGCGCATGGCGCGGCGGGAGCTTCCCGACGAGAGCAATTTGTTCTGCTCCCAATTCGCATCGATCGTGCGGGCCGGATTCTCGCGCGGCGAGGTGCAGGTCTTCAACCTTTGCGGCTACCCCATGAAGGCTCTTTCCGACCGGTTCGAAGGACTGAGCCGCGCCGTGCACAAGCTGGACGGGTGGCTGCGCCGATTTCCGCGGCTGATGCGCTTCTGCGGCGAACGGCGTCATCTTCACCAAGTGAGGCCGGACCCGGGGCGGCGGAGCGGTTTCCGCGACCGGGGGCGCGGGGTACAATCCCGTAAACTTAGCCTTTCGCGAACGCCCCGCATGATGTAACGGAGAGATCGAGAGGGCGATATTCCATGATGGATGTCAACGGTGAACGGGTGGAGGAGTTCGAGTGTCCGGTCTGCTCCGAGCGGATCGCGGCGCCCACCGCGGGTCCGCTGGAGCGCATGACCTGTCCGCGGTGCGCCTCGGAGATCACCATCCCGGCCCGGTTCGGGAACTTTCTTCTGCTGGAAAAGCTGGGCGACGGCATGATCGGCCCGGTGTACCGCGCGCTGGACCTGACGCTGAACCGGCAGGTGGCGCTGAAGGTGATGCTGAAGGTCTTTGCGATGAACCCGCAACTGGTCGAGGCCTTCCGCCTGCAGGCGGCGGCGGCCGCGGCCATCCTGCACCCGAACATCGTGACCATCTACGCCTTCGGGGCGCACAAGGAGCACTTCTACATCTCCATGGAGCTGATCCGCGGGCACAGCCTGCACGACCTGCTGACGCGGGGCGCGATCGAGGAGCGCGACCTGCTCAACGTCGCCTTCCGCATCTCGGAGGCGCTCCAGTTCGCGGCGGCCTCCGGCATGATCCACGGCGACGTGCGCCCGCGGAACATCTTCATCGACCAGGACGGCACGCCCAAGATCGGCGACTTCGGCATCGCGCAGGCGATGGCGGGCGCGGGCTTCCGGAACCTCGCGTGGAGCTCCCCCTACTACACGCCCCCGGAGCGAACGGAGGACCGCGTGCCCGACATGCGCGGCGACCTCTACAGCCTGGGGGCGACCCTCTACCACGCGCTGGGGGGGCGTCCGCCCTTCGACCACACCGACCCGTCGGTGGTGCTGGAGTTGAAGCGCACCCAGCCGGCCCCGGACGTCCGCACGCTGGACGACACGATTCACGAACCCACCTCGGCCCTCCTCTCCCGCCTGCTGGAGCGCAACCCCGCCCGCCGCCATCCGACGCACGAATCCCTGCAGGCCGACCTGGTGCAGGCCATCCAGGTCATCGACCGCGAGGGCGAGGCGGAGGAGGAGCCGCCCCGGAAGGCGGAGTCGCGCCGGATGGGTTCGCAGAAGGTCGCCTCGCAAAAGGTGGCGTCGCAGCGGATGGCCACGCAGCAGACCGGCACGCAGAAGATGAGCTCCCAGAAGATGCGGTCGCAGCATCTCAAGTCGCAGAAACTCAAGTCCCAGCAGCTCCGGTCCGCGCCCGGGACCGCCTCCCGCCCTTCGAGCGGGGCGGCGTCCACCGCCGCGCCCCGCAGGGCGGGCCCGTCCCTGCCGGTGATCCTTTCCCTCACCAGCGTGCTCATCGTCGGCGCCCTCCTGTTCGCCTTCACCCGGGGGAAGGACAAACCCGCGGCCCCGCCGCCGGCGAATCCCGCGCCGGCCCCGGCGAACGCGGCGGGCGCCAGCCAGCCCGTCGACCGCCGCCTCGCGACGATGAAGAGCCTGCGGGTCTGGCTGGTCACGGATCGCGGGGTGGAACTGGCGCAGTCCGACCAGGTGGCCTACTGGCGGGACCGCCAGCACAAGGACCGCGCGGCCGAGCAGACGGATCCGGCGATGCGGCCCGTCTTCCAGCGCCTCGCCCTGGCGGGCCGCCCCGCCCTGCGCTTCGAGCGCCAGTGCCTCCGCCTCGGGCCGCTGCCGGACGGCTTCAAGCACGGCACCCTCTTCATGGTCTTCCGCCTGCAGGAGACCCCGATCCCCGACGGGGACGCGCAACGCGTGCTGCTCAGCCTGGGCACCCCGGAGTACGCCCTCGAACATCTGGCGGTGACCCATGACCGCGACCAGCCCGGAACCCTCGGCCTCCGCGTCGGCCAGCACCCGAATCCCGGCGGGATCGAACGCACCGGGGCCGACCGGCGCTGGACGATCCTGGAGCTGAACATCGAGGCGGGCGCCGACAGCGCCCTGGTGCAGCTCAACCTCAACGGGGCGACGGCTCTGAACGACATCTTTCCCCATCAACCCGGAGCCAGCGGACCCGCGGTGCTGTGGCTGGGCGGGCTGGAGGGCCGCGAGGCCTGGATGCGGGGCCTGATCGCCGAGGTGCTCCTGTTCGACGAGCCGCTGCCCGCCGCGGAGCGGGCCGCCATCGGCGGGTATCTGGCCGCGCGCCACGGCATCCCCTCGCGCTATCCCGCCCCGAAACAATGACCCCGGCCCGGGCTTGCCATCCGCGCGCGCCTCGCGGATAACGGACGCATGAGCACCCCGCCCGCCCCGACCACCAAGGTCTTTGTCTCCGGCTGCTACGACATCCTGCACGCCGGCCACATCCAGTTCTTCAAGGAGGCGCGGGCGCTCGGCGACCATCTGACCGTCTCGTTCGCCTCCCGCGAGGTCCTCTGGGAGCACAAACGCCGCCGTTCCGCCCTGCCCGACGGCCACAAGGAGGCGCTGATCCGCTCCCTGCGCATGGTCGACGACGTGGTGGTCGGCCGCGGCCCCAAGCAGGGGCTGGATTTCGAGGACGACTTCCTCCGGGTGCGGCCGCGGATCCTGGCCGTCACCGAGGACGACCAGTACGCGGACCTCAAGCGGGAACTCTGCGCGCGGGTGGGCGCGCGCTACGTGACGCTGCCCAAGACGCCGCCGGCGTTCGAGCCGGTCACCACCACGCGGCTGGTCCGCCGCATCCAGGCCCCCGCCGAGATTCCGCTGCGCGTCGATTTCGGCGGCGGCTGGCTGGACGTGCCGCGCCACGCGCGGCCGGGCGCCTACATCGTCAACTGCGCCATCTCCCCGCTGGTGACGCTGGCCAACTGGCCGTACGAACTCAGCTCCGGCCTCGGCGGCAGCGGCGCGTGGGCGATCCTCAACGGCGAGGACGGCATCGAAAGCGAACTCGCCATCGGCGTCGGCTGGCAGGATCCCGCCGTCATCTTCGAGTCGGGCCTGTGCGTGTGGCGGAGCGGGGAACGCCCCTCGCTCGAGTTCAAGCGCGACGGATCGATCCTCGCCGGCCGGATGGCGCTGATGTGGACCGGCCGCGCGCACAACACCCCCTCCGTCTCCGACCGCCAGCGCGACTACGCCCTCATCGAGCAGGCGGGCCGCGCCGCGCGCGACGCGGTCCTGGCGGACGATTTCGCCGCCCTCGCGGCGGCGGTGGACCTCTCGCACCAGGCGCAGGTCCGCGAGGGCATGACCCCGCTGCCGGCCCATGCCGGCGCGGTCGCGCGCAAGTATTGCGGCGGGGGATTCGGCGGCTACGGGCTCCATCTCTTCGCCGATCCCGCGGCGCGCGACGCGTTTCTCGCCACGCCCGGCGCGATGAAGATCGAACCCCACGTGAAGCACTTCCGCGGCCTTTGAAAACCGCGCGCGCACTCTCTGCCTACTTTATTAGGCAGATGATTTTTTTCCGCTTCCGGTCCCGCAATCCTTTTGACGATGCGTCCATCCAGGCCCTATTCTGCGTGTCAAGAAGAACAGGGAGTCGAACGCGCCGGAACCGGCGGGAACGAAACCGGACGCTTCTCCGATTCGCACTTCAGTCCGCCGGCGGGTGATCCGCGGGCGGTCGGAAAAAAAAACGGAACAACCGAACATCGAAAGGAGGGATATACACATGGCAGCCAAGAAGAAGGCCGCTGCGAAGAAGACCGCAGCCAAGAAGCCCGCAGCCAAGAAGGCGGCGGCGAAGAAGAAAAAGTAAGCAGTGTGCGCTCCGGTGCGAACCGGATGCACACCGCTTTTTTTTCGCCAGGCGGCAAAGCGTCGTACCCCGATCTTTGCCGCCGTTTTTATTGTACCCCATGTCTCCGGCATTGCCGAACGATTCCACGGCCCGGATTTCATCTTTACGCCCCACCACCAGATGTTGTAGGGAGGGGGCCGATCCGACGCTACATGGCGGCCGGAAAAGAGGAACGGAAGTCCCTATTCCATGAAATGCCCCAAATGCGGTCATTTGGACGACAAGGTGGTCGACAGCCGGGTGATCCGCGAAGGCGAAGTCATCCGCCGCCGCCGGGTTTGCATTGCATGCAGCCATCGATTCACCACGTACGAAGAAGTGGTCCGCGTCGGCCTGCGCGTCCTTAAACGGGACGGAACCTCCGAGGATTTCGACCGCCGCAAGATTTTCAACGGGATCAAGAAGAGTTGCGAAAAGCGCCCGGTCACCGAGGAGCAGATCGAGACCATGGTCGACTCCATCGTGAAGGAGTGCGAGACCGAGTACGAGAAGGAGATCCCCAGCACCATCGTCGGCAACAAGATCATCGAACACCTCGAGCGCGTCGACCAGGTCGCCTACGTTCGCTTCGCCTCCGTCTACCGCCGCTACCGCGACGTGAACCAGTTCCTCAGCGAGGTCGAAAGCCTCATCGGCCGGGAATGATCGCCCTCGACACCCAGACGGGCGGCCCCTTCACCGGCTTCCTCGCGCGCACGATCCTGGAGGCCGACCCCTCCTGCGCCCGCCATGTCGCGGAGGCGGCGGCGCGCGCGGCGTCCGACTACCTCGGCGAAATGGGCTTCGGCTCCTCCGCCCCCTCCGCCTTCATGGGCGTCGTGCTCGCGCGCTGCCTCGGCCGCATCGGCATGTCCTCCGCCGCGCGCGCGGTGCTGCGCGAAACCGAAAACCACCCCGGACGCCGCCGCTGGTGGAGCGGACTGGCGGACGGCCCCGCCTTCGACCCGGCCATCTGGCACGCCATGGACCGCCGCATCCTCTGCCCCGCACCGTGGTTGAGCGGCCCCGGCGAAAGAACCCTCTGGCGCCTGGACCTGCAGCGCCTGCGCGCGGAGGGGGTGGACTGGGCCGAACTGGCCTGGCTGCCCTCGCTGCGCCGGCTGGTCGAGGGCCTCTGCGCCTGCGAGGAGTCGACCGACGGAAGCTTCTGCCTGGCCGTCACCGGGGGAACCGGCGGCGCGGACGCCGCCTATTGCGCCCGCGTGCTGGCCCGCGAGGCCGCCCGCCGGCGCTGGCCCCGGCCCCCCTCCGTCTGGAGCGTGGCGGCGTTCACCCCCGGGCGCGCCCGCAGCTCCCGCCGCTGACCGCCGGGGACATCCCGGTTCTTCCGCTCCTCAGGGAACGGCCGGCGCGACCGGCGCCACGGGGGCCGGCGCAACCCCCTCCGCCGCCGGCGCCTTCTCCGCTTCGGGCGGAGGCGGCCGGCCCTCCCCTTCCGCGGGCGCCTGCTCCGGCACGACGCGCTCCAGCTCCTGAACCTCCGCGCCGGAACCCGGAATCATCGTGAAAATCCCCTTCATCCCCGGGGTCAGCCAGACCCGCGCGGACTCCTCCGCCGGCAGGATCAGCGCCTCGCACCGCGGAAACCGCCCGAGCAGCACGGGCGCGCCCTCCACCCCCCGCACCACCAGCGCATACGCCAGCGCCTCGGCCTCGAACGCGGTGCTGGCCACCACCAGCGCAAACAGGGTCCTGGACGCCGGCAGGCCGGTCGCGGGATCCATGACCCAACTGATGCGTCCCGACGGGCCCTGCACGCAGGGTTCAAACGCATGACAGGAACTCGCCGCCTGCCGGTCCTTCGCCCCGCCCAGCCGCAGCACCCCCAGCGCCGCCGCCCCGCCCCGGGGATCCGCCACCGGAACCTCCCAGGCGCGCTCCGCCGACTTGGATCCCAGCACGCGCACCGCGCGGCCGATCCGGACCGCAGCGTTGTCCACCAGATTGCCCCGCAGCTTCAAGGCGCATACATCGGCGAGATACCCCTCCAGGACGGGCTCGACCGACATGGACACGACCTCGTTGTCGAAACTGACCACGTCGCCCCGCTGGACGATCCGGCGCATGCCCAGAACGCTCTTCGCGGCGTCCAGCAGTTCCTGCGGCGTCTCCCCGGGCACCCCGCCGCCCCGGAACCCCCAGATCTGGAGATAGGGTTCGAGCGTGAGGTCGAACGCCCCCCCGGTGGCCTCGTGCATGCGCCGGGCCAGGATCAGGATTTGCGAGATGGGCCTCGCCACCGGCAGGCTGATGCTGCCAGCCAGACGGTTCATCCGGCGGAGGTCGCTGTCGGGGTCCGACACGTCCAGCACCTTGCGCAGATCGTCCGTCTCGTTGATGAGGATGGAGGCGAGGGCGTCGATCCGGGGCGAATCGGCGGCCGGGACCTCCAGGCTCGCGGGCAGGCCCATCACGTCGAACGCGGAGGTTTCGCGCGACGCCTTGCGGCGGCAGCCCGGGACAAGCAGCAGGGCGGCGACGAGGACGAGGGGGAGATGGGGGCGGATCTTCACGCTTCAACGCGGTAGTAATAGGGCTCGTGGAAAATGCGGGCTCGGTCGACCCCCCGGTCCACCAGAAGGTCGGTGGCCTCATAGATCATTTCGTTGGCGCCGCACAGGTAAAAATCGGCGTCGGCGGGCAGCTCCAGCCCCTCCAGGCGCGCGGGGATGCGCCCCTGGAACCCCCCGTGCTCCACCCGCGAGCAGCAGGGCAGGTAGCGCTCCGCCGCCGGCTCGAACTCCTCCCGGTAGAAGAGGTCGCACGGCTCCGCCACCCCGTGCAGGACGTGCAGCCGCAACCCCGGGTGCGAGCGCAGGAACGCCCGGCACGGCGCGATGCCCGTGCCCGTGGCGATGAAGACCAGCGGCCGGGCCGGATCGCGCACGGTGAAGGCCCCGCAGGGGCCCGAAACGGGCACCCCGTCCCCGGCCCGCAGGCGCAGGAGCTGCGGCGTCAACACGCCGTGCGGCACCAGCCGGTACAGCACGTCGATCCAGTCGTCCCCGGTGCCGCTTGCAATCGAATAGTCGCCCGGCTGTCGAACCGCCCCGCCCCGTGCAACGAGACCAGCTCGCCCGCGCGGAACTCCATGCCCACGCGCGCTCCAGCCGCAGCTCGCGCGCCGTGGGCGACACCTCGCGGTTGTGCAGGACTCGGACGGTTCGGCGCGGCAGGTCGGTGGATGACATGAAGGGGGCCTCGGGGGTGGATCGGACCCGGCCGCACTTTTTGGTGGCCGGGCATGCCCCTTCCTTATACACGACGGGACCTCCCCGGACAATCAATCCCGTCACCCGCCCCGCCGCGTCGAGGTCGCCACCATCACGCCACTGGCACCGGCACGGCGGTCCTCTGACATCTGCGCCGCCACTGGGGACCGACCCGCGCGTGGAGGTGGTCGCCGTCACCGGCCTGCCCGAGGCGTTCCTCCGCAACCGCGTCCCCCGGGCCGGCCCCCGCCTGACCTTCCATGACGCGCGGTTCGACCTCGGCATGGTCCAGGTCGATTCCGTCCGCGTCGACGTCCCCGAATCCCTCCGCCAGGTCCGCGCCCTGCTCGCCCGGGCCGGGGACCTCACCGCCGGGCAGGCCCGCTGGCTGGAGCGCGGGGGCTTCGACCTCGTCGTCTCCGACATCCCCGCCCTGCCCGTCGAGGCCGCCGCCCGCGCCGGCATCCCCTCCATCGCCACCAGCAACTTCTCCTGGGCCTGGATCTACGAGGGCCTCGCGGAACAGGACCCCGCCTGGCGGGAGATCGCGGAGACCTTCGCCCGCTCCTACCGCATGACCGGCCTGCTCCTGCGCATGCCCTTCGCCGAGGAGATGACCGTCTTCCCGCACCGCCGCGACGTCGGCCTGCTCGCCCGCCCCGGCCGCCGCGACCGCGACCGCCTGGCCGCCCTCACCGGAGCCGATCCCGCCCGGCGCTGGGTTCTGCTCTCCTTCACCACGCTGGACTGGGACGCCGCGGCCCTGCGCGAGGTCTCCGCCCTGCGCGACCTCGATTTCTTCACCATCCTGCCCCTGCGCTGGGACGCCCCCAACCTGCACCCGGTCGACCGGGAATCCTTCGCCGTGCCCGACCTCTTCGCCTCCGTCGATGCCGTCGTCACCAAGCCCGGATACGGGGTCGTGTCCGAATGCGTCGCCAACGACCTGCCCGTCGTGCATGTAGACCGCGACCATTTCCGCGAGACCCCCGTCCTCCAGCGCGCCATCGCCCGGCATCTGCGCCACGCCTTCCTTCCGCCGGACGATCTCTACGCCGGACGCATCGGCCCCTACATCGAGGCCGCCCTCGCCTGCCCGCCCCCGCCGGACCTGGTTCCCCGCGGCGGCGATCTCGAGTGCGCGCGGGCGATGCTGGAAACGCGACGCTGAACCAGGCCGCCGCCGGGGGGCTTGCGGCCGCGCCGACAATGAATGGCGTTTACCGGCCGAGTCCCAAGGATTTCAGCCATTTCCGGAAAAACAAACCGAACCGGCCCGGCGGCCCTTTCCCGGACGTGGCCCCGCCACCGCAGGGGGGCTTGAAGGAGTATCCGCACGGCATGTGCGGCGCGATGCTGTTCACGTCGTCGATGTCGACCTGATCAAAGGGAAAGTTCGAGCAATTCCCGGGGCGGGAATCGCAACTTGAGCGCAGGAGGCCCGTCCTTTGTCGTAACGCAGGAAGACGCACTTCACCACCAACTGGCGGCAGAGACCGCACCGGTTGCAGTCGCCCTGCCGCCGGGCGAATTCCGCCGCACATACCCGGGCCGCAGGTGGTTCAGGGGAGGAACCGGCGGGGCGTTCCCAGCGAGTTGGTCAGGCGGGTGCCCAGGGTGTGGACCGGCGGGACGACCCCTTGATCCACTTGCGACACCGCCCCGGGCGGGATTGCGTCCTTCTCTCCAGTGCAAAACCCGGCCTCACTCCCATATGATTCACTCATGAACACCCTTGAAAAGCGCCCCACCTCCGCCGATAAGGGACTGCGTCTCTGATCTGGGGACAGGTGGGTGCGCGGCGAATGCGTCCGAGTCTCCCCCGGAGAGGATGTCTCTGGCATTCGTGTTCAGGCTCCCGGTTTGTTTTGAAAGGTCAGAGCGGTTTGCCGATCTCGAACGGCGCAGGGCTGATCACACTCTACCCCCGTCCCGCCGTTTTGCATATTGAATTTTGCGGATTGCCCCTTCGTCTTTCCATGCTCATAAGCTTGACATGGACAGGTCCTTCAACCCCCGGAGAATTTCATGAAAAAACTGCAGTGGATGATCACTCTCTCGCGCTGGGCGCAACACTGGCCGGCGCGCAGGAAGCCGCCGTGTCGCCGACCCCTACGCCAACGAGACAAAGGAACAGAAGGACGCCCGCATGGGCTGGTGGCGCGAGGCGCGCTTCGGGATGTTCATCCACTGGGGCGTCTACGCCGTCCCCGCCGGCACGTACGACGGCAAGCAGATCGGCGGCATCGGCGAATGGATCATGAACCGCGGCAAGATCCCCTGCATCTACCAGGCCTTCGCCAAGAGCGCCAACCCGGTCAAATACGACCCCGACGCCTGGGTGCGCATGGCCAAGGACGCCGGGATGAACTACATCGTCATCACCTCCAAGCACCACGACGGCTTCGCCCTCTTCGATTCCGCCGTGACCGACTGGGACATCGCCGGCGCGACCCCCTACAAGAAGGACCTGCTCGCCCCGCTGGCCGAGGCCTGCCGCAAGCACGGCATCCGCCTGGGCTTCTACTACTCGCAGGCGCAGGACTGGAACCACAAGGGCGGCGCCGGCAACGGTTGGGACCCCACCCAGGCCGGCAGCATGGACGACTACATCGACCGGATCGCCGTCCCGCAGGTGAAGGAGATCCTGACCAAGTACGGCGACGGCATCCCCGCCGTGCTCTGGTGGGACACCCCGCACAACATGAACGCCGAGCGCGCGGGCAAGCTGATCGAGGTGCTCAAGCTCAAGCCCGGCATCATCCACAACAACCGCCTCGGCGGCGGCTACAAGGGCGACACCGAGACCCCCGAGCAGCACATCCCCGCGTCCGGCTTCAACGACCGCGACTGGGAAACCTGCATGACCCTCAACGACACCTGGGGCTTCAAGAGCTACGACCACAACTGGAAGAGCACCGAGACCCTGCTGCGCAACCTGATCGACATCGCCAGCAAGGGCGGCAACTACCTGCTCAACGTCGGCCCGACCGCCGAGGGCGAGATCCCCGCCGAGAGCATCGCCCGCCTCAAGGAAGTCGGCAAGTGGATGAAGGTCAACGGTTCGTCCATCTACGGCACCAGCGCCTCGCCCATGGGCAAGGTGCCCTTCGGCCGCGTGACGCACAAGGCCGGCGCCGACGGGGGCACCCTCTACCTGCACGTGTTCGACTGGCCCAAGGACGGCCAGCTCGCCCTCAACGGCCTGAAGAACAAGGCCACCGGCGCGAAGCTGCTGGCCGATGGCTCCAAGCTCGCCGTGGAGCAGAAGGAGGACGGCGTGGTCGTGCATGTGCCCGCGACCGCCGCCGACGCCATCGCCACCGTCATCGCCCTCGACTACGCCGGTCCGATCGATTTGGTGAAATACCTTCCCGGACCCGACGCCAAGGGGGTCATCGAACTCACCGCCCGCGACGCCATGATCAACAACCACAACGGCAGCGACGCCAAGCTGGAAGACGAGAACATCGGCTACTGGACCAGCCCCAAGGTCACCGTCGACTGGGTCTTCAAGACCGCCGCCGCGGGCGATTATGAGGTCGAGATCGACCAGGCCGGCCTCGCCGCCCAGGAGATCACCGTGATCGCCGGCGACCAGAAGCTGCCGGTGAAACTGGACGCCACGGGGGATTACAAGAAGTATGTGAAGGTGTCCCCCGGCCGCATCACCCTCAAGGCCGGCGAACAGAAGATCACCGTCAAGCCCGTCGAAAAGGGCTGGCAGGCGATCAACCTCAAGTCCCTAAAGCTCACCCCCGCGAAGTAAGCCTCCGGGGGTTGTTTTCGGTGACCGGAACCCGGCGCAAGTCGCGGTTCCGGTCACCAGTCGAGGTCGGGAGGTTTATGCGTCCGGATTTTGCCGGCAACGGGACGTCAGTGCCGGGGGTCGGCGAGTTGCGCGCGGGTCCCCGGGCACATGGTTCGGCGACTGCATGGGTATCGTGTCCGGCCGAACATGCTGTGGTGATGTGTCGATCCTTGGATACAGCGGTGAATGGGTCAGGCCGGCGTGCCGTTTGCCGTAGCGCGCCGGAATGTCTTGCGTCCAGTCACTTGGCATGACCAACGAGAACGCCAGAAGCGCGACAAACAGAACTCGCTGTGCGATCAGGCGGTCGGGCGGCCCGGCGTCGAGCGTCACGCCGGCATCCGACGAGTCAGGTTGAAGCTGGCCGCGGCTCGTCCATCGGGGCGCGGCGATGAGGCAAAGCCCGACGACAGACAGGGCCATGTTCAGCACCTGGCCAGTGGCCAGCCCCATGAGGTTCGTCGGATATTCACGGAAAACGTCGATGAATATCCGGAGGAACGCGTAGAGAAAAAGGAAGAGGCCGGTACGCACCCCCCGATGCACCCGGCGTTTGCCCGCGAAGAGCAGGAGCGGGACAAGGAGGAGATTCTTCAGGCCGTCGTACAACACAACGGGATGGCGAAACCCTTCGGCATCGGGAAACTTGAAGGCCCACCACACGGAGGTCACGCTGCCAACGATTTGACCGTCTATGAAGTTGCCCAGGCGTCCCAGTCCCATGATGACCGCAGTCGGCACGGCAAGCGTGTCCGTGATCTCCAGGAAAGACTTTCGGTGCAGTCTCGAAAACGTCCAGACTCCGATCAATCCGCCGAAGAGCAGTCCATGCGTCGCCATGCCCCCGAGCCAGTAGGCGGGAATCAAGGCGGGGTGATCATGATAGAAGGGCCACTCGTAAAAGACGACCTCGACAAGCCGGCCGCCAAGCAGGACGCCAACAGCCAGGAGAAGGCTAAGGTGGCAGACCGCACGCATCGTGAGCCCAATCTCTGTCCGCCTGCGCCTGATGAATATGTGCGCATTCAGGAAACCCAGGGTGTAGCTGAGACCATACCACCACAGGTGAACGCCGAACACCGTTCCAATGACCGGGTCAATCTGGTGAACATACGGACCAAGGACTGACATCTCAATGCCTCCTCAGTGAGCCGAACAGTATTGTCGAATCCTCCGTGAAATCCGGTCGCGGCCGCAGCCTCCGCGGCCCGGGTCACTCCGGGGCGGCCAGGGGGGCGATTTCTTCCGGCCTGGGGTTGGTGGAGGGCAGTTCCTTGATGCGAATGTTGCGGAAGTCGACGGGGCTGCCCTCGGCCTCGAGCGCGATGTAGCCCTTGCGCCAGAGCACGCCGTCGCCGCCGGAGACGTCCTTGCCGTTGACGGCGAGGCGGACGGTGCCGTCCTGGCAGGTGATGCGGTAGTGGTTCCATTCGGGCGAGGGTTTGGAGCGCTCCTCGGAGGGGAAGCTGCGCATGCTGCCGTCGTTGGGGGCGAAGGGTTTCAGCTTCTGGCCGTGGATGGCGAAGACGTCGCCGTGGCAGGTGAACCAGGCCTTCTTGCCACCCTTCTCGTAGTCTTCCTTGTAGCCGTGGTCGAGGACCTGCACCTCGATGGCCTTGGCGAAGGGTTTTCCGGGGTTGTCGGTGGGGGCGGCCCAGATGAAGACCCCGGAGTTGCCGGAGCGCTTGAGGTGGCGCCATTCCAGTTCGAGGACGAAGTTCTCGTACTGCCGGTCGGAGCGGATGAAGCCGGTGGGGACGCCGGTGTTGTGGATCATGCCGTCCTGGACCGAGAACGTGTCGGGCTTGCCTTCCACGCCCCACCAGACGTTGCCGTTGCGCCAGCGGGAGAGGTCGGTCCCGTTGAAGAGGGAGACGAAGCCGTCGGCGTCGGCGGCCGGGACGGGCGCGGGCGGATCGGCGGCGAAGAGGGGCAGGGCGGTGGCGAGGGACAGCAGCAGCGGGCGCATGGGGGACTCCGGGTTGGAGGGATTGGACGCTCAGGCGCCGGGAAGATTCTCGGGAAGCTGGATCCGGCCGGTGCGGCCCTTTTCCACCGCGTTGGACTCCTCCTGCACCTCGATGCCGACGATGCAGACGTCGTCGCGGAGGGTGGAGGCGGCGGTGAAGTCGTCGATGACGTCCATGAGGCCGTTGACGATGTTGGCCACGCCCTGGTGCATGAGGCGGCGCAGGGCGGCCTCGATGCCGGCCATGCCGAACTCCTCGCCCTTGGGGTTGAAGCACTCGTAGGCGCCGTCGGTGAAGAAGATGAAGATGTCGCCGGGGAGGAGCCGGCAGGAGCCGCCGCTGTATTCCTCGTCGGGATGGATGCCGAGGGCGGCGCCGTGGGGCTCGGCGACGCGGAGCCGTTCGATGGTGTTGGTGGCGCCGCGGATGTGGAAGGGCGCGGGGTGGCCGGCGGTGCAGAAGGTGGCGGCGCGCGCGGTGGTGTCGGCCACGAAATAGTAGGCCGAGGCGAAGAGCGGGTAGTCCATGCGGACCTGCTTGATCAGCCCGCAGAAGCTGCGGTTGAGTTCGCGCATGAAGTTGCGGGCGTTGCGGCCCTGGGCCTTGTGGTCGGTGAGCAGGGTGCGCAGGATGGAGGTGATCAGCGCGCTGCGCGTGCCGTGGCCCATGACGTCGGCGATGAACAGTCCGGCCGACTCCTGGGAGAGCGGGGCGAGGTCGAAGAAGTCGCCGCCCAGCGCGAGCGCCGGCTTGTAGCGGTGGTGGAAGCGCAGGGAGAGCCGCCCGGGCACGGGCACGGAGGGCACCTTGGGATAGGGCCGGTTGAGGTAGGCCATCTGGAAGTCGTGGGCCAGCTCCAGGTCGCGCCGGCTCTCGAAGGTGTGGGCCTCGACGTCCTGGGCGATGCTCCGGCGGAACGCCATTTCCCAGGCGTGGATTTCCCGGCCGAGCGGGCTCTTCTCCACGTGCGCCGCCTGGGCCTGGGGGACCTTCGCCTCCCCGCGGACCCGGTGCAGGAGCCAGATCCCCGCGTCGACCATGGCCTCGTTGGTGTTGACCAGCCGCAGGGCGGCCAGCCAGGCCAGGCCGGAGATGACGCCCAGCGCCACCAGGGACAGCACCACGGCCAGGGCGATCTCGTGCAGGATGTGCGACGGGGTGAGCGGGTCCCGGCGCAGGGCGACCAGCAGCATCTGGTCCTCGTTGTTGATCCGGAAGCGCTCGTCCAGCGCGATGGAACTGAAATGGGTGCCGGCAAACCAGCCGGTGCGCATGAAACGGGTGTTGATCTCGCCAAAGATCGCCTTCGCGGTCTCGCTCACGAGCCAGGGGTCGCCCGCGACATGCATCCATTTCGAGGGATTCATGGTCATCACGGCCAGATTGGTCGGCATGGCCTGCTGCCCGATGCGGTCCATCAAGGCGTCGAGATCGATCGTGACCCTCAGCGCCCCCAGGGGCAGCAGTTCCCCGGAGGAGTTGTCCCAGATCGCGGAAAACATCCCGAACCGGCCGTCATCGTCCACCTTGGGCTCGTAAAACACCGCCGCCCGGCGGTCGGTGAAGGCGGTGCGCCACCACGGGTCGGTCACGAAGTTGCGTTCCGCGTCCGGATTGGACGCGGCGAGCGTGTCCCCCAGGTTGTCCGTGAGCACGAAGTCCACCATCTCCGGATGCTCCTCCTGGAGCACCAGAAAGCGCTCGGTGGCGGGATTGTTCACCATCTGCTGCGGACTGACGCCGATGGTGCGGTTGGAGACGATGCCCTGGCCGGTCTCGATCATCTTGAAGAAATCCGAGACCGTGAGCTGGGACGTGGTCAGTTTCTGGCGCGCGGCCAGCGCCCCGCCCAGCACCTTGGCCACCTGCGGCAGCGCGGCGAACGAGGAGACGCTGCGCTCCGTCTGGTTCATCTCCAGCGAAAGGGTCCGCCCGACGCCGTCGCGGAAGGTCACCAGCTCGCCCTGGTACGCCGCGATCTTGCGCTGGTACAGGTTGATCAGGAAGTAGAGCAGCACCACCAGCATGGGGGCGACCACGTAGAGGAACACGAAGCTTTGAAGTTTCGTCTTGAGTCTGGCCATGTTGTCCTTCGCGGGGAACGTGCGCTGCCGGGGCACTCGACCCCAACGCCCGCAGGTTATTCCCCCTTCGAACCGGGAGAAAGGAAAAACGGCGGGTATTGGCAGGGGGGGGCCGCGCGGCGCGACGCGGAAAGGCTGCGGCCCCGCCGCGTCAGGACGGGCCGGGGGATTCCCGTTGAACGCTCTTCCGGGTCAGCGCTTCTTCATCGCCTTCATCTGCCGGTGGACCAGCAGGTAGTACAGCCCGCCCAGGACCACCATCACGCCGGCCAGCCAGAGGGTCATGCGGTGGTACTCGCCCTTCATCAGGCTCTCGTCCTGGCCCATCTTCACGCCGAGCCAGCAGAGCACCGCGCACCAGATGGCCGAACCGATCACCGTGAACAGGGAAAACCTGGCGTAGTCCATCCGGACGATGCCGGCGGGGATGCCGATCAGGTGCCGGACCACCGGCAGCAGCCGCGACATGAAGATGCCCATGGACCCGAAGTGCGCCGCCCAGCGCTCCGCGCCCTCGACCTTCTCCGGCGTGATCAGGAAATATTTGCCGAAACGCAGCACCAGCGGCCGGCCGGCCCACCGCGCCACCCAGTACATGACCGAGGCGCCGGCCCAGGAGCCGATCGTCCCCGCCAGCACCAGGGCGACCTGCGCGGACCAGCCCGCGAGATGGACGCCGGCAAAGCCCAGCCCCTCGGTCCAGGCCAGGTGCGCCGCCGGGGGGATCACCACCTCGCTCGGCAGCGGGATGATGGAACTCTCCATCGCCATGAGCAGGGCGACCAGGGGGTAGCTGCCGGTCTGGAGGGCCGACATGTACCATTCGATGAGGGGCTGGAACAGGTGGTGCATGGGCCGGTGTTTACCGTTGAAGCGGGCCGGGAGGCAAGCGGCATTGCCTTTTTTGCGATTCGGTGCCACCTTCCGCACCTCAGCCAGAGGTCACCGTGAGCCACACCCCATCCGCCGCCCTGCGTGCCGCCATCCGCGACATCCCGGACTTTCCCAAGCCGGGCATCATCTTCAAGGACATCACCCCCGTGCTCTCCGACCCCGCGCTCTTCGCGGAGTCCATCGACCTCTTCCACCGCGCCCTGCAGGGCGTGCGCGTGGACAAGATCGCCTGCATCGACGCGCGCGGGTTCCTTTTCGGCGCGGCCCTGGCCTACAAGATGGGCGTCGGCATCATCCCGGTGCGCAAGAAGGGCAAGCTGCCCTACGACGCGACCGAGGTCTCGTACGACCTCGAATACGGCTCCGCCACGCTGGAGATGCACGTCGACGCCGCGGCCCCGGGCGAACACGTGGTCATCGTCGACGACCTGCTGGCCACCGGGGGCACCGCCGGGGCCGCCTGCCACCTGGTCGAGAAGCTCGGCGGCCGCGTCGAACGGCTGCTGTTCCTCGTCGAACTTTCCTTCCTGGGCGGTCGGGACCGGCTCCCCGGTCGCGGGATCTATTCCCCGCTGATCTTCTGACCGGCCCTCCCGGGAAGACCTTTTGCCGCCGGTCTCCGCCATGAATAAAAAGCACATATTTACGTCGATTTTGCATCTCAACCCCATGGGCAACGCCCGGAATGGATGTGTCGAATCATGAAAAACCAGATCCCGTCGCGCCGCAACTTCCTCAAGCAATCCCTAGGGGCGGCGATCGCGCTGCCGACCATCGTTCCCTCCACCGTCTTCGGCCAGAACGCGCCCAGCAACCGCATCAGCGTCGTCTGCATCGGCATGGGCCTGCAGATGGGCGGCCACCTCAACCACGCGCTGGGCCGCGACGACGTGCAGGTCGTCGGCGTCTGCGACGTCGTCCGGAAAAAGCGCGAGGACGCGAAGGACCGGGTCGAGGCCGCCTATTCGAAGAAGCAGCCCGGCGGCTACAAGGGCTGCCTCGCGGTGAATGAATTCGAGGCCCTCGTCACCCGCGACGACGTCGACGCCGTCATGGTGGTCACCCCCGACCACTGGCACGCGCCCATCGCCGCGATGGCCATGCGCAACGGCAAGGACGTGTTCTGCCAGAAGCCGCTGACCCTCACCATCCGCGAGGGCCGCATCCTGAGCGACCTGCAGCGCCGGTACGGCGCGGTGTTCCAGGTCGGCTCGCAGCAGCGCAGCGAACGCGCCTTCCGCAAGGCGGCCGAGGTCGTCCGCAACGGCTGGATCGGAAAGGTCCACACCGTCAACACGTCGCTCGGCGAATTCGGGCCCCCGCAGACCCTGCCGGAACAGCCGGTTCCCGAGGGCTTCGACTACGACCGCTGGCTCGGCCCCACGCCCTGGTATCCGTACAACGAGGAGCGCGTGAAGGGCAACTACGGCGGCGGCTGGCGCTGCTTCTGGGACTACGGCTCGCGCAAGAACGGCGACTGGGGCGCCCACCACTTCGACATCATCCAGTGGGCCCTCGGCCGCGACGGCGACGGCCCCGTGGAGTTCATCCCCAAGGGCTTCAACGGCGCCGAATGGCAGACCCACATTTATGCCGACGGCACCCAGGTCCACCGCGTGGACGGCGTGAAGAACGGCCACATGATCCAGTTCATCGGCGACAAGGGCGAGGTCCTCGTCAGCCGCGGCGACCGCTTCGAAACCACCCCCGCCGCCCTCAAGGACCTCCCGCTCGGCGCCGGCGACACCCACCTCTACGACACCGGCGGCAACCACGACGGCAACTGGTACGCCTGCATCCGCTCCCGCGCGCCCACCATCTGCCCGGCCGAGGTCGGCCACCGCACCGCCACCATCTGCCACCTCAACGCCATCGCCCAGCGCCTCAACCGCTCGCTGAAATGGGACCCGGCGAAGGAGGAGATCCTCGGCGACCCCGAGGCCTCCCGCTGGCTCGACCGCCCCCGCCGCGCCCCCTACAACTACATCTGACCCGCGGACACCCCCACCATGAAACACCTCCTCCTCTCCCTCTCCCTCTCCGCGGTCCTCCTGCCCGCCGCGCACGCCCAGAAGAACGCCATGCCGGTGCCCGTCACCGCCCCGCTCGACGAACTCGTCACGCGCCTCGGCGCCGCCGACGTCGGCAGCCGCTACGACGCCCAGATGCAGATTCTCAACCTGGCGGCCACGGCCTCCGCCCCCGGCAACGACGCCCGCCGCGCCGAGATCGCCGCCGCGTTCGCCGCCCGGGCCTCCGACGCCGCCGTCGCGCAACCCGCCCGCGTCTGGCTCGTCCGCCAGCTCGAGCACATGGGCCGCGGCGAGGCCGTGCCCGCGCTCACCGCGCTGCTCAACGGCCCCGACGCCGAGCTGCGCGAAGGCGCCCGCCGCGCCCTCCAGAAGAACCCCGACCCCGCCGCGACCGACAGCCTGCGCGCCGCCTTGGAAAAGGGCGGGGACGCCTCCTGGAAGACCGGACTCGCGTTCGCCCTCGGCGAAAAACGCGACGCCACTTCCGTTCCCCTGATCGCGCCCCTGCTGCAGGACCCGAAAACCGGCCTCATCGCCGCCAAGGCCCTCGGCGCCATCGCCACCCCGGCGGCCGTCTCGGCCCTGTGGTCCTCCTTCGCCGCCCAGCCCGCCTCCGCCGCCGAAGGCCTGCTCTCTGCGGCGCAACGCGATCCCGCCCAGACCGCCGCCATCGCGGGCAAACTCTTTGCGGAGGCCAAACCCGCGCATCTCCGCGCCGCCGCGCTCGCCCTCTACGCCAAGGCCGACCCCGCCGGGTCCGCCCGGGTCGTCGCGGCCGCCCTGGCCGGGCCCGACCTCCGCCTGCAGAAGGCCGCCGTCGACGCCTCCACCCCCGCCGCCCTGGCCGCCGCGCTGCCCGGGCTGCCCGCCACCGCGAAGGTCCACGCCCTGCGCGTGATCGAGGACGGCAAGGCCGCGCTCGCCTGCGCGACCGACGCGGATGAATCCGTGCGGATCGCCGCCCTGGAGGCCCTCGGCCGGGTGGGCGGGGCGGACAGCGTGCCTGTGCTGCTTGCGGCCGCGACAAAAGGAAGCGACCCCGAAAAGGCCGCGGCCGCCGCCGCCCTGGCCGTCCTGAAGGGCGATGACGCCGGGGCCGCCGTCGAAAAGCAGGCCGCCGCGGGCGACTTCCGCGCCGCCGCCATCACCGCCCTCGGCCAGCGCATGGCCACCTCCGCCGTGCCCGCCCTGCTCGGTTACGCCGGGGAAGCCGGAGCCGACGTCGGCAAGGCCGCGCTGCAGGCCGTCGCCCGCATGGGCGGGGCCGACGCGCTCGACGGACTGGTCAGCCTGGTGCTCGCCGGCAAGGCCGGGGCCAAGGACGCGCTGGTGGCCGTCTCCAGCCGCATCGAGGACAAGTCGAAGATCGGCGGCACCCTGGCCGCCCGCGCGAAGGACGCCAGGGGCGCCGAACTGACCGCCCTGCTGGACGTCATGGCCCTGGTGGGCGGTCCGGAGGGCCTCCAGGCCGTGGTGGGCTGCACCCAGGCCGCCGACGAGGCCTCGCGCGAAGGCGCGATCCGCGCGCTGTGCAACTGGCGCGAATTCCCGGGCGCGGAGCCGCTGCTCAAGATCGCCGCCGACGCCGGCACCAAGCCCGCGCTCAAGGTGCTCGCCCTGCAGGGCGTCTGCCGGCTGGTCAAGACCTCCGAGACCGCGCCGCCCGAGGCCCGTGTCGCCGCCGCCCTGGCCGCCTTGAAGGCCGCGCCCCGCCCGCAGGAAAAGACCCAGGCCGTCTCGGCCCTCGCCGCCGTGACGCACCGCTCCGCCGCCGACGCGCTGATCCCGCTGCTGGCCGACGCCGAGATCGGCGCCAGCGCCGCCCAGGGCGCCCTTTCCCTCGGCAACAACCTCTGGAAACCCGACCGCGGCTCCGCCAAACGCCTGGCCGAGGCCGTGAAAAAGGCCAATCCCTCCCCCGACCTGGTCCAGAAGGCCGACGACCTGCTCAACCGGAAGTAGGCCTCGGAAATCGGTTTTATCCGGAACTCAGGAACTCAGAAATGGAGGATGGGTTCCATGAGGAAGGCTGGAAAGGTTTCGGGGCGCCGGCCTTCCCGCTGAAGCGACACGACACGGAGCGCCACCGCTTCGGTGGCCGGGTTTGTCGAGTGTGTGTTCTTAAAACCTGAAAGGATCAGAAAATGAGTGCCGAGCCGGACAAAGCGGCTCCCGAGCCGACGCCAGAACCCTCTGGCCCGAGAAAGCCGCCCAAGCCCCCCAAGAAAACCGCCACAGGCTTTGCCGATGACGGCCCGATCTTTATTCCCGAGGACGTTCTCGAGAAGCTACACAAACTTGCCAAAGAACGCGGGAAGTCCGTTGGCGATCTAATGAAAGAGGCGTTCAAGCAGTTTTTTGGTGACTGATTTTTCCAGCCTTCCAGCCTTCCTCATAAACCCCCTTCTACAGTTCCCGGGCGGTGCAA
Organism: Kiritimatiellia bacterium; assembly: GCA_046346795.1. Lineage (GTDB taxonomy): Bacteria > Verrucomicrobiota > Kiritimatiellia > SS1-B-03-39 > UBA6053 > JAXMHJ01. The sequence continues at coordinate 31,059 of JAXMHJ010000058.1, forward strand.
GTCGCCCCTCCAATTTGCCGCAGCCGCACTCCCTGCTCCTCTCTTCCTGCCTCCCGCTCCCCGCTCCTCGCTCCCCGCTCCCTCCCCGCTCCCTCCCCTCTCCCCGCTGGTTTCCCTTGTGTCGGACGCCACTTCTTCTTAAGAAACCCGAAACTTCGCCCCGGAGCCCCTTCATGCGTTCATCCCTGTTGTCCCTTCTCCTGCCCGCCGTGCTGGCGGTCGGCGCCGGCGCGCCCGCGTTCGCGGACGGCGAGGTCCCCACCCCGGCCAAGAACGACAACGTCCTCCGCCTCGGCAACGGCGACGAACCCCAGGGGCTGGACCCGCACCTGGTCTCCGGGGTGATCGAGCACAACATCCTCATGAGCCTCCTGGAGGGCCTCTGCGCCGAGGACCCGAAGACGCTTCAGCCCATCCCCGGCGCCGCGGAGAAATGGGAGATCTCGGACGACGGGACCGTGTACACCTTCACCCTCCGTGAAAACGGCCGCTGGTCCAACGGCGACCCGGTCACCGCCGAGGACTTCCGCTTCAGCTTCGAGCGCATCCTCTCCCCCCGGCTCGCCGGGGAGTACGCGTACATGCTGCACGTCATCAAGAACGCCCGGGCGTTCAACGAGGGGCGGATCACCGACTTCTCCGACGTCGGCGTGAAGGTCATGGGCGACAAGGTCCTGCAGATCACCCTGGAGGCCCCCACCGCCTACTTCCTCTCGGTGCAGAGCCACTTCTGCTACTTCCCCGTGCACAAGGCGACCATCCTGGAGCACGGCAAGATCGACGACCGCGACACCGGCTGGACCCGCGCCGGATCGTTCGTCGGAAACGGCCCCTTCCAGCTCGAGGAATGGAAGGTCAACGAGGTCATCCGCGTGAAGCCCAACCCCGCCTACTGGGACGCCGCCGCCGTCAAGCTGGCCGGCATCGAGTTCTACCCGGTGAAGCAGGCCGAGACCGAGGAGCGCATGTTCCGCGCCGGCCAGCTCGACCGCACCAACACCATCCCCCTGCCCAAGCTCGACACCTACAAGCAGAAGTTCCCCAACCTGCTCCGCCGCGACCCCTACCTCGCCACCGCCTACTACCTCTTCAACACCACCAGGAAGCCCTTCAACGACCTGCGCGTGC